>NZ_LT607482.1:606765-617828 GCF_900095235.1 Janthinobacterium sp. UMAB-60
GTCAGACCGGATGCTGGTTTTGACCAGGCGAAACCTGATCGATGTTCTTTGGTGGTGATAGGTGGACTTGAACCACCGACCCCAGCATTATGAATGCTGTGCTCTAACCAACTGAGCTATATCACCCAACAGCCGAGCATTATCCAGTCTTCGCATTTCCTTGTCAATGCTGGCGCAAAAAAATGTGCGGTTTTTTCGTCGTGGATTGTTGACGTGACTATTTCAGCAACGCTTGGATCTGCGCCAGCATGGCCGCGGCCGGGTCACGTCCCAGGCAATCGATGACGCTGCGCTCCGGCATCGAGTGTAACCAAAGTCGAGCCTAGCGCTTGGCCAGTTGTTGTGTGGCGACGCTTATGTCAGCAAAGGGACGATTTGCGCCAGCATGGCGCTGGCCGGATCAGCGCCCAGGCAATCGATGACGCTGCGCTCCGGCATCGAGCGTAACCAGGTGAGCTGCCGCTTGGCCAGCTGGCGCGTGGCGATGATGCCCGTCTCGCGCAAGGTGGCGCGGTCGATGCGGCCATCGAGGTATTCCCAGGCCTGGCGGTAGCCCACGCAGCGCATCGAGGGCAGGCCCGGATGCAGGTCACCGCGCCGGCGCAGCTGCTCCACTTCGTCGAGCAGGGCGTCGTTCTTCAGCATGAGGTCGAAACGCGTGGCGATGCGCGCATGCAGCACGGCGCGGTCCGACGGTTCCAGCGCGAACGATTGCAGCCGGAACGGCAGCACGGTCTTTTCGCGCCGGTCCAGCAGGGCCGACATGGGCTGCCCGGACAGGGCGATGATTTCCAGCGCGCGGCCGATGCGCTGCGCGTCCTGCGGCGCCAGGCGCGCGGCCGTGATGGGGTCTTGCTGCGCCAGGCGCGCATGCATGGCGGGCCAGCCGATGGCGGCCGCGTCTTCTTCCAGTTGGGCGCGCAGCACGGGATCGGCGCCGGGCAAATCGTCGAGGCCATCGGCCAGGCCCTTGAAGTACAGCATGGTGCCGCCGACCAGCAGCGGCAGCTTGCCGCGTGCCGTGATCTCGCTCACCAGGCGCAGCGTATCGTTGCGGAACTGCGCCACGGAATACGCATCGAGCGGATCGATGATGTCGATCAGATGATGCGGTACCTGGGCCAGTTCTTCTTGCGACGGCTTGGCCGTGCCGATATCCATGCCCCGGTAGACGAGGGCAGAATCGACGGAGATGATCTCGGACGGAATGGCTTGCGCGATGGCCAGCGCACTGGCCGTCTTGCCGCTGGCCGTGGGGCCCATGATGGCGACGGCCAGGGGGAGGTGGGGGGTGTTTTGCATGTTGACTCTTGTAAGGTGGTGCGTAGGTCGGCTTAGCGCAAGCGTAAGCCGACGTGATGACGCCGCTGCAGTGTCGGATTACGCTGCGCTAATCCGACCTACCGTTTACTGGCCGCGCAGGAACAGTTTATCGAGCGCGTTGATCTCGACCTGCACCCAGGTCGGCCGGCCATGGTTGCACTGGTCGGCGCGTTCGGTGCTCTCCATCTGGCGCAGCAGGGCGTTCATTTCCTGCACCGACAGAATGCGGTTGGCGCGCACGGCCGTGTGGCAGGCCAGGGTGCCCAGCAATTCGTTCTGGCGCTCGATCAGCACGCGCGAGCCGCCATATTCGCGCACGTCGCGCAGCACGTCGCGCGCCAGGGTTTGCGCGTCGGCGTTTTTCAGCAGGGTCGGCACGGAGCGTACGGCCAGGGTGGTAGGCGACAGGGCGGCGATGTCGAAGCCCAGCGCTTTCAAGGTGTCCTGGTTTTCATTTGCCGTCGACACCTCGATGGCATCGGCATAAAACGTCACGGGGATCAGCAAGGATTGCACCTGCATGTCCTGGCCCGAGACCTGCGCCTGCAGCGCGTTTTTCAGCTGTTCGTACAGGATGCGCTCGTGCGCGGCGTGCATGTCGACCAGCACCAGGCCCTTGGTGTTTTGCGCCAGGATGTAGATGCCATGCAGCTGGGCCAGGGCAAAGCCCAGCGGATATTCTTCGCGCGCCATCGCTTCAGCCGAGGCGATGTACGGCTCCACCTGCGTGACCGGAGAACTGGCGCCGCCGCCGCCGAACAGGGCGCCGTAGGCCGCCGTGTCTTGCCCCACGCCGGGCGCGTCGGCAAAGAAGGGGCGGGCCGCGCCGGGCGAGGCCGGTGCAAAGGTATTCGTGAATTGCGCGCCGAACGAGGTTTGCGTCTGCTCGCGGCGCCAGATGCCTGGGCTGCCCGTGCCCGAGCCGCTGTCGCCACTCAGGGTGGAGGCGGCCGGCAGCGGTGCAGGCACGCTGCCAAACGCCGTGGCCGAGGTTTGCGCCAGCGCGCGCTGCACCGCATGAAAGACGAACTGGTGCACGGAGCGGCTGTCGCGGAAGCGCACTTCGATCTTCGACGGGTGCACGTTGACGTCGACCAGTGCCGGGTCGAGGTCGAGCGCCAGCACGTAGGACGGGAAGCGGTCGCCGTGCAGCACGTCTTGATACGCCATGCGCACGGCGTGCACGAGCAGCTTGTCGCGCACGAAGCGGCCGTTGACATAAAAGAACTGGCCATCGGCGCGCGCCTTGGAGGCCGTCGGCAAGCCGGCAAAGCCGTGAATGCGCAGGGTGCCGGCTGACTCGTCCAGAGCCAGGCGCGCCTCGGCGAAGTCATTGCCGAGGATGTGGGCGCTGCGCTTGGCCAGTTCGCTGATATTCCACTGGTCGATGGTGCGGCCGTTGTGCGACAGCGAGAACGACACGTCCGGCCGCGCCAGGGCGATACGGCGCACGACTTCGGCGCAGTGGCCGTACTCTGTCTGCTCGGATTTGAGGAATTTGCGCCGCGCGGGCGTGTTGAAATACAGGTCTTGCACGTCGACCGTGGTGCCGTGCGCGCCCGACGACGGCGAGACGCTGCCATTGTGTGAGCCGACGATTTCCCACGCATGGGCGGCGTCCGCCGTGCGCGACGTCAGCGTGACGGCCGCCACCGAGGCGATGGACGCCAGCGCCTCGCCGCGGAAGCCCAGGGTGCCCACGTTTTCCAGGTCGCTTAATGACGCGATCTTCGAGGTGGCGTGGCGCGCCAGCGCCAGCGGCAGCTGATCTTTATCGATGCCGCGACCATTGTCGGTGATGGCGATGCGTTTCACGCCCCCTTCTTCCAGCCGCACGGTGATCTGCGTGGCGCCCGAATCGAGCGCGTTTTCCAGCAGCTCCTTGACCACGGCCGACGGCCGCTCGACCACCTCGCCGGCGGCGATTTGCGAAATCAACTGGTCAGGCAGGGCCTGGATCGGGCGGTGGGGCGTGATGGGAGCGTTCATGCCCTGATTATAACGGGTTCGCAAGGGGAGGCGCTGCTGTGCTGATGCCTTAAACACAAAACGAAGACTGGGGTCGTACCCTCAGGGTACGACCCCGGAATTTGCCCTTCGGGGCGTTTTATTTCCCCACCTCCCGCACCGGTATCGGCGCATTGCACAGGTCGACGTGGCCGGCCGTGACCTTGCTCCACGGGCCGCCGCGGTGGCGCTGGGCTTCCAGCACGGCCTGGTAGGCGGCGCTGTCGGTGCGCATCACTTCCAGGTTCGCGCGTTGCTCGGGTGGCACGCTGGCGGCCAGGCGGATGGCCTTGATCGGCACGTTTTTCTCGGGGCTGTCATAAAAACCCATGGGAGCCGTGCCGCGTGGCAGGGTCGACAGCAATGGCATGCCGGCGACGACCCGGCCGACGACCGTGATGTCGCGGTCCAGGTGGCGCGGCGACTGGCCGATGACGGCGTACAGCTCGGTGCCGCCGCCGCTGTCGCTGGCGCTGTCGCGGCCCACGCCGACGGTGGCATAGCAATGCGTGAGCCAGGCCGTGCCGGTTTTCGGATCGCGCGCGGACGGGAAGCCGTTCGAATGGCCGACTTGCGGCGCATAGCCATCGACGTCCGGCAGGCGCGTGAAGCTCTTGATGTTTGTCAAAGGGACCGTGAATTCGCCGGGCAGGGTGCGCCGGGCATGCTGGATGGGCTTGGGATTTTTCTCGTTCGGATCGCCCCACTGCGCCACCCAGTTGTCCTGCGCGCGCGTGATGGCCAGGCCGTCGTAATACTGTTCGGCCACCAGGGCCTTGATATTGGCCACGTGCTTCGGCGCGAAGTCGGGCGCCAGTTCGATCACCACGCGGCCTGAGGGAATGTCCATGTACAGGGTGTTGTCCGGATCCAGCGCACGCCAGTCGGACGGCTTGGAGGCCTTGATCACGTCGGCCAAGGTCGCCTTGGGGGCCAGTTCGGCGGGCGCCTTGATCTGGACAGGCGCCGCGTGGGCGGACAGCTGGGCAAGGCCCAGCACGGTGGCCAGGGTCAGGCCGCTCAGTGAATGCAAATACATATTCTCTCCTGGTCGGCGCGGATTGCACCGGTCAGAAAGTGTATACCGGAATGGCAATATTTCGTTGGAAAAACATTGCATATCGTAATCCTGAGAGTGGCCCGCCACTGCGGCGTTTCCTTAACCTTTACTTAAATTGCCACGCGCGCAAGGGCGGCACATAATTAATCCTGAAATATCGGGCCGGGGACTGCCGTTGCGCTGGCCGGGTGGTGTATGATTCCGCCGCTACCTTTAGGGAAAAATATATGGATTTTGTGCAATTCCTCGACATGATCGTGCATGTCGACAAGACGCTGGGTCTCTTGATCGAGCAGTACGGTACCCTCGTGTATGCAGTGCTGTTTGCCATTATTTTTTGCGAGACAGGCCTCGTGGTGCTGTTCTTCTTCCCTGGGGATACCTTGTTGTTTATCGCCGGCGCGTTTTGTGCGACGGGACAGATGCACCTGGGCTTGCTGATTGCCTTGCTGGTGACGGCTGCCGTGACGGGCAACACGCTCAATTACTGGATAGGCGAGGCCATCGGGCAAAGGGTGTTTACCCATGATTACCGCTGGATCAACAAGGATGCCATGCGCCGCACGCATGAATTCTTTGAAAAGCATGGCGGCAAGACCATCATCCTGGCCCGTTTCGTGCCGGTGGTGCGCACCTTCGCCCCCTTCGTGGCCGGCATTTCCGACATGACGCATGCGCGCTTCCAGATGTACAACGTGACGGGCGCCCTGTTATGGGTGGTCGGTCTGGTGACGGCGGGCTACTTCTTCGGCAATATCCCGTGGATCCGCGACCACCTGACCTTGATCGTGCTGATCGGTGTCGGCGCCGCCGTGGTGCCGGTGGTACTGGGCGGCATGTGGAAACTCTACAAGCGCATGGTCGGCAAGTCGGCCTGACGCTGCGTCGATCCAGGGCAAGCACGCTGCGGCGCCGTCCGCAGCTGGCCCTGGATTAACTTTCTTCTCCGCATTTCTGTTTTACTCCCCCGCTGATTCAAGTTTTCTTGCTTACCAGCCGTAAACCAGAGGGTATTCTCACTTTCTGGATTTCCATGCGACATTTGAGCGCCCTGTTAGCTTGCAGCCTTGCCGCGATGACGGCCATGGCAAGCGCCAAAGATGCCCCCGCTGCGGCGAGCGCCAGCGCATCCGCGCCCATGTCGGCGTCGGCGCGCGCGGCCGCCATGAAAACCCTGACCGAATCGGTGAAGGGGAAGGAGGGCAAGGAGGTCAAGGGCAAGGAGGTCAAGGCGCCTGTCGTCGTCGCGCCCACGGCGCGCGAGAAGGAAGAAGCGGCTGAAGTCGACCTGTCCGAACGTATCGCGGTGCGCCTGGCGGAAATGCGCGCCACCCAGGCGGCCCGCGCCGCCGCCCGCGCCAAGCGCGCCGCGGTGGTGAAGGCCGCGCCACCGCCACCACCTCTCGTGGCGCGCGGCACGCACTGGTCGTACGAGGGCGAGAGCGGCCCGGCCAACTGGAGCAAGATCAATGTCGATTGGGCCAAGTGTGGCAATGGCAGCCGCCAGTCGCCGATCGATATCCGCGATGGCATGAAAGTGGAACTCGAGCAGATCAGCTTTGACTACCACCCGTCATCGTTCAATGTGGTCGACAATGGCCACACGGTGCAGGTGGGCGTGAGTGGCGGCAATTACATCACGGTGCAGAACCGCATGTTCGAGCTGCAGCAATTCCATTTCCACCGCCCGTCCGAAGAGCGCATCAATGGCAAGGCATTCGAGATGGTGGTGCACCTGGTGCACCGCGATGCGGAAGGCCGGCTGGCCGTGCTGGCCCTGCTGCTGGAACGCGGTGCGCCGCAAGCGACCATCCAGACGGTGTGGAATAACCTGCCGCTGGAAAAATTCGAGACCATGCAACCGACCATCCTGCTCGATCCGGCCGAGATGCTGCCGGCGCGGCGCGATTACTACACGTATATGGGGTCGCTGACTTCGCCGCCGTGCAGCGAGGGCGTGCTGTGGCTGGTGATGAAGCAGCCGGTGCAGGCGTCGCCGGCGCAGATGGCGTTGTTCAGCCGTTTGTATCCGCTCAATGCGCGTCCGGTGCAAGCCGGTAATGGACGCATCATCAAGGAATCGAATTAAACGAATTCCAGGCGCTGGCGGCCGCTCCATGCGGCGCCGGCGGCCAGCGTATCGGGCTGGATCAGCGCAGGTTCGATGCAAATGAAGCGCTGGTATTCGTCGTCGGCCAGGTCGGGCAGGGCGGCCGCGTCTTGCGCGCCGGGGTTCCACACGACGGCATCCGTAAAACCCTGCTGCTCCAGGCGCAAGGTGTGGCTGCCAGACTGCAGGTGCAAGGCGCCCGGCAGCTGGTAATAGATGCGGTCCAGCTTGTCCGAAAATTGCAGCTCCTCTTCCGCCTGCAAGGCATCTTGCGGCGTCTCGTCCGAATAGCGCACGCGCTGCAGGCCTTTGATGCGCGCTTCGCTCAATTGATCGATCGCAAAATAGCTGTGCAGGGCGGCCGAGAACGGAAACGCCTGCTCGCCCGTGTTGTGCACGGACAGGTTCAACTCCAGCGACTGCGCCTTGACGGCCACGCGCAGGCGCAGGGTGAAGGCCCAGGGCCAGGTGGTGGCGATGGCGTCCGGCAGGTCCGTGTGATGCAGGATGAATTGCGCCCATGCGGCGCCATCGGCGTCGCCCGTCGATTCCAGCTGCCAGGTCGCCACGCGCGCAAAGCCGTGGCGCATGCCCGTGCCGCGTGCGCCGAACTGGGGGAAGATCACGGGTACGCCGCCACGGATGGCGCGGCTGCCGTCGAGCGCGGAATCGCGGCTGCAGAACAGGCGCTCCTGGCCATCGCTGGTCTGCCACGCGACCAGGTGGCCGCCGTACAGGGTGACGGTGGCCTGCGCGCCATCAGCGGCGCGGATGGTCACGGCCGGCAATTGGCCAAAAGTACTCTTGTTCATGCGGATGTCCCTGTCAGGTCAGACGGCTTTTCGCCAGCGGCGGATTCTTGGCGAAGTAATTCTTGATGCCCGTGACGATGGCGTCGGCCATCTGGTCCTGGTAGCCATTGTCGGTCAGCTTGGCTTCTTCTTCCGGATTCGAGATGAAGGCTGTCTCGATCAGGATGGACGGGATGTCGGGCGCTTTCAGCACGGCGAAGCCGGCCTGCTCGACGGAGCCCTTGTGCAGGCGGTTGATGCCGCCGATTTCGCGCAGCACGGCCTTGCCCAGCTTCATGCTGTCATTGATCTGCGCCGTCGTCGACAGATCGAGCAGCACGCTGGCCAGTTGCTTGTCGTGGTTTTTCACGTTCACGCCGCCGATCAGGTCGGCCTGGTTTTCCTTGTTGGCCAGCCAGCGCGCGGCCGTCGAGGTGGCACCCTTTTCGGACAGCACGAAGACGGACGAGCCGCGCGCCGTCGGCTGGATGAACGCATCGGCGTGGATGGAGACGAACAGGTCGGCCTGCACCTTGCGCGCCTTTTCCACGCGCATGCCCAGCGGGACGAAGAAATCGGCGTCGCGCGTGAGCATGACGCGCATGTTCGGTTGCAGTTCCAGCTTGGTCTTGAGGCGCTTGGCAATGGCCAGCACCACGTCTTTTTCGCGGCTGCCGCGGCTGCCCATGGCGCCCGGATCTTCGCCGCCGTGGCCGGGATCGAGCGCGATGGTAATCATGCGCACCACTTTCTGGCCCGGCAGCGGGCGCGCTTCGGGGCGCTGTTCCGGGCGGATATCGGGCACGGGCGGCACGATGGACGCCACCGGCGGCGCGACGGCCACGGGCGGCTTGCCGCTGTCGGGCAGGGGCAGCGCGGGCGGCGGCGTATGCGTGTCGGACATCAAGGGCTTGGCGGGATCGCTCGACCAGTCGCCCTTTTCGATCATCTGCGCGATCAGGTCCGGCTCGTGCACGGGATACAGGTCGAAGATCAGGCGGTGGTTGTAGGAGCCGGCCGGCGGCAGGGTAAACAGCTGCGGCGTGACTTCTTCTTTCAGGTCGAACACCAGGCGCACCACGTTGGGCCGGTTCTGGCCCACGCGCACCTGCTTGATGTACGGGTCGTTCGACTGGATCTTCGCCACCAGGCCCTTCAAGGTGGGATTGAGCTCGAGTCCTTCGATGTCGACCACCAGCCGTTCCGGGTCCTTGACGATGAAGTGGGTCGCCTTGAGGATGCTGTCGTTTTCCAGGGTGACGCGCGTGTAGTCCTCGGCCGGCCAGACGCGCACGGCGAGAATTTGCGCCGCCATCGCCGACATGGGCGCGAACACGGACAACAGCAGGGTGCCGCCGGCCTTGAGTACCGTGCGCCGGGTGATGGGCGAGGAAATCAAAGGTTCGGGGCGAATTTGAGACGGTGAAGGCATGACAGACCCAATTCAGAAGACGCTTGCAATTCTACATCACGTCCTGTACCCGCAACGTTCAAATAAATATTCAGGTCGGCCGGTGGCAGCACCGGGTCGGCTTTCTCGGGCCATTCGACGATGCAGATATTGCGCCCGTCGAAGTCTTCGCGAAAACCGGCATCGAGAAATTCCTCGGCACTGCCCATGCGGTACAGGTCGAAGTGGATGACGTTGACGCTCTGGCCATCGAGTTGCACCGTGTACGGTTCGGACAAGGTATAGGTGGGGCTTTTCACATGGCCCGCATGGCCGGCCGCGTGCAGCAGCGCGCGCGTGAGGGCTGTCTTGCCGGCCCCCAGGTCGCCGTGCAGATAGATCGCCAGGCCGGGCGCCAGTGCGCGCGCCAGCGCGGCGCCCAGCGCGGCGGTGCCGGCTTCGTCGTGGAGGTGGGCTTTGAAGTGTTCGGTCATGATCTTCGGTATCGCATAAAATGGAGGCTGCTGTCATTGTAACCGCCCGCGCGCCTGCCGTTTTCCGTAAAGTTCCCTATGTCCTCCACCGTCACCGATCTCGCCGTCCTGGCGCGCACCATTAAAGAATGGGGGCGCGAGCTGGGTTTTGCCGAGGTGCGCATCGCCGACGTGGACCTGTCGCACATGGAAGCGCCCTTGCAAGCGTGGCTAGCTGCAGGGTATCACGGCGAAATGGATTACATGGCCAGCCACGGCATGAAGCGCGCGCGCCCGGCCGAACTGGTGCCGGGCACGGTGCGCGCCATCAGCGCGCGCATGAATTATTTGCCGCCTGCGCTGGGGCCCGACTGGCGCACGCACGAGGCGGCGCGCGACGCCGATCCGTCGGCGGCCGTCATTTCCGTGTATGCGCGGGGCCGCGACTATCACAAGGTCATGCGTTCGCGCCTGCAGCAGCTGGCCGAGCGCATCAAGGGCGAGATCGGCGATTTCGGCTACCGCGTCTTCAGCGACTCGGCGCCCGTGATGGAAGTCGAGCTGGCGCAAAAGGGAGGGCTGGGCTGGCGCGGCAAGCACACCTTGCTGATCAACCGCCAGGGCGGTTCCTTCTTTTTTCTCGGCGAGATCCTCATCGACGTGCCGCTGCCCGTCGATCCGCCGGAGACCCCGCGCTGCGGCCAGTGCTCGGCGTGCATCACGGTGTGCCCGACGCAAGCGATCCTGGGGCCGTACCAGCTCGATGCGCGCCGCTGCATCTCCTACCTGACGATTGAGCTGAAAGGCGCGATTCCCGTCGAGATGCGCCCCCTGATCGGCAACAAGGTGTACGGCTGCGACGATTGCCAGACCGTCTGCCCGTGGAACAAGTTCGCCCAGCGCGCCGTCGTGCCCGACTTCGACGAGCGCCACAGCCTGGGCCGCGCCGGCATGGTGGAGCTGTTCGCCTGGACGGAAGAGGAGTTCAACCGCCGCATGGAAGGCAGCGCCATTCGCCGCATCGGCCACGAACGCTGGCTGCGCAACCTGGCCGTCGGCATGGGCAACGCGGCCGCCAAGGCCAAGGGTCAGGCCGACATCGTCGCGGCCCTGCTGTCGCGCCGCGCGCACCCGTCGACCATCGTGCGCGAGCACGTCGAATGGGCGCTGGCGCTGCACGGCATCGCTTAGACAGTCCTCAAACCTGCTTCAGGCGCAGCGCCGACCACTCACTATCGATGGCGATCATCGCCACGCTGTCGAGTCCTATTGTTGGCGCAAAACTGCGGATATCGTCGCGGTGGATGTCGCTGCCCGCTTTTATGCCACCCTTGCGGTACGCCACCCAGACCGCGCCGCCGGGCGCCAGGCGCGCCCGCGCCGTCGGCAGGTACTGCTCCAGTTCCGCGCGGCTGCGCGCGAACAGCAGGATCCAGTCGGCGCTTTCCCCTTCACTGACCCGCCGCTCTGGCGGCAACTGCGCCAGCAATTCCCCGTGTTCGCCACCGTCATTGAGCACGGCCAGGACCTTGGCATTTTTCACGTACATCTTTTCAGCAACGGTTTTTTCAGGCATGGCATGGGCGTGTCGATTGGGAAAAGACGAGCATAACAAATTTCCCCTTGACTTATCGATATATCGTTATAAACTAGCGATATCTACTAACGATATATCTTTAAAGGGAAAACATGAGAAACTCACACCACGCAGAACACGGCCATTGCGGCCAACATCACCACCACCATCACGGCGAGCATCGCCACGAACACAACCCTGAACACTTCATGCACGGCCGTGGCCCACGCGGCTTCGACGAGCGCGGCGACGGCATGGGCCATGGCGGCCCCGGTGGCAGGGGCGGGCGCGGCGAACGGGCCGAGCGCGTCTTCGGTCGCGGCGACTTGCCGC
>NZ_LT607482.1:617888-748215 GCF_900095235.1 Janthinobacterium sp. UMAB-60
AAATCATCAAGGCCATCGAAGAGCGTTGCGGCGGCGCCTACGCCCCCAGCCCCGGCGCCGTGTATCCGACCTTGACCTTGCTGGAAGAGCAGGACCATGTGACGTCCTCCGAAAGCGCCAGCGGCAAGAAGCTCTACACGATCACGGACCTGGGGCGCGCCTATCTCGACGAGAACCGCGCCCAGGTGGACGGCATCCTGGCCCGCCTCGACATGTTCGCCCGCGTCCAGGCCCGCAAGGCCTTGCCCGAGCGCGTGCACCAGGCCATGCACACCCTCAAGCATGCGCTGTTACTGAACAAGACCAACTGGAGCGAGGCGGAAGCCGAACGCGTGTCCGCCGTGCTGGAACAGGCGGCGAACGCCATCGTCGACGGCCACTGAGCCCACTTTACAAGGATCAGCAATGACTACTGCCTCACCAGCAACACCACGCCCGCACGCCATCGAGCGCGTGCGGCATGAATTGAAACTGCGCGTGCTCACCGTCGTGCGCACCGAGCAGCTGACGCCGCACATGCGCCGCATCACCTTGGCCGGCGACGATCTGGACGGCTTTGTCTCGCCCGCGCACGACGATCACGTGAAACTGTTCTTCCCCGCCCTGGGGCAGACTACCCCCGTGTTTCCCGTGCTGGGCAATGGCGCCAATCCCATCCAGTATGCCGAGGGGGCGCGTCCCATCGCCCGCAACTACACGCCGCGCCGCTACGACGCCGAACGGCGCGAGCTGGAAATCGACTTCGTGCTGCATGGCGACGGGCCTGCATCGCTGTGGGCGGCGCAAGCGGCGCCGGGGCAGACCCTGGGCGTGGGTGGTCCGCGCGGCTCGATGCTGGTGCCGCTCGACTTCGACTGGTATGTGCTGGTGGGCGACCAGACGGCACTGCCGGCGATCGCCCGCCGCCTGGAGCAGCTGCCGGCCACGGCGCGGGCGATGGCCGTGATCGAGATCGTCGAAGACGGCGAACAGATCGCGCTCGATAGCGCGGCGCAGCTGGACGTGCGCTGGGTGGCGCGCAATGGCCGCCAGGGGCCGCTGCTGCTGGAAGCGTTGGCGCAGGTCGCCTTGCCGCAGGATGGCGACGGTTACGTGTGGGTGGCGTGCGAGCATGCGCAGGTGCAGGGCTTGCGCGGGCATTTTATTGAAGCCGGGGTGCTGAAGCAGCATCTGCATGTGGCCAGTTACTGGAAGCATGGGGCGGCGGAGCACCATGAGCATCACGATGAGTGATGGTGGTGGTGTCGGGTTACGCGCTTTGCGCTAACCCGACCTACGCTGCGAATGAGATCGTAGGTCGGATTAGCGCAGCGTAATCCGACATCACCCGCAGCATCACTTCAACAACCCCGCCAGCTCCACCGCCGTCTTGACCTGCATCTTGTCGAAGATATGCGCGCGGTGGACTTCCACGGTGCGCATGCTGATGCCCAGCTTGTCGGCCACCACCTTGTTCATCTTGCCCGCCAAAATCAGGTCCAGCACTTCGCGTTCGCGCGTCGACAGCGTGGCCAGGCGCGCGTGCACGGCGGCCAGCTCGCCCGCCTGGCGCGAGTTGGCCAGGCCCTGCTGCACGCGGTCCATCAGGTCGTTGTCGTTGAATGGCTTTTCAAAGAAATCGAAGGCGCCCCGTTTCAGGCTGTCGACGGCCATCGGCACGTCGCCGTGGCCGGTAAGGAAAATCACCGGCAGGCGCGCCGTCAGGTCGCGCTTGACCAGCTGGTCGAACAGGGCGATGCCGTTCATGTCGGGCATGCGCACGTCGAGCAGCACGCAGTCGCCGGCGGCGTCGAAGTTGCCGTCGAGGCTATCGAGAAATTGCTGGGCGCTGGCGTAGCTGCGCGCCTCGATGCTGCGCGATGCGGCCAGCCAGGACAGCGAGTCGCGTACGACCTCTTCGTCGTCGATGATGTGTAGCATGGTGTCTCCGGCTCGTCGTTATTGGTTATTGGTTAGTGCTTAGTGCGCGGCGCGGCCGGCACGCTGAATGTAAAGATGGTACCGCCAGCGGGGTTGGCGCCGAAGGTCAGTGCGCCGCCGTGAAATTCGATGGCGGTGCGGCAGATGTTCAGGCCCATGCCCATGCCTTCGGACTTGGTCGAGAAAAACGGCGAAAACAGCCGTTCGGCCACATCTTGCGCAATGCCGTGGCCATGGTCGATCACGTCCACCGTCACCATGCCCTGCTGCGCGTCGTGGCTGGCCCGCAGGCGCATGATACGCCGTCCCGGCGCCGCATCCTGCATGGCCTCGATGGCGTTGCGCGTCAGGTTCAGCAGTACTTGTTCGATCATCACGGGGTCGGCGCGCAGCAGCGGCAGGTCGGCAGGGATTTCTTCCTGGATGGTGACATAGTATTTGCGCGCCTGCAGGTCGATCAGCGCGCGGATGCCGTCGATCAGGGTGCGGATGGCGATATCCTGGCGCTGCGGCTCGCTCTTGCGCACGAAATCGTGCACGCTGCGGATGATCTGGCCGGCCCGCTGCGCCTGCGCGCCGGCCTGCTCCAGCGCCGGCTTCAGGGTGTTCGGATCGACGGGCGCGTCATGCTCGATGGCGCGGCGGATCAAATTCAAGGCGCCCGTCGTGTAGCTGGAGATGGCCGCCAGCGGCTGGTTCAGTTCATGCGCCAGCATCGAGGCCAGTTCGCCCATGGTGGCCAGGCGCGAACTGGTTTGCAGTTTTTCCTGCTGCTGGCGATTCAGTTCCTCGACCCGCTTGCGGTCCGAGATATCGAGCACGGAGCCCATCCAGCCTGTCTGCTTGCCATTCTTGTCCACCAGCGGCGCTTCGAAGATCAGCACGGCCACGCGCGTGCCGTCCGGGCGCTGGAAATAGGTTTCGAACTGCGGCGTGGGATTGCCGGCCAGGGCCTTGACGAAGCGCTGCTGGTATTCCTCCAGTGCTTCCGGCACCCAGTAGGGCATGGGCGGCAAACGGCCCAGGATTTCCTCGGCCGGATAGCCGACGATCTGGCAGAACGCGGGATTCACGTACGTGACGCGGCCTTCCAGGTCGCGCGCGCGCATGCCCGTCACCAGCGAGTTTTCCATCGCCGTGCGAAACAGCATCTGCTGGCGCAGCGCCCCTTCGGCCACCAGGCGGCGCGAAATATGCCGCCACAGGGCCAGCAAGCTCCACAGCAAACCCAGCGACAGGGCGATGACGGAGCCGACCAGCAGATTGGGCAGCAGCTTGGGCTGGCTTTTCACGCTGTCGGTAAACAGGGTGATGGTGGCGCCGGGCACGTCGAGCGCGCGCTTGTGCGTGTACACGCCGTGGCCGGGACCGGCGGCGGCGCGCCGTGCCAGCACCTTGTCGTCGCGGTCGATCAGCGAAATCTGGTTATCCTGGGCGAACCACCACGGCACCATTTCATCGAGCAGGCTGCTGATCTGGTAAGTGGCCACCAGGCTGCCCACATAGCGCTGGCCATCGAACAGGGGCTGGTGGTAATCCATCAGCATGGCGCCCGGCGGCGCGTCGGGAAAGCCGCTTTGCTGCGACGGCTGGGCGTACTGGCCCCGGTGCAGGCGGCGCGCATTGTCGGCCGCCGTCAGCGAGGCCGGCGAAAACGACAGCGCATGCGGCAGATTGCTGTCGCTGCTGGCCAGCACCTTGCCGCTGGTGTCGAGCCACAGCACGCGCTGCAGTTCGCGGCCATTGCGCAGCATCTGCTGCAGCCGTTCGTGCACCTTTTCCGCCGACAGGGAGCTGCTGGCGATGTCCACGCCCAGGTTGAACAGGCTTTCCTCGTTGCGCGCCAACTGGAAGCGGATGGTCTGCTCCACCCACAGGGTATCGGCGATCAATTGTTCCTGGCGCTCGTTGCTTTCCATCTGGCGCGCCTGCCAGGGCAGCCAGAACAGGATGGACAGGAACAGCAGCAGCAGGATGACGGGCAGCAGCCAGCGCATCGGGCTCGATAGCTTGACGCGGCGTGCAAGGGTGGGGGGAGTCGGCATGGCTGGCAGGGTAGCGGCTTATCGGGAGCCGGCTATTGTGGTTAACCACAATAGCCGGGGCAGTTTCTTTGGCACAATATCCAAGTAGACAAATAACAAAGTTTTTAAAAAAACCACTCAGGAGACAAGAATGCAGATGAAAACCATGCTCGTCGCGCTGTGCGCGGCCATCGGCGCCACCGCCGGCGTCCACGCTTACGCGCAAGCCCCCATCGTCATCAAGTTCAGCCACGTCGTGGCCACGGACACCCCAAAAGGCCAGGCCGCCGAACGCTTCAAGCAGTTGGCCGAAAAAGCCACGAATGGCAAGGTCAAGGTCGAACTGTACCCGAACAGCCAGCTGTACAAGGACAAGGAAGAACTCGAAGCGCTGCAGCTGGGCGCCGTGCAGATGCTGGCGCCGTCGCTGGCCAAGTTCGGCCCGCTGGGCGTGAAGGAATTCGAAGCGTTCGACCTGCCCTACATCTTCCCCACCAAGACGGCGCTGTACAACGTCACCGAAGGCGAAATCGGCAAGAGCCTGCTGAAAAAACTGGAACCCAAGGGTATCACGGGCCTGGCTTACTGGGACAATGGCTTCAAGGTGATGTCGGCCAACAAGCCGCTGCACAATCCGGCCGACTTCAAGGGCCTGAAGATGCGCATCCAGTCGTCCAAGGTGCTCGACGCGCAGATGCGCGCGCTGGGCGCCAATCCGCAGGTACTGGCCTTCTCGGAAGTGTATCAGGCGCTGCAGACGGGCGTGGTCGACGGCACGGAAAATCCGCCATCGAATATGTACACGCAAAAGATGCATGAAGTGCAAAAGCACGTGACCATATCGAACCACGGTTACCTGGGCTATGCCGTCATCGTCAACAAGAAATTCTGGGATGGCTTGCCGCCCGATATCCGCGGCCAGCTGGAAAAAGCCATGCGCGAGGCGACCACGTTTGAAAAGGCCATCGCCCAGCGCGACAACGACCAGGCCCTCGAGGCCATCAAGAAAGCGGGCAAGACGCAGATCTATACCCTGACGGTGCAGGAACAAGCCGAGTGGCGCCGCGCGCTGGCGCCCGTGCAGAAGGCCATGGAAGGGCGCATCGGCAAGGATCTGATCTCGGCCATCAACAAGGAAAGCGCGAAGTAATCGCGCTGGCCGCGCCACCGGGCGCGGCTGTCAGGGACATCCTGTCTTTCTGTAGTAACGGCACCTGCGCGTCCTGCGCGGGTGCCAGCGTACCCGCATTCTTTGAAAGTCCACCATGAAATTTCTGGATCACCTGGAAGAGTGGCTGATCGCGTCCCTGATGGGCGCAGCCACCTTCATCATCTTCGTCGCGGTCGTGCACCGCTACCTGGCAGGCTTGCCGATACCGGTCGTGCAGGACTTCCTGATTCAAATCAATACCAGCTGGGCCCAGGAACTGTGCATCTACATGTTCGTCTGGATGGCCAAGTTCGGCGCCGCGTATGGCGTGCGCACGGGCATCCACGTGGGCGTCGACGTGCTGATCAACCGCATGAACCCGCGCTGGCGCGACCGCTTCATCGTCTTCGGCCTGGCCGCCGGCGCCCTGTTTACGGGCATCGTGGGTACCCTGGGCGCCAGCTTCGTGTGGTCGATCGGCCACACGGAGCAGACTTCGGCCGACATGGAAGTGCCGATGTGGCTGGTCTACCTGGCCGTGCCGCTCGGTTCCTACCTGATGTGCTTCCGCTTCCTGCAGGTCATGGTGCATTTCATCAAGACGGGCGCCTTGCCGAAACACGACCACTCGCACGTCGAGGGGCTGGAAGAGGAATTGACGGCGGAAGAAAAAGGAGCCAAGGCATGAACGCGCTGATCATTTTTGTGTTGCTGCTGGCGCTGATGCTGACCGGCATGCCGATCTCCATCTCGCTGGGCCTGACGGTATTGACGTTCCTGTTTACCATGACCAGCGTGCCCATCGAATCGGTGGCCCTGAAGATTTTCACGGGCATCGAGAAATTCGAGATCATGGCCATCCCCTTCTTCATTTTGGCGGGCAACTTCCTCACGCATGGCGGGGTGGCGCGGCGCATGATCAACTTCGCCAGCTCCATGGTGGGTCACTGGCATGGCGGCCTGGCGCTGGCCGGCGTGATGGCGTGCGCGCTGTTTGCCGCCGTTTCCGGCTCCAGCCCTGCCACGGTGGTGGCCATCGGTTCCATCATCCTGCCGGCCATGGTCAAGCAGGGCTATCCACGCGGCTTCGGCGCCGGCGTCATCACCACCTCGGGCGCGCTGGGCATTTTGATTCCGCCGTCGATCGTGATGGTGATGTATTCCGTCAGCACGAATACTTCGGTGGGCAAGCTGTTCATGGCGGGCGTAATTCCCGGCATGATGCTGGCCATGCTGCTGGGCCTGACCACGTGGTTTTTGGCGCGCAAGAACAACTATCCGCGCATGAAAAAAGCCAGCTGGGGCGAGCGCTTCGTCACCTTCAAGAAGAGCGCCTGGGGCCTGCTGCTGATCGTCATCGTCATGGGCGGCATCTACTCGGGCGCGTTTACGCCCACGGAAGCGGCCGCCATGGCTGCCGTGTACGCCTTCATCATCGCCGTCTTCGTCTACAAGGACTTGAAGATCAAGCAAGTGGGCAAGGTCTTGCTCGATTCGGCCGCCATGTCGGCGATGCTGTTGTACATCATCACCAATGCCGTGCTGTTCTCGTTCCTGATGACCAGCGAAAACATCCCGCAAGCGATGGCCGAGTGGATCACGGGCAAGGGCCTGGGCGTGATCAGCTTCTTGCTGGTGGTCAACGTCTTGCTGTTGTTGGCTGGTAACGTCATGGAACCATCGTCGATCGTGCTGATCATGGCGCCGATTTTGTTCCCCGTGGCCATGAAGCTGGGCATCGATCCTGTGCACTTCGGCATCTTGATCGTGGTCAATATGGAGGTCGGCATGTGCCATCCGCCTGTGGGCCTGAACCTGTACGTGGCGTCCGGCATCACCAAGATGGGCATTTCGGAGCTGACCGTGGCCGTGATGCCGTGGCTGCTGACGATGCTGGCCTTCCTGATGCTGATTACCTACGTACCACAAATCTCGCTGTGGCTGCCAAATTTAATTTACAACTAAAACAGTTGTCCCCGTCATGCTGCAAAAAAAGTCGATCCGGCCGAATAAATGCGCTATGATGGGCAGCCTTAAGGGGAAACACGTATATGCTTATACGCCCTGGTAGCAAGGCTGAAAGACAGAATTGGTAACAAAGTTGGTGGGGGAGTAGTCTATAAAAACGGTATTGATACCGGGGATATATTGAGGAGACACACGTTTCACAGAAGTTGTTGAGTCATCGCTGTCTGCCGCAACAAGTCGGCACCGGCGGACCCAAACGACCGGGAACGTGAAGCAATATTTGAAGCGCACCGGCTGGTGCGCTTTTTTTTCGTGTGCGGGAAACGTCCGCCCACCTGTCCGAAGACGGTGCATAATCGCCAGAATGCACTATGGGGCACCTGCAGGTTGTATATTTGCCACACTTGAATAATGATCAGCAGATGAAAAAACAACAGGGAAGTGAGCTGTTCAGTGCCATCGTGGCCGCGCCGTTCGGCGCCATGGGCGTGCGCGCGCAGGACGGCCAGTTGCGCGAACTGGTCTACCTGCCGCCGCACTTCGCCGAAAAGGCGGCGCAGGATGCCGTCTCCGAGCTAGCGTGCCAGCAATTGGCGCGCTATTTCCGCGACCCTGATTATGTCTTTGATTTGCCGCTGGCCGAACTGGGCAGCGCCTACCAGCAACGCGTATGGGCGGCGATCACGGGCATCCCGCGCGGCCAGGTGCGCACGTATGGCGATGTGGCGCGGTTCATCGGCTCGGCGCCGCGCGCCGTGGGCCAGGCCTGCGGCGCCAACTGGTATCCCGTGCTCATTCCGTGTCACCGCGTCACGGCTGCCGGCGGCCTGGGCGGCTTTGCCCACCACGACGATGCCAGCGGTTTTCACCTGGGCGTCAAGCGCTGGCTGCTGGCGCATGAAGGCGTCGAAGGTTACGCATGATGAACAGCCTGCTGGCGCCCGATAACGCCACCCTGATCGATGAATTCTGCGACAGCCTGTGGCTGGAAGACGGCCTGTCGAAAAACTCGCTGGACGCCTACCGGCGCGACATGCGCCTGTTCGCCCGCTGGCTGGAAGTGGCGCGACCCGGACACGAGAGCTTGTACGAGGTATCCACGGCCGACATCGAAGCGTATTTCGCCGCCCGCCACGACGAGAGCAAGGCGACGTCGTCGAACCGGCGGCTGTCCGTGCTCAAGCGTTTTTACCAGCTGGCCTTGCGGCACAAGCATATCGCGGCTGACCCGTGCCTGAAGATGGTCTCGGCCAGGCAGCCCGCGCGCTTCGTGCATACCCTGAGCGAAGCGCAGGTGGAAGCGCTGCTGGCGGCGCCCGACGTGAGCACGCCGCTGGGCCTGCGCGAGCGCACCATGCTGGAACTCATGTATGCGAGCGGCTTGCGCGTGTCGGAACTGGTGGACTTGAAATCCGTGGAGCTGAGCCTGAACGATGGCGTGCTGCGCATCACGGGCAAGGGTAGCAAGACGCGGCTGGTGCCGTTCGGTGAGCAGGCGCGGCTGTGGATCGAGCGCTACCTGAAGGAAGCGCGCGGCGTCATCCTCGATGGCCAGATGGACGATGCGCTGTTCGTCACGCGGCGCGGGGGCGCCATGACGCGGCAAATGTTCTGGGTCATCATCAAGAAACATGCGCTGAACGCGGGCCTCACGGCGCCGCTGTCGCCGCACACCCTGCGCCATGCGTTCGCCACGCATTTGCTGAACCATGGCGCGGACTTGCGTGTTGTGCAATTGTTACTGGGACACTCCGATATCTCCACCACGCAGATTTACACGCATGTGGCCCGCGAACGGCTGAAACTGCTGCATGCGCAGCATCATCCGCGAGGCTAAACATTTGGTGTTTGGTCCAATTACGTCATAATGTGCCTTATGTGCTTATCTGTAACATCTAAAAACTAAAGAGGTAGTAAATGGCCAAGACAAATTTCCAATACGAAAAACGGCAAAAAGAGCTGGAAAAGAAGAAGAAAGCCGAGGAAAAAGCCAGGCGCAAGCTGGAAGCGAAAAACAATCCCAAGGCTGCCGATGGCACTGAAGGCGAAGAAGCAGATGCAGACGATGCCGATGACGCCGCAGATGCGGCGGCCGAAGGCGACGCGCCCGCCCAGCCGCAGTAATTGCCCGCTCCTGATGACCGGTGCGGCACCGCCGCGCCGGCATCTCTTCGTTCTGCATTTCCCCCTCCTGTTATAAGCGCGCCTGCAACCTGCCTTGGCAGGTATCGTCGCCACTGCCCGCAGCTCTGGCGTGACGCCGTTTCCGGTCTGCAACACATCGTCGCGCTTGCGCTGGCGCCAGCTGGAAGGCAGGATGAGGCGCATGGACAACAGTTATCCAATTTGTAATCAGGCGGACATATGGTAATGTTACCATCCGTGTACTATATTTCAATAAGATGCACGGCTAATGAATACTCGCACCCAGCTTAATCCCCGTCATGTGATCGGACTCGATGCGCTGCGCTTCATTGCCGCCATGCTGGTGGTGGCCTACCACTACGGTTTCTGGTTCTGGGTCGATCCATCGCCCGTTTCCTCGCCCGGCCTGCAGCATCTGATTTCCTTCCCTGAACTGTTTTCTTCTACCCATTTCGGCTGGGTCGGCGTGCAAATATTTTTTGTCATTTCCGGCTTTGTGATCGCGTTTTCCGGCGAACGGGCAGGCGCGTATGCGTTTCTGGTCAGTCGTGTGGTGCGCCTCGGGCCCGGCGTATGGATATGCGCTAGCGCGACCCTTGTGGCCGTGCTGATCGGCGGCGAATGGAGTGTCTACCACACGCTGCGGGCTTATTTGCATAGCGTATTGTTTATCCCGGTCGCGCCCTGGATCGATTACGCCTATTGGACATTGGGCATCGAAATCGTCTTTTACTCGCTCGTTTTCCTGCTGGTCTTGCGCGGGAAATTTGTCTGGATCAATCGCCTCGCCATTGTTGTCGGCCTGGTCAGCGCCCTGTTCTGGCTGATGGCATGGATGGCGAGCATTGGGGACGCAGGGCCGTTCGCCCAGCTGATGCAGCAATTGCGCCGCTCCAGAATCCTGGCGTTGTTGCTGGTACATCACGGTATCTTCTTTGCTCTCGGCATTTTTCTGTGGCTGGCGCTGGTCAAGCACCGCAGCCGCGAAAACCAGCTGTGGTGCGTATTCTTTTGCGCCGCCGGCTGCCTGCAGATTGCCCTCACTGCGGCGGCGACGAACCAGACGACGGGCAGTGCCTTTTCAGCCTGGACGCCAGTGCTGTTCTGGCTGGGGGCGGTGGTCTGGGTGGTGCTTTCCGTGCGCAAGAATCATCGCGTGCATGCGCTGCCGCAGTGGTTTTTGCGTTGGTTGAAAACGGCCGGCATGATGACATTTCCCTTGTACTTGCTGCACCAGGTGGCGGGCGCGCAACTGATGAGCAGCCTGGTGCAAGCCGGTGCCGGGCGCTGGGTCGCGCTGGGCGGCGCGCTGCTCTTTTCCCTGTGTGGCGCATGGCTGGTGGCCGTGCATGCCGAGCCGGCCCTGCAGCGTCTGACGAAGCAGGTGCTGCTGCGCGTCGGGACGCGTTTCAGTTTTGGCTAGGACGGCGATTTGACGGACGTCATCACACCCCCCGCTCGGCGACAAATTCCGCGTTATTCACCAACGCCCAGCGCACGGCCGAGACGTTGCCTTCCAGGCTTCGAGGCTGTCACGCCTACCTTCCGCTACAGGGTGGGCCGCTGGCCGATCGCCAGTTGCAGCTGTGTGCTGGCGATGGCCACATCGGCGCGCGCCTGCAGATAGCCCTGGTAGGCGTCGTCGGCCGAGTGCTGCGCGGCCAGCCATTCCAGCAGCGAGGCATTACCGCTGAAGTAGGACAGGCGGATGCCGTCAACGACCTTTTGCGCATCGAGCAGCACGCCGTCGCGGTAACGCGCCAGGCGCTCCTGCGCCGTGCGCAGATGCAGCTGCGCCGCGCGCACGTCCGTTTCCGCTTTCAACTCGGCCTGGCGCAAGGCCAGCATCGCTTGCGTGACGCCGGCCTCGGCTTGCACCACGTCGCCCTTGTCGCGCCGCGACAGCGGGATGGGGATGGCCAGCGAGATGGACAGCGCGCGCGAACGGGGCGAGCCTTCCACCGGTTCGCCATGGGCATCGATGCCGTCGTGGTAGCCGCGCACGGCGGAGAGGCCCAGCGTCACGGTGGGATCAACGGAGCGGTTGGCGCGCACCAGCGCGGCGCCATCGCGCAGATTGTCGAGCGTGGCGCGGGCGATGCGCACATCGCTGCGTTCGCGCAGCGCCTGCGGCACGAGGATGGCGGTTTCGCCGCCCGCAAAGGCGGTGAAGTCGCATGCCAGCTGCGCATCGGGAAACAGCGCATCAAGCTGGCGCCCCAGCGGCGGCGACAGTTCCAGCATGGCGCCCTGCGCCTCGCTGCGTGCCTGCGCCAGTTCGGCCTGGAACTGGTCGCGTTCCACGCGCGACTGCAGCAGCTCGATGCCGCCCACGTCGCCCGCCTTGCGCCGCACCACGTTCGCCTCGACCACTTTCGACAGGGCCGCCAAGGTGTGCTCCTTGCGCACGAGTACCTCGCGCGTGCGGCACGCTTCCGTGTAGGCTGCCGCCGCAGTGGCGTACAGTTCGTTCCTGAAGCCGGCCACCGTTTCCTCGGCCACGGTGACATTGCTGCGCGCCGCTTTCAGGCGCGCGGCGCGCTTGCCGCCCGTCTCGATGGCCATGCTGATGGCTGGCGTCCAGGTGATGGGACGGCGTTCGATCGAACGCGGCGTTTCGCGCGCGGCGCCCAGCGTCAATTCCGGATCGGGGCGCAGGCCGGCGATGCCGATGCCGGCCCTGGCCGAGCCGATGCTCTCATTCTGCGCTTTCAGCTCCAGGCTGTGCGTTTCCACGGCGCTCAGGTAGGTGTCGAAGCTCAGGGGCGCGGCGATGGCGCATGGCGTCATCAGCCAGGCCGCCAGCAGTACATTAAAACGTGTCATGGTTTACTCCTTCGGTGTCGATCCGGCGTTGTTGTACGTGCGCCTCGATCAGGTAATACAGGGCCGGCAACAGCAGCAGGGTCAGCGCCGTCGCCGTCGCCAGGCCGCCCACCACCACCGTGGCCAGCGGGCGCTGCACGTCGCTGCCCAGGCCGGTGGCCAGCATGGCCGGCGTCAGGCCCAGCGCGGCCACGGTGGCCGTCATCAGCACGGGTCGCATGCGGTCGCGCGCGCCTTCGAGCACGGCATCGCGCAGGCTCTTGCCTTCGTCGGCGCGCAAACGGTTGATCTGCGCCAGCATCAGCACGGCATTCAATACCGCCACGCCGAACAGGGCGATGAAACCGACGGCGCTTGAGACATTCAAGGTCATGCCGCGCAGGTGCAGCGCGGCCAGGCCGCCCAGCATGGCCAGCGGCACGGCCAGCAAGACCAGGGCCGGCTGGCGCAGGTTGCGGAACTGGCCGAACAGCAGCAGGAACATGGCGCCCAGGGTCATCGGCAAGATGATGGCCAGGCGGCTTTCCGCGCGCTGCAGGTTTTCAAACTGGCCGCCCCATTCGACGCCGATGCGCTGGTGCTCGTCGGCGACGGTCTTGGCCACCAGCGGGCGCGCTTCGGCCAGGAAACCGGCCAGGTCGCGTCCGCGGGCGTTCAGGCGCACGATGATGTGGCGCCGTCCCATCTCGCGCACGATCACGCTTTCGCCCGAGGTGGTGCTGATCTGCGCCACCTGCGCCAGCGGCACCTTGGCGCCGTTGGCGGCCGTCAGCATCAGTTTGGCGATGGCGTCGGGGCTGGAACGCACCTCGGCGGGGAAGCGCACGGCGATGTCGTAGCTCTTCTCGCCCACGTACACCTGGCCGATGGGCGCGCCGCCGATGCCGGTCGAGATCAGGTCTGCCACGTCGGCCGCGTTGATGCCGTAGCGGGCCGCCTTTGCCCTGTCCAGCTCCACCTTCAGGTTGGGCAGCGGCGGCTCCACGTCCACCGCCACGTCGGAGGCGCCACGGACTGTTTTCAGCGCTTGCGCCACCCTGCCGGCGATGCCGCGCACTTCGTCGAGGTCGTCGCCGAAGATCTTCACCGTCAGGTCGCTGTGCGCGCCCGACAATTTATCCTGCACGCCGTCGATCATCGGCTGCATGAAGGCCACCGTGTAGCCGGGCATGCGCGCGAAGCGCTCGCTCATCTTGGCGATCAGCTGCTGCTTGTTCATGCCCGACTTCCAGCTTTTATAGGGATGCAGGCCCACGCTGGCCTCGATGTGCGACGGCGTCCAGTAGTCGGTGCCGTCGTCGTTGCGCCCCGTCTGCGTGACGATGGTCGACACTTCCGGGAACTCCAGCGCGGCGCGGCGCAGTTCACTGGCCATCTCGGACGCCTTGTCCAGGGTGATCCCGGGCGGCATCTGCACTTGCAGCCACAGCGAGCCCTCATCGAGATAGGGCAGGAAGTCGCGCCCGATGCTGCCGCCCAGCAGGGCAAGGCCCGCCAGCGAGGCGGCGCACACCATCGCCACCCAGCGCTTCTTGCCCACCATGCGATCGAGGAAGCGGCCATATGCTGCCGCCAGTTGTTCCAGCACGCGGTTATGGAAGGTGCGGCGCGGCTTGCGCAATGCCAGCCAGGCCAGGCCCGGAATCAGCACCAGCGCCACCACCAGCGCACCCACGAGTGCCGCGCCGACCGCATACGCCATCGGCGAGAACAGCTTGTATTCGATGCGCTGGAAGGCGAACAGGGGCAGGTAGGCGGCGATGATGACGGCCATGCCGAACATGATGGGGCGCGCTACCTGCAGGGTCGCCTCGATTGCGTCATCGATGGTGAGGGGCCGCTGCTGCTCGCGTTCGCGACGGCGCAGCATGTTTTCCAGCACCACCACGGAGCCGTCGACGAGGATGCCGAAGTCGATCGCGCCCAGCGACAGCAGGTTGGCGGGAATCTTAAAATGGTGCATGAAGATGAAGGCGATCAGCAGGGCCAGCGGAATCGTCAGCGCCACGATGGCGGCCGCGCGCGGGCTGCCCAGGAACAGCAGCAGCACCAGGGCCACCAGCAGCATGCCTTCGCCCAAGGTAAATCCCACCGTGTGCAGGGTGGCGTCGATCAGCGAGCTGCGATCCAGGTAGGCGACCACCTTGACGTCCTTCGGCAGCACATTGGCATTCAGGTCATCGACGGCCGCATGGATGCCCGCCAGCGCCTCGGAGGGATTGAAATCCTTCAGCAGCAGGGTGATGCCCTCGATGGTGTCGGGATTGTTGTCCTTGCCCAGGATGCCGCGCCGCTCCACGTTGCCGTAGGCGAGCTTGCCCAGGTCCTTCACCAGCACGGGTACGCCATTCTTGCTGCTGACGACCACGTTGCCCATGTCGTCGAGCGAGTGCAGCAAGCCCACGCCGCGCACCACGTACGATTGCTGGCCGCGGTCGATCACGCTGCCTCCGCCGCTGATGTTGTTGGCGTTGATGGCGTCCTTCACCTGCGCCAGCGAGAGGCCGTAGCTGTCCAGTTTTGCGGGATCGAGTTCCAGCATGAATTGCGTCGTCAGGCCGCCGAAATTGCTGACGTCGGCCACGCCGCGTACCTTTTGCAGGCGCGGGATGACCGTCCAGAACTGCAGCTCCGACAGTTCGCGCAGGGAGCGTGTTTTTGATTCCAGCGTGTAGCGGTAGATCTCGCCCGTGGGCGAAGTGTAGGGGTCGAGCCCCGGCTTGGCCTCGTACGGCAGGTTCACGCTGGCCAGGCGCTCCTGCAGCCGCTCGCGCGTGAAGTAGCCGTCGCTGCCATCCTCGAATACCACGGTGATCAGCGACAGCGCGAACAGGCTGCGCGTGCGCAGCACATGCATGCCGGGCGTGCCCAGCAAGGCGCGCTCCAGCGGTATCGTGATCTGCTGTTCGATTTCCTCGGCGCCCAGGCCCGGCACCTGCGTGACGATTTGCGAGGTGACGTCGGCGATGTCGGGATAGGCTTCGATGGGCAGCTGCTTCCAGCTGTAGATACCGTACAGGGTCACGCACAACAGTACCAGCCAGACGATGCCGCGCCGCCGGCAGCAGGTGGCGATGAAACGATCAACCATTGAGCAGCACTCCTTCCTTGACGACGATGCGTTCGCCCGCCTTCAGGCCGGAGACGATTTCCACCTGGTCGCCCCGGCTGGCGCCCACCTGCACCACGCGCGGTTCGAAACGCAGCGGGCCGCGTTCGACCATCACGCGCGTCACCAGACCGCTTTGCAGCAGCGCCGCCGCAGGCACCATCAGGCCGCGCCGGGTGGCGCCGGCGAAACCGGCGTGGGCGAACATGCCCGGCTTGAAAATGCCGGTGCGGTTGTCGATGGCCACGCGTACCTTGACGGTGCGCGTCTCGCTATCGAGCACGGCGCCCACATAGGCGACCTTGCCCTCAAAATCCTTGCCGGGCCAGGCGTCGAGCGTGATGCGGGCCGCCTGGCCGACGGCCACCTGCGCCAGGTCCCTTTCGGCCACGTTGGCCGACAGCCACACGGTGGAGAGATCCGCCACCGTCATGATGGGCGCGTTGATATCGTTCCAGTAGCCGCCTTGGGCGCCGCTCATCTCGATCACGGTGCCGGCGATCGGCGAGCGCAGGACGTAGTCGCGGCGCGAGCCGCCGGCGCTGGCGCCGTACTGTGCCAGCTTGTCGGCGCTGGCATGCGCATCGCTATTGGCCTGGTCGAAGGCCGCCTGGGCAGCCTCGTAATCCTTGTGCGCGGCGATCTCCGCCTCGAACAGGGTTTTTTGGCGCTGCAGTTCCTGGCGCGCTTGCAGCAGGGCGGACCTGGCCTTGCTATCGTCCGCGTGCGCGGCGCTCAGCTCCGCCGAATCGAGGGTGAACAGGGCATCGCCGGCCTTGACGCTGTCGCCCAGGGCGCGCTGCAGGCGCGTAATGCGCCCCGACAGGGGCGGCGTGATTTTCACCAGCTTTTCCGGCATCGCTTCGATGCTGCCCGGCGCATCGGTCTGCGTGGCGATATCCTGTTCTTCCGCCGGCGCGATCTGCAGGCGCTGGCGCAGTGGCGACGTTTTCGGCACCGTGATGGTGCCGTCGTCCAGATGCATCGATTGGACGGGCGGCGTGGCCGCCGCCGTCGGTTTGGCGCAGCCGGCCAGGGCCGAGCAGGCGAGAGCGAGGGCGCAGCTGGCGCCCAGGGCGTTGCGGGTGGTCGTGTTCATCCCGTGTTTCCTTGTTATTGATGGTGATGGGGCATGCGTGGATGCCGTGCCCAGGCGGGCGGTCAGAGGGGAGCGCGGGCAGCGATATGACAGCGCCGGAAAAGCATAGCAATGTCGTCCTGAAGAAGCTCCCAAGAACGCCTGAATCATTCTTCAGGTTCGGTGCGCGCAGGCCACGGCGCGGTAAAATGCAAGGATGGAAAATGCGGGAAAACGCAGCACAATGGGAAAGGCAGGCATGAGAATCCTCCTGGTGGAAGATGACCGCAAGGCGGCGCGCCTGCTGGCGCGGGGCTTGCAGGAAGAGGGCTTCGTCGTCGACGTGGCGCACAGCGCCGAAGAGGGTGAGGACGAAAGCTATGCCGTCGCTTACGACTTGATCGTGCTGGACTGGATGTTGCCGGGCAAACAGGGCATCGACTTTTGCCGCGATTTGCGCGCGCGCGCCATCCAGACGCCCGTGCTGATGCTGACCGCGCGCGACGCCACGGCCGACCGCGTGGCGGGCCTGAACATGGGCGCCGACGATTACCTCACCAAACCGTTTGAATTCGAGGAGCTGCTGGCGCGCATCCGCGCGCTGCTGCGCCGCTCCGACATCAGCCGCCCGCTGGTGCTGGCGCTGGCCGACCTGACGCTCGATCCCGTCAGCCACCAGGCGATGCGGGCCGGCGCGCCGCTGGTGCTCACGCCCAAGGAATACGCGATTTTGTTGATCCTGCTGCGCCAGGCGGGCGAGGTGGTCAGCCGCGCGCGCCTGGCCGAGCAGATCTGGCAGGCGGACCTGATCGGCATCGACAACCTGATCGACGTCCACGTGCGCAATTTGCGCGGCAAGGTCGATGCGCCGGGCCTGCCGCCGTTGATCCACACGGTGCGCGGACGCGGTTTCCGCCTGGCGGAAAACAACGGTGGCTAGCTTCCGCAAGCGCCTGCTGCGGGTGCACCTGGCCGTCATCCTTGCCATCGTCGCCTGTACCGCGCTGGCCGGCTATTGGGGCTTGTCGCGCGCCGTGCATGGCCAGCTCGATGCGGCCCTGCTGGCGCTGGCCGAGACGGAAATGGCCATGCTGCCGGCCGCCCCGCGCCAGCCCGTGCAGGTGCACGAGGTGGCGTCGGGCCTGGCGCCGCCGTCATTGATGCGGCTGGACCGCCTGGTGCAGATCATCGATGGCGAAGGCCGCGTGCTGGCGCGCAGCCGTAACCTGGAGGCGGCGCAGCTGCCGGTGTCACCCATCCTGCTGGCGCGCCTGGCGGCCGGCGAGACCGTCTTCGAAACCCTGCCCAAGTTCGGCGAGGAGCCGCTGCGCATGGTTTCCATCCCCGTACCCGCTTCCGGCTTGCGCCTGGCGGTGCAGGTGGCCGGTTCGCTCGATGACGTCAATCACGTGCTGGCCGCGGCCACCGTGCTGTTTGGCGCCATGGCGCTGGCCTTGCTGGGCGCCGTCGGGCTGGCCGGCGAAATGCTCACGCGTCGCGTGCTGGGCGCCATCGACGACGTGGTGCGGCAAGCCCATTGCATCGGCGAGGCCAGCCTGGGCTGGCGCCTGCCGCATCCCGGCACGCCCGATGAAATCGGCCGCCTGGTCGATACCCTGAACGCCATGCTGGAGCGCCTGGAACACGGCTATGACGCGCAGCGCCGCTTCACGGCCGACGCCTCGCATGAATTGCGCTCGCCCCTGTCGCGCCTGCGCACGGAAATCGAAATCACCCTGCGCCGCCCGCGCGACACGCCCGAGTATGTCGATGCGCTGGCCTCCTGCCTCGATGAAGTGCAGCGGTTGACGACCCTGGTGGAAGAATTGCTGATGCTCACGCGCCTGGACGTGGGCCAGGAGCGCAATGCCGTGGAAACCATCGCGCTCAATCCGCTCGTGCGGGCGGCCGCGCAGCGGCTGGAAAAGGCGGCAGCGCAGCGCGGCATCCGCATCGTCTTTGATGACAGTATGGCCGTGCAGGCCCGGGTGGCGGCAGGCCCCGTCGACCTGGTGCTGGCCAATCTGCTCGATAACGCCGTGAAGTTTTCGCCGCCCGACAGCGTCATCACCGTGTACGTGGCGCGCGATGGCGAACATGCGATCGTCGGCGTGGCCGATGCGGGACCGGGCATCGGCGTGGAAGACTTGCCGCATCTGTTCGAGCGTTTTTACCGGGGCGCCCAGGCGCGCGCGGGCGAGGCGCCGGGTTTCGGCCTGGGCCTGGCCCTGTCGCAAGCCATCGTGCACGCGTATGGCGGCAGTATCGAGGCGCGGAACCGCCCGCAAGGCGGCGCGCTGTTCCTCATGCGCCTGCCCGCTTCAAGCTGAAGGCGCGACGCCTTCCCAGCGCACCTGCCGCACTTGCGGCCAGGCGCCCGCGCGGTTGACGAAGCGCACCAGCACGGCGCGCTGCACGGCCAGGCACAGCACCGTGGCGATCAGCTGCACCACCTGCCTGGCCTCGTCCCAGCTGCGCAGCATCTGCGACGGCGCCAGGCCCGCGCCTTTCAGTTCGGCCAGCAGCAGGCGCACCACGTGGTCGGCTTGCGCGGCGGGGCAGGTGACGGTCAGGCGGTAGGTGGCGACGGCCGGCCCCCGTTGTACGAACCACAGCATCCATTTTTTCATCATCAGACTCCCCGTTCGGCGACAAATTCCGCGTTGTTCACCAGCGCCCAGCGCACGGCCGAGACGCTGCCTTCCAGGCTGACCTGGCTGACGATCTGCTCCAGCAATCCCAGGCTGGACAAGGGCGTGAGCAGGTCGGCGCGCACTTCGATGCGCCCGGCCTGCGCCGCGTCTTCGCTGTGCAGGGATTGCAGCATCAGCGCCGGCATGCCGCTGATCAGGCGCAGCATCAGCTTGCGCACCTGCACTTCCTGCTCCGCCTCGCACACAGCCGTCACGCGGTAGATGCTTTCCGTCTCGATGCCCGCCTCGCTGCCGTGGGCGTTGATGCGTTGCGCCAGGTGGCGCAGCACCAGGTTGGCGACCAGCACGAAGCCCGTGCCGATGGCCGCTTCCAGCGCGAAACCGAGTCCGCACAGCACGCCGATGGCGGCCGAGCACCACAGGGTGGCGGCCGTGTTCAGGCCGCGCACGGTCATGCCCTCGCGCATGATGACGCCGGCACCGAGAAAGCCGATGCCCGACACCACCTGCGCGGCGATGCGCAGGTGGCCATCGGGATCGCCTTCGAGTACGGAAACCATCACGAACAGCGAGGCGCCGACGGACACCAGCGCGTTCGTGCGCAGGCCCGCCATGCGCTGGCGCAGCTGGCGTTCGGCGCCGATCATGGCGCCCAGGGTCAATGCCGCGGCAACGCGCAGCGCAAAATCAAATACCACCATCAGTTTCTCCCGGCTGGGGAGGAACAGGCGAGTGCAAGAGCGAAGACAATTCGCCCCGAAAGGGGGCAGCAGACGATAACGGTGGAACGATGAGGAGGGAAGTGGCGGCGAATGGACATCGCCGCTGGTAAAACCGCACCTTGCCGAGGGCAGGGCGGGCGGAATGCGCGCGTCTTGCCTAAGGCCGATCGCCGATGGTCAATCGACTACTGTCACTGGAACAAGCACCCACGAGTCACTCCATATCATTGATAACGGGGGACAGTCTAGCCAGTGGGGCCGCTTTGGTCAACTGAAGCTCTCTTCAGGAAGCCGCCGCGTCGTCCCCGCCAATGCGGGGACGGTGAAGGCGACCGGTGGAAACTTAATGGGCTGCGGGTGCCTGGTCAGCGTCGGCATGGGCATGCTCGCCGCCACCGAAAAAGCGCGCGGCGCGCTTGCCCAGGCTGTCGAGGTAGGTGTAGGCGACGGGCACCACCACCAGCGTCAATAGCGTCGAGGTGATGACGCCGCCGATGACGGCGCGGCCCATGGGCGCCTGCGATTCACCGCCGTCGCCCATGCCGATGGCCATCGGCAGCATGCCGAAGACCATCGCCAGGGTCGTCATCAGGATGGGGCGCAAGCGCACTTGCCCCGCTTCCATCAGCGCTTCAAACTGCCCCAGGCCTTCGCGCTGGCGCTGGTTGGTGAAGTCCACCAGCAAAATCGCATTCTTGGTGACCAGGCCCATGAGCATGATGAAGCCGATCACGGAGAAAATGTTCAGGGTGCTGCCCGTCATGAGGAGGGCCAGCAGCACGCCGATCAAGGAGAGCGGCAACGACACCATGATGGCGATCGGCTGCAAAAAGCTGCCGAACTGCGACGCCAGCACCAGGTAGATGAAGATCACGGCGATCCCCAGCGCCATCATCGCGCCGCCCATGGTTTCGGCCATCTGCTGCGCATTGCCGGCCACGTCGAAGCGCACGCCCGGTGGCAGGTCGATGGATTTCATGGCTTTCTGCACGTCGGCGTCGACGTCGCCGGCAGGGCGGCCCTGCACGCCCGCATAGATGGCGACGCGGCGCTGCAAGGCCTGGCGTTTCAGCACTTGCGGGCTGGACGAGGGCACGAATTCGACCACCTGGCGCAGCGGAATCATGATGGGCTTGCCGTTCGCGTCAAACTTGCTGGACGCCAGCGACAGGTCGGCCAGGTCGGCCACCTTTTGCCGGCCTGACTTGGGCAGCTGCACGTTGACGTCATAGTTTTGCCCGTCGGACGCCAGCCAGTGGCTGACCGTGTCGCCCGCCACGAACGGCCGCAGGGCATTGCCGATCTGCTGCACCGATAAACCCAGGTCGCTGGCCAGCTCATTGTTGATCTTCACGGTGGTCGACGGATTGGCGCCTTCCTGGCTGTACTCCATGTCGGCCAGGCCCTTGATGGTGCGCATCTTGTCCATCAGGCGGTGTGCCACCGTATCGAGCTTGCCTTCGTCCGTGCCGAGGATGGCGATGAAGATGGGGCGGTTGCCGACCGACAGGGTAATGCCGGCAATCGGCGCCAGGCGTTCGCGGATCAGTTTTTCCAGTTCCTGCTGCGAGCGGCGCTTGTGCGTCTTGATGTCCGTCAGCTTCAGGTTCACTTCGGCCGCGTTGCGTCCATCGGGCGTGCCGATATTGGCCACCAGGCTGTCGATCTCGGGAAATTCTTTCAAGGCCGTTTCGATCTGGCGCACTTTGCTGTCCGTGTATTCGAGGCTGGAGCCGACGGGCGTCTTGAAGCGCAGGTTGACCCAGCCCTGGTCCGTCTCGGGGAACATCTCGCCGCCGATCATCGGCACGAGCATCAGGCTGCCCGCGAACAGGGCGAAGGCCGTGGCCAAGGTCGTCTTGCGCCAGCGCAGGGCAATGCCCAGTACCTTGCCATACCAGACGTGCAGGCGGTCGATGCCCGTCTCGATCCAGGCCATGAAGCGGCCCAGCCACGGCGCGTACTTGAAGCGGTCCTTGACGGGGTCGCGCCAGACGGACGACAGCATGGGGTCGAGCGTGAAGCTGACGAACAGGGAGACGAGCACGGCGACGGCCACGGTGATGCCGAACTGCAGGAAGAAGCGGCCGATGATGCCGTCCATGAAGGCGACGGGCACGAACACGGCGACGATGGCGAACGTGGTGGCCATCACGGCGAGGCCGATTTCATTGGTGCCGTCGTTGGCCGCCTGGTAGTGGCTCTTGCCCATGCCCAGGTGGCGCACGATGTTTTCGCGCACCACGATGGCGTCATCGATCAACAGGCCGATGCACAAGGACAGCGCCATCAGGGTCAAAAAGTTCAGCGTAAAACCAAACGCCTTCATGGCGATGAAGCTGGCCAGCACGGAGATCGGCAGGGTCAAGCCCGTGATGATGGTCGAGCGCCACGAGTGCAGGAACAGGAAGACGATCACCATGGTCAGCACGGCGCCTTCGATGATGGTGCGCTTGACGTTATCGAGCTGGCTTTGCACGCGTTCCGATTCGTCGTCGAGCACGCGCAGCTTGATATCGGGCGGCAGCGTCTTTTGCAGGTCCGCCGCCACTTTCAGGATGCCGGTGCCCACTTCGACCACGTTGGCGTCCTGCACCTTGGTGATTTCCATGGTCACGGCTTGCTGGCCGTTCATGCGCGAAATCGACAGTTCTTCCTGCTCGCCGTCGACCACGGTGGCCACCTGGTCCAGGTAGACGGGGCCGACGGCGCGGCGCGCGACGATGATCTTGCCGAATTCGCGCGCATCCTTGATCTTGCCTTCCACGCGCACCAGCTGTTCGGCCGCGCCATGGCTGATCGAGCCGGCCGGCAAATTGGTATTCGTCGCCTGGATGGCGCGGATGACTTCATCGACGCCGATGCCCTGGGCATTGAGCTCGATCGGCTTCATGCTGATGAGGATCTGGCGCGCGCGCAGGCCGCGCAGCTTGACTTGTCCCACGCCGGCCACGCCCTGGAAGCGCTTGCTGATGATCTGCTCCGTCATGGTCGACAGCGAGCGCAGGTCATGCCCGGTGGATGTGAGCACGATGGTGGCGATGGGGCGTTCGTTGTCGCCTTCGGCGCGCGCGATGAACGGGTCCTTGGCTTCCTTCGGGAAGCGCGGGCGCACCAGCGCCACCTTGTCGCGCAAGTCCTGCATGGCCTTGTCCATGTTGGTCGACAGCTCGAATTCCAGATAGACGCCGGCGCGCCCTTCCCACGAGTTGGCGCGGATGGTCTTGATGCCGCTGACGGTGTTGACGGCGTCCTCGATGGGGCGCGTGATGTCGTTTTCCACCGCTTCCGGCGAGGCGCCCGGGTAGTTCACTTCAATGGCGGCGAACGGGAACTGCACGCTGGGCATGCTCTCCACGCCCAGGCCCCGGTAGGAAAATATACCGAGCACCACCAGCGCCACCATGACCATGGTGGCGAAGACGGGGTTTTGAATACTGACTTTGGTCATCCACATGGCTCAGTCCTTCCGTGCCAGCACGGCCGCCGGTGCCGCTGGGGCGGGTGCGGTGGCGGGCGCGGCGAAGGTCACGCTGTGGCCAGGTTTCACGCCATCGAGCCTGGCGATGATGACTTTGGCGCCCGGCACCAGGCCGGATTTGACTTCCGCATAGCCTTCATCCTCGTTGCGCAGTCCCAGCGTGACGGGCTGGGCGACCACCTTGTTGTTCACCAGCGCGTACACGACGGGGCCCTGCTTTTCATTGCGCACGGCCGTCAACGGCACCAGCGGCGCCACGATTGATCGCTCGGTGACGATGCTGCCCTTGGCGAACATGCCACCGCGCAGCGCGCCATCGCCATTGTCGACGGCGATGTAGACCAGCATGGCGCGCGAGCCGCTCTCGGTGGTGGGGTTGATGCGCGTGACCTTGCCGGCAAAGTCGCGCGCGCCGAAGCCGTCGACCTTGAAGTGCACGTCCTGGCCCAGCTTGATGCGGGGAATCTCCGCGCTGGGCACGGGCGCTTCCAGGGTCAGCTGGGCCAGGTTGACGATGGTGTAGACGGGCATGTCGGGCGAGACTTTTTCGCCGGCCTGCAGGTGGCGCTTGCTGACGATGCCGGCCATCGGTGCGCGGATCACCGTGTCGGCCAGCGCGATGCGGGCGATATCGACCATGGCGGCGGCGGACTTGACGTTGGCGCGCGCCAGGTCGACCGAGTTTTGCGTCGTGTCGTAGGCCGTTTGCGAAATGTATTTTTGCTTGAGCAGGGCCTGGCTGTTCGCCTCGTTCTTGGCCGCCATGGACAGGCGCGCCTGCGCTTCGTCCAGCATGGCTTGCTGCTGCGTCAGGCGGGCGCGCAGGTCGGCCGCATCCAGGCGCACGAGGATTTGCCCGTTGGCCACTTGCTGGCCTTCCTGCAAGGTCGTTTCCTGGATCACGCCCGAGACCTTGGCCTTGATGGTGGCCTGGGTCACGGGCGCCAGCGAGCCGGACAGGGGCAGGCTGATGGTCAGCGCGCGCGCATCGATGGCGGCCACGTCGCCCTGCGCCAGTTCATGCACGGGGGACTTTGCCTGCTCCTTTTTCTTGCTCGCTTGCAATTCGGCAGCCTTGGCCGCCTGTTGCTTCGATTGCATGACGGTCCATCCGCCCCCGGCCAGACCCAGTACGACGAGGATCAGCACGGGGGTGCGCCAGCGCCGGCGGCGCGTGGCGGCAAGGGGAGAGGCGGGGGGCAGGGTCTCGTTTTTCATAGGTTTTTTAGTCAGGAGCGGCGCAGGGGCTCGGCGCCAGGTCTCGGTGCGGACCCGGCCTGTCGCTGGCCGGGAGGGAATTCGGGTAGCGCATCGCCGTGGCGGCCGCAGGCAGCACGCCTGCCGCTGCGGCCGTTCACGGCGATACGCATGTTGCCACTTTAGGAAGATTCAAGTCCGGCCGCCATCGCCATGCGACAGATTGCACAAAATCGGGGCTGGAATGCAAAAAACGGCGACCGGAGACCACAGTAAGCATGCCCGCCGCGCACGTCACGATGCTTGCGCCTCCTCAAGAAGCCGATTCGCCGGCGCGCAAGAATGGTCGGGATGGTTGCGCCACCGGACAGGCCACACGCCCGCCGGTTGCCGCGCGGCCGCGCCACGGGGGCCTGATGTCTGATCGGATTGTCGGAGCCGCGCCGTCGCCGGGCCGTTTGCTTGCCGCTGCCGAACCGCAGGCGGGGCCGGCTGGCAAGGCCTTGGACTTGCTGTCCATCATTGTTGCCGCCGTCGAACAGGCGCCTGGCCTGGCCGTGCGTGGCATCGACCGCGACGGCATCGTGCGCTACTGGAGCGCTGGCGCGGCGCGCCTGTATGGCGTGGCGGCCGAGCTGGCGCTGGGCCAGCCGTGGGCCAGGGTGGCCGCTTCGCTGCCGGATGCCGCCAGCCTGGCCGAGGATGTCGCCGGCGAACTGGCCGCCGTGTGGGAGAGCGGCAAGGCGCGCGGCATGCGCTTGTGGAAGCTGGACGCCGACGGGGCCGCGCCGCGCTGCATCTGTTCCACCGTGTTTCCCGTCATGCAGTCCGGACGTGTGCGGCAAGTGGTGTGCATCGATGTCGACATCACGGCCAGCGGCCAGGATGGCGCCGCGCAGGGTGCCTTGCTGCTGATGGGCGACAATTTCCGCCAGCTGTACGACAAGTCCGCCGACGCCATCGTATTGCTGCGCGACGAGTACATCGCCGAAGCGAATCCGGCCGCCATTACCCTGTTTCAATGTGAAGACCGGCCACGGCTGCTGGGGCGCCGCCTCAGCGATTTTTCGCCGCTGCGCCAGCCCGATGGCGAATTGTCGTCGTTGCGCGGCACGCAGCTGGCGGCACAGGCCCACGCCGACGGCAACTGCCGCTACGACTGGCGCTATCAGACGTGCGCGGGCCAGCTGTTCTGGGGCGAAGTGCTGCTCACTTCCGTCACGCTCGACCACACCTATCTGTTTTACGCCGTGATCCGCGATATTTCCTCGCGCAAACTGGCCGAGCGGGCCCTGTATTTGTCGGTACAGGTCATCGAGCATGCCAGTGTGGCCATCGTCGTGATGGACCCGCAGCAGCGCGTCGTCAGCATGAATCCCGCGTACAGCGAAATCAGCGGCTACAGCCTGGACGACATGCTGGGCAAGCCTTTCGTCCAGCACGGCGTGGAGCCGGAGGCGCCGGCGTTTTTTGACCACGTGTGGGACGAAGTCGAGGCCAACGGCTATTGGCAAGGCGATATCACGGGCCAGCGCAAGGCGGGCGGGCGCTACCCGGCCTGGCTGTCGCTGACGGCCATCCGCGACAGCCAGGGGCAATTGAGCAATTACCTGGCCATCCTCAACGATATCAGCGAGCGCAAGAAAAACGAGGAGCACACGCGCCACCTGGCCGAGCACGATTTCCTGACCGACTTGCCCAACCGGGTGCTGCTGCTGGACCGGCTGTCGCTGGCGCTGGCGGCCGCGCGGCGCAAGCTGAGCATGCTGGCCATCCTGTACCTGGACCTCGACCATTTCAAGCACATCAATGACAGCATGGGCCACCATGTGGGCGATTTGCTGCTCAAGGAAGTGGCGCGGCGCCTGGTGCGCTGCGTGCGCGGCGTCGACACGGTCAGCCGGCATGGCGGCGACGAGTTCGTCATCATCCTGGCCGAGGTGGGCGGCATCGACCAGGTGGCCCATGTGGCGTCGAGCCTGCTGCATGCCGTCACGCAGCCCTATCAGCTGGGCGAATACGAACTGCAGGTATCGACCTCGATCGGCGTGGCCATCTTTCCCAGCGATGGCGACAGCATCGAGGCCCTCGTGCACAACGCCGATATCGCCATGTACCATGCCAAGGAAGGCGGGCGTAACAATTTCCAGTTTTTCAATGCCGAGATGAATGCGCAAATCATCGAGCGGGCCAGCCTGGAGCAGGGCTTGCGCGCCGCGCTGGGTCGCGATGAATTCGTGCTGGAGTTCCAGCCCGCGCTCGATGTTGCTAGCGGGCAAATCGTCGGTGCCGAAGCGCTGTTGCGCTGGCGCCACCCGCAACTGGGCGTGCTGCCGCCCGAGCGCTTCATCGCCGTGGCCGAGGAGTGCGGCTTGATGGTGTCGATTGGCAACTGGGTGCTGCAGCAAGCTTGCCGACGCGCGCGCGCCTGGCACGATGCGGGCCAGGCCTGGCGCGTGGCCGTGAACCTGTCGCCGGCGCAATGCCTGCACAATAATTTATTACTCAGCGTACAAGAGGCGCTGGCCGTGTCGGGTTTGCCCGCCGCCTGCCTGGAACTGGAAGTGACGGAGTCCTTGCTGATGAAGGGCGGCGCGCGCCTGGCCGGCGTGCTGGCGCAGCTGCGCGCGCTGGGCGCCAGGCTGGCCATCGACGATTTCGGCACCGGCTATTCGCGCCTGGCCAATCTGCGCCATTACCCGGTGGATAAACTCAAGATCGACCCATCCTTCCTGCCCGCCGCGGCGGATGGCACGGCAGGCGAAGCCGACACGATGGTCGCCGCCACCATCATCGCCATGGCGCGCGAGCTGCAATTGACGGTGATTGCCGAAGGCGTGGAAACGGCGCAGCAACTGGCGTATCTGCGGGCACAGGGCTGCCAGCAATACCAGGGGCGCTATGCCAGCGCGCAAGTCGCGGGCAGTGTTCTGGCGAAGTTATTGAACTAGGTAATGTTTCCCAGCAGCTTGATGCGCGCCAGCACCTGGCCATGGTCGGACGCATATGGCAGGCCCAGCAGCAAATGGTCGTTGAGATAAGTCACGTCCTGCAGCACGCCGATGGCGCGCGGCGAGGCGGGATGGAAATGCTCGGACACGAGGATATGGTCGATCGTCATGTAGGCGCTGTCGTGGATATTCGTGTAGCCCGCGTGGCGCGCCGCATCCTGGCGCAGGGCGATGGCGTTGGCGTCATACAGGCGTTCTCGCATTTCCATGCCTGGTTCGCACGGTGCGCCCGCGCCCATGACGATGGACGTGGTGACGGCATTGGCGATATCGTTGAAGTCGCCCAGCACGATGCGGGGACGGCTGCTGTGGCCCAGTTCGCATGCCAGCACGCGCAGGGCCACCGCTTCCGCGCCGCGCCGCTGCAGCGAGCGCAGGTTGGCCAGTGCGTAGGCGATGGCATCGTTGCCGTCGCCGTGGCGGTAGTCGGGCCGGCGCGATTTCAAGTGCACCACGACCACGTCCGTGAGTTGTCCGCCAGGCAAGATGACCTGCACGTGCAGCGGTGCGCGGGCGAAGCGGCAGACATTGTCATCGGCGGACACGCTCACGCCGGCCGGGAAATTCGTCCAGGCAACTCCGGCGCCGGCCAGCGGCAGGCGCGACACGAGCGCCACGGTGGGCAGCATGCGTCCGGCGGCGTCCATCGCATCGTGGCCGGCCAGGGCGGCTGCGCGGTAATGGCGCGTGCGCGACAGCACGTCGCGCAAGGCCGCTTGCGAGAAAATTTCCTGGAAGCCGATCACGTCGGCGTCGAGCAGGTCGATCTGCCGCGCCGTCCATTCCGCCTTGGCTTCGTATTGCGCCGGGCTCAATGGGTCCAGGTTGTCATACAATTTCGCCCCGGCGGGGGCAAGGTTGCAGACATTGAATGTGGCAAAGCGGATTTCTTGCTGCATAATTAGCACTCCTCACTGAACGATCAGCGTATCACGCATGGCTAAAAAAGAGCATATTTCCGAAACCCAGGCGACGCAGCTGCTGCGCAAGCATCACGTTTCCTTTGAAGAACACCCGTATCCGTATGAAGAACACGGCGGCACCAGCGTCTCGGCGCGCGAGCTGGGGGTGCCCGAGCACGCGGTGATCAAGACCCTGGTGATGCAGGACGAGGCGGCCAAGCCGCTGATCGTGCTCATGCATGGCGATTGCAAGGTGTCGACCAAGAATTTGGCGCGTGGCATCGGCTGCAAGTCCGTCGAGCCGTGCAAGCCCGAAGTGGCGCAGCGTCATTCCGGCTACATGATCGGCGGCACCTCGCCGTTCGGCACGAAGAAGGCCATGCCCGTGTACGTGGAGCAATCCATCCTGGACTTGCCGCGCATCTACATCAATGGCGGGCGGCGCGGTTTTCTCGTCTCGCTGGCGCCGCAGGTGCTCATGGATTTGCTCAAGGCCAAGCCGGTGCAGTGCGCGCTGCAGGATTAAGGAAATCGTCCAAAGCCTGTTGCGGGGCATGGAGCATGGTGTATATTCTGCTGCGCCAGCCTCGACGCTGGTGCAATAAACATAATAAAGGGAAGAAATGAATCCAGTAATCACAACCGTGGCAATGACAGTGGCCGCTTACTTGCTCGGCTCGATATCGTTTGCCGTGGTGATGAGCAAGGTCTTCGGCATTGCCGATCCGCGCACCTATGGCTCGAAAAATCCGGGCGCCACCAACGTGCTGCGCAGCGGCAACAAGGGCGCGGCCGTCATGACGCTGCTGGGCGATGGCGCCAAGGGCTGGCTGGCCGTGTTCCTGGCCGACCATTTTGCTACGGCCCTGGGCGTGGGCGACACGGCCGTGGCGCTGGTGGCCATCGCCGTCTTCCTCGGCCATTTGTGGCCCGTGTTCTTCCGCTTCGTCGGCGGCAAGGGCGTGGCCACGGCCCTCGGTGTGTTGCTGGGGATTAATCCCTGGCTGGGCCTGGCGACCCTCGCCACATGGCTGATCATCGCCTACGCGTTTCGCTATTCCTCGCTGGCAGCGCTGGTGGCGGCCCTGTTCGCGCCGTTTTACTATGGCTTGCTGTTCGGCGTCGATCCTATCTTGCTGGCTGTCATCGTCATGAGCGTGCTGCTGGCTTACCGCCACAGCCAGAACATCGCGAACTTGCTCTCTGGCAAGGAAAGCAAGATCGGCGGCAAGAAGGATGCGGCCAAGGCGCCCGTCAAGAAAAAGTAGGCGCTTGATTTCCCGCGGCCCGCACGCATATGCTGTGCTTGCGGCGCCGCGCGGTGCGGCCGCCACCGACTCGCGCAAAGGCTGCCCACCATGAGTTCCACTCCCGCCACACCCGTTCCCCTCCGTATCGACTTCGTTTCCGACGTTTCCTGCCCCTGGTGCGTGATCGGCCTGAAATCGCTGGAGCAAGCCTTGGACAAGCTGGACGGCACCGTCCAGGCCGAGATCCACTTCCAGCCCTTCGAGCTGAACGCCAACATGCCGGTTGAAGGCGAGGATATCGGCGAACATATCGCCCGCAAATACGGTTCCACCCCGGAACAGATGGCGCAATCGCGCGAAGCGATCCGCGCGCGCGGCGAGCAGCTGGGCTTTACTTTCGCCATGGACAAGCGCGGCCGCATCTACAACACGTTCGATGCGCACCGGCTGCTGCATTGGGCCGGGATCGAAGGGCGCCAGAAGGCACTCAAGATGGCGCTGTTCGATGCCTACTTCACGCAGGGCCAGAATCCGTCCTCGCACGAGGTACTGCTGAAAGTCGCGGGCGACGTCGGTCTCGATACCGTGCAAGCGGCCGAGGTATTGGCCTCCGATGCCTATGCGGACGAAGTGCGCGCGCAGGAGCGGTTCTACCAGCAGAACGGCATCAACTCGGTGCCTGCCGTCATCATCAACGAGCGCCACCTGATTTCCGGCGGCCAGCCTCCTGAAGTGTTTGAGCAAGCCTTGCGCCAGATCATCAGCGGCGCTTAAGCCAGGCGCCAATGGCGCGCGCCATGGCAGACTTTTTGCGCTACACTCGGCGCAGAAGGAGGATAGTCAAATGCCAACAGCCAGCTGGAATGGCGCCGTCATCGCGCAAGCGACCGATGCGCAGGTGCAAGTCGTTGAAAACAATATATATTTTCCTTTGTCCAAGGTGACGCAGGAGTACCTGCGTCCCAGCAGTCACACCAGCATCTGCCCGTGGAAGGGCACGGCCAGCTATTACGATGTCGTCGTCGATGGCCAGACGAATGCCAACGCCGCCTGGTATTACCCCCAGCCCAAGGATGCCGCCAAGCAAATTGCCGGCCACGTCGCCTTCTGGCGCGGCGTGAGCGTCGAGCGCTGACCTGACTCCCCCTATTTCCTGACAAAGAAAGCAGACGATGGATTTACGCCTCGCCGTGTACCAACTCGCCTCGGCCCATGCGCTCGATGCCCAACAAACCCGGCAGTTGCAGGACGTGGCCGGCTTCCAGCGTGAACCGGCGCGCCTGGCCTACTGGCTGCCGCGCGGCGTGGCCGTGCTGGGTGCCGCCTTGCTGGGCATGGGCCTGATCTGCTGGGTGGCCGCCAACTGGGAAGACCTGGGTCGCATGGGCCGCTTTGCCCTGCTGCAAGGCGTATTGGCCGCCGCCTGCGTGGGCGCCTTCGCCGTACCCAAGGCGCGCATACCGCTGTTGCTGATGGCCTTGCTGGCCATCGGCGGCCTGTTCGCGTATTTCGGCCAGACGTACCAGACGGGCGCCGATCCCTGGCAATTGTTCGCCCTGTGGGCCGCGCTGGCCTTGCCCCTGTGTTTTGTCGCGCGCAGCGACGTGCTGTGGACGCCGTGGATGCTGATTTTTTCGACGGCCGCCGCCCTGTGGATGCAGGCGCATGCGCACCACAGCTGGCGCATCAATTCGGCCGATCTGAGCATTTTCGTCAGCGGCTGGCTGGCCGTGCTGCTGGCCTGTGCGTTTGTCTCGCCCCTGCTGGCGCGCTGGACGGGCGCGGGCAACTGGGCCTTGCGCCTTGGCCTGGTGCTGGCCACCATCCTCATCACGGGCACGGCTGTCAGCGCCCTGTTCGGCAGCGAGGTCGAATCGCCGTACTGGGCCGGGCTGGGCTTGCTGGCTGTCGCCGGCGTCCTGCTGGCCACGCGCCGCTACTTTGATGTGTTCGGCCTGAGTGCCGTCTCGTTGGGCGTCAACACCTTGCTGGTGTGGGGGCTGGGATACATGCTGTTCAATGGCGGTGGCAATGGCGATGGCGTCGGCAGGCTGGTGATGCTGGGCCTGGTCGCTGCCGTGCTGCTGGCGCTGACCGTGCAAGGCATTTTGTGGCGCACGCGCCAGGAGGCACCATGAGCAATATCAACACTCAGCGCGACGATGCGCTCGCCGCCCTGATCGACGACGCCACGCGCGCCGGTTTGTTGCCGCCCAACGCCAGCCGGCCCGTGCAGGATGTCCGGCCGTGGCCGCTGGTGCTGATGACGGCCTTCGGCGCCTGGCTGGCCGCCATCCCCCTGGTCCTGGCGCTGGGCGCAGGCCTGGAAAGCATCGTGCGCCACGGTCCCGGCGCGTATATCGTGGCCGCCATCGTGCTGGTGGTGGCCGTGCTGCTGATCCGCATGCGCGGCGTGGCGCTGTTTGTCGAGCAGCTGGCCGTGCCCTGCCTGCTGGTGGGCGGCAGCTTGCTCGGTTATGCCCTGTTCCGCGATTGCTCCACGCAGACGGCATCGCTGCTGCTGTGCCTGGCATGCCTGGTGGTGGCCGCCGCCTTGCCGCGCGACTGGCTGCGCGTGCTGCTGGGACTGGTCGCCTGCGGTTTGCTGGCGCTGGGCATCATCGATAGCACGCGCGACTGGATTTTCGAGAACGATCCCACGCAACTATATCTGGCCTGGATGCTGGCCCTGGCACTCTGGCTGGCCGCCCACTGGCTGCAGAAGCAGGCCTTCAACGATGGCCGCGGCGCACCCGTCGCCGCCTTCTTGGAGTCGCTGTCGACCGGGTGGGTATTGGCCATCTTGCTGGGACTGGTCTTCTGGTCCGGCATGACCTTCATGCTGGGCGGTGCGCTGGGTGGCGGCTTCACGGGCGAGGTGGCGCGCGAAGTGAGCCGGCACCAGGCCGGCGCCTGGTATGCACAGGCCTTGAATGGCGTCTCGCTCGTGCTGGCCACGGCCGCCGCTGCCTGGACGGGATGGCGCTGGCCGGCATTGCGCCAGTTGCCCGCCATCGGCGTGGCGCTGGTGCTGGTCGTGCTGGCGTGGTTCATGCCGGCGCTCGGTCCCGTGCTGCTGATCCTCGCGTATTGTGTGACGAGCGCGCGTTTGCGCGTGGCCGTGGCGGCCGCGCTGGCGGCGGCGTGGATCATCGGCAGCTTTTATTACCAGCTGGCCTGGCCGCTGGCCAGCAAGGCGGCGCTGCTGGCCGTGGCCGGCGCCGTGCTGTGCGCATTGTCGTGGCTGGCTACGCGCGGCGCCGTGCTGCATCTGGTGGAAAGCAAACCGGCGGGCGTGGCGGCCGAACATCGCGCCGTGCGCCTGGGCGTGCTGGGCGGCTTGCTGCTGGTGTTGCTGGTCGCCAACGGTGGCATCTGGCAAAAGGAGCAATTGATTGCCAAGGGCGAGCCTGTGTTCGTGGAACTGGCGCCCGTCGATCCCCGTTCGCTGATGCAGGGCGATTACATGCGCCTCAATTTCCAGGGCCTCGGCGTCCTGAGCACCCTGGCCAGCGTGGACAGGGCGCCGGGCCGGCCCCTCGTGGTGGCCAGGCGCGATGCGCGCGGCGTGGCAGAACTGCTGCGCCCGTACACCAAAGAGGTGCTGGCACCCGGCGAATTCCTGCTCGAACTGACGCCGAAGGGTGGCAACTGGGTGCTGGTCAGCGATGCCTGGTTCTTCAAGGAGGGCGAGGCGGCGCGCTGGGAAAAGGCCCGCTATGGCGAGTTCCGCGTGCTGCCCGATGGTCGCGCCTTGCTGGTGGGCATGCGCGGGGAAGATTTACAGGCACTGTAACCGCTTGATTGAACAAACCCAATGGCAGAATCCGGGGTCGTACCCTGAGGGTACGACCCCAGCCTTTGCTCTTGGGGTGGCCGCATCCTGTAAAATTGCCCGATGGATAATATTACGCATTCGGTCATCGGCCTCGGGGTCGGTGAACTGCTACATCGCAGCCTGCCGCCCGAGCCGCAAGCCCCCGCCCAGCGCACCCGGCGTGCGCTGTTTCTGTTTACGGCCTGGTTTGCCAGCAACGCGCCCGACCTGGACCTGGTGCTGACCAAGCTGCTACCGCGTCCGTTCGGCTACATGCTGCACCACCGTGGCCATACGCATACCTTGCTGCTGGCCTTGCCGCAGGCGCTGCTGTTGCTGGCCCTGCTGTGGCTGCTATGGCCCGGCGCGCGCCGGCTGCTGAAGGAAAGCGTGCCCGCCCGCATCGGCCTGGCGGCCTGTCTGCTGCTGGGATTCTGCTTGCACATGGGCATGGATTTCCTCAATTCCTATGGCTTGCACCCGTTTTATCCATTTGACAGCCGCTGGCTGTATGGCGACATGGTCTTCATTGTCGAACCCATGTTCTGGGTGCTGCTGGGCGTGCCCGTGATCATGTCCTTGCGCTACGGCATCGTCAAAAGCGTGCTGCTGGCCGCGCTGGCGGCGGCTTTGTGCTTCTTCACTTATAAAACCTACCTGGCGCCGGCTTCGCTGGCGGTTCTGCTGGGGCTGGGCGTGGTGCTGGCCGTGCTGCAAGGGCGGGCCGGCGAGCGGGGACGGGGAGCGTTGCTGCTGGCCTTCGCGCTGGCGGCCACCTTCATCGGCACGCAGGGCGTGGCCTCGGCTATCGGCCGTACGCGCATCGAGGCGGCCGTGCAGCGGCTCGACCCCGGCACGCGCGTGTGGGATGTGGCGATGACGGCGTTTCCCAGCAATCCATTGTGCTGGATCTATGTGTCGCTCGACAGCAAGACAGACGTGTACACCCTGCGGCGCGGCACCCTGAGCCTGCTGCCCGCCTCGCTGGCGCCCGCCGCCTGCCCGGCCGGGCTGGCCGAGACGGGCAAGCGGGAACAGCAACTGGCGCCCGGCATCGCCGTCTCCGCGCAGGCGGCAGGTAGCTTGGCCGCCTTGCGCACCTTGCAGGCGGACAATTGCTATGTCGACGCCTGGTTCCGCTTTGCCCGCATGCCCCGCTTGCATGCGGACAAGCTGACGGACGTGCGCTTCAATCCCGGCATGCTGCCCAATTTCACCACCGTGGAACTGCAGCAGTTCCGCAGCCGCCCTTGTCCCGCCTACGTGCCGGGCTGGGACCGCCCCCGTGCCGATATGCTGGCGCCGCCGAAATAGAGAACGGATGTGTTGCTCTTAGGAAAAAATATCGCGTGTGGGTCTGCTTCGCCGTGGCCCAGCATGCGACACTACCAATTCAGCAAGAATGATATTTAGTTAGGACTATTTTGGAAGAGCAACACGCCTTACCGTATTTGCGGGAAACCCTGCTGTTTCTCGCCCTGGCCGGGATTTTTATTCCGCTATTGCAACGCCTGAAAGTCAACCAGGTGCTCGGCTTCCTGGCCGTCGGCTGCCTGTTCGGCCCGTTCGGCTTCGGCCTGTGGGCCGGCGATTTCACGTGGCTGACGTATTTCTCGTTCGTGCGTGCCGAGCAGGTCAGCGGACTGGCCGAGCTGGGCGTGATGTTTTTGATGTTCATGATCGGCCTGGAACTGTCGACGGAACGGCTGTGGGCGCTGCGGCGCTGGGTATTCGGCGCGGGCGTGGGGCAGGTGGCCGTCAGCGCCTGCCTGATCGGCGGCGTCGCGTATTACTTCGGCCTGTCGCTGGAAGCGTCCATCGTGCTGGGGCTGGTGCTGTCGCTGTCGTCCACGGCCGTGGTGATGCAGCTGCTGACCGACCAGCGCTCGCTGCAGACCCCAAGCGGCCAGGCGGGCTTTTCCATTCTGATGTTCCAGGATCTGATGGTGGTGCCGCTGTTCATCCTGATCGACGTGTTCGCCAGCGGGCGCAGCGACGACCTGGCGTATCTGCTCAGCTTTGCGGCCGTGAAATCGGCGGGCGCTATCCTGCTGATCTATCTGCTGGGGCGCCGCGTGATCCGTCCGCTGTTCCAGTTTTTCGTCAAGAAACGCCAGCCGGACGTGTTCATGGCCCTGACCTTGCTCAGCACCCTGGGCATCGCGGGATTGACGTATCTGGCGGGCCTGTCGATGGCGCTGGGCGCCCTGCTGGCCGGCTTGCTGCTGGCGGAGACGGAATTTCGCCACGAAGTGGAAGTGACGATCGAGCCCTTCAAAGGTTTGCTGATGGGTCTGTTCTTCATGTCGGTGGGCATGCAGATCGACGTGCGCGAAATCCTCAAGTCGCCAATTTTGATCCCCTTGGCCGTGCTGAGCCTGTTTGCGCTGAAAACCCTGGTCATCAGCGTGATTTTTCGCATCGGCGGCTTTCACTGGGGGCGCGCCGTGGAAACGGGCGTGCTGCTGGGGCAGGGCGGCGAATTCGCCTTCATCGTCGTCGCGTATGCGCTGGGCACGAAATTGATCGGCCCGCAGGTGGCGCAGTTCGTCATGCTGGTGGTGGGCCTGAGCCTGTTCGCCACGCCGGCGCTGGCCAAGGCGGCGCGCGCGTTCGGCAACTGGTGGGAAAAGCGCCACCACCATCAGCTGGCCGACCTGGCGCACGGCGCGCCGCCGCCGCAGGGCAGCACCGTCATCATCGCCGGTTTTGGCCGTGTGGGGCAGTTGCTGGCCAAGGTGCTGACGGAACAGGATATCGCGTATGTGGCGATCGAGAATGATGCGCGCCTGGTGACGACCCTGCATCCGCGCGGTTTCCCCGTGTATTTCGGCGATGCGTCGCGCGCGGAACTGTTGCAAAAAGTCAATGCGGACCGGGCTGCCGCCGTGGTGCTGACGATGGACCACGCGGCCTCCGTGCTGCATGCCGTGAAATCGATCCGCCGTGAATATCCGCAGTTGCCCGTGTATGCGCGCGCCCGCGACGAGGCGCATGCGGTGGCCCTGATCCAGGCGGGCGCCACCCTGGTCGTGCCCGAGGCGCTGGAGTCGGCGCTGCAGCTGACGGCCACCGTGCTGCACACGGTGGGCATCTCGGAAGCGCGCACGACGGACATCGTGCAAGCCGAACGCGACCGGCGTAATGCCGTGTTGCTGGCGAAAAAGCTGTCGTAGCGCAAACCTTATTGCAATCGTGCGTGTCGCCGTGCTTTGTAAATTATCTATACAATAATAATATATGAGCACACTACCCACATGAAAGCCGCGACGAAGAGCGGCGCGGCACCCTTGACGCCGCAGCAATTGGCGGCACAGGAAACGCAGCAAAAATTTGGCAAGCCCGAGCGGGGCTGGCGCGAGCAGGTGTACACCGTCATTTTCGAGGCGGAAACGCGCACGGGCCGCGCCTTCGACCTGTTGCTGATCGCCGCCATCCTGATCAGCGTGACGGTGGTTGTGCTCAGCAGTGTCGCCTCCATGGCCGAGCGGTATGGCACCTGGCTGACGGCGCTGGAATGGTTTTTCACCATTTTGTTTACCATCGAATATTGTGCCCGCCTGGCGTGCCTGCAGCATCCCGTGCGCTACGCCAAGAGTTTTTTCGGCGTGATCGACTTGCTGGCCATCGTGCCGACCTACATCGGCTTGCTGTTGCCGGGCGCGCACGTGCTGATCGACGTGCGCATTTTGCGCCTGCTGCGCATGTTCCGTATCCTCAAGCTCACGTCGTATGTGCATGAATACACGGTGCTGGGGCGGGCCTTGCTGGCCAGCCGGCGCAAGATCCTCATTTTCTTGTCTTTTGTCATGATGGTGGTCTTTCTGTTGGGTACTGTGATGTATGTCGTGGAAGGGCCGGATAACGGCTTTAGCAGTATTCCGACGTCGATATACTGGGCCATCAGCACCATGACCACGGTGGGTTTCGGCGATATCACGCCGCGCACCGACATCGGGCGCACCATCGCTTCACTGATGATGCTGCTCGGCTGGGGCATCCTGGCAGTGCCTACCGGCATTATCAGTGCCGAAATGACGGTACAGCGCAGTTCCAAGCTGGTCACCACGCGTACCTGTCCCACGTGCCTGAAAGAAGGGCTCGATGACGATGCCAGTTTCTGCAAGAGTTGCGGCGTCAAGCTGCCGCCGCTGGTACTCGATTGAGCGGCCTCCATTAACCGTGTTTTTTCGCATTTAACTTACATTTACATAAAGGCAAACATGATTCCAGTTCGCCTGATCGCGACGGGCAAAGCCGTGCCCTCGCACAGCGTCACCTCCGCCAGCCTGGACCTGAAATTGGGGCATCCGGCTGGTTACACCTTGCGCAAGAGCGGCGTGCTGTCGCGCTTTGTCGCCGCGCCCGATGAATCGCAAAGCCAGCTGGGCGCCGCCGCCCTGCTCGACGCACTGAAGAACGCCAGCCTGCGTCCGGCCGATATCGATCTGCTGATCTGCGCCTGCGGCGTGCCCGAGCAAGCGTTGCCGAACACGGCCTGCTTCGTTGCCGAACACGCGGGCTTGCCGCCCGGTACGCAAAGCTTCGACGTCAATGCCAGCTGCCTCAGTTTCATGGCCGCTTTCCGCGTGGCCGCCTCGATGCTGGCCGGCGGCGCCTACCGGCGCATCGCCATCGTTTCCTCCGACCTCGCTTCGCGCGGCGTCGACTGGAGCGAGCCGGAAGCGTCGATGATCTTTGGCGACGGCGCCGCCGCCGTCATCGTCGAGCGCGGTGACGGCAGCGCCGGCATCCGCGCCTACAAGATGGGCACGTATCCGGAAGGGCGGCGCTATTGCGAAATCCGTGGCGGCGGCACCGAGCGCAACCCCCGCAACGGCTGCGAACCGGGCGATTATCTGTTCCGCATGGATGGCAAGGCCGTGTTCCGCCTGGCCGTCAAGGTGATGCCGGATTTCCTCGCGGAACTCATGCAGGAATCGGGCGCCGGCCTGGAGAAAGTCGATGTGGTCGTGCCGCACCAGGCCAGCCCGCTGGGGCTCGCGCATGCGGCGCGCATCCTCGACGTTCCCGATGCTAAAATCATCAAGATCTTTGAAACGCACGGCAACCAGGTGGCCGCCTCCTTGCCCACCGCTCTGCACGAGGCGGTGATGACGGGGCGGGCCGTGGCAGGCCAGCGTTTGCTGATGATGGGCACGGCCGCAGGCCTGACCATCGGCGGCATGATTCTTGACCTGTGAAGGTGGTGTGATGAGGCGGATACTGGTCACGGGAGCGACGGGCGGCTTGGGGCGCAATGCCGTGCGCACCCTGCTGGCGCAGGGCGTGGAAGTGCGCGCCACGGGCCGCAACGCTGCCGTGGGCCGCGAACTGGAGCGCATGGGCGCGCAATTCGTGCCGCTCGATCTGGCGCAGGCGTCGCCGCGCCAGGTCGACGAGCTGGTGCGCGGCATGGACGCCGTCTGGCACTGCGCCGCGCTGTCTTCGCCCTGGGGCGCCGAGCGCGACTTCATCGCCGCCAACGTCACGGCCACGGGCCAGCTGCTGCGCGCGGCCGCCAGCCAGCACGTGGCGCGCTTCGTGCACATCTCCACGCCGGCCATGTATTTCGATTACCGCAACCGCTACGAGGTGCCGGAAACCTTCCGCCCCGACGCTTTCGTCAACGCCTATGCGCGCTCCAAGGCGATGGCGGAAAAGCTGGTGCAGGAGTCGGTCGACCGGCATCGCGGCATGACGTGCGTGATCCTGCGCCCGCGCGCCATCTTCGGCCCGTACGACCAGGTGCTGATCCCGCGCCTGGCGCGCGTGCTGGAACAGCGCGGCGGCAAGCTGCCGCTGCCCAACGGCGGCGCGGTCACCATCGACGTTACCTATGTCGACAACGTCGTGCATGCGATGTGGCTGGCCACCGTGCACAAGACCGTGCAGTCTGGCGCCGCCTTCAACATCACGAATGGCGAACCGGCGCGCCTGTGCGACATTTTGCGTACCTTGTTTTGCGAGCACCTGCAGCAGCCGTTCCAGATCGTCAGCGTGCCCTATCGCGTGCTGGCGCTGGCGGCGCGCCTGATGCAGTTCGCTTCGCGTTTTACGCGCCGCGAACCGTCGCTCACGCCCTACAGCATCGGCGCGCTCAGTTTCGACATGACGCTTGATAACGCCAAGGCGCGCAAGGTGCTCGGCTACCGTTCCATCGTCAGCCTGCAGGAAGGCATCGCCCTGACGGCGCAGTGGATGCGCCAGGAAGCGGCGGCGCACAAGGTGGGCAAGGAGCGCAATGGCTAGCATCACTGCGTTTCGCGTCGGCCATTGCACCCATCCCTCGTGCATGGTCTTGAAAGGCAGCGGGCTGGCCAGCCGCTGCTTCCCCTCGCGCGCCTACCTGATCGAAACGCGCGCGGGCCTGTACCTGTGGGACACCGGTTACGCCGAGCACTTCCGCGCCGCCACGTCGAAAGGCGTGTACCGCCTGTATGCGTGGGTGACGCCGATTTCGTTTGACGACAATGAATCGCTGCAGGGACAGTTGCGCGCGCAGGGCGTGGCGCCCGGCGACATCCACACCCTGCTGCTGTCGCACTTCCACGCCGACCATATCGCCGGCCTGCGCGACTTTCCCGGCGCGCGGCTGATGGCTTCCAAAACGGGCTGGGACGCCGTGCGGGGATTATCCGGCGTGGCCGCCGTGCGCCAGGCTTTCGTGCCCGAGCTGCTGCCGAATGATATTGCCGACCGCCTCGATTTCGTCGAAAGCGTGCCCGAGACGGCCTTGCCGGCAGCCCTGCTGCCATTCACGCACGGGCGCGACGTCAGCGGCACGGGCGAAATCTACATCGTCGACTTGCCCGGCCACGCGGTCGGTCATCTGGGTGCCTTCGTGCTGCAGGATGGCGGCTGGACCTTGCTGGCGTCGGACGCGGCCTGGGTGCCGGAAAGTTTTCAGCAGCTGCGCGGGCCGTCGGAACTGTCCTTCCTCATCCAGCACAAGCGCGCGCCGTATTACGCCACCCTGAAGCGGCTGCACCAGTTGCACCAGTCGGGCAATGCGCAGATCCGCATCACGCATGAAGACAGCAACGATTATTTGCCGGTGGCGGGCCGCCCGTGAAGCGAATTTTCTGGCTGTTGCTGTCGTACTGGCGCACGCGCCGCCTGCGTTTCACAAGCCGCGCGCAGCTGGACGCCTACCAGCAGGAGCAACTGGCGCGTTTCATCGATGTGCTGTGCGCGCGCAGCCGCTATTTCGCTCCCTATCGCGTGCTGCCGCTGGCACAGTGGCCCACCATGAACAAGGCGCTGATGCTCGAGCATTTCGACGCCATGAACACCGAGGGCGTCACCTTGGCGCGGGCGATGGACGCGGCCATGGCGGCCGAGCATAGCCGCGACTTTACGCCCGCCGTGGGCGACATCACGGTGGGCCTGTCGTCGGGCACCTCGTCGCGGCGCGCCGTATTTACCGTCAGCCCCCGCGAAAAGGCCCAATGGGCGGGCGTGATGCTGGCCAAGGCGCTGCCCGACGGCCTGTTTTCCGGCGAAAGAGTCGCCCTGTTCCTGCGCGCGAACAGCAATCTGTACACGGCCGTGCGCTCGCCGTGGCTCACGTTTGCCTTCTACGACCTGTTCGCACCGTTCGACAGCCTGTGCGCGCAGCTGGCGCGCTATCAACCTTCCGTGATCGTCGCGCCGGCCCAGGTGCTGCGCCAGCTGGCCTTGCGCGTCATCGATGGCAGCCTGGCGCTGGCGCCTAAAAAAGTGATCTCGGTGGCCGAAGTGCTGGAAGCGCAGGACCGCGCGCTGATCGTGCAGGCGTTCGGCGCCGTGCATGAAATCTACCAGGCCACCGAGGGTTTTCTTGCCAGCAGCTGCGAGCACGGTGTGCTGCACCTGAACGAGGAATACGTGCACATCGAACCGCAATGGCTCGACGCTGAAGAACGTCGTTTTGTACCCGTGATTACGGACTTCACGCGCATGACGCAGCCCATCGTGCGCTACCGCCTCGACGATATTTTGATCGCGCGCGCCACGCCATGCCCGTGCGGCCGCGCCACGCGCGCCATCGATGGCATCGAAGGGCGTTGCGACGACCTTCTGCTGCTACCGTCCGTGCGCGGCGGCGCCCCCGTCGCCGTGTTTGCCGACGTGCTGACGCGCGCGTTCGCGCAAGCCTTGCCGGCGGACGCCGATTACCGCCTGGTGCAGCAGGGCGACAGCGCCTTGCAGCTGCATGCGGCCCTCGACGACGCCGGCCTGGCCGCCCTGCGGGCGCACCTGGCAACGGTGCTGCGCGGCCTGGGCGTGGCCGTCGACGGCCTGGCCTGGACGGTGAGCGGCGAACTGCCTCCCTTTGACCCCACCATGAAACGGCGCCGCATCCGGCGCCTTGCGAGCGCATGAACCCTTCTTCCATGACTTTACCTTGCCGCCTGCTGCACCTGCTGGCCGGCTGGGGCAGCGTCGGCCTCGTGTATTTTTCCAGCGACCTGCTGCAAGGGCAGGGGGTACTCTTGCCGGAAACGGCGCTGGACCGCGCCATTCCCTACACGGACGCCGCCATCTGGCTGTATCTGTCCTTCTTCATCCTGATCCCGTACGCCTACCTGGCGGCCGATGCGGCGAGAGTGCGCTGGCTGGCGCGCGCCATGGCGCTTTCCGCGCTGGCTTGCGGCGTGGTCTTCCTGCTGTACCCGACCACGCTTGCGTATCCGCCCGTGGGTGACGGCAGTGCCTGGAGCACGCAGGCGCTGCGCATGCTGCAGTCGGCGGACTCCACGCAAAACTGCCTGCCCTCGCTGCACGGCGCCCTGACATTATTATGCGTGTGGGCCTTGTGCGACAAACGCCACCTGCTGCGCTCCGCACTGGCCGTGGCGCTGGGCGTGGCCATCTGCTACGCCATCATCGCGCTGCGCCGGCACGTGAGCATCGACCTGGCCGCCGGCCTGGCCGTGGGCGTGGCGGGCGGCATGTTGGCGAAAATGCAGGTATTCTGGACGGCTCGCCGCGCCATTTCCACTGAAACCGCATCATGATGAACCCCTTTGCCCTGTCTTTCCTTGTCATGCTGGCCTTCGTGCTGGCCGAACTGCTGATCCTGAAATGGGTGCGCAAGACCCCCGTGCCGTGGAAGGACGTCATTTTCAACCTCAATTCCGGCCATATCCTGATGTGGGTATTCCGCGGCGTGGAAGTGGCCGCGTTTGCCCTGCTGCTGCGCCATGTGAACCTGCACATCGTCGACCAGTGGCCCGTGGTGGCGCAATGGGTGTTCGCTTTTTTTGCCTGGGACCTGTGCTTTTACTGGATGCACCGGCTGCACCACAAAATCCCTTTGCTGTGGGCCGTGCACGTGGTGCACCACCAGGGCGAGCATTTCAACCTGTCGCTGGGCGTGCGCAATTCCTGGTATTCGTCGCTGACGAATTTCCCGTTCATCGCCATCCTGGCCGTGCTGGGCGTGCCGCTGGAAATCTTCCTCGTCGTCTCGTCGCTGCATTACACGGTGCAGTTGTATAACCACAATGCGCTGGTGAACAAGTCCGGCATCCTGGACAAGTTCATGGTCACGCCCTCGCACCACCGCGTGCACCATGGCACCGACAAGCGCTACATCAACCGCAATTTCGGTGGCACCCTGCTGCTGTGGGACAGGCTGTTCGGCAGCTTCCAGCCCGAACTCGATGGCGTGGAAATGCGCTATGGCGTGAAGGGCATGACACCCACGCATAATCCCCTGTTGGCCAGCAACGGCAAACTGTTCAAGTGGCTGCGCGCGCGCTTTCCCCACTGGCAGTCACGCGGCACTTTCGAGGTGCCCGAACTGTTCATCGGTAGCGGCGGCGTGATTTTGTTTGGCCTGGTGATCTATTACGTCAACCACGAAGCGGCTCTGGCCGGCGCGCAGCAGGCCATCCTGTTCGCCTTGATTTTTGGCGGCACCCTGGCGCTGGGCGGCCTGTCCGATGCGCGGCGCTGGGGCGCCATCGCCTGGGTCGCCATCGCGCTGGCCATGCCGGCCCTGTATCTGGGCTGGTATGGCCCCCGCGATGCGTGGGGCATGGTGTTTTTGGCCGCGCTGCTGGCGCATGGCCTCGATGGCGCGCGCCGCCTGTGGTGGCCGCCTACTGCGGGGACGCGCGCGTGACGCCTGTGCCTCCTTTGCCGCCGCTGCGCTTCCAGCCAGCCCGCGATTCGGCCTTCCGCCGCGAACTGCGCGCGCGTGCCGATGCCTACCTCGCCAGCGAAGGAAAACACCGCTTTGGCGACCTGCGCCTGCATGCGAAAGCCGTGTTCCTGGCCGCGCTGACGGTGGGGCTGTATGCGCTGGCCTTGAACGCCGACAGCACCTGGCCGTTTGTCGCCAGCTATGTCGCCTGCCTGGTCGCGGCCATGGTGCTGGCCATGAATACCCTGCACGATGCGGCCCACAGCGCCGTCTTCCGCCAGGGACGCCTGAACCGCATCCTGATCCGCCTGGTGGGCTTGCCCGTGGGCGTGGACACGGATTTCTGGACCATCCGCCACGTGCACTTCCATCACACGTATGCCAACGTGGAAGGCTATGACCTCGACACGGAACCGAATCCGTTTTTGCGCCAGACGCCGTTCCAACGCTGGTCGCCCCAGTACCGCTATCAATACCTGTACTGGCCCGTGGTGGCGGCCCTGTCGCTGCCGTATTTGAACTGGTATGGCGACTGGCTGGACCGCTTTGGCAAGACGCCCGTGGGCGCGCACAGCCGCTTGCAGGGCTGGCGCAGCTGGCTGTCGTTCCTGGGCTGGAAGCTGGGCCACGTGGCGCTGGTGCTGGCGCTGCCCATGTGGGTGCTGCAGCCGCATGGCATAGCCTGGGGCGTGGTGCTGGGCGCGTATTTTCTGGGCCAGATGCTCGCCTCGTGCGCGCTGGTGGCGCTGATCCTCGGCACGCACTGGGCCGAAGTGGAGTTCTTCCAGCCGGGCCAGGACGGCACCCTGCCGCACGACTGGTATCAGCACACGTTCTACACGGCCTGCGACTGGACGCCGCAACCGCGCGCGCTGCGCTGGCTCGGTTACTGGCTGGGCGGGCTGAATCTGCACCTGACGCACCATCTGTTCCCCACCTGGAACCACCGCCACTACCCGGCGCTGGCGCGCATCATCGCCGAGCTGGCGCCACGCCACGGCCTCGTCTACCGCGAACTCGGTTATGGCCAGCTGCACGCCTCGCAGCAAGCGTTCCTGCGCGCCATGGGCCAGCCGCCGGCACAGTCCTGACGAATCGCGCTTGACTGGATTTCTGTTTCGTCTTACATTTCTGTAACGACAGAAATAAGAGAAAATCATGGAACTGAGTCCGACGACGCAGAAGTACATTCTCCATTGGGGCGAGATGGGCACCCGCTGGGGCGTCAACCGCACGGTGGCGCAGATCCACGCGCTGCTGTTCCTGGCCAATGAACCCTTGACGGCGGAAGACATCGCGGCCAGCCTGAACGTGGCCCGCTCGAATGTCAGCAACAGCCTGAAGGAACTGCAAAGCTGGGGCCTGGCGCGCATCACGCACGTGATGGGCGACCGGCGCGACCATTTCGTCGCCCTGCAGGATGTGTGGGAAATCTTCAGGGTCATCATGGAAGAGCGCAAGCGGCGCGAGATCGACCCCACCCTGACGGTGCTGCGCGAATGCGCGATCGAGGGCGAGCACGATGCGGCGATTCCACCGGCTACCCTGGAGCGCATGGGCGAAGTGCTGGCTTTCCTGGAAATGCTCAGTTCCACCTACAGCGACTATAAAAACCTGCCGCCGGCGACCCTGCAACGCATGCTGTCCATGGGCGGCAAGGTGGCCAAGTTCCTCAGCCCGGAAGAAAAACCAGGCAAGCGCGGCAAATCATGAACGGCCCGTCCGAAGGAGAGCTGTTCAGGAAGGTGATGGGCGCGCAGTGGCTCACCCTGCACCCGGATATCCGCCGCCGCTTCGAGAAAAATCCCGCGCCGGGCCAGCCCCTGTACTACCGGGGCGAACTCAGTGAACTCACCAGCTCGCGCCTGGGCAAGGTGCTGGGATGGCTGACGCGCCCCTTCATCGATGGCGCCTTGATCCCGTATGACGATCATGACTTCCCCGTGGATATTGAAGTGTATTCGCGTCCCGCTTGTCCCTTCATCTTCAAGCAGCGCACTTACCGCCTGCATGGCCGCGCGCCGATCCGCTTCACGTCCTACATGGCCGAAAGCGCAAAGGGCGAAGTGCTCGAATACGTCGGCATGGGGCTGGGCATGAAGCTCGTGCTGCATGTGGAAGATGGCAACCTGCACTTCACCAGCGACGGCTATTTTTGGGATCTTTTCGGCTGGCGCCTGCCGCTGCCCGGCGTGCTCACGCCCGGCAAGACCTATCTGTGCCACCGCAACGACACGCCGCAGCAGTTCAATATCCGCATCGAGATCCGCCACGCCCTGTTCGGTACCACGTTTACCCAGGCCGGCGTGTTCCGCGAATCCGCCGCACCGGAAATTCACAAGGAGACACCATGAATACGCATCTGCTGGCCCTGCAACTGATGGCGGCGCAAGGCTGCCTGGGCGCCTTCGACACCATCTACCACCATGAAATCACGGAAGCGCTGCCGCAAAAGGCGTCGGCGCGTCTGGAGCTGACCATCCACGCCACGCGCGCGCTGATCTACAGCCTGCTGTTCGTTGGTCTGGCGGCCTGGGAATGGCATGGCGCCTGGGCCTGGGTGCTGGTGATCGTGTTTGGCGTGGAAATCGTGCTGACCCTGTGGGATTTCGTCGTGGAAGACCAGACCCGGCTCTTGCCCGCCACGGAGCGGGTCACGCACACGGTGCTGGCGATCAATGCAGGCGCCTTCATCGCCCTGCTGGCCCTGAACAGCAGCGAGTGGGCGAACTTGCCGACAGCCCTCGTGTGGCAGCCGTATGGTTGGCTCAGCGTCTTCCTCGCGCTGTGCGGCGTGGGCGTGGGCCTGTCCGGCCTGCGCGACGCGTATGCGGTGTGGCAACTGGGCCGGCGCAAAGAGATGGCGGAAAAAGAGACGGAGGATTTGCAGTTTGCCAGTACACCGCAGTCCGTGCTGGTGACGGGTGCCACGGGTTTCATCGGCCAGCAACTGGTCAGCGCCCTGCTGGCCGACGGCCACGCGGTGACGGTGCTGACGCGCCAGCCGAAGCAGGCCGCGTGGACCTTCGACGGCCAGGTGCGCTGCATCCAGTCCTTCGATGAATTGGCGGATGCGCGGCGCATCGACATGGTGGTCAACCTGGCCGGCGCGCGCATCGTCGGCAAGCGCTGGACGGACGCGCGCAAGGCGGCCTTGCGCCGCAGCAGGGTGGCGCTGACGCAGGAACTGGTGGCGTGGATCGCCCGCGCGCAGCACAAGCCGCGCGTGCTGCTGTCGGCGTCGGCCATCGGCTACTACGGCGTGCAGCCGCAGGGCGACGCGGCGGAATTGACGGAGGAGAGCGCGCCGCAAGCCATCTTCATGTCGCAGCTGTGCCAGGAATGGGAAGCGGCCGCGCGCCAGGCGGAGCAATATGGCGTGCAGGTGGGCTGCATGCGCTTCGGCCTCGTCTTTGGCCACCAGGGTTCGCTGCCGCAGATGCTGCTGCCGATCCGCTTCGGCGTGGGCGGCCCGCTCGGTAGCGGCAAGCAGTGGGTCACGTGGGTGCACGTGCGCGACGTCCTCCGCGGCATCGCCCATCTGGCGCGCCGCAGCGAACAGGGAGCCGTGAATGGCGCGTACAACTTCTGCGCGCCGGAAGCGATCGAACAGCGCCGCTTTGCCCAGGTGGCGGGCGCCGTGCTGCACCGCCCCAGCGTCATGCCCACCCCAGCCTTCGTCATGCGCGCCTTGCTGGGCGAGCAGGCCGACTTGCTGGTGGAAGGTCAAAGGGTCGCCCCGCGCCGCCTGCTGGCCGACGGTTTTGTCTTCCGCTATCCGCAGCTGGAAGGGGCGCTGCGCAGTTTATAAGTTGGCGTAAGATGAGGGCCTTGGAGGAACCGAACCATGCCCCGCTTCAGCCATACGATAGACAGCCATGTTTACCAGTTCGCCAGCTTGAAGGAGCTGCTGGCAAAGGCCACGCCGCTGCGTTCGGGCGACGTGCTGGCCGGTGTGGCGGCCGCCAGCGCGCGCGAGCGGGTGGCGGCGCAGCTGGCGCTGGCGGACGTGCCGCTGTTGACCTTCCTCAATGAGGCGCTGGTGCCGTATGAAGACGATGAAGTCACGCGGCTGATCATCGATAGCCATGAGCGCGCCGCGTTTTCCCCCATCGCGCACCAGTGCGTGGGCGATTTCCGCGACTGGCTGCTGGACGACGCGACGGATACGCAAACGCTGGCGCGTGTCGCCGCCGGCATCACGCCGGAAATGGCGGCCGCCGTCTCAAAAATCATGCGCTTGCAGGACCTGGTGCTGGTGGCCAGGAAATGTAAAGTCGTCACGGCCTTTCGCAATACCCTGGGCTTGGAAGGCCGTTTGTCTACGCGATTGCAGCCGAACCACCCGACGGACGACGTCACGGGGATTGCCGCCTCCATCCTCGATGGCCTGCTGCTGGGCAGCGGCGACGCCGTGATCGGCATCAATCCCGCCACCGACAATGTGGCGCAGGTGGTGTCGCTGCTGCACCTGCTCGACGCCGTCATTGACCAATATCAGATTCCCACGCAGTCGTGCGTGCTCACGCACATCACCAACACGATCGAGGCGATCCGCCGCGGCGCGCCCGTCGACCTGGTGTTCCAGTCGGTGGCGGGCACGCAGGCGGCCAATCGCAGCTTCGGCATCGACTTGTCCCTGCTGGCCGAGGGACAGGCGGCGGCCTTGTCGCTGGGGCGCGGCACGCTGGGCAACAACGTCATGTATTTCGAGACGGGCCAGGGCAGCGCCCTGTCGGCCGGCGCTCACCACGGCATGGACCAGCAGACGTGCGAGGCGCGCGCGTATGCGGTGGCGCGCGCATATCAGCCGCTGCTGGTCAATTCGGTGGTGGGTTTCATCGGCCCCGAGTACCTGTACGACGGCAAGCAGATCCTGCGAGCGGGGCTGGAAGACCATTTCTGCGCCAAGCTGCTGGGGCTGCCCATGGGCTGCGACGTGTGCTACACCAACCACGCGGAAGCGGACCAGGACGACATGGACGCCTTGCTGACCATGCTCAGCGTGGCCGGCTGCAATTTCATCATGGGCGTGCCGGGCGCGGACGACATCATGCTCGGCTACCAGAGTACCTCGTTCCACGACGCCCTGTATGCGCGCCGCGTGCTGGGTTTGCGCCCCGCGCCCGAATTCGCGGCCTGGCTGGCGCGCATGCACATCACGGATGCGCAGGGGAACCTGAACACGGCGCTGGCGCCGGCCTTCCAGACGGCCCTGCTGCGCCTGGACGGTTAGGGAGGATACATGGACGAGAAAAACCCGTGGCAGGCCCTGCGCGCGCATACGGCGGCGCGCATCGCGCTGGGGCGCCGCGGTGTCAGTGTGCCGACCAGCGCGCAACTGGCGTTCCAGCTGGCGCACGCGCAGGCGCGCGACGCCGTGCACCTGGCGCTCGATGGCGAGGCCCTGGCGCGCGACTTGGCCGCGCAAGGGCAAGACTGCGTACCGCTGCACAGCGCCGCCACCACGCGCGCCGACTATCTGCAACGCCCCGACCTGGGGCGCAGGCTCGACGACGTTTCACGCGCGCGGCTGGTGGCCTCGGAACCGGGCGTGGACCTGGCGCTGGTGGCGGCCGATGGCCTGTCGGCGCTGGCGATACAACGCCACGCGGCGCCGTTCCTGGCCGCCCTGTGCGCAAGGCTGGCGCGGGAAGCGTGGACGCTGTCGCCGGTGTACGTCGTGGCGCAGGGGAGGGTAGCCATCGGCGACGAGGTGGGGGAATTGATAAAAGCGCGGGCCGTGCTGGTGCTGATCGGCGAGCGGCCAGGCTTGAGCTCCCCGGACAGCCTGGGCCTGTACCTGAGCTGGGCGCCCAGAGTCGGCTTGCTGGACGAGCGGCGCAACTGCATCTCGAACGTGCGCCCCGAGGGGCTGGCGTATGCGCAAGCGGCGTACCGGCTGCACTACCTGCTGTCGCAGGCGTTCAGCCGGCAGTTGTCGGGCGTGGCATTGAAGGATGAAACGGTGGGAGAGGGGAGCGTGGCGGTGGGCCGGAATTTTTTGTTGGCGAAGTAAAACCCAACAGCAACGACCGGGGTCAGACCCTCAGGGTCTGACCCCAGCCCTTCGTTTTAGGGTTTCTATATTAAACTTCGCGGATTTCGTCGAGCGGCCAGCGCGGGCGCACATTGAACGAGTAATCGTACTTGGCGGCCTGCGGGTTGATCTGCAGGCGCATGGCGCCGGCGAAGGCGATCATGGCGCCGTTATCGGTACAGAATTCCAGCTCCGGGTAATACACCTTGAAACGCTTCTTGACGGCGGCCGCGTTGAGCGAGGCGCGCAGCTGCGCGTTGGCGCCCACGCCGCCGGCGATCACCAGGCGTTTCAATCCCGTGTGCTTGAGGGCCGCCACGCATTTGGCCGTCAGCACGTCGACGATGGCGTCGACGAAGCCGCGCGCGATGTTCGCCTTGTCCTGTTCGCAGATATTCGCGATGACTTTTTCTTCATGGTTCTTCACCACCGTCAGCACGGCCGTCTTCAAACCGGAGAAACTGAAATTGAAATCCTTCGAATGCAGCATCGGGCGTGGCAGTTTATAGGCCAGCGGGTCGCCGAATTCGGCCAGGCGCGAAATGGCGGGGCCGCCCGGATAACCGAGGCCCAGCAGCTTGGCCGACTTGTCGAACGCTTCGCCGGCCGCATCGTCGAGCGTTTCGCCCAGCATGGTGTACTGGCCCACGCCGTCGACGCGCATCAGCTGCGTATGGCCGCCCGACACCAGCAGCGCGATGAACGGGAATTCCGGCGGCTCGGACGCCAGCAATGGCGACAGCAGATGGCCTTCCAGATGGTGGATGCCCAGCACCGGCTTGTTGATGGCCAGGCCCAGGCTGCAGGCGACGGAGGAACCGACCAGCAGCGCGCCGGCGAGGCCCGGACCTTGCGTGTAGGCGATGGCGTCGATCTCGGGCAGGGTGATGCCGGCCTTCGCCAACGTTTCTTCCAGCAGCGGGATGGCGCGGCGGATATGGTCGCGCGACGCCAGTTCCGGCACTACGCCGCCATATTGCTCGTGCATGGCGACTTGCGAATAGAGGGCGTGCGACAGCAGGCCGCGTTGCGTGTCGTACAAGGCCAGGCCGGTTTCGTCACAGGAGGATTCGACGCCAAGAACAATCATGAAGGTGCTAAATAGGGAGGAGTAATCCGCCATTGTAAAGGAAAGCCGGGCATTACACCGTGCGGCCGGCGCACCATTTCGGCGGCAGTGTGCACTTGCGCAGTGCGGCGCGCGGCGGTTTTGCACGGGATTCTGGCTGCTTTGCGCCTGGAACGGCACTGGCACCGCTCTTGCTTAGACAGGCGTGTGCCTTTTTCAAGGAGCTAGCAATGCCGGAACAATGGAAAATGATTTGCCGCCTGAAGGACATGCCGCTGGCGGGCGCGCGCATGGTGCAGCGGGGGCTGGCGTGGCAGGACTTGCCGGGCGTGGCGCTGTTCCGCGCGGCGGACGATACGGTGTACGCGCTGCTTGACACGGTGCCTTGCCTGGGCGGCCCGCTGGCGCATGGGGTGCTGATGGAGAAAAATCTGATGGGGCCGAAGAACAGCTGGATCATCGAGCTCGATTCGGGCCGCCTGGTGGCGCCCGTGCAGGGCATGGCGCGCCGATACGCCGTGCGCATTCTGGACGGGCGCATCTACCTGGACGTCAATGAACTCAATATCCCGGCCAGCAAGGCCGAGCAGGCGCTGGCCGGATCGTACGCCGTGCTGCCGCATGTGCAGATGGCGTGAGATGCCTCGTGGTGGTGTCGGCTCAATTCGTAGGTCGGATTAGGCGCAAAGCGCCGTAATCCGACAATATCGCCGGCATTATTTTGGGCGATTGACCAAGTGCGCATGCGCATCGCGCAGCATGGTCGCCGTCGTGTCCCAGTCGATGCAGCCGTCGGTGACGGAGCAGCCGTAGGTCAGTTGCGACAGGTCTTGCGGGATCTTCTGGTTGCCGCCGACGATGTTCGATTCGATCATCACGCCCACCAGCGAGCGGTTGCCCTGGCGGATCTGGTTGACCACGTCGGCCATCACCAGTGGCTGTAGTTCCGGCTTTTTATAGCTGTTCGCGTGCGAGCAGTCGACCACCAGGTTGGCCGGCAGCTTGGCCTTGGCCAGCGCCTGTTCGGCGATGGCGATCGAGACCGAATCGTAGTTCGGGCGGCCGTCGCCGCCGCGCAGCACCACGTGGCCGTACGCGTTGCCGCGCGTGCGCACGATGGCCACATTGCCTTCGGCGTTAATGCCCAGGAAGGAGTGCGGGTGCGCCGACGACAGGATCGCGTTGACGGCGATGCTGATGTCGCCATCGGTGCCGTTCTTGAAGCCGACTGGCGTCGACAGGCCGGACGACATTTCGCGGTGCGTCTGCGATTCCGTCGTGCGCGCGCCGATGGCGGTCCAGGCGATCAGGTCGCCCAAGTACTGCGGCGAGATCGGGTCCAGCGCTTCGGTGGCGGTAGGCATGCCCATTTCGCACACGTCGAGCAGGAACTGGCGCGCCTTTTCCATGCCTTCGTTGACCTTGAACGAATCGTCCATGTACGGGTCGTTGATATAGCCTTTCCAGCCCGTGGTGGTACGCGGTTTTTCGAAATACACGCGCATCACCAGCAGCATCGTGTCCTTGACTTCCTCTTGCAGCGCTTTCAGGCGGCGCGCGTAATCGAGGCCGGCGACGGGATCGTGGATCGAGCACGGGCCGACGACGACGAACAGGCGCTGGTCCTTGCGGTCGATGATGTTGCGCAGCGCTTCGCGGCCGCGGCTGACGGTGTCGAAGGCACTCTCCGACAGCGGGAGTTTGGCGTGCAGATCGGCCGGTGTTGGCATGGGCGCGAAGGAGGTGACGTTGATATTTTCGATGTCTGGCGTATTCATGATTCTGGCTCGGCTTTCGCTATTGCGTACTTTAAGAGGCAATAGTGTAGCGGAAATGCGGCTTGGCGGCGTGGCTGGCCGCCAAATGGCAGCGGATGAGTTGTTATTGTGGCAGGCTGGCCGCTTCCTGGGTCGCCACACCCCCGCTTCCGCTTGCCCGGCTGTTGCATCGGCGCCAATCCGTGTAAGCTGGCGCCATGACGACTGTTTCCATCTCCCATACCGATGTGGCCGGTGAGCCATTTCCCGCTGCACGTTTCATCAAAGAAATAGGACGCGGCAAGAACGGCGCGCGCAGCATGACGCGCATGGATGCCCGCGCCCTGTACCGCGCCATGCTTGAGGGCCGCGTGTCGGACCTGGAGCTGGGCGGCATTTTGTTGTCGATGCGCATCAAGGGTGAGTCCGTGGACGAGATCGCCGGTTTCCTCGACGCTGCCGAAGCCTCGTTCGCCCCGCTGGCCGTGCCGGCCGGCGAGTACGCGCCGATCATCATTCCCAGCTACAACGGCGCGCGCAAGATGGCCAATCTGACGGCCTTGCTGGCGCTGCTGCTGGCGCGTGCGGGCGCCCCCGTGCTCGTGCATGGCGTGACGAGCGACCCGGGCCGCATCACGACGGCCGAAGTGCTGGCTGCGCTGGGCGTGCCTGCCTCGCCCGATCATGCGCAAGCCGAGGCCGCCATGGCGCGCGGGGAAGTCGCCTTCCTGCCCATAGCATCACTGGCGCCGCGCCTGGCGTACATGCTGTCGCTGCGGCGCGTGCTGGGCGTGCGCAATTCCACGCATACCCTCGTAAAAATCATGCAGCCGTTCGCGGGGCCGGCCCTGCGCCTGGTGTCGTACACGCACCCGGAATACCTGGAAATGCTCGGTGAATATTTCCTGACCGCTTCTGATCCCGCGCGCGGCGACGCTTTCCTGATGCGCGGCACGGAAGGCGAGACGGTGGCCAATGCCAACAAGGCGCAGCAGATCGACTGGTTTCACGGGAGCGAGCGCACGGTGCTGGTGGAAAAGCAGTTGCTGGTGGAAACGTTGCCACATTTGCCAGCCGAGCGCGACGCGGCCACCACGGCCGCCTGGATCGCCGCCGTACTGCGCGGCGAGGTGCCCGTGCCGCCGTCGATCGCCGGGCAAGTGGAGCAATGCCTGATGGCATCGCGGCAGATTGCTGCACGGCCGCGCTAGCCGTGCCGCCGCAGTTTACAATGGCGTCTTTGTAATCAGCGGTGACCGGAATTCTTATGGCAAAACAATTTGATGTGGCAGTGATCGGCGCGGGCGCGGCCGGCATGATGTGTGCGGCTGTTGCCGCCCAGCAAGGCAAGCGCGTGGTGTTGATCGATCACGCGGCCAAGCTGGCCGAAAAGATCCGCATCTCGGGTGGTGGACGGTGTAATTTCACCAATATTAACGCCACCCCGCAAAATTTCCTCTCGGAAAATCCGCATTTCTGCAAAAGCGCGCTGTCGCGCTACACGCCGCAGGATTTCCTCGCGCTGGTGAAAAAATACCGGATCGGCTACCACGAGAAGCACAAAGGCCAGCAATTCTGCAATGAATCGGCCGAGCAGATCATCGACATGCTCAAAGACGAGTGCGCCGCTGGCGGCGTGCACTGGCGCATGCCGTGCAAGATCGACAATGTTGTCCCGCAAGCTGATGGTGGCTTCTTGCTGCAGACCGATGGCGGCGACATCGAGACGGCCAGCATCGTCATCGCCACAGGCGGGCTGTCGATCCCGAAGATCGGCGCCACGGATTTTGCCTACCGCATCGCCAAACAGTTCAATCTGATGATGGTCGAGCCGCGTCCGGCCCTGGTGCCGCTGACGTTCGATGCGGACAACTGGGCGCCGTTCGCGGAACTGTCCGGCATCGCGCTGGAAGTGGATGTGGAAACGGGTAGCCTGAAAGGCCGCAAGGCAACGGGTGCGCGTTTCCGCGAAGATTTATTATTTACCCATCGCGGCCTGTCCGGTCCGGCGATTTTGCAAATTTCCAGCTACTGGCTGCCAGGCGAGCCCATCGTCATCAATCTGCTGCCGGAAGTGGACGTGGCGCAGACCCTCATCGAAGGCAAGGGCACCTTGAAGAAGCAACTGGGCAATATCGTGGCGCAATGGCTGCCGCAGCGTCTGGCTGACTGCTTGCTGGCCGTCAACGGCCTGGCGCCCGATGCGCGCATCGCCGACATGCCCGACGCCCAGCTGCGCAAGCTGGGGCAGGCCATCAATGCCTGGTCCATCGTGCCGAACGGTTCCGAAGGCTATCGCAAGGCCGAAGTGACACGGGGCGGCATCGATACGCGCGAACTGTCGCAGCAGACCATGATGGTCAACAAGGTGCCGGGCCTGTATTTCATCGGCGAAGCGGTCGATGTGACGGGCTGGCTGGGCGGCTATAACTTCCAGTGGGCCTGGGCATCGGGCGTGGCGGCAGGAATTGCCTTGCAGTAATACTTGGTTGTTGCGTGGCCGCAGTTTGTGACCGCAGGTGATAATTTTCTTGACTTCAATGAAACGGTGTTGAATACTTGGCATGTAAATTGACTTCCAGACATTTTTTGTGTCTGATGGCAATTAAATAAACATTACCCTGGAGTCACCATGAAACGCCTGATCGCCGCCGCTGCAGTTGCCTTGCTCAGCACCAGCGCCTTTGCCAGCACGCCCGTGCTGAGCAATGGCGGTTTTGAAAACAATACCGTCGGTAGCGGCTATGTCTATGGCGACGTGGCACCGGGCTGGAGTTTCACCGGTGGCGCCGGCGTGTCGGCCAGCTACACTGCCTGGAATGGCGTGGCGCAGGAAGGCAACGCCTTTGCGTTCCTGCAAAACACGGCATCGGTCTCGCAAAGCTTCGTCAGCGCGGGCGCGGCCAATTACACCTTCGCCTTCAACCTGGCGCTGCGCCCTGGTTACGACCAGGGCCAGTCCGTGACGGTCAGCCTGGACGGCACGCAGCTGGGCCAGTATGGCGTGAGCAACACGGGCTGGACCAGCTTCAATGTGAATGCGCTCAATATCGGCGCAGGCAGCCATACCTTGAGCTTTGCCGGCACCAATCCGGGCAATGCCCGCGATACCTCGGCTTTCCTGGACGGCGTCAGCATGAATGTCAGCGCCGTGCCGGAACCCGGCACGTATGCCATGCTGCTGGCTGGCCTGGGTTTGCTGGGTTTCATGGCGCGCCGCCGCAAGATGGCCGTTTAAGCGATGCTGCCGTCCGGATGCGTGGTTTACGCCACAACCGGGCGGCAATCTCAGGCGACAAGCCGCACGCAAGTGGGGGCGGGGCTTCCCTTTCCGAATAAAAGCTGCTACTATCTATCTCTTCCTATACACCACCTCAACGGTTTGAATTTTACATGACCACTATTCGCCTTAAAGAAAACGAGCCGTTCGAAGTCGCAATGCGTCGCTTCAAACGCACCATCGAAAAAACGGGTCTGCTGACCGAATTGCGCGCACGCGAATTCTACGAAAAGCCAACAGCTGAGCGCAAGCGCAAGCTGGCAGCTGCTGTAAAGCGTCATTACAAACGCATCCGCAGCCAACAACTGCCGAAAAAATTATTCTAAGACTGTTCAGTCAGAACCAACCCGGGTAGTTTGGCGCATTGTTCGCCACGGGTTTTGTTTTGATTCGCCTGGAGTGATACTTCAGATGAGTCGCATACCCGCTCCGGTTCGCCGCAGCGGGTTTTCGCTTTTGTGGCCGCCTGCTTAGCCTGCGCGCACGAGCATCGAGCCCCATTACCACTTACCAACACGAGGATTGCCATGAGCTTGAAAGAACAAATTACCGAAGACATGAAAAACGCCATGCGCGCCAAGGAAGCGGGCAAGCTGGGCACGATTCGCCTGTTGCTGGCGGAAATCAAGCGCAAGGAAGTCGACGAGCGCATCGAATTGACGGATGCCCACGTGACGGCCATCGTGGAAAAAATGATCAAGCAGCGCAAGGATTCGATCACCCAGTTCGAAGCGGGTGGCCGTGCCGACCTGGCCGACATCGAAAAAGCCGAGCTGGTGCACCTGGCGGGCTACATGCCTGCCGGCCTGTCGGATGAAGAAGTGGCGGCCGAAGTGGCTGCCGCCGTGGCCGCCTCGGGCGCCGCCGGTCCGCAAGACATGGGCAAGGTCATGGCCATCGTCAAGCCGAAGCTGGCCGGTCGCGCCGACATGACGGTGGTTTCCGCCCTGGTCAAGAAAGCCCTGACGCCGGCAGCGTAAGCATGTAATAGTCGTAATCGGCTGCCGGCCTATGCTGGCAGCCGCTCAAATCGCCCACACGTTGACCTGGCTCAACCTCAGGCCACGTGCGGTAGTATAGTCTGACCTATAACAAGACCCGCCCTAGCCAGTGATACCTCAATCCTTCATTTCCGATTTGCTCAACCGCGTCGATATCGTCGATGTCGTGGGCCGCTATGTGCAACTGAAAAAAGGTGGGGCCAATTTCATGGGCTTGTGCCCGTTCCACAGTGAAAAATCGCCGAGCTTTACCGTCAGCCCCACCAAGCAGTTCTATCACTGCTTCGGCTGTGGCGCGCATGGCACCTCGATCGGCTTCCTGATCGAGTACTCGGGCATGGGCTTTGTCGATGCCGTCAAGGACCTGGCGCAGAACGTGGGCATGGTCGTGCCGGAAGCGGATGACAAGATCCCGCCGGCACAGCGCGCGCAGATCCAGGCGCAAAGCATGGCCCTGTCCGACGCCATGACGCAGGCCTGCGATTACTACCGTGGCCAGCTGCGCCACGCACCGGAAGCCATCGCCTACCTGAAGAACCGGGGCTTGACGGGCGAAGTGGCCGCTCGCTTCGGCATGGGTTTTGCGCCCGGCGGCTGGGATAATCTGCGTTCCGTCTTCCCCGATTACGACGTGACGGCCTTGGCCGAGGCCGGTCTCGTGATCGACAAGGTCGATGAAGAGGGTAATAACCGCAAGCGCTACGACCGTTTCCGCGAGCGCATCATGTTTCCGATTCGAAATACCAAGGGCCAGGTCATCGCCTTTGGCGGCCGCGTGCTCGACCATGGTGAACCGAAATACCTGAACTCGCCGGAAACCCCCTTGTTTTCCAAGGGTTTCGAACTATATGGGCTGTTCGAGGCGCGTCAGGCCATCCGCGATGCCGGCTATGTGCTGGTGACGGAAGGTTATATGGACGTGGTGGCGCTGGCGCAGATGGGTTTCCCGCAGGCGGTGGCGACCCTGGGCACGGCGTGCACGCCCACCCATGTGCAAAAACTGCTGCGCCAGACCGATAACGTGATTTTCAGCTTCGACGGCGACAAGGCCGGCCGCCGCGCCGCGCGCCGCGCGCTGGAGGCGAGCCTGGCCCACGTGTCGGACAACAAGACCATCAAATTCCTGTTCTTGCCGTCGGAACACGATCCGGACAGCTATATCCGCGAATTCGGCACCGAAGGTTTTGAACAGCAAGTGCATGAAGCCATGCCGCTGTCGCAATTCTTGCTGAAAGAAGTGTCGGGCGAGCATGATCTGTCGGAACCGGAAGGGCGCGCCCGCGTGCAGTTCGACGCCAAGCCCCTGCTGCAGCTGATGGCGCCGTCGTCCTTGCGCCTGCAGATCGTGCGTGGGCTGGCGCAGCTGACGCAGTCTACGCCGGCCGAGATCGAAGCCCTGTTCGAGCTGGCGAAACCCGTTGCCGTGGCGCGCCGCGCGCCGCCGAAATCGGGCCGCCCCGTGCCCGTGGGCCTGGAATTGAAGATCATGCGCATGCTGGTGGCGCATCCGCCCCTGAGCCTGCGCATCGACGAAGCGGCTCTGACCGCTTTCCAGCACCTGGGGCCGGATGCAGCCCACAGCCTGGGGCAGCTGGTGGCCGTGGGCCAGGCGCTGGGCGAACACGGCAGTTTTGCCGCGCTGGCGCAGCAGTTGAAGGAGCTGGGCAGCGAATACGACGAGATCATCGGCGAGATCGCGGCCGGCACGGAATCCGATTACGACAGCGAATTGTCGTGGCTGGTGAGCACCATCCGCGAGATCAAATTGAATGCCTTGAAGGCGGAATTGCAGCAATTGTTTGCGTCGGGTTTGCCATCGGAGAAAATTGGTGTACGCTACCGCGAAATCACGCAGGAGCAAGGCGAGTTGGAGCGTGAGCGCGATGCCGAGTTGGTGAATCGCTAATCTTGCTCTGAGGGTATGGCGCGCACTGGAAAAACATTTTTCGCGTGCTATAATTAAATGCTAAGTATTGTGTGCTTTGGCAAGCTAGTTCTGTTTCGTAAATAGTATTTGTTTTCAGTAAGTTAGGCTCTTGATCGGCGCGGTGGATCGTGTCGGCAGCCAGGGCCAACTGGCGTTTTCAGCGTTGCGGGCAAGGCTCGCAGACGCTGGCAAGCCGCGCCAGGCTCTCGCTCCCAACGCGGTCGATGCAGGAATTTTTGCCGAGGCGGCTGGCAACAGCCGGTGGACAGGAATTGCTGCGCTTCCCGCGGATCGTGGCCGATGAGGTGTAAGTAACGTAACAGTGTCGGATTTGCGTTGTCGGCAGGTTCGAAGATGGTGGTTCCCGCAGGTAGACAGGGAACTGGCAGCAAACTTTATCCTAATCCACCGTAAAGCAAGTCGTTGTGTAATCGAAAGCGCCTGTGCCAATCAAGAAACCCGAATCCAAAGCGGCTGTAAAGCCCACTAAAGTTACCACGAAAGCCGAAAAGGCGCTCGACCGGCCAGAAGCGCGCGTCACCAGCGCGCCCGTGGTCAGCCAGACCACCGACGCTGCCACCCTGGCGGCCATCGATACGTCCGGGTATGTCTTGCCGTCGGTAAAAGTGCCAGGCCGCCGCGGCCGCAAGCCAAAAGAATTCCAGCCAGAAAATGATGAAGTCGCCGCCCTGAACGCCGTCGAGCGGGCCGAACTGAAGGCCGTCGACAAGGCCAAGGCCAAGGACCGCAAGGCGAAGGAACGCGCGCTGCTGAAAGACGCTTTCTCGTCCGACACGGAAGCGAGCGAGGAAGAACTCGAGCGCCGGCGCCAGAAACTCAAGACCCTGATCAAGTTCGGCAAGGAACGCGGTTTCCTGACCTACGCGGAAATCAACGATCACTTGCCCGAAAACATCGTCGATCCGGAAGCCATCGAAGGCATCATCGGTACCTTCAATGACATGGGCATCGCCGTCTACGAACACGCGCCTGATGCGGAAACGTTGTTGCTGTCCGATAACGTTGCCGTCGTCACCAGCGACGACGAGGCGGAAGCGGCGGCCGAGGCCGCATTGTCGACCGTCGATTCCGACTTTGGCCGCACCACCGACCCCGTGCGCATGTACATGCGCGAAATGGGCTCGGTCGAGCTGCTGACGCGTGAAGGCGAGATCGAGATTGCCAAGCGCATCGAAGATGGCTTGAAAGACATGATCCAGGCCATTTCCGCCTGCCCCGTGACGATCGCCGAAATCATCGCCGCTGCCGACCGCATCGCCAACGAAGAGATCAAGATCGACGAAATCGTCGACGGCCTCGTCGATGAAAGCGAACCGGTCGCCGCCGCTCCTGTCGTGGCCGCTCCCGTCGAAGAAGACGAGGAAGAAGGCGAAGCGGAAGAAGAGGAAGTCGAAGAAGAGGAAGAGGCGAACGCTTCCGGCGCAGCCGGCTTCTCCGCCGAGCAACTGGAAACCCTGAAACGCACGGCGCTGGAAAAATTTGCCGTCATTTCGCAGCAGTTCGACAAGATGCGCCGCGCTTTCGAAAAGGAAGGCTACAACTCGAAACCCTACGCCAAGGCGCAGGAAGCCATTTCGCAAGAGTTGCTGGGCATCCGCTTCACGGCCAAGGTGGTGGAAAAGTTGTGCGACACCCTGCGCGGCCAGGTCGACGAGGTGCGCCATATCGAGAAGCAGATCCTCGACGTGGCCGTGAACCGCTGCGGCATGCCGCGCGCCCACTTCATCAAGGTTTTCCCCGGCAATGAAACCAACCTGGACTGGGTCGATGGTGAAGTCAACGCAGGACACGCGTACAGCGCCATCCTGGGCCGCAACATTCCGACCGTCAAGGAACTGCAGCAGCGCCTGATCGACCTGCAGGCGCGCGTCGTCTTGCCGCTGCCGGACTTGCGCAACATCAACCGCCAGATGGCGGCCGGTGAAATGAAGGCGCGCAAGGCCAAGCGCGAAATGACGGAGGCCAACTTGCGCCTGGTGATTTCGATCGCCAAGAAATACACGAACCGCGGCTTGCAATTCCTCGATCTGATCCAGGAAGGCAATATCGGCCTGATGAAGGCCGTCGACAAGTTCGAGTACCGCCGCGGCTACAAGTTCTCGACCTATGCGACCTGGTGGATCCGCCAGGCGATTACCCGCTCGATCGCCGACCAGGCGCGCACGATCCGCATTCCCGTGCACATGATCGAGACGATCAACAAGATGAACCGGATCTCGCGCCAGATCCTGCAGGAAACGGGCGCGGAACCCGATCCGGCCACCCTGGCGATCAAGATGGAAATGCCCGAGGACAAGATCCGCAAGATCATGAAAATCGCCAAGGAACCAATCTCGATGGAAACGCCGATCGGCGACGACGACGATTCCCACCTGGGCGACTTCATCGAGGACAACAACACGCTGGCGCCGGCCGACGCAGCGCTGCACGCGTCCATGCGCGGCGTGGTCAAGGACGTGCTCGATTCCCTGACGCCACGCGAAGCGAAAGTGCTGCGCATGCGTTTCGGCATCGAAATGTCCACCGATCACACCTTGGAAGAAGTGGGCAAGCAATTTGACGTGACGCGCGAGCGCATCCGCCAGATCGAAGCCAAGGCGCTGCGCAAGCTGCGCCACCCATCGCGCTCCGACAAGCTGAAAAGCTTCTTGGAAGGCAACTAGAAGCCAATAGGGCTTGACGTACGTCCCTGATACCCCTATCCTCGCGTGTCCGTTTCCAAAACGGCCGCGCGAGGCGGGCATCAACAGCGCCGCCACGCCGCAGTCCCCCTTGGGCCTCTAGCTCATGCTTGGTTAGAGCAGCGGACTCATAATCCGTTGGTGCCGTGTTCGACTCACGGGAGGCCCACCAGAATTTGCAGCAATAGAATTAGCCCCGGCGGGTGACTGCCGGGGTTTTTTTTATGCGCGAGACAATCACCGGAAGGTTTGGTCGTTCGGATAGGCTGGTTCTGGCTTCGTCACTAATTTCATCTTATAGCGGTACGGAGTGCATAGGAGGTGCTGTGTACTTTGCCTGCCGTTCGACCTTGTATTTGCAATTGAGTACGCTACAGGTCATTATCGTTGTTCAATGCGGCTATGGTTGGGCTTGTGTCTGAATGGCGAACCTGACCCTGCCACCCCTTTGTGTCTGAATGGCGAACCTGACCCTGCCACCCCTTTGTGTCTGAATGGCGGACCTGACCCTGCCACCCCTTCAACACGGCACACCTTTGAACGTTTTGCAGGAACTTGGCGGTTGGGAAAGTGCTCAAATGGTTAGGCGATATGCTCATTTTTCCGCATCTCATCTGGCTTCTTACGCCGACTCACTACCTACCTTAACGCGTTGAGTTAGGCTGTCGTTTGGTGGCATTTTCTTCCAAAAAAAAGAACCCTTGCTCATATATGTATAATCCTTCTTATGGAACGAATATTTATCAACTCGCAGCGACTCACCTGGTGTTGTGCCGACTACGGCATGACGCTGGACGACCTTGCTGCTGAGGTTGGCATTGCTGTCGCGACACTAGAGAAAGTTGCTCTTGGTGAAGTGGGGCTGACCTTCAAGCAGTTGACGAACGTTGCCGAGTATTTTGGGCGTGGGGTGTTGTTCTTCTTGGAAGATGAGCCTGCACGTGCCGAGAGCGTACATACGCCTGCTTTCAGAACACTTGCGAATCAGAAGCCAGAATTGTCGGTGAAGGTTCGAGGCTTCATTGAGCGGGTAGAGAAGCAGAGAGCGGTATTTTTGGCACTAAAAGAAGAGTTGGATGACCCTGACTTGCCTGTATTTGTCCCTCCTGATTTTCCTGCCGCTGACCCCCGTGCCGCAGCTGCCATTGCTCGGAAATGGCTTGGGTTGAGCGACAGGAACGACTTTGACAGTTATCGCGCAGCTATTGAGGACAAGGGTGTCTTGGTTTTCCGAAGTAACGGCTATAACGGTAAGTGGCAGATAGCTAAAGATAGTCCTATTTTGGGCTTTACTTTGTACGATGAAGTTTGTCCCGTCATAGTTGTAAAAAAACTTCAGTGGGAGACTCAGCAGTCGTTTACCCTTATGCATGAACTCGGGCATCTTCTGCTTCATAGAACAAGTTCCATTGATGATGAAGCGGACATGAATTCGCATCAGGGGCACGAACGTGATGCGAACTTGTTTGCAGGTTTAGTGCTTGTGCCGGATGAGTTCTTACTCCGCGTGAACGACAATACGCGGCCAGCAGATGAAGATCAGTACGACGACTGGCTTGACTGGTGTCGGAAAGCTTGGGGTGTAAGTACTGAGGTCGTGCTTCGTCGTCTATTAGACTGTGGACGTCTGCCTCGGCATAATTATGTGGCGTATCGTGCGTGGCGTGCTGCGCTTCACATTGAGCAGAAAGATGGCGGATCGCGTGCTTTTAGGAACAGAGAGCCGAAGCATATTTTCGGTGACCCTTTTGTTCGCACGGTGCTGGGAGCATTAAACGGTCGCTACATCACTCTTGCCAAGGCTAGCCGATATCTCGATGGATTAAAAATTACCGATCTACACCAGTTAGAAAGGCACTATGCTGGTCTTTGATGCCTCTTCTATTATCTATGCATGGGACAACTATCCTGTGAGTCAATTTCCTGGCCTATGGTCATGGATTCGCGACGGAATTAATCAGGGGCACATCCAGATGCCTGCTGTCGCCTTTGCTGAGGTTGAGCACCCAGCGGATGAATGTGCTGGATGGCTAAATGACAGTGGCTTGAATCGCATTGCCATGACGAATGAAATTTTGCTCGATGCGATGCGTATAAAGAGGCTCTTAGGCATACTTGATGATAAGTATGGCAGTGGAGTCGGTGAGAATGACCTGTTTATCATTGCGACTGCCAAGGCGTCGCAGGCGATCTTAGTGTCTGATGAACGAGTACAAGCTGGATTGCCTAAGCTCATGGCAAATTACAAGATTCCAGCTGTTTGCAAGATGCAAGAAGTGCGCGTTGAGTGCATTAGCTTTTTAGAGTTCATCAAGCGATCAGGTGCCGTGTTTTAGACTGGCTGTACAGAGTGCCTGGTGAAAAAAGCAATTTGAACTGCAGTATAGCGTCGTGAATTCTGTCGAGCATGTGTCTCATAATCCATTGGCTCCGTGTTCGACTCACGGGAGGCCCACCAGAATTTAGCAATAATAGAACAAGCCCCGACAGGTAACTGCCGGGGCTTTTTTCGTGCTGTCGTACAATCGCGGCTTGGTGCTTTGATGAAGGATGAAACGAGATGACTGCTGAAGTGAAGATTGACGATATCGTCGTCGGTGATGGCAAGGCGGCGGCACGCGGCGGGCTGATCACGGCGCATTACCGGGGCTGGCTGGAAGATGGGACGGAGTTTGACTCGTCGCACAAGCGGGGCGAGCCTTTTCGCTGTGTGTTGAGCAATAACAAGGTCATTCAGGGCTGGATTCTGGGTTTGCACGGCATGCAGGTCGGTGGCACGCGCAAGCTGTGGGTACCGGCGCATCTGGCGTATGGCGAGCGGCAGGTGGGGTTGATACCGCCGCATTCCAATTTGATCTTCGAGATTGAATTGCTGGAAGTGCTGACGCGCGATTGATGTTTGGATGGTGTGATCAGGTAGATACGACGCAGGCTTTTTTCAGCAGCAGTTGCTCGACATCGGCGCGGAGCGCTTGCTGGGTGGGGAAGTTGGCATAGCGCAAGGTCGCATAGCCGGCCAGCCTGAGCATGGCGTCGCGCTCTTTGTCCTGGCTTTCGCGGCCGGCGTGGCTGCTGTCGTCGAGCTCGATCACGGCGATGACGTGCAGTTGCTGGCTGCACAGCACAAAATCGGCCACCTTGCGGTCGAAACGGTTTCTGTTTGCCCATCCATTCGCCGTCACCAGCGCGGAAAATGCCACTTGCGCCAGCACTGTGCATTCCGGCAAGGCCGTCTGCAGCAGGTGGTACATTTGCTGTTCGCGTGCCGTCATGACGGGTTTGCTTTGCAGCCGCAGCGGCCTGCGCGACTTGCCAGTTTGGCGCTTGGCCAGCATGGCAAACAACAAGATCAAGGCCGCGATGGCGAGCAGGACGATGAAGGGCGGCATGGGCTGGCACCGGGATGGATGAGTCCTGATGGTACGCGAGTAGCGGCCTGTTTTCGTGCCGCTGCCAGCGTATTTCAGGTGGTGTGCTTGTGGAAGATCAAGCCTGTTTCAGCTTGACTTGCATCAGGTCCAGCGCCGGCACGATGTCATGCAGGCTGGCCACTTCGCAAGTTGGGATGGCGGCCGAGGTATTGGCCATGCTGTCCGGGTTGAACCAGCAGCTGTCGATGCCGTAGCGGTTGGCGCCGAGGATGTCGGCGTCCAGGCGGTCGCCGATGATGATCGTTGTTTCCTTGCGGAATGCGCGCGCCATGTTGGCGGCGTATTCGAAGAAGCGTACGTCCGGCTTGGCGTGGCCGCACGCTTCGGAGGTGGCGACGAAGGAAATGTAGTCGCTCAGGCCGGAGGCGGCGATGCGGCGGTTCTGGATGGATTCGACGCCGTTGGTGATAATGCCCACTTCGCCGATGCGCGACAGCGTTTCACACACTTGCCTGGCGCCATCGATGAGCACGACCGTGTCCGGCAGCGATTCCAGATACAAACGGCTGGCCAGTTCCGGGTCGATGGCGATACCGTTCAGCGCAAACGTCTTGCGGAAACGCTCCACCTTCAGGAAATCCTTGCTCACGGTACCCGTCTCGAAACGTTTCCACAGGTCGACGTTGATCGCCTGATACTGGGTGAACAGCGCGTCGATGCTGTCGCGCAAGCCCAGTTCGTGCATGGTGTGCAGGAACGAGCGTTTTTCGGACGCCCGGAAATCGAGCAGGGTATCGTCCAGGTCAAACAGGAATAGCTGGTAGGTCATGGTATGTATTGAAAGGAACTTGTCTTGCATCGTAGCACGTAGCGCCGAGTTCGGTTGACCGTGCCCCGAGCGGGCGATCCGCTACAATCGCTGCCACACCCGTCACCCTCACGCCATTTCCGCCATGACCCAGCTCTCCGTCAACGTCAATAAAATCGCCCTGCTGCGCAATTCGCGCGGCCGTAATTTCCCGGATCTGCTCGCGTTTTCCGCGCGCTTTCTCGATCTGGGCGCCGCCGGCATCACCTTGCACCCGCGCCCGGACCAGCGCCATGCGCGCTACGACGATGTTGCGCCATTGCAGCGCCTGTGCGCGGAGCGGGGACGCGAGCTGAATGTGGAAGGCTATCCGGCGGCGGAATTTCTGCAGGTCGTGAAAGATGCGCGACCCGCGCAATGCACGCTGGTGCCCGATATGCCGGGCCAACTGACGTCCGATCACGGCTGGGACATCGAGCAGCATGCAGCGTTGTTGCGTCCCGCCATTGCGCAATTGAACGACCTGGGCGTCCGCGTCAGCCTGTTTGTCGATGCCGATTACCCGGCGCTGGAATGGGCGCGCGAAGTGGGGGCGGCGCGGGTCGAGCTGTACACGGAGCGGTTTGCCGAGAGTTATGGCGGCACGCAGGCCGATGCCGTGTTTGAAACGTATCTGCAGGCGGCGCGGCGGGCCCAGGCGCTGGGCCTGGGCGTGAATGCCGGGCACGACCTCGATTTGCACAACCTGGCGCGCTTCCTGGATATTCCCGGCATCCTGGAAGTGTCGATCGGCCATGCGCTGGTGGTCGAATGTCTTGAGCTGGGCATGGACAAGGTGCTGGGCCGCTACCTTGCGATATGTCAATCGTAGGGCAGCCGCACATCGAACGCGCTTGCCGCTTGCTGACCTTGCTTGCCAGTCATTTCTGAATGGATTTTTGCCTGTTTGGCGCAACTGTGGGGGAGTGGCTTTATGAGTGATACCGAGCGCACTATTTGCACTGGAAGCTGACTGTTTTCGTTCGCTGTGTAATGGCTGCGACGCACTGTTTGACGCCTGGCAAAGCCATGCGCAGGTAGCGCTCGGTACCGGCATACAGGCAGTCCACCTGAAACAGATATTGGGGCGCATCAAAATTGATATCCCAGCGTTGATACAAGGTGCCGGCGCGTGTCCATTCCCTGACTGGAGCCAGGATAGGCAAGGCTTCACCGTCTGTCGGCGGCTGATCCGCCGGATAGGACAGCACGCGCACGCTGTCGAGCCTGGCGGCTGGCAGGTTCCAGGTCGATGGAGCTGCTTGCGGGCAAGAAACGGACGCAACGGGGGCTGCGGCAGCTGGCCGCATCGCTGCGGCAGCGATGAGCAATGCCAGCAGTGCGAGCGGCTTCATTCCACCACCGAATAGAGTTCGGGGCGATTCGATGCCCCGGCCGCCGAACGGCCAAAGTAGATCACGCGGGCGCTAGGTTTGTGGTTACGCCACTGGTCGAAAATTTCAATATCGCCAGGCACCTGGCGGATGAACAGCGCCGCATGGTTGCCCTGCCGCAGATTCTGATAGCGGCCGTTGACGAAGGTGGCAATCACCGTGCCTTTCGAAATGCCGCCTTTTTCCAGCAGGTCCGGCACTTTGTCTCCTTCGCGCCAAAGCGATGCGGCGCGGGCGCCAGCGAGGTGTCTGACCAGGGTAACGCACTCGCCATTTCCCACGATTTCTTTTTGTTTTGCATAGTCGGCGCGCGCAATGTAGGGCATAGCGTTTCTCTCTGTGGTTGACGATAGAGAGAGCGTACGCAAGGCGCGGGCACGCAGCTTGATGTGTGCCAGAGCGGAGCATTGACATGTGTCATGGCCCTGCCTGGCGCACGGGCATGCTTACATATCCACCCACCAGTTGAGCAAGGTTTCATCATCGTCGTCATCGAGGTTGACGTAGATGTTGGCGAAGTACCATTCCACGCCCGTCGCCGTGCGGAAGGCATCGAAGGGACCGTTGACGCTGTAGATGCCGTGGTGTCCCGGCACGCTGAAGGTGAGATTGCCCTTGTACTGGCCGTCCATGGTGCCGTCCAGCTGCTCCTGCACGTCGCGCTCGAGCTGGTCGACTGCTTCTTGCGGCACGTCGTCGGCATAGATCTGGATGCAGAAGTTGCCGCCGCGCTTTAAGACTTCGGCGGGGGCGAGCGGGTCGGCGATGCTGACGATGTCGCCGCGTGCCAGGTTCAGGGTCAGGCCGGGCGAGGCCAGCAGTTCGTAGACGTGCTCGTCGATCTGGCGCGCTGGCAGGGTTTCATACACGGGGCCGTCGGTGTTTTCGCCTGCCAGTACGCGGATGTGCGGCAAGCCTTCGCAATTGATGTCTTCCATTTATTCTTTCGTAATGCCGGCGCGCTGCGTTGCGGGTCGCGCCAGCGTGGGGTTTATGGCAATATTGTACCGGGACCGTGCCAGCTGGCGGGGTACGCAACGGTGCAAACGAGGATGATGCGACGCAGTCAGCCTTTGCACCCGAGTACCACTCGTTTGACGATGCCGGGCCGGGCTGGTGGCCGGTCGCCAGTACCGTTGCTGATGAGCCGCGTCTGGTGTGTGGCGTAGCGCCGCGTGGCTGAAACCGGCCTGCGGGGCATCGTGCGAAACCTGGTGCATGCGCCGGAATGAAAAAAGCACGCCGAAGCGTGCTCGCGCTGATTAATTAGCGCTGATTACTTAGTTGTGTGCGCTGATGCCGCTGCGAAACTGTTCGAAACCGGCGCGCGCCGCCTTGTAGCAATTGCCAGCGGCCGCTTCCAGACCTTCGCGGTCGAGCACTTCGACCGTACCGCGGCGGTACTGGATCAAGCCTTCGTCCTGCAGCTTGCGGGCCGTGACGGTGACGCTTTCGCGGCGCACGCCCAGCATGTTGGCCATGGTGTCTTGCGTGACCTTCAGCTCGTTCGACAGCGAACGGTCGAGGCGGTCCAACAGCCAGCGGCACAGTTTTTGTTCGATGCTGCAATGACGGCCGCCCACCACATTCTGTGCCATTTGCGCAAACATGGCGCTGGTGTAGCGCATCAGCAATTGCGCCAGCGCGCCGCCTTCGTTGAACACCTCACGCAGGAAGGCCGTTTTCAGGCGGTAGCCGTAGCCTGCCGTCTGCACGATGGCGGTGCAGGTGGCGCGCTCGGCTTCGTACAGCACCACGCCGGCGACACCTTCGCGGCCGATGACGGCGATCTCGGTGGTGGCGCCGTCTTCCATCACATACAGCAGGGAAACGATGGCGTTGGTGGGGAAATACGTGTATTCAATCTTGCCGCCGCAATCGAACAGGTGCTTGCCGGCAGGCAGAGCGACCAGTTCCAACTGGCAAAACAGGCGCTCCAGATCGGCGCGCGACAAGGCGCGCAGCAATTCGTTCTGTTGCGCGCCCGTGATGCTGATCATGGGCGTTGTCGGCGCGGCTTGCCAGTTGTGCTGGGTGGCGGCGTGGCTATTCGTTGTTGGGGTCAGGTTGCTATAAGCTTTGTACATGGTAGGGCCTCGTCTTCTGATCTTGTTGGATGGCGCTGCTTTTCTGGCTTGCTAGCGTTGTGCTGAATCTTGTATCCACTATAGGACCAGGGGACGCGTGCGTGCATCGGATGAGCCGACGTGCTTATGTAGGCTAGGAACATTGCCTCGTGTCATCCGACTCCTACGCCTGCTGCTGTATTTTTCCTTGTGGAAACAATTCAGCGATTTCCGTCGCTGGGAAGCGGCGCCCATGCTGGTCGTGCAGGATGCTGACATGGCGCTGAATGAAACGCGCAGATCGAGGTTTGCCAGCACCGCCATGGGGGGGGGGCGCGCGTGCCCGTCAAGGCGCCTGCTGACGTGGCGCCAGCGGATGAGTAGGAAAGCTTTTAATTAAGTAAGAAATTAAGCGCGCTTGCGCGGTTTCTTGATGCCTGGGGCGGCGGGGGCGGCAGCGGCTTGCTGGCGCTGCTGCCACGCTCTCAGGGCCTCTTCGTAGGCGGCCAGGTCTTCCTGGTACATTTCCAGCACGCAAAAGGTGCAACCGCTGTGGCAACACTCGTCATTGCCCGGCTTGCTGGGCGCTTGCGGTTGCGGATCGTGGGGGAAAGGCGCGGTGGGCATGATGAGGGCAGGGGACGGCGGAGCAGGCATCGGAGCTGGCATAGGAGCTGGCATAGGAGTTGGTATGATACGGCATCCCGGCGTGCCGTTGCTGGAACGCTTTTTGCTCAAAAATCACGGTTTCCGTGTACAGTTGCGGTGAATTAGGGTATCGTTTACAGCACTGATATTGTATCTTCTGCGCGCGATGTTCCGCCGGCGCGATCTCCGCCGCCATCGCAGCACATCTCTTCGACGCTCCCGCATACGCCATACAGCATGTCCCGGAGCACGGAGGTGCCGCAAGAACGATGATCCATGGCTTGCAAGACGGAGCTGCCTGTGCCCCGAAATGTTGTTTATTGAGAAAGCATGGCTTCCGCAGTGCGGAGGCACACCAGAAAATTTATGTCTGAAACCGAATCGACTCCTACGCCCAGCCCGGCGATTGCCCCTGAAGCGGCGCCCGCCGCTGCACCTGCAGCATCCGCTGCCCCCACCCTGACTTTCGCCGACTTTGGCCTCGCGCCTGAAATCCAGCGCGCACTGACCGATCAGGGCTACACCCGTCCGACACCGATCCAGGAGCAAGCCATTCCCGTGGTGCTGCAAGGGCGCGATGTGATGGGCGCCGCGCAAACGGGCACCGGCAAGACGGCCGGTTTTTCCTTGCCGATCATCCAGTTGCTGATGGCGCATGCCAGCAGCAGCATGTCGCCGGCGCGCCACCCGGTGCGCGCGCTGATTCTGACCCCGACGCGCGAACTGGCGGTGCAGGTGGCGGAAAACGTCAAGGCCTACGCCAAGCACACGCCACTGCGTTCGACGGTCGTTTTCGGCGGCATGGACATGAAGCCGCAAACGGTCCTCCTGCGCGGCGGCGTGGAAATTGTCATCGCCACGCCGGGCCGTTTGCTCGACCATATCGAGCAAAAGAACATCAGTCTGAGCCAGGTGCAGATGCTGGTCATGGATGAAGCCGACCGCATGCTGGACATGGGCTTCTTGCCGGACTTGCAGCGCATCATCAACTTGCTGCCGAAGCAGCGCCAGAACCTGATGTTCTCGGCCACGTTCTCGCCAGAAATCAAGAAGCTGGCCGCCACCTTCCTCAACGATCCGCTGACGATCGAAGTGGCGCGCAGCAACCAGACGGCCGACAAGGTCACGCAGGTGGTGTACAAGGTGACGGAAGACCAGAAGCATGCCCTGGTCGCCCATCTGCTGCGCCAGCGCGACCTGAAGCAGGTCATCGTCTTCTCGAATACCAAGATTGGCGCCTCGCGCCTGGCCCGCGTGCTGGAGCAGGAAGGCATGAGCGCCACGGCGATTCATGGCGACAAGAGCCAGCAAGAGCGCATGGCGGCGCTGGAAGCGTTCAAGAAGGGCGAGATCGATGTGCTGGTGGCGACCGACGTGGCGGCGCGCGGCCTGGATATTTCCGATTTGCCTTGCGTCATCAATTTCGACTTGCCGTACAACGCGGAAGATTATGTGCACCGCATCGGCCGCACGGGTCGCGCCGGCGCCTCGGGCGACGCCATTTCGATTTATTCGGATAAAGACGAGCGCTTGCTGGTCGACATCGAGAAGCTCATCAAGCAAAGCATCAAGCGCGGCGAATTGACGGGATTCAACCCGGCGCCTGCCCGCGGCAGCGACAGCGAACGCCGTCCGCCGCGCCGGACCGAAGGTAGCGAGGCGCGTCCCGCGCGCGCCCCAGAGAGCCGCCATGCTGGCGACAGCAGCCGCGACAGCCGCTCCGCCGAGCGCGGTGCGCGTCCCGCCTTTGGGCCTGGCGCTCGCCGCGAAAAGGCCGATCCCTGGTTCCTGAAACCGTATGAGCCAGCCAAGGCAGCGGCCCCCGCTTCTGCCAGCATGGCGCCAGTCGCGGCCAAGCCGAAGCAGAAGGTGGCGGCGTTATTGGGTGGTTTGTTAAAGTAGTACGTGTTACGCGCTGCTATCCCAACGGGATGGCGGCTCATGCGGAGGCGTTAAATAGCTTGCCTCTGCATTTTTCCTGAGTGTGCATGCCTGATGCGTATGTACACGCGCAAGTCTCCTCCCAACGGTGACGCGTCAGCTTACCGGAAAATAATCCAAGCATCACTCAATGGTATGGCCGGGATCGACAGGGCGTCGATTACTCGGGTGGAAAACGTTGCCCTTGTTGCGTGGACGTACTTTCCTGACGGCTTGATTCCCTTGAGACCCGGCGACATTCGGCTGCACGCTGCATCTCTGGCGACGGGACGCAACGTGCAGGGCAGCTGACCGTGTCTGCGCTTACAGACCAATTAACCTTCGATCTGCGTACTATTTTTCTTCAACCAATTTCTGACGAATACAAAGCATCCCGCCGCCAGCAAGCCCAGCAAGGCACTGAGCAGCAGTACCAGCGACAGACGTTCGGTACGATTTTCCGGCAAGCTTGGACCGGCAATGAAGCGGCTCTTGTCCAGATACAGATTGAGCGCTGATTGATTCTCGATAGTGAGCTTGTTGAAGACCTGGCGGATAGCTTCGTCTTCCATGTTCTTGTCCTTGAAGACGGCGTGTTTAATGGGTTCCAGGCCGCGCAAAATGGTCTCGCCCGACTTTGTGCTGTCGAGTAAGACTTTGACCCGATCATAATACTCACGCAGCAGCTTGTACTGTTGCTGTTCCCGCTTGGCTTTGAGAATGGCCTCGCTGGCTTCTGCGAACTCCACTTCACTACTCATCAATTGAGCTACTGGCGACAAATAGCGCGCGCTTTCTTCAGTCACAGTGACCACTTGACGTGTCGCCTGATTGGCGGAGTCAGGGTAGCGCGTGATAATTTGTTTCAGACTATTGCCTTTGCGCTTGTATTGTTCCTGCTTCTCATTACTGGAGATAATGTCGTTTTCGAGTTCGGTAATCTTCGTGTTCATTTCCGCATGCTTGAAGCGCAAGGCATCCGAATAGATCAAGTAAACGATCGTATCCATGGCATAGGTACCAAGCAGGCCAACCGCTTTTTGGGCGCCCTCTGGCGATGCGGAGGCATAGTTGATGCGCAACCCTATTACGTTGCTGTCGCTATCCTTGCTTCCCCCACCCAATTCCTTGGCATCCAGTTTTGTGAAAGAGTAAATAGGTTCGATGCGTGCGCTGATGCCTTCACGTGATGCGAAGGTCTTGCGTAAGTTAATGACTTCAGGAGCGTTGGTCAATTTATCTTCTTGCGTATATTCAGCGAAGCGTTCCGCACTATGGAACGCGGCGGCATAACGCTTGTAGTCGCTGATCGCGATACCCGTTGGCGGGTCGATTTCCTTGCCATCCCTGGGATCCTTGATTTTCTTTTGCAGCGGTATCGCACCGCCAAACTGAAAAAATCCCTCGCTTTTGTATTTGGAGAGAATCATACTGCCGACACCTCCAATTACGGTCGCGCCGAGCGTGACGCCAATAATCAGCTTGCGTGCATGCCACAGCGGTAGCAGCAAGTCGCTGAGTTTGGTTTCGTTTTCATCAACATATACATGTTGATGATCGTCTTGTTGCAATTCGTCAAGGTGTTTCATAATTTTCTTTATTAGTAATCTGTTCACTGCAATCTGTTACCCGCTTGCCGGGCTGTGCCTGGAAGTGGTTTGCCGAAAAAGGCAAATAGTTACCTTATTTTATACAAAGGATTTTCGACAATAGTTTGCTGTTCGTGTCCATTGAGTCGGCTTCTGTTAGCCCAGATGAAATCTTCGATGCCACAGAGTGGCGTATATTCTTTGACTGCCAACTTCAACAAGGCACGCAGTTCTTCATATTCAAAATTCGTGCAGGCATGCTCCATGTTGCTCAAGATCGTCCGCAGTTCCGACCATGCGATTTCTGACTCTTGAGCCCGCATGATCAGCGGATGTTCCGTCCCTTCTACATTATTTCCAATAAGTAATTCCTCGTACAGCTTTTCACCTGGGCGCAAGCCGACATGTTCGATTTCAATGCCGTCCGGCGCCGCTTTGCTCCTGACTTCAAGTCCGCTCAAATGAATCATGCGTTCTGCCAGATCCATGATTTTGACAGGATCGCCCATGTCGAGCACGAAGACATCGCCACCTTCCCCCATGCCGCCGGCCTGGAGCACCAGCTGCGCAGCTTCCGGAATGGTCATGAAATAGCGCGTAATCTCGGGGTGCGTCAAGGTGATGGGGCCACCTGCTTCAATCTGCTTGCGAAACAGGGGCACGACAGACCCGGACGAACCCAATACATTGCCAAAGCGCACCATGCAAAAACGGGTATTTGTTTGCTCGCGTGCAAACGCCTGCAAAATCAATTCGGCAAGGCGCTTGGTGGTACCCATGACATTTGTCGGACGCACGGCCTTGTCGGTTGAAATCAGCACAAAACTTTTTACACCGGCGGCCATGGCGGCCTGGGCGATGCTCAGCGTGCCAAATACGTTGTTGCGGACGCCGTCGATCGGATTGTGCTCCACCAAAGGCACGTGCTTGTACGCGGCAGCATGGTACAGAGTTTCGACCTTGAATGTAGCCAGTATACTTTTACATTTTTCGATATCCAGCACGCTACCAAGGAAAGGCACCAATTCCACGTCCGAACCTTGAAGATGTTTGATGTCTTTGAGTTCCTGCTTGATGGAGTACAGGGCAAACTCGGACATTTCCAGGAGAATCAGGCGCGTGGGGTGCAACTTGATGATTTGACGGCACAGTTCAGAACCGATCGACCCTCCGGCACCGGTCACCATCACCGACTTGCCGGTAATGCAGCCAGAGATCAGGTTTAAATGCGGTATGACCTGGTCACGACCCAGCAAGTCTTCGATTTCGATGTCGCGCACGTCCTGGATACGCAATTCACCATTCACCAAGCTTTCCACTGGCGGCGCAACCTTGACTTTTACCTTATGGTTTTCAACGATGTTGAGTATGTTTTTTTGCTTTCCCTTGCTGAGTGATGGCATGGCCAGCAGGATTTCGCTGATATTTTTTTTCTCGATGACTTGTTGCAGATCCGCGGATGCATAGACTTTGATGCCGGAAATCGTGGCGCCCTTCAGCTCCTTCATGTCATCGATGAAGGCAACCGGCAGATATTCATGACCGGCGCGCAAGGCGCTTGCCAGTTGGGTGCCGGCCTTGCCTGCGCCGTAGATGGCAATCCGGACTGCCGGATTGTCTTTGTTTGTATTGAGCAAAATGCCTCTGGCCAGGAAGCGGCTGGCCACCACATAGGTAATGGCACTGACCCAATAGATGCCGAAGACGCCACGCGAATATCCCTCCATATGTGACACCAGGGCTGTCAACGCGACCAGCAATGCCACAGATACAGTGACGCCAATGATGACGACATAGACTATTTTCTGATCGATAAAACGGACCACTGCGCGGTAAAGCCCGAGTCGGGTAAAGATCGGAATCGATATCAGCGGTGCCGCTATGATCAGCCACAGATATTGTGACAACAAAGCGCTATTCACCACATCGTAACGGAGTATGATCGCGAAGAAAAAAGTCAACGGCAAAAAGAATAGATCGAGCGTTGCTGCAATCATTTTCTTTTGCGTGCGGGAAAGTCCAAGAAATAATTTCATTTTTATGATAAATAATTGCTAGATGAATTTTACGATGTTGCCGTAAATTTATTTTTTAGGAGGTCTTGGTATATTTATATGCAACTCAATAAAATTGACGGTGCAACTTTCTGGCCGATGCACTCCGTCTTGAGAATTAATGAGTGATGCCATCTCGGCGTATTACCTTCAGAAATGTCAGGAATATAATTTTCACATCAAGCGGAAGGGATTGACGCTGCATATATTGCACATCCAGTTTCACTTTTTCTGGAATGGGCAATTCATCTCGGCCATTTACCTGGGCCCAACCCGTCAGGCCTGGCAAGATCTTTTCGACGCCATATTGTGTGCGCAATGCAATTAAATCCTGCTGATTGAACAGTGCGGGGCGGGGACCGACAAAGCTCATGTCGCCACGAATAATACTCCACAGCTGCGGCAGTTCGTCGAGACTACTCTTGCGCAAGAAGTTGCCTACCGGCGTCAGGTGTGATTGGGCGTCGGTCAGCAGATGCGTCGCCACAGCCGGTGTACCGACCCGCATGCTGCGGAACTTGGGCATTTTGAAAATTTTATTGTTTCTCCCCACGCGGTCTGACCAGTACAGGGCAGGGCCGGTTGATGTGAGCCGCACCAGTAGCGCAACCAGCACTACCGGAATGAGGAGTAGCAGAGATGCCACCAAGACTAGCAAGAGATCAAACACTCGTTTCACGTACATTTCCTTTCGCTGCTTTTTGCAAACCCTGATCAAGCGTCAGGGGCGGTGTCCATCCCAGAACACGGCGCGTTTTTTCAATATCAACCTGCAGCGAACCGCACAGGCGTTGTGCGATATCTGGCTTGCCTATCAGTTTGGCGCCGAGTTTCAGCATGCTCGCGGGCACTGGAATCAGGTGCGCGCGGCGGCCCATGGCCTGGGCCATGCGTTGCAATAATTCGGTGGTGGAGGTGTCTTGGCCATCTGATACCAAAAAAGTTTGTCCGGCGGCATTGGGGTGGCGCAGGCACGTGACCATCAAATCCACCATATTGTCCAGTGCGACCAGACTGCGCTGATTATGGATTGCACCCAGCGGCAAAGGAACGCCGCGCGCCAGCCAGCGCATCATTGCGGCAAAATTCGCCTTGACGCCCTGTCCGTACACCAGCGGGGGACGGATGATGACGACTTCCATACCCGTTTGCACTTCCAGTTCGCGCAGGCCCTGTTCGGCCTCCAATTTTGACACGCCATAGGCATCAACGGGCGCGGGAACGTCATCGGCGGTGAAGGGGGCGCCAGCCTCCGTCATTTCGCCATTGACCTTGATGGAGCTGACAAAAATAAAGCGCTGCACGCCAGCGGCGGCAGCCTGGCGCGCCAAAGTCAAGGTACCTTGGACATTGACTCGCCGAAATTCGTCCAGTGGATGCTGTGCCGTGTCATCCATGATGTGCACGCGTGCGGCGCAATGCACCACCGCCGTCACGCCGGAGAGTGCCGCGGTCCAGTCAGTGTTTGCGGTAAGCGCATCGACGAGGACTTTCTCGACGCCGTACGGGACGGTCGCGTCGGATCTGCGTACCGCCGCGCGTAGAGCATGGGTGCCATCCTCTGCCAGCCGGCGTAAAACGGATGCGCCTACAAAGCCGGTACCACCGGTAACCAAAATCATCTATTACCTCTGCTATATAAATATTCCACCTGCGTGGCTTGTGTGTCGTCTGCGTTAAACATGTTGGTTTTCCTGCCCACCGATGACTTGCTGATAGTAGTCTCTCATCGCCTCTACAATCACTTCTTGTGAGAAATCTTGATACGCGCGCCGCTGCGCCGCCGCACCCATTTGCTGGCGCAGATTTTCATCGGCATACAGCAGGCGCATGGCATTTTGCATCTGCGCAATGTCTCCGGCTTCATGAAAGATCCCCGTCACACCGCCCTTTACGGCATCGGTCAGGCCGTAAATGTGTGACACGATCGCCGGCAAGCCTACGCCGGCCGCCTGGATGGTTGCCGAACTGAAGCCCTCCAGATAGCTGGGCAGGCAAAAAATATCGGCTGCCGACATATACCGTTCCGGTTGATTGGTGTAATTCACGCGGTGAATTTTTTGTGCGCATCCCGCCCATTCCTGCTCTAGCAGCGGCGTCAGTTGCTCCTCATCGGGACCGACGATCAGCAGTTGCGCGCGCGGCATCTGGGCTTCTATGCCGGCAAACGCCTTGCTCAGGTTCAGGATACCCTTTACCCGCGTCAGGCGGGCCAGGAACAGGAAGACGATGGCGTCGGCGGCAATGCCCAGTTCGGCGCGCACCCTGCGGCGTGCATCGGCGTCAAATTGGAAGCGTCCCACGTCGACACCACTGATGGAACCTTGCCCCAATACGGTGATTTTTGCTCGTGGGACGACCTTTTCAGCGACCAGGAAATCGCTTTGCGACGGGCTGTCGGCCATCAGATGGGTTGCGCATGCGGCGACAATCCGATCCATCCATTTAAGGACGGCGCGCGCGATTCCCGACTTGGCGAACCAGACCTGTCCGGTAAAAATATGAATTCTGACCGGCACCCGCGTCAGCCAGGCAGCCAACATGGCGAGCAGGCCCGCTTTGGGCATCAGGGAGTGGACGCAGTCAAATTTTTTCTGTCGGAATACCCGCAGCAATGCCAGTAAAGCCAGGAGATCGGCAACCAGCTTGATTTTGCGTTCGATGGCAATGGATTGAAAGACGACGCGGTCATTCAGCATGTCTTTCAGTTCATGGCCGTCGCCGCTGCACAGAAGGGTGATGTCATAATACTCTGATAGTTTCTCCACGTGCTCACGCATAAAAACCAGAAGCGGAATCGGCACGGTTGAAACAAAACAAATTTTTTTCCTGATCATTTTTTTATCCAGCTTTCCATATTTTTCTCTTGTGTCACCGTCACCATGCTGTGCAACACTGGCATTCATTTCAAGCGATCAGATGAGTCGTTGATCAATTGAGGGATGCTTTGCGGCACGGATTCGGCGGGGAAAAATCCCAGCGTACTACCAATCAGGGAGGATGAATAATGTGTCTTGCGAGTTAAGGCATCAATGCGAGCGGTCGTCAACGGCAATTTTAACCACGGGGCGGTCAGCTTCACCAGCAAGCGTAATGGTGCTTCAGGCAGTATCAGTTTCGGCGCAGCGACTTGCATGGCCAGCGCCAAGGCATCGATTACCTGATCAAGAGGGCAATCGTTTGCCACAATAAATACTTTCCCATGTGCGCGGCGGTCACTGATGCACTGCAGTAACGCGCGGACAACGTCATCGACCAGCACATACGTGGCAATGGCCTGCCGGCGTCCGATGCGGAAGAAGGCACCTCGCTTGATCATGCGGGCCATGGCATGGAATGACTGGTTGGGCATGTTGCTGCCGATGACAATGGTAGGGCGCACGATGGTGTAGCTGAACAAGGGTTCTTGCGCGGCAAACTCGCGTACCAACTGATCGGACGCGGTCTTTGTGACTTCATACATGCCAACAGGCTGTTCCTGGCTATCCTCGGTGATCGTGCGCCCCGATTGTGATCCGGCGCCATCCAATCCATAGGCGCCAACACTGCTTAATTGCACCCAATGTACTGGCTTGCCATGTTGTTTGATCGATGCGCTGACGGCACGCAAGAGATGTCGGGTGCCATCGACATGCAACTGCTGCATCAAACTCTCATCTTTGATTTCTCCGGCACAATGGAGAATGACATCGCTACCATCGGCGAAGGCATGTAATGCCGCGTCTTCTTTGAGCAGATCCCCCCTGATGCAGCTGACGCCAGGTCCGGCATCAGCCTCTTTTCTCGTGAGGATGGAAACCGCATGCTGCGTGGAAGATAATTGCTTCAATAGCAATTTGCCGATGAATCCGGATGCGCCTGTAATGGAGATTTTCATGATTTGACTATCGTTCATGGCAATGGGACTGAAAGGCAGGCAGTATCGGATGCGGGGCCTGCTGTTCCGGAGGCGCTTGCGTTACTTACGGCGGTGCCTGTCTTTTTCTTTCTGAGGCGGAATTTTTTTACGGAAGCATGAAAGGCAAGCTTGCGCTGATAAATAATCGCGCATGCCAATAGCACGGAAATATAGCTATAGACCCGTAAACGCACTGCCGTTCCAAGATTGTCATTGCCTAACAACCAAATTGTTGAGTAGGAAATAAAAAAGACAATCAGATAGTTGACAAAGGCATTTGAATGTCGCCGGTTCTTGATAAGGTAAAAAAACATGAATATAAAAGGTAAGCTTTCTATCAGGAATACAGCAATCGCAAAGTAGTTGGGGAAGTAGAGGCCAAATATCTGATAGAGGAAGCTCTTAATAAAATCAGGAATGAAAATTGCGATCGAATCAAAGCGTATGCCAATATTCGAGCCGCCATCCATGTCGTCAAAATTTCCACGGTAGGCAAAAATTGGTTGAAGCAGGCCAAGCAGGAAAAGGATGTTAAGGGCTGCCACAAGCGCCGCCAGCAGAAATAACAGCGATATTTTTTTGAACTGAAAATAATTGAATCCGACAAACGAAATAAAAAATCCAAAACCAAGATAGGGACGGAATAAATAAAGAAAATAACTGATTAATGTGATCAGCAGCGCATGCAAAATTTTCTCGGCAATATCAACTGTTACGATGAATTTTCTTACCGACATCAGTCCCAACACGAACAGGAATACCATGAAGACATCGCGATAAATGTCAAAAGTATAAAAAAACAATGTTGGGTAGGCTGCCATAAAAATGGCGGCAATCCAGAAGACGCGTTGGCGCATCGGACTGTTTTTGATGGCAGCCAGCTTGCCGACCAATAACGGTATCACTAGTATGCCTAAAAAAGCCAGGAAAAAGCTCACCCCTTTTCTCGAGTATAAACCATACTCGTTCAGAGTCCTCAAGATAACCGGCCAGATGTTTGGTATCTCGCTATCCTCGCCCAAGGCATAACTGTCATAAAACTCCGAGTCGTTGCCGCCACCAAAAAAAACAGCGGGAAACAGGAAGATGTATATGAAAATTGATATCTTCGACAAAGTCAAAAAAGTGAATAAAAGACGATATTTCACAAAAATTTTCTTTCAGTAATTTTATTGAGAATGGCAATAAAATTATTTAATATCCGTGTGGTTGATGCTTGGTAATTTTTCAATTAATTTCAAGTAAAACTTGATTGGTGTCGAGTATTTTTGGTGTTGTTTTTGTTTTTAATATCGTGCACTGAACGTTTTTTTCTTATCCATGATGCCCAGGGCAAAACAGGAAAAAATTCCCGCATAGTATTTGGGCATATCGATACTGATATTTGTATCGGGCAGCAGAGTATTTTTTTTCAGGTAGTTGAGGTACAAATCAACAAATTCTTCGATGGAAAATTCTGAGGCCCTTATTTTGGAGCGCTCTGAAATCATGGCATAGGCGTCCACATCGGCCATTGCGATATCTGCAATACAGTTCGAAAAAGTCTGCAACGGAAAATTGAGTCCTTTCTCATGGTAGCTATACCCTGTCAATTTGCTGAGCAGGCCATAAGTGAGACCTTGATCATCGGATTCAATGCCAATGATGGCAGGGATGCCCATGGCCGCGGCCTCGAGCAGTGCTGTACCGCTGCCAACAAAGGCAAAGGCGTCACTGATGACTTTTTCGAAATCTTGATACGGTAGCGAACCATGCAGGAATACCGATTTTTCCATTCCCTGGGATGCAATGAATTGCTTTAATTCTGAAAATTGTTCACCATCACCATAAATGTGATATTCAAATGATGAATCTATCTTTAATATTTCATGAAAAGCTTCAACCATCTTGAAATTATAAGTCTTGAAACTTGTAATTCTTCCTACTGAAATAATCTTTCTTGAGCGGAAATTGATTCCCGCATCAATTGAATCTGCCTTGAATTTGATTCCAATCGGGAAAACGTCACTCCCGGTATATTTTTCACCATATAAATCGACCGCGGTATCAACGGATTTTTCATTGAAAAACAGCATGGATTCAGCGGGAATCGATTGGTTCACCAAATTGAATAATTGCTTCTGAAAGAAAAGGGGGGAAATCGATCGAAAATTAAACTCATTCTGGTGATAGACGCCACAGACCACTTTAGTGTGTGGTAATTTTCTCATGACATGTTTAATGTAGAAAACAAGGCTCCACACGCCGCATACATGCACGCACTCCACATCCTGCAAGATGTTCGCCAGTTCGGACTCGATCGGATCCATGACGGACATGAACTGCAAATTGTTCCTGAATCGCGATGAAGGATTTTTCAGGATATCGGCGGCAAATTGTACGACGGCGAACTTTTTTAATTCGGAAAGAAGTTTTGATTCATGTTTTTTGGTGAGAAGAAGTACATGTACTTGAATGCCTCTCCCGTGCAATTCTTCTGCCAGGCGCAGAATATGGGTTTCAATTCCTCCCAGACTGAAGGCACCATGTAGCAGCAAGATTTTTTTGGGAAATGGCATGTTGTGAACTTATAGAAATTAATTTTTAACTGGCGCAGATATTTCCGATTTGGAATTATTTGGGATATTTTATTCTTGCAACAATCAAGCGGTATCTTTTTGTGACAAGTAATATCTTAAAATTGCAAAAGTTATTGGGAGGTAAATAAAATAGGTGGTAAAGTACGCATACGTTGCGCCGATGGCTCCATAGGTATTTACGAAGAAATAGCATAACAAAATAAGCAGACTGGACTGAAATAATTCTGCTGCGATATATAGTTTACTATTTGCCTTTGCCACCGCGACATAGCCACTGATGTAGGCCGCAACCTTGAACGCATCTCCTGCGAGTTGCCAGGTAAAGTAGCTTTTCATTGCCAGGAATTCTGGCGAGAACAGCAGCAAAATAATCCAGTCGCGCAGAATGAATATAGTGATACTCATTAATAGCAATACGGGCATGGCTATTTTATAGGCGGTAGTGACCTCCTTCTTGATATCGAGGCGCGAGCGCAGTGCCGATAGTCTGGGAAGGTAATAATTGGACAGTACCACCGTAATAAACAGAAGGTAAGAGTCCGATATTTTGCTGACTGCTTGCCAATAGCCAACCTCTACCCAGCTATTGTGGCCGGCGATTATATACCGTATCACTATCTGAGACATCTGCATTGTCAGGACAGTGACAGCGATCATCATGGAATAGCCGGCAAACTGTTTGATCTTTTGCCGGTCCCATTGTGGCAACAGCCGTCGCCAGGAAAATTTCAAGCCAAAACGATACCAAGGAAGCAAGAGCAGGATGGTACAACTTGGCATCCATATCAAGCCATACATGGCTCCCTTCATTCCATACAGCGCGCAACCCAGGGCGACGCCCGCCGCGCCGATGACGACGCTGACAGCATTAATGACGGCGAAGGCATGCACGCGTTTATGGCCGTTAAGCACCCCCATCAGCAGATTCGTGAAGGCAATCGCAAATTGACAGGCCGCGAGGACGCGGATGACCACCGCATACTCGTTCGTGTTGAAGAGCCATAACGATATTTGCGATGCGCCTAGCAGCAGCGCGGCGCCAAGCAGGATCGATACGGCAAGCGTCATCATGCTCGCCGCCCTCAGGTAACCGTTTAACTGTCGCTCGTCTTTTTCAAACTCGGCAACATATTTAATGATGCCGGTATTGATGCCACCGCCTGCCAGTATCGTGATCATCGACATCAGGCTCATGAACTGTCCCAACTGGCCCAATCCTTGCGCACCAAGATAAATGGCCACGATCTTTACGATTAGCAACCCTGCGATCAATTTGCTTAAAGTCGATGCCGCAAAAAGTATTCCGACTTTCAAAAAACGCATACTCAGGAATAGAACTCAAGTATGGTTTTAGAAATGTAATCAACTTGCTCGTTGGTGAGCTCAGGGAACAATGGCAGACGCAGCAGGCAATCCGTGTAGCGGTCGCTATTCGGCAAGGCCCGCGTTCCGTGCGATGCGGCAAAGTATGGGCTGCTATGCAAGGAAAGATAATGGAAGACGGCCAAGATACCTGCCGCCTTCAGCTTAGCGATCAGGCGTGTGCGCTCATCCAGGCTGCGGCACACGATATAAAACATGTGTGCATTGTTGCTTGCATATTCTGGAATGACGGGCATCGTAAACCAGTCTCCCTTGATGCCTTGCTTCAGATTGGCATCATAACGCGCCCATACTCGGCGTCGTTCTGCCTGAATGGCGTCAAGGGATTCCACTTGCGCATACAGGAAAGCTGCGAGCAAATCGGATGGCAAGAAGGAGGAGCCAACATCCACCCAGCCGTATTTGTCGACTTCACCACGGAAGAAAGAGGAACGATTGGTGCCTTTTTCGCGAATGATTTCTGCTCTTAAATCATACTCAGGCTTATTGATCAACAGCAAGCCACCCTCGCCGCACATAATGTTCTTTGTTTCATGGAAAGAAAATGCAGACAGGTCGCCGATTGTTCCCAGTTGGCGCCCGTTGTGGAACGAGTCAATGGCCTGGGCTGCATCTTCTACTATGGCGATACCGTGCGCTGCGGCCAACGCAAGAATGCGGTCCATATCGCAGGCGACCCCGGCGTAGTGCACCACAACAATCGCTTTTGTCTTGGGCGTAAGCAGGCGTTCAATTTCGTCTGGCGAAATATTGGGCTGATCTGCCTGGCTATCAGCAAATACCAGCGTTGCGCCACGCAGAGCAAATGCGTTCGCTGTCGATACGAAGGTATATGAGGGCAGGATGACTTCATCGCCAGGCTGAATATTTAGCAGGATTGCAGACATTTCCAAGGCATCCGTACAAGACGTGGTCAGCAGCGTTTTACGCATGCCGAGTTTGCTCTCGAACAATGCCTGGCATTTTTTGGTGAACTCACCATCGCCTGAAATTTTTCTACTTTCTAACACTTGCTGAATATTGGCTAATTCGTTGCCGGTGAGGTATGGACGATTAAAAGGAATCATTGATTAAACCATTTATGAAATGTGTGAAAACTCGTAAGAGGTTCGAAGCCATGACGGCACCATACTTTTTGAGGAGCAATATTACTTATCTGAGTTGATACCGATAAATTTTGCAAATTCTCGTCCAGTGCCCAGTTCTTCGCCATCGCAACCAATTCCGCGTAAAAGCCATTTTTCTGGCATGCGGGATCCACGCCATTCAATATTATTTCGCCATTTTCTGCGTCAATTTTCTTTGTGCTCAAGAAGCCGACGATGTTATTTTCTTGGCAGATCAGAAAAACCTGATCCGAAAATGGTCCGAAGTGGCAGGAATTGAATGCCCATGAGGTGTATACAAGGTCCGCATCTTTCCTGTCTAAATATGGATCTGTATGGTAATGTCCAGCGAAGTTGCTGAAGCACTTTCCGGCCAGAGCACTGACGGCTTCGGCATCGCCTTTGTTTGCTGTGCGCCATGTGAAGCCAACTGGCAATTGAATTGGGCTGGCACTGATTTTCTTATTCTGAAAATACACAAGAGTGTCTGTAAGGAAATAGCCTGACTTCTCCAATTTCTGAATTGATGAAATATCCGAAGTGGGGCAGCGTACAATCAGCATATTCAAATCCAGCGCCACGCATGCATCATTAATTGCATCGATATCCATGCTGTCATCAACCGAGATTTTAGCTATTCTTTTTCCGAAACGCTTTGTATCTAACTCTGATAGGCTAATCTTCATAATTCAATTATTTTAATATATTTACTGCCGCGGTTTCCTTGGTGTTATCCATCTCAGCTTGAGATGGGCATGCCAGCAAGATGCCATTTGCAGCCTGTTAGTTTGTATTCGTAACAGTGATGATTTTTCTTTTTTGCGGAAAATCGGGGACCATCCGCATCTGCGATCAAAGCGAGTGTTACCATAAAACAATGACGTCCGAACTAAACTTAAAATGAAAAATTTGACTGGTTAGGATGCCACTTGGCCGGGCTATAGGTGCGATTAATAGCGATTGCCGTCGTTTAATAGACGCAATAAATATTGTCCGTAATTGTTCTTCTTTAAAGGCTGTGCCAGTGCTTCCAGGGCGGCGGCATCGATATATGATTTCCGATATGCGATTTCTTCCGGGCATGCAACCTTTAAACCTTGACGGTTCTCAATGGTGGAAATGAATTGGCTCGCTTCGAGCAGCGATTCATGCGTGCCCGTATCTAGCCATGCCATGCCACGTCCCATGAGTTCTACATTCAGCTGTTTTTGCTCCAGATAGTGACGGTTCACATCTGTAATTTCGAGTTCACCGCGCGACGAGGGTTTAATGCTTGCCGCAATGTCGCAGACCTGATTATCGTAAAAATAAAGCCCGGTTACCGCATAATTGGATTTCGGCCGCAACGGTTTTTCTTCGATACTGACGGCGCTGCGTTCACTATTGAACTCCACAACTCCATACCGTTCCGGATCTTGCACGTGATAGGCAAATACCGTGGCGCCGCAGGCTTGTGCGGAGGCATATCGCAGTTTGGCTTCAAGATCTGTTCCGTAGAAGATGTTGTCCCCCAAAATCAATACGGACGGTGCGCCATTGAGGAATTCACGACCGATGATAAAGGCCTGCGCCAAACCATCAGGGCTGGGCTGGACGGCATAACTAAGGTTGATGCCCCACTGGCTGCCATCGCCGAGTAATTCGCGGAAGCGTGGCGTGTCTTGAGGTGTGGAAATGATCAGAATATCGCGAATACCCGCCAGCATCAGTGTCGTCAGCGGATAATAAATCATCGGCTTGTCGTACACTGGCAACAATTGCTTGGAGACTGAAATGGTGACAGGGTATAAGCGTGTGCCCGAGCCGCCAGCAAGGATGATGCCTTTACGTTGCATCGTCATCATTGCGTCGCCTCCTGAGGATTGCGTTGCACATAATTTTTTTCCAGCCAGTTCGCATAGTCACCCGATTGGACGTTCTGCACCCACTCCTGATTGTCAAGATACCATTGTACGGTTTTCATAATGCCGCTTTCAAATGTTTCGGCGGGTTTCCAGCCAAGTTCACGTTCGAGCTTACGTGCATCGATTGCGTAGCGGCGGTCATGGCCAGGGCGATCAGCCACATAGGTGATTTGTGAGCGATAGCTTGTGCCATCGGCTTTTGGTGACAGGCGGTCCAGGATGTCGCACAAGGTGTACACGACATCGAGGTTAGCTTTTTCGTTCCAGCCACCAATATTGTAGGTCTCGCCCGTGCGGCCACCTGCCAGCACGCGACGAATCGCCGAGCAGTGGTCACTGACATACAGCCAGTCACGAATTTGCTGGCCGTCGCCATAGATCGGCAATGGCTTACCTGCGCGCGCGTTGGCGATCACCAGCGGTATCAGTTTTTCCGGGAAATGGTACGCACCATAGTTATTCGAGCAATTCGTGGTCAGTGTCGGTAATCCATACGTATGATGATAGGCGCGTACCAGATGATCGGACGCGGCCTTGCTGGCCGAATATGGACTATTCGGCGCATAGGGTGTCGCCTCGGTAAACGCGGCATCATTCGGGCCGAGCGTGCCGTAGACTTCATCTGTCGAGACATGCAGGAAACGGAAGGCAGATTGTTCGTCTGCCGGCAGAGAGGTCCAGTGAGCGCGGACCGCTTCCAGTAGCTTGAACGTACCATTGATGTTGGTGCTAATGAATTCGCCAGGACCATGGATGGAACGGTCGACATGGCTTTCCGCCGCAAAGTGGATAATTGCCCGTGGTTTGTGGCTGTTCAGCAACGAGGCGACAAGGGTGGTGTCGCCGATGTCGCCATGGACAAAAGTATAGCGGTTATTGTGCGTTACTGTTTTCAGGTTATTAATATTTCCTGCATAGGTCAATTTGTCTAAATTGATCACAGGTTCGTCGGTCTGTGCCAGCCAATCAAGAACAAAATTTGAACCAATAAAGCCCGCACCACCGGTCACTAAAATCATTTTAATACCCCAAATATTTAAAATATTGCAAGTCTTTGATTTTAATTGAAAATGGCTAGGTTGACCATGGACGCGTGCGCAAATCAGGGAGAAGTGTGCAGGAATAATGTAAGAATATGTAAGATTATATAACGCATTTAACAATATATATTTGACGAAAAACAACGGCTATCCGATGGCAATTGCTTTCAGTCATTGCAATATTGATATATTGTAATATTAGCAATATTTCCCGTCGATGGAGAGGGCGATGCCCCCACGTGCATCAACCAAGGGCATATCCGGGCATGCTGATTGCTACCTGGCGGGAAATTTAGGATGGCTACCCCGCCAGGCATGGCATCTGTGCTGGCACCGTGTCTACTTTATTGTGTTTTGTAGCAATGCGGGCATGACACCTCATACACGTATTCCGGCGCCAGTTGCTGGCGCGGTGTGACGACGGCGCGGCAGACGAAACATTGCACGGTTTCCGTCGGTTCCAGTTTCGGGTTCAGGGCCGTGCGGTAGTCGAACACGAAACAGTCGCCCGTGTAGTGCTCGCCGCCCACTTCCTCGAAATATTTCAGGATGCCGCCATCGAGCTGGTACACGCTGTCGTAGCCGATTTCCTTCATGTGGATGGCGGCCTTTTCGCAGCGGATGCCGCCCGTGCAGAAGGTGACGATGGTCTTGCCTTCCAGTTCTTCCTTGTGCGCGGCGGCGACGGCCGGGAATTCCGTAAACTTGTCGATACGGTAATCGAGCGTGTTGTTGAACGTACCCACGTCCACTTCGAAGGCATTGCGCGTTTCCATCATGACCACGGGTTTGCCCGCATCGTCGACGCCGGCGTCGAGCCAGCGCTTGAGCGTGTGCGCATCGACGGACGGGGCGCGGCCCAGTTCCGGCTTGATCAGCGGCATGCGCATGGTGATGATTTCTTTTTTCAGCTTGATCAGCATGCGCTTGTGCGATTGTTCGTTCGACAAGCTTTCCTTCCATTCCAGATCGGCCAGCCGCTCGTCGCTGCGCACCCACGCGAGGAAGCTGTCGATATGCTCGCGCGTACCCGACAGGAACATGTTGATGCCTTCCGGCGTCAGCAGGATCGTGCCCTTCAGTTCCAGCGCCAGGCATTGCTCCTGATACAAGGGACGCATGGCTTCCGTATCGTCGAGCGTAATGAATTTATACGCGGCGATATTGACAAACGTGGCAGCCAGCGGGCTGACGGCGGCGGAAACGGCGGGTGTTGCTGGGGTGATGGCTTGCATGATGGCGATCGGCTTAGACTGAACAGCCGATATTATAAGCCCGACGGGCCAGGCCGGATACCCGGTCCGTACGCGCGACGCGGTAGAATAGACCCCATTGAATTTTGCACGAAACGGTACACAGGATGGAAATGGTAATGCAAGAGGCCGGCGCTCCGGCAGGTTCACAGCAAGCGGTGCAGCCCGGTCCCGCCTTCGTCCACTTGCGCGTGCACTCGGAGTACTCGATCGTCGATGGCCTGGTGCGCATCGACGACGTGGTCAAGGCGGCGGCGAAGGACAAGCAGGTGGCGCTGGCCGTCACCGACTTGTCGAACCTGTTTGGCATGGTCAAGTTCTACAAGGAAGCGCGCGGCAAGGGCATCAAGCCCATCGTCGGCGTCGACGTGTGGATCACGAATGACGACAACCGCGAAAAACCGTCGCGTTTGCTGTTGCTGGCGAAGAATCGCATGGGCTATCTGCAACTGTGCGAACTGCTGTCGACGGCCTGGCTGACGAACCAGTACAAGGGCCGCGCGGAACTGCGCGTCGAGTGGCTGCAGGCGCTGGCGACGAATACCTACGACCTGTACCCGGGCGAAAGCGCGGCGAATGGCTTGATCGCCCTGTCCGGCGCGCATTTCGGCGATGTCGGTATTGCTATCGAGAATGGCAATCTGGCTCTGGCCGAGCGCAATGCGCAGCGCTGGGCCGAGATTTTCCCTGGCCACTTCTATGTCGAGATCCAGCGCGGCGGCCAGGCCAACCAGGAAGCGCAGGTGCGCCATGCGGTGGCACTGGCGGCCAAGCTCGGCTTACCCGTCGTGGCCACGCATCCCGTGCAATTTATTTCCCCAGAGGAATTTATTGCCCACGAAGCCCGCACCTGTATCGCCGAAGGCGAAATGCTGGCCAACGCCAAGCGCGTGAAGCGCTTCAATGACAGCCAGCGCTTCCTGTCGCAGGCCGACATGGCGGAATTGTTCGCCGACTTGCCGACCGCGCTGGCCAATTCCGTGGAAATCGCCAAGCGCTGCAATTTGACCTTGACCTTGGGCAAGCCGCAGCTGCCGAACTTCCCCACGCCGCCCGGCATGACGATCGATGAGTTCCTCGTTGCCGAATCGCAGGCGGGCCTGGAAAAGCGTTTGATCCAGCTGTATCCCGATCCCGAGCGCCGTGAAAAGGAGCGTCCGCGCTACGAGTCGCGCTTGAAATTCGAGACGGATACGATTTGCAACATGAAATTCCCCGGCTACTTCCTCATCGTGGCCGAGTTTATCCAGTGGGCCAAGGAAAACGGCGTGCCCGTCGGCCCGGGCCGCGGTTCGGGTGCCGGTTCGCTGGTGGCGTATTCGCTGCTGATTACCGATCTGGACCCATTGCAATACAACCTGCTGTTCGAGCGTTTTCTGAATCCCGAACGCGTCTCGATGCCCGACTTCGATATCGACTTTTGCCAGGAAGGGCGCGACCGCGTCATCCAGCACGTCAAGGATTTGTATGGCAAGGAGGCCGTCTCGCAGATCGCCACCTTCGGTACCATGGCGGCCAAGGGCGCGATCCGCGACGTGGGCCGCGTGATGGACTTCGGCTACAACTTCTGCGACGGCATCTCGAAGCTGATCCCGTTCAAGCCCGGTAAACCCGTGTCGATCGCCGACGCCATCGAGGAAGAACCGCTGCTCAAGGAGCGGCTGGAAAACGAGGAAGAGGTCAAGCAGTTGCTGGAACTGGCGCAGCAAGTCGAAGGCATCACGCGCAATATCGGCATGCACGCGGGGGGCGTGCTGATCGCTCCCGGCAAGCTGACAGACTTTTGCCCGCTGTACACGCAGGGTGGCGATTCGGGCGTCGTGTCGCAGTACGACAAGGATGACGTGGAGGCCGTCGGCCTCGTGAAGTTCGACTTTTTGGGTCTGACCACGCTCACCATCCTTGACCGCGCCGTGCGCTACATCAAGCAGCTCGATCCCGCGCAAGCCGATTTCGACCTGGCCACCTTGCCGTTGAACGACAAGCCGTCGTACGACTTGCTGACCAAGGCCAAGACCGTGGCCGTGTTCCAGCTGGAGTCGCGCGGCATGCAGGGCATGCTGAAAGACGCGCGTCCCGACCGCTTCGAAGACATTATCGCGCTCGTGGCCCTGTACCGTCCGGGCCCGATGGACCTGATTCCCGATTTTTGCAAGCGCAAGCACGGCGAGCGTTTTGATTACCCCGATCCGCGCACGGAAGCGATTCTGTCCGAAACCTACGGCATCATGGTGTATCAGGAGCAGGTGATGCAGATGGCGCAGATCGTCGGCGGCTACTCGCTGGGCGGCGCCGACATGCTGCGCCGCGCCATGGGCAAGAAGAAGGCCGAGGAAATGGCCGAGCACCGCGAGATCTTCCGCGCCGGGGCGGCCAAGGACGGCTTGACGGCGGCCAAGGCCGACGAGATCTTCGACTTGATGGAAAAGTTCGCCGGCTACGGTTTTAATAAATCGCACGCCGCCGCCTACGCCTTGCTGTCGTACCACACGGCGTATTTGAAGGCGCACCACACGGCCGCCTTCATGGCCGCCAACTTGTCGCTGGCCATGGACGACACGGACAAGATCAAGATCCTGGTGGAAGACTCGCTGGAAATCTGCAAGCTGACCTTGTTGCCGCCGGATATCAACGAATCGGATTACCGCTTCACGCCGAGCGGCGCGGCACCTTCCGTGAGCGGCAAGAAAGTTACGCAGATCCGTTACGGCCTGGGCGCCGTGAAGGGTTCGGGCCAGAACGCCATCGAAGCCATCATCGCCGCGCGCGAGGCGGGCGGACCCTTCACCAGCCTGTTCGATTTCTGCAAGCGCGTGGATAAAAAGCAGATCAACCGCCGCACCATCGAGTCGCTGATACGCAGCGGTGCCTTCGACTGCCTGAAGGTCGACCGCGCCATCCTGCTCGCATCCGTGGCCTTCGCCATGGAGTGCGCCGACCAGGCCGCCAAGGCGGCGAATCAGGTGAGCCTGTTCGGCGGCGACGACAGCGACATGGTGGCGCCGCCCGAGTACGTCAAGGTGCCCGTGTGGACGGATAAACAGCGCCTGACGGAAGAAAAGATCGCGCTGGGCTTTTACCTGTCCGGCCATTTGTTCGATTCGTATGCGCCCGAGGCGCGCCGTTTTGCGCGCACGAAACTGTCTGAATTGTCGCCGTCGCGCGAACCGCGCATGATGGCTGGCGTCATCACGGGCTTGCGCACGCAGATGACGCAGCGCGGCAAGATTCTCATCGTCACCCTGGACGACAAGAGCGGTACGGTGGAAGTGACCGTGTATGGCGAATTGTTCGATGCCAACCGGAAAATCTTCAAGGAGGATGAATTCCTCGCCGTCGTGGGCAAGGTGTCGGAAGACCGTTTTTCGGGCGGCTTGCGTATCACGGCCGAGAGCGCCTTCGACATCATCGCCGCGCGCGTGCAGTATGGCCGCCAGCTGGGCTTGACCTTGCCGGCCACCCTGGACGCCAAGCGCATCCGCGACGTGCTCATGCCGCACCGGGCCGAGACGGGCTTGCCGATCGCTGCGCGGGTCAGCCCGCAAGGCGTCAGTTGCGTGCTGCAGTTCGGGGACGAGTGGAAAGTGGCGCCATCGGATGAATTGCAGATGGCACTCGAGCAGATGCTGGGCGCGCAAGAGGTGGCCGTCGAATACTGACGGGCGCCCTTGCCGTACAGAACAAAGCCAAACCGCAGACATGCTGGTTTGGCTTTTTTACGTTTACATGTCTTTCAGGCCCGTGATCGCGTAACCCTTGGCGGCGATCTGCTGGTGCGGCTGTTCGATATGGTAGTCGGGCAAGATCTCGGCATCGTCGGCCACTTCGCTGGCGCGTACTTCGAGTTGCCAGTCGGTATTGGTCACCTCTTCAGGAATGATCTTTCCTTCCGGCACGGCGAGGTAGGAAAAAATGCCGTCGTGCTCGGCCCGGCGGTAGATGTCTACGCGCATGAATGCCTCCTAGTAAGCGTTGGGGGAACCGGTGGGCGCCAGGCGTGAACAAGGCGCCAACCAATCATGCTAGCGTAACAGGATTGCGGCCGCCATGCTTTTTGTCGTGCGCGGCGGCAGGCGTGGCCTGCCGTTTCCTTGCCTGAGGTCAATAACGGTAGGTGGCGTAGACGGCGCCGATCGGCGTGGTCTTGCGCTGCACGATGGGGCTCTTGCCGGCGTCGCCCAGCAGGGTCGTCACGCCGACCAGGGTGTTGACGCTCCAGCGCGCGTCGATCCGGTGTTCCCAGCTGGCGCTGGCCTGCGCTTCATAGAAGCCGCCCTTGGGCGTGTAGCGCTTGAACGCCGTGTTGGCGGCCTGGACGGCCGTCACGCCGTACATGGTCTGCACATACTTTTTCTCGCCCCAGCCCGCTTGCAGGCTCAGGCTGACGGTGTCCTGCTGCTGGCCCTTGCTGTCGCTGCGGCCATAGATCTGGCCGCTGGCGCCCAGGTGCAGATTGGCGCCATTGTCGCGCTGTGTCAGGGGAAGATCGCTCGCAACGCTCAGTTGCAGGCCTGGCAGCGGCGAGTAACCCATCTCCAGCAGGGCGCTGGCGTTGCCTTTGACGGCGCCCATGCCCTTCAGGTAGTTGCTGCCGCCCATGCCATTGACGCCCGTGCGCTTGTGGTCTGCGCGCTCGCCACGATAGCCGAGCGCGGCGCTGTAGCTGAAGGGCCCGGCCTGGCCGCCATAGCCGAGGCCGCGCGTGGTACTGGCGAAGAAGCCATTGCTCATGGCGTAATCGATGATGATGACTGGCAAGGCCTGGATCTTGTCGCCGCCCGAATAGCTGGTCGCGGCGCCGACGCCGCCGCCGATGGTGAAGACATTGCCGGAGGCAGGCTCGGCCGCCAGGGCGGACAAAGGCATGAAAAGCAGGCTGGCCAGTGTCAGGGTCGAGGACAGGGTAGTAGTTGCTTGCATAAGATGTTTTCCGTCAGGTGGAGAACCGAGTCCGGAGTGGCTCGATTGACTGCGGCTAGTATCGGCCTGTGCCATGAAGGAGAAATGAGCCTTTTATTAAGATTGCATGAAGAGCGCTTCTTTACCCATTCTTCAGCTTGCGGTGGTTTAATACTCACCATGAAAATACTGCTGATTGAAGACGACATGGACCTGGGCAACGGTGTGCGCATCGCCCTGCGCGACCAGGGCATGCAAGTGGTGTGGGTGCGCAGCCTGGAAGACGCGGCGCGCAGCATCGAGCACGACAGCTGCGAGCTGGTGCTGCTGGACCTGGGCTTGCCGGACGGCGATGGGCTCGACTTGCTGGCCCGGCTGCGCGCCGCGCGCCTGCCGGTGCTCATCCTGAGCGCCCGCGATACGCTGGAGCAGCGCTTGCGCGGCCTCGATGGCGGCGCCGATGATTACCTTGTCAAGCCCTTCGTGCTGGCCGAGCTGCTGTCGCGCGTGCGCGCACTGGCGCGGCGCAGCTACGGCTTCGATGGCGACACCATCGAACTGCGCGGCTTGCTGCTGCAGGTGCCCACGCGCCGGGTCAGCGTGCAGGGGCGGCCGGTGGAACTGACGGCCAGCGAATATGCGTTGCTGAAAACCCTGCTGATGCGCGCCAACAGAGTCATCACGCGCCGCGTGCTGGAAGAGCATATCCTGCCCGGTGGCCTGGCCAACGCCAGCAATACCCTGGATGTGCATATGGGTAACTTGCGCCGCAAGATAGGCGAGGGCTATATCCGCACCGTGCGCGGCGTCGGCTATGTCATCGACCAGCAAGGCGATTCCCCCGCGGCGCCGGGCGCGGCGGCATGATCGGCCACGTATGGGCCATGCTGCGCCGGCCTACGCTGGTGCGCCGCCTGATGATGGCGCAGATGCTGACGTTGACGGTGCTGTGGAGCCTGGCCGTGGCCTATGTACTGTTCGAGGGGACGGGCGAAGTGAGCAATGTGAGTCGCGGCGTGTTGCACGCCATTATCAGCGTGGCCGATAACCTGGCCGAGCAGCCGCAGCGCCAGCAGCACAGCTTGCGCGCGATCGATGAAGCCCTGCGCGAGGAGTTTGAAACGGGGCAAGTGCCGGAATTGGCGCCGCGTATCCTGGTGTGGCGCGGCGGCGAGCTGGTCTACAAATCGCCCGATGCGCCCAGCGGCATCCGCAGCGCCGGCCCCGAGCAGATGGAAGTGGTGTACATCAAGGGCCAGGCCTGGCGCAGCCGCAGCCTGACCGAGGGCGGCACGCGCGTGACGGTGCTGGAGGTGGGCGGCCCATGGCAGTTTTTCATCACGATCAATTCACACGGCTATTACCTGCTGCCGTTACTGATCAGTCTGCCTTTCCTGTTGCTGCCGGCTTGGCTGTCGATCCGCCTGGCCATGCGCCCGTGGCGCCGCGTGGCGCAAGAGGTGGCGGCGCGGGGGCCGCAGGATTTGCGTCCGCTGGCCTTCAAGCCACCGCATGGTGAACTGGCGGCGCTGGTCGACAATATCAATGCGCTGCTGCAGCGCGTGGACACCAGCGCCGCGCGCGAACGCAGCTTCATCGCCGACGCCACGCATGAGCTGCGCACGCCGCTGGCGGCCATGCGTGTGAATGTCGAAGCCTTGCAGGCCCAGGCCAGCGACCCGCGCCAGCAAGAATTGCTTGATGGCATTTTGAACAGCGGCAACCGCGCCGCGCGCCTGGTGGGGCAGTTGCTGCAGCTGACGCGCAGCGAAGTGCAGGCGCAGGCGGGCGAACGGCCGCCACAGGCGCTCGATATCCTGCTGCAAGACCGGTTGGCCGCCCTGTCCGGCCTGGCGCAGGTGGGCGGCATCGAGCTGGAGCTGCAAGCCAGCGTCACGCTGCAGGTGCCGGGCCAGCGCGAGAGCCTGGTATCGCTGATCGACAACCTGGTGGAAAACGCCATCAAGTACAGCCCGCATGGCGGCAGCGTGACGGTGTCGCTGCATGCCGAGCGGGGCCAGGCGGTGCTGCACGTGGCGGACCAGGGGCCGGGTATTGCGCCGGCCCTGTATGAGCGGGTGTTTGACCGCTTCTTCCGTGCGCCCCAGCAGGCCCAGCCTGGTAGCGGCCTGGGCCTGGCCATCGTCGCTTCCGTGGTGCGGCAGCATGGCGGCACCATCCAGCTGCACCGCGCCAGCGGCGGCCAGGGCCTGCTGGTGGAAGTACGCCTGCCGCTGGCGTCGTCCGGCTAGCAGGGCCGTGGTTTGACTTGCCCTGATGCATAGGCGATACTGCTTTCCTGCTCCGGCGTGCCACCGTGTGTCGCGCTGCAGCGCCACCGTTTTTCACTAGATACCGAGCCCCTCCCTCCATGAATTTCTTTGCCCGCCGTTCACAATGGCCTCAAGCCATCCTTGCCGTCTTGCCGTTCACCCTGTTCTTTCCACTCGGCTTCATGTACACCGGCGTGGTGGCTTTCATCATCGCCTACCTGCTGGCCGGGGACTTTGCCACGCGCTGGCGTCACGTCAAGGAAAGCCCGCTGCGCTGGCCGGTGCTGGCGCTGAGCGTCGTCTCCGTGGGCGCAGGCATCTTCCTCGAGCGTCCGCCCAGTGAATTCTGGACCGATCTCGTGCATTACCAGATTTTTGTCTTCTTGTTATTTTTTGCCAGCATCGGCCCTGGCGCGTGGCAGCACCGCGCCGTCAAGACCTTCTTTACCGGCGCCACGGTGGCTGCCACCCTGTTTTATCTCAATTACCTGGGCGTGTTGCCGAACGTGAGCTTTTTCCGCAGTTATGTGACTTATTCCGGTAACAAGTCGATCTTGCTGGGCGTGTTGCTGGCCATTGCTTCCGCCTGGATGCTGTTCCAGTTGAGCGAGCAGCCGGTGCGGCCCGTCAACTGGCCACGCCTGCTGCAATTCCTGTATGTGGCTGCGGCCGGTCTGTTGCTGGGCAAGACACGCACGGGCAGCCTGATCTTTGTCATGCTGTGCATGCTCATCGGTGCGCGCCACCTCCATCTGTCGTGGCGCAATGTGCTGGGCGTGCTGGCCATGGGCGTACTGCTGACCCTGCTGCTGGCGCAAGCGTCGGGCCTGCGTCAGCGCGTCGACAACACGGTGGCCGATATCAGCGCCTTTTCCGAAGGCAAGCAAACCAGCGAGCAAGGCATTCGCCTGGCGATGTATGGCGTCACCTTGCAAATTATTGCCGAGAAACCGCTGCAAGGGCATGGCGTGGGAACCTGGCTGCAGGAATACCGGGCCAGGACAGTGGGCAATCCGATCAACATTCAATTGACGCCACACAATGACTACATGCTGTACATGTCGGAAATCGGCCTGTTCGGCCTGCTGGCACTGCTGTGGATACTGGTGGGCTTGCTCGTACATGCCTGGCGCACGGGAGGCGAGCGTGGCATGTGGCTGGGGATGCTGACCTTGTCGCTGATGCTGGGCGCCATGTTCAACGCGATGATACGCGATGGCGTCTTCGGCATGGCCTTCATGATCTTGCTGGCGATTCCGCTGGCGGGCGCCTTGCCGGCGCGGGCGGGGCAGCCGCCCCGCGTACCGGACTGATCCGGTAATCCGCGCCGCCCCCATGTGCGGGCGGCGCGGTCCTGCTTTCCTGCTTTACCTCAACTGCTTTACTTGGCGCTGGCCGGCACGCGCGTGGCCACGCCGGTGGCGATGGCCGCTTGCGACACGGCAGGCGCGACCCAGCTGCGCAGGCGTTCGTCGAACGGCGACGGAATCAGTTGCAGCGGCGTCAATGCGCTGGTTTCGTGGCCCGGCAATGGCTCCTTGGCCAGGGCGGCGATGGCGCGCACGCAGGCCAGCTTCATTTCTTCGTTGATGGTGGTGGCGCCCACGTCGAGCGCACCGCGGAAGATGTACGGGAAGCACAGCACGTTGTTGATCTGGTTCGGGTAATCCGAGCGGCCCGTGGCCACGATGGCGTCGTCGCGCACGGCATGCACTTTTTCCGGGGCGATTTCCGGATGCGGATTGGCCAGGGCGAAGATCAAGGGCTTGGCGGCCATCGATTCGACCATCTGTGCGCTGACCACGCCACCCTTCGAGACGCCGATGAAGATGTCGGCGCCAACCATCGCGTCGGCCAGGTCGCGGTCGCTCGTGTCGTTCGCGTAGCGCGCCTTGTTCTCTTCCATGCTGGCATCGCGGCCCGGGTAGATCACGCCCTGGCTGTCGCACACTTTCAGCAGCGACTTGTTCAGGCCCAGAGAGACGAGCAAGTCCAGGCAGGCGATCGAGGCCGCGCCGGCGCCCGAGACGGCCACTTTCACATTGCCGATATCCTTGCCCACCAGCTCCAGGCCGTTCAGGATGCCGGCTGCGACGATGATGGCCGTGCCGTGCTGGTCGTCGTGGAAGACGGGAATGTTCATGCGCTTGCGCAATTGTTGCTCGATATAGAAGCAATCGGGCGCCTTGATGTCTTCCAGGTTGATGCCGCCGAAGGTCGGCTCCATGCGCACCACGGTGTCGATGAACAGGTCGGGATCGTTCTCGGCCAGTTCGATGTCGAACACGTCGACGTCGGCAAATTGCTTGAACAGGCAAGCCTTGCCTTCCATCACCGGTTTGCTGGCCAGCGGGCCGATATCGCCCAGGCCCAGCACGGCCGTACCATTCGTGATCACGGCCACCAGGTTGCTGCGCGAGGTGTAGATGCCGGCCGTGCGCGGATCTTCGACGATGGCTTCGCAGGCAAAGGCCACGCCCGGCGAGTACGCCAGGGTCAGGGCGCGGGCGTCGCCCAGCGGTTTGGTTGGCGTCACGGAAATCTTGCCTGCGCGGGGTTCCGCGTGATAGGCGAGGGCGGCTTCTTTCAGGTTGAAGGTTTCGCCGTTCTGTTCGGCGTGCTTGCTGTGGGAAGTAGACATAAGAATTCTGGGAAGGGCATACAGGGCCCGAGTGGTGAATCCGGGCCATGTTATGCAAGCGTTTGCACGCTGTCAAGGCTGGATTGTACTTAAGAGTCTCAAAACCGCTTTGGGCAACGGCATTATTTCAATGCAAGCGTTTGCTCGGTTTTTGACGGCATGGGCATTTTTTGCGATAAAATCACTGTATTGCGATCCGGGAAGCCCATGACAAACAAGAACCCCACCTTAAGCGACGTCGCGCGGGCCAGCGGCGTGCACTTTTCCACCGTCTCGCGCGTGATGAACCCGGCAACGCGGCAAATGGTCAGCGCCGAGGTGGCCACGCGCGTGCTGGCCGAAGCGGGCCGGCTCGGTTACCGGCCCAACCGCGCCGCCTCCACCCTGGTCACGCGCAAGTCGCGCATCATCGGCGTGGTCCTGCCCGACATCACCAACGCTGTGTTCCCGCCCATCCTGCTGGGCATCGAGGAAGGCTTGCGCAAGCATGGCTACCTGGCCATCGTCGCCAACGTGGGTGCCGACGAGGAAGAGCAGCTGTTCGTCATCAACCGGCTGCTGGGGCAGCAGGTCGACGGCCTGATCCTGGCCACGGCACGGCGCCACGATCCCGTCATCAAGATGTGCATCGACCAGAACGTGCCGGTGGTCACCGTCAACCGCAGCGACGAGACGGGCGTCGCTTCCTGCGTCGTCAGCGACGACGTGGTCGGCATGCGCCTGGCCGTCGAGCACTTGCTGGCGCTGGGCCACCGCCATATCGCGCACATCGCCGGCCCGGAAAACCTCTCCACGGGGCACGTGCGCCGCCTCGGTTTCCTGGCCGCCATCCAGGCCAGCGAACTCGATCCCTCGCAAGCGTTCGTGTTTGAAAGCAGCGGCTATTCGCGCGAATGCGGCAAGGCGGCCCTGCTGGAACTGCTGCGCCAGTCGCCGCGGACGACGGCCGTGGTGACGGGCAGCGACCTGGTGGCCCTCGGCTGCTACGATGCCATCCGCGAGCTGGGCTTGAGCTGCCCGGAAGATATTTCCGTGGTGGGCCACAACGACATGCCGTACATGGACATGATCCGTCCGCCTCTCACCACCATCCGCATCCGCCACCACGGCATCGGCACGGAAGCGGCCCGGCTGATCCTGCAAACCATCGCCTCGCCCGATTCCGCGGTGCTCGACGTGCGCCTGAAACCCGAACTGGTGGTGCGCGAATCGACGGCCGCTCCCAGGGGCTGATGCACGACCAGTGGCCGCGCCGCTGCAAGGTGGTACACTGGCGCCCCTCAACGTATTTTGCCCTCCACCGCCATGACCAAAACCACCACGCCTTCCCCCAAACGCCGCGAAGAGGGCGTCGCCAAGCTGACCGTCAATCCTTTCCTCGACGCCGAGTTTTATGCACGCATGCGCGATTACACGGAGCGCGATGCGGCCATCATCAAGGAATTGAAGGCGATCGCCGAAATTCGCGCCGGCAACAAGCAGCCCGATCCCCGCCTGGCGCCGTCGTTACAAGCACTGCGCGATACCGTCAAGAAAGGCTTGAGCTTTGGCGAGATGCTGGACCGCATGGCCGCTGGCAAGGAAAAAGGCTTGTGGGAACCGTGGATGACGACCTTCGGCATCGAGATCCGCGCCGTCAACTACGGCGCTGGCCCGCGCAACGCCTGCCTGGTGCTGGACCTGGCCGCGAATGCTCCGGCGCACGCGATGTTCGCCAAGGCCGGTATCCAGAACTGGCGCAGCCTGGCCGCCGACGATTGCTCCGTCGTGCGCTCGGAAAAAGCCACTGAAACGTCGCCGCTGAAAGTGTACGCCGTGTTTTACCTGGATCCATTGCCGGCCTGATCCGCCAACAGCACCACCGCCAGCACGATCAGCATCACGCCCGACAGCCGCTCCAGCAGCGGCAGCGCGCGCGCAAAGCGCTGCCGCAGGGCGGTGCTGCCGATGGCCAGCGCCACCGCCATATCCCACGCCAGCACGGCAAAGATCATCCACGCGCCATACGCCACCATCGCAACGGGACTCGTCTGCCTGGCGGCCAGCACGGTGGCCAGGCTGACGTAGAACAGCGCATTCTTCGGGTTCAGAATGGCGGAGACAAACCCCATCGCGACACCGCCGCGCCAGCGCGCCTTGCCGGTGGCGGGCTTGGCATCCAGGCTGTTCTTGCCCGCATGGCGCAAGAACAGCCAGCCCAGGTACAGCAGATAGGCGCATCCGGCCAGCCGCACCAGCATGAATGCCGTACTGCCCGCCTTGAGTACCGATAGTCCCGCAAACGCCGCCACGATAAACACCGCATTGGCCAGCGTAATGCCCACGCATGTGCCGGCGGCGCCGCGCCAGCCGTGGGCCAGCGAGGTGCGTGCGATCAGGAAAAAATCGGGACCGGGCGACAGCAGGGAAAGAAAGTGGGCGGCGGCGATGAAGAGGAAATCCTGCATGGAGTTTGGCTCCGGCAATGGCGATGCGCGAGTATGCCGGGGCTGACGACAGCCTGTATTGAAGAAAATTGCGGGCGCCTTAGCTGCCCCGGTCGCGATAGCGCCCCGGCGTGATACCCGCATGCGCCTTGAAGACGCGTTGCAGATGGCTCTGGTCGGCAAAGCCCAGCTCATGCGCCAGTTGAGCCAACGCTGCCCCCGTCTGCAAGCGGCTGCGCGCGCGGTTGACGTGCATATTTAGCTGGTAGGCATGCGGCGTCATGCCCGTGGCGGCGCGAAAGGCGCGGATCAATTGATAAGGGCTCAGGCCCGCCGCTTGCGCCAGCTGCCGCAGGCTGGCCGAAGGCCGCGCCTGCAGCGTTGCGAGCACGGGCGCCAGCTGCAGCGGCAGCGGCTTGCGTTCCGAGGGCAGCAGGTCTGCACGGGCGCCGGCGCAATCGGCCAGGAACGCCAGCAGCGCCGCATTTTTTTCACCTGCGCTCGCCGTTGAAAACAGCAGCGCATGCATGGCGCAAAACTGCGCGTACAGCCGCGGGCAGTGCAACACCGTCGCCGTGTCGTCATCGAGCGCCGGCGCGTGTGCTTGCAGCCACTGCGCATCGAGATGCAGCATCTGGTAGCTCCAGACGGCGTCTGGCAGGGGATTGCAGGCGTGTACGCAGCCGGCCGGTACCAGCACCAGACTGCCATTGCCGAGGGCGACCTTGCCGTCTTTGCTGCCCGTAAAGATGCTGCCGCCAGCGTCGACGGCGCCAATCGAAAACGTGGGATGGCTGTGCGGCTTGTAGCAGGCCCGGCTGTGACAGGCGCGCCTGCTCTCCACGTGGGGCAGAGCCGGGTCGCGCCAGAAGAAGGCAGTGCCGGGCATGACTACATCAAAATGACGTCATACTGCTCCTGGTGGTAGGCATTTTCCACCTGCAGCGAAATTTTCTTGCCGATGAAATCACCGAGCATGGCCAGGTGCTGCGATTCTTCCTCTAAAAACAAATCCACGACTTCCTGCGAGGCGAGGATGCGGAATTCGCGCGGGTTGAACTGTTTTGCCTCGCGCAGCAGTTCGCGCAGGATTTCATAGCAGATGGTGCGCGAGGTTTTCACCTGGCCCTTGCCGGCGCAGGCGGGGCACGGTTCGCACAGGATGTGGGCCAGCGATTCGCGCGTGCGCTTGCGCGTCATTTCCACCAGGCCCAGCGGCGAGAAATTGCTCACCGACACCTTGGTGCGGTCGCGCGACAAGGTGCGTTTCAGCTCGGCCAGCACGGCGTTGCGGTGCTCGGCATTGTCCATGTCGATGAAGTCGAGGATGATGATGCCGCCCAGGTTGCGCAGGCGCAACTGGCGCGCGATGGCGTGCGCCGCTTCCAGGTTGGTCTTGAAAATCGTGTCGGCGAAATTGCGCCCGCCCACAAACCCGCCCGTGTTGACGTCGATGGTGGTCATCGCTTCCGTCTGGTCGACGATCAGGTAGCCGCCCGATTTCAGGTCAACGCGGCGGCCCAGGGCGCGCAAAATTTCTTCTTCCACGCCATATAAATCGAACAGTGGGCGCTCGCCCGTGTAGTGCTGCAGCCGCGTCAGTTCGCTGGGCGTGTAGATTTCCGCGAATTCGCGCAGTTTCACATAGTTTTCGCGCGAGTCGACCTGGATGGTGGCCGTTTCATCGCCGACGAAGTCGCGCAGCACGCGTTGCGCCAGGCTCAAATCCTGGTGCAGCAGGCTGGTGGCGGGACGCGTGCGCGCGCCGTGCGTGATCGTGCTCCAGGTTTTTCTCAGGTAGTCGACGTCCGCCTTCAGGTCCGCGTCGGATGCATCCTCGGCCATGGTGCGCACGATGTAGCCGCCCTTTTCATCGGGCGGCAGCAGGCTTTGCAGGCGCACGCGCAATTGCTCGCGTTCCGCTTCCTTTTCGATTTTCTGCGAGATGCCGATGTGCTTGTCTTGCGGCAGGTACACCAGCATGCGCCCGGCGATGGAAATCTGCGTCGACAGGCGCGCGCCCTTGGTGCCGATCGGATCCTTGATCACCTGCACCGTCAGCACCTGACCGTCGAAGAGGATTTTTTCTATCGGCGCCGGTGTGGCGTTCTGGCCGTCGTGGCCGCGCGCTTCCCAGATGTCGGCCACGTGCAGGAACGCGGCACGCTCCAGGCCGATGTCGATGAAGGCCGATTGCATGCCTGGCAACACCCGCACCACTTTGCCGGAATACACATTGCCAGCCAGGCCGCGCGTGAGCGTGCGCTCGATGTGCAATTCCTGCACGGCGCCCTGCAGGATGAGGGCGACGCGGGTTTCTTGCGGCGTGATATTGATCAGGATGTCTTCGTTCATGGAGGCGGGGAAGTGGAGGCAACGAATGACATCATACCCGATCAGGGCAGGGGCAAACCTGCCAGTCTTAGCAACTGTGCAGTTTCGTACAGGGGCAGGCCCATGATGCCGGAATGGCTGCCTTCGATATGCTCGACGAACAGCGCGGCGCTGCCCTGGATGCCGTAGCCGCCGGCCTTGTCGTACGGTTCCGGCGTGGCGCAATACGCGGCGATGGACGCGGGCGAGAGCACGCCGAAGCGCACTTGCGACACCTGCGTGCGCTGCTCGGCGAAGTCCTTGTAGTGCACGGCGATCGAGGTGAGTACCTGATGCGTGCGGCCCGACAGCTGCTGCAGCATCGCCACGGCCTCAAGGCGGTCGGCCGGCTTGCCGAGGATGATGCCGTCGATGGTGACGGTGGTGTCGGCCGCCAGCACGGGGCGCGGGGTCAGGTGGCGGCGGCGCACCAGGTCCCAGGCGAAGGCGGCTTTTTCATTCGACACGCGGGCGACATAGTCGAGCGCCGACTCGCCGGGAAGAACTTCCTCGGTGACGTCGGCGCCGCGCGGGCCGTCGCTGCGCAGCAGCAGCAATTCGAAATCGATGCCGATCTGGCGCAACAATTCGCGCCGGCGCGGACTTTTGGAAGCGAGGTAGATCTTGTGATCAGCCGTTTTCATGGGGGAGTTCAGACGCGGTGATAGGGGTGGTTTTGCGTGATCGACCAGGCACGATACAGCTGCTCGGCGAGGATCACGCGCACCACACCGTGCGGCAGGGTCATGCTGGAAATACGCAGCATGCCTTCGGCACGCGCCTTGAGCTGCGGATCGAGGCCGTCGGCACCGCCGATCAAAAAGGCGGTGTCGCGGCCATCCTGCTGCCACGCCATCAACTGCTGCGACAGGCCGACGCTGGTCAGGTCCTTGCCGCGTTCGTCGAGGGCGATGATGCGCACGCCCTTGGGCAGGACGGCTTCGATACGTTCGCGTTCCAGCGCCATCGCCGTAGCGGCGGTCTTGCTGCCGGAACGCTCCACCGGCTTGATTTCTTTCAGCACGATGCGCAATTCCGGCGGCATGCGCTTCGCGTATTCCGCGAAGCCCGTCTCTATCCAGGCCGGCATTTTATGGCCGACCGCAGCGATGATGAGCTGCATCGAGGCTTACGCTTCGACTTTTTTGATACGCTTGATTACGGTTTTTGCCGGTGCAGCATCGGCTGCCGGTTTGGCCGCGCGCGGGGTGCGCACTTTTTTCTCTGGCAGCGCTTTCAAGGCTTTCACGGCAGCCGCTTCGGTCTTGGTCGGTGCGATTTTCACGGTCTTGCCGACAGCTTTCGAGGCGGCTTTTTTCGCCGGGGCTTTCTTGGCGGTGGTTGTCGTGGATTTCTTCGCTGGTGTTTTCTTTTCGATCACAGGCGAAACTTCGACCTTGGCCTTGCTCGCCGCCAGATGGCCGCTGATTTTCTTCGGCTCGTCGTCGCCGGCTTTTTTCGGCGCGCGCTTGGCGGCACCGAGCTTGATCGGGGTGTCGCCCCAGATTTCTTCCAGTCGGTAGTAGGCGCGGATAGGCGCTTGCATGATGTGGACGATCATGTCGCCCAGATCGACCAGCACCCATTCACCCGTTTCCTCGCCTTCCATGCCGATGATCTGGCCGCCGGCGTCCTTGACCTTGTCGCGCACCGAGGCGGCCAGCGCCTTGGTTTGACGGTTCGAGGTACCGGAGACGATCGCGATGCGGTCGAACAGGCTGGTCAGGTGACTTGTTTCGAAGACGGCGATGTCTTGGCCTTTGACGTCTTCAAGGGCGTCAACGACGAGGGTTTGCAGTTTTTTGATGTCCATTTAGCTTTTGTATAAATTATGTTGTTCAATATAGTCTAGCACTAGCGGGGAAACAAGCGAGTTTGCCCGATTCCCCCGTTGTAATGCCGCACGTATTTCGGTGGCGGAGATATCCACCGCGAAGTCCTGTGCCAGATAAGTCAGACCGTGCGGCGTGTTGCGGATGCTGTCCAGCGACCCCAGGCGGCGCGAAAATTCGTCGGCGACCACTTGCGGTACTGCTGTGTCATTCAGCGCGAAGCCGGGGCGGGCCGCGACGCAGATATGCGCGTATTCAAATAATTGCTGCCATTCGCGCCATGTCGCGAGCCGCTGCAGCTGGTCGGCGCCCATCAGAAAAACGATGGAAGCGCGCGGCCCCAGCTCGGCGCGTACCTGGCGCAAGGTATCGATGGTGTAGCTGGCCTGGCCATGTTCGCTGCGCTCGATTTCCTGACGGTCGATCATCACGGGCAGGGGCAGGCCGGCAAAAGCCAGGCCGGCCATCTCGGCGCGCTGCTGGCCGGTGGCGCCCAGCTGACTCTTTTGCCACGGCGCGCCCGCCGGAATCACGCGCAGCTCATCGGCGTGCAGCAGGCTGGAAAAATGCGTGCCCAGCGCGACATGGCCCATGTGAACCGGATCGTAGCTGCCACCGAGTAGCGCCACGCATGCCGTACCACTTTCCTTCACGCCTGCAGCCAGTCGCGATGCACGAGGAAGTCAGTATACAACGCCGCTTCGGGACTGCCCGCTTCCGGGTGCCAGTCGTAGCGCCACTTGACCACGGGCGGCATCGACATCAGGATCGCCTCGGTGCGTCCGCCCGATTGCAAGCCGAACAGGGTGCCGCGGTCAAACACCAGGTTGAACTCGACATAGCGTCCGCGCCGGTAGCACTGGAAATCGCGTTCGCGTTCGCCGTAGGGCGTGTCCTTGCGCCGCGCCAGGATCGGCACATACGCGTCGACGAAGGCGTCGCCTGCGCTGCGCATCATCGCGAAGCTGTCGTCAAAGCCCAGGGCGTTGAAGTCGTCGAAGAAGATGCCGCCGGCGCCGCGCGCTTCGCGCCGGTGCTTCAGGTAGAAATAATCATCGCACCACTGCTTGAACTTCGGATGCAGCTCCGCGCCAAACGGCGCCAGCGCATCATGGCATACCTGGTGAAAGTGCTTCACGTCGTCCGCGTCGCCGTAGTACGGCGTCAGGTCCATGCCGCCGCCGAACCACCATACAGGTTCGCCATCGGCATTCACGGTGCTGAAAAAGCGCACGTTCATATGCACCGTCGGTGCGTAGGGATTACGCGGATGCAGCACCAGCGACACGCCCATCGCTTCCCATGCCTTGCCACCCAGTTCAGGGCGCGCGGCCGCGGCCGATGGTGGCAGCGCGGCGCCGGTCACGTGCGAAAAATTCACGCCGCCACGCTCGAACACATTGCCTTCCTCGATCAGCCGCGAAATGCCGCCACCGCCCTCGGGGCGCTGCCAGGCATCGGTCAGGAAAGGCTTGCCGTCCTGCGCTTCGAGCGCCTGCACGATACGGCTTTGCAAATCGAGCAAATAAGCCTTGACGGCCGAAGGAGAGGGAGTTGACGACATCGCGTGGGCCGACGAGGCCGAAATAAAAAAGTAAGGACGGATTGTACCCTGTTACGGATTTTTGTGATAGCAAAACCGGCGATGCTGTTGCCGGCCCTGCTTTACTGAGGCGGCTTGTCCTGTATTACCTGCACCTCGAATTGGGGCGCATCCGCGCCTGGCTGGCGGGCGCCCTCCACCATGCTTGCCGCGCGCTGTTGCAGGTCCGTGCGTTCGATCGTGTCGGCCGGCTGCGCCAGCGGTGCCACAGGCACTGGTTGCTCGCGCTTGAACCATGCGCGTCCTGCATACGTCAGCATCGTCAGGATCGCCAGCAGCAGTGCCGCAGCCATGATGGTGGAAGGGCGCGGGCGGGGCCGGCCATATTGAGTCGGCGGTTTGCCGGCGGCGTCGACGATCAGGCGCGCCAGTTGCGAGCCGTTCGCGCGCGTGCGCGCTTGCAGCTCCTTGTATTGCAGCGGCGATAGCGTGCCCTGTTTCAGCATGTGGCGCAAGGCCGTGACGGGCGTGGCGGCAAGGTGATCGGCCGGCAGGCTGTCGTGGGCGGCGTCGCGCTGCCAGGCGTTGATCAGGTTCTGCTGGTACAGCGCATCGACCGCTTGCCGGTTCACCTGCCGCAGCGCGGCGCTGGCCAGCTGCCGGCGTGGTTCATCGGCGGGCAGCTTGCGCAGCATCCTGAAAAAACGCTCCTCGGGCACCAGTTCGGCGCTCAGCAGCCAGGCCAGCGTCTTGATCTGGTCGGCATTCATCGCCAGTTCGGGCACATCGATGTCTTCGGCGGCGTTGTGCGCGCGCTGGATCTCAATGATCTGCAGCTCGGCCAGCGTATCGTCGTATTCGTCGCTGGTGATCAGGTCCAGTTGCCGCAGTTCGCCGAGCGGTTTGAGGCGCGGATCGGTGCTCATGGCCGCAGGCCTCCGGTCATAACACCGTAAAGCACGGACATCACCAGGATCATGCCCAGCACGATCAAGGCGCCTTTCCAGGCCGGTGGCCGCTTGTACGGGATGCGGTCGTGACCATGACGCAGCCTGGACGCTTCCATGATTTCGCGCGCCCGTGCGCTGCCATGTTCACGCACGTGCGCTTCCAGCGCCTCGAACTGCGCCGTGGGCAGGATGTCGTTGAGCACCAGCCAGCGCATGGCGATCCACGGCGTATACAACATGCGGTCGGCCGGCACCGCCGCGTGTGCGGCATCGCGCTGGAATGGGTTCAGCAAATCGAGCTCGTACAAGGCGTCGACCTCGCGGCGGTTGTAGTACCGCACCCCCTCTGCTGCCAGCGCCTGTTGCCGGGGTGGCAGTGTGGCCGCGCGCTTGTCGAAGTCATTCTTCGGCAGCAGATCGGTCAGCAGCAGCCAGCCCAGGGTGGTGACCAGGTCGGCGTCCTGCGCCAGTTCCGGCATGTCGACCGGCTCCTCGGGCGGGTGCAGGCGCTCATGGGCGGCGACATCGCGTTCCGAGTTGGCGTCGTCGAGTTCCTGCGCGGTGATCAGGCCCAGCTGGTGCAGCTGGTCCAGCGATGCGTGGGGCGGTTCGGTATGCATGAATTTACTCTTTTATTTACTCTTTTATTTTGGCCTGGCGCAGCTCCAGGGCAAATTGTGGCGTTACCGACCAGCCATTGCCGGCAGCGTCGCGTTGGAAGGTAAACTCGCCTTCCTGCATCACTGCCGTGCCGCCGTTGAGCATGCCCAGCAAGGCGTCATTGCGTTCGATCAGCAGGCGGCAGGAATAGACGCCCGGCGAGATTTCCTTGCATGGCGCCAGCGGTTCGATTTCGGCGATTTCGCGCGTGCGCTCCATCGATTGCGTCAGCGAAAACGCTTGCCGTGGCCGGGGCATGATGCGCGCACCATCCATGCCGTCGCGGAAAGCCTTTTCCAGCGCCTCGCGCCCCAGGGGCTTGGCTTGCTGGGCAAAGTCGCCATCCTCGATGGTGCCAAAGCGCGCCTGGACCAGCAACGGTTGCGCACCCGTATAGCTGATGCGGCTCTTGCTGCCGCTGTCGTCGCGCGCGACGGTATAGGCATAGCCCATCTTCTTGCCATCGAGTGCTATCGTGGCCAGGCAGCCACGGATATGTTGTGACGAGGCGTAACCGGCTTCTTTCACGTCGTGCAGGCTTGCTTTGCCCGTGCCTTCCGGCGCCGCCTTGTTGAGCATGCGTGTCATGGTGGTGAGCGTGTCGGTGGAGTCGCACTCGGGCACGGAATTGCCGCTCATCACATACCAGACCATGCCGGCCAGCGCCAGCGGCGCGCCGATCAGCCAGGCCAGGCGCGAGCCGGGAAACAAACCGTCGAGGACCACGCCGCGTACCGCCTTTTTATGTTCATCCTGGCGCGCTTGCGCATGCCGGACCACGCGCTTTGCATCGTCGCTGCCGCCGGCCTCGATGCGCTGCGCCGTGGTCTTGAACTGCGCGCGCGGCAGCAGCCCCACATGGAGCATCCAGTTCAGCGCTTCGCCCGGCGTGGGCAGCAGAACGTCGCCGGGCAGGTGCGGCAGCGCCTGTTGATAAAGCTCTGGCGTAATGATCGCTTCGTCGCGCAGATGATCGAGCGATTCGCGATTGAGCACCTCCACCACCTGCTGCAAGATCGACAAGCGCAGTGCCAGCTCGTCGCCGCTGAAGTGGCGCGCCACGCTCGACGACAGGCTCGTCACATCCTCGGACGTAACGATCTGGCGCCGGTACAACCACAGCAAGGTGTCGGGTAGCGGCGTACCGATGGCAAGCTGCGGCAAGTCGGGATGCGCCAGCGCCTGCTCACGCTGGCGGCGCGTGAGCAGCTTCAGCACATGCAGCGCCTCGACGGAAGTATGCGTGGACACGGGGAGATTGCTTGTCATCGGGAGTGGGTTTATCAAAATTTAAGATGATAAATTTTACAATGCAATCTCGTTTCCCCGGCGTACTATTGAAGTGGCGCCTGATCCAGTTCTGTCCTGAACTGGGGTGTGACTGACCAGTTCTTGCCATCTTTGCTGCGCTGGAAAGTAAAGTCGCCTTGCTGCAGCACCGAGACGGCCAGCACCTTTGTCGCGGCAGCTGGCGCAAGGTCGTTACGGGTCAGCAGCAGGCGGCAGGAAACCACGCCGGGCAATACTTCCTTGCATGGTGCCAGCGCTTCAATATCGCCAATTTCACGGTAGTGCTGCGGCGACACCACTGCGTTGAGGTTGACATGGTAGAGCGGCTTGCCGCGCAGTGCATCCATGCCGGCCAGTACCGCCTTCTTCAGCCCGTCGCGCCCGATGGGCTGGCCCTGCTGCGCAAAGCCGCCATGCCAGGCGATGTCGGCAAAGCGCGTTTGCACGATGCCCGGATGCGCGTGGTCATACTCCGGGCGGCTTTTGCGGCGGCCTTCCACACGCGAAATGGTCCAGGCGTATTGCAGCGGCTTGCCGTCCTCGATGACGGTGGCCAGGCAGCCACGGGTTTTTTGCGACCAGGCATAGCCGGCCTGCTTGACATCGTGCAGGCTGAATTTGCCATCCGTGACCGCGGCCACGGTTTGTCTGGTGTCGCAGCGTGGTATGGCATAACTGCTGAACCAGTACCAAGCCAGGCCGGCAACGAGCAGCGAGGCAAGCGTCAGCCACGCGAGGGGGCTCACCGGGGCATCGTTGTCTGGTGCGGCAAGGCCGGTTGGTATGCTCATGGCGGGGAATGGAGGTGACAATCAAAACGGGCCGGGCGGATGCATTCCGCGCCGGCCCGTCGTGTGATCGCTATGGAGCGATCAATGCTTCAAACCGCGCCAGCCGATGTCGCGGCGGTACTGCGCGCCGTCGAAATGGATTTTTTCCACCGTTTCATATGCCTGCTTCTGCGCCATCTTGATGCTGTCGCCCAGGCCCACCACGCACAGCACGCGGCCGCCATTGGTGACCAGGCGCTCGCCCTCGATGCGGGTGCCAGCATGGAAGGTGACGGCATCGACGGTTTCGGCCGGGATGTCGCCGATCGGCGTACCCTTGACGGGATCGTCCGGGTAGCCGGCGGCGGCCATGACGACGCCGACAGCCGTGCGGCGGTCCCATTCCAGTTCCACCGCATCGAGCGTGCCGTTGACGGCGTGTTCCATGACGGTGACCAGGTCTGTTTTCAGGCGCGCCATGATCGGTTGCGTTTCCGGGTCGCCCATGCGGCAGTTGAATTCCAGCGTCTTCGGCGTGCCCTTGTCGTCGATCATCAGGCCCGCGTACAGGAAGCCCGTGAACGTGATGCCATCCTTGGCCATGCCCTGGATGGTTGGGACGATGATTTCGCGCATGACGCGCGCATGCATGGCCGGCGTGACGATGGGGGCCGGCGAATACGCGCCCATGCCGCCCGTGTTCGGGCCCTGGTCGTGGTCCTTCAGGCGTTTATGATCCTGGCTGGTGGCCAGCGGCAGGATGTTCTTGCCATCGCACATGACGATGAAGCTCGCTTCTTCGCCGGCGAGGAATTCCTCGATGACGATGCGCGCGCCGGCGTCGCCGAACTGGTTATCGGACAGCATCATGTCGACCGCCTGGTGCGCTTCTTCCAGGGTCATGGCAACGACCACGCCCTTGCCGGCGGCCAGGCCGTCAGCCTTGATGACGATGGGCGCGCCCATGGCGTCGATGTAGGCATGCGCGGGCGCGACGTCGGAAAACGTCTGGTAGGCGGCCGTCGGGATGCCGTGGCGCTGCATGAAGGCCTTGGCGAAGTCTTTCGACGATTCCAGCTGCGCCGCTTCTTTCGTCGGGCCGAAGATTTTCAGGCCGCGCGAGCGGAACAGGTTGACGATGCCCGCTGCCAGCGGCACTTCCGGGCCGACGACCGTCAGGCTGATGTGTTCCTGCTGAACGAAGTCGGCCAGCAATTGCGGGTCGCTGATGTCGAGATTGACCAGGCGCGCATCGCGCGCGGTGCCGCCGTTGCCCGGCGCGACATACACCATCTGTATGCGTTCGGACTGGGCCAGTTTCCAGGCCAGGGCGTGTTCGCGGCCGCCAGAGCCGACTACCAGAATTTTCATAGGGACCGTTCGTTCAAGGTGGGTTGCAGGGCGGCGGTGCCGCCCTTGTGTGCAGAGTGATTAATTCTCTAGATTAATTCTCTATTAACGCGTTGGTGAACACTTCCTGGACATCGTCCAGCAGCTCCAGCGCATCGATCAGCTTTTGCATCTTGATGGCGTCGTCGCCCGCGTACACGGTTTCCGTCGCCGGCTTCATGATGACTTCGGCCACTTCGGCCTTGAAGCCGGCTGCTTCCAGCGCTTCCTTGACGGTAGCGAAATCGTGCACGGGAGTGAGCACTTCGAAGCCGCCTTCTTCATCGGCGATGACGTCGTCGGCGCCCGCTTCCAGCGCCGCTTCCATCAGCTTGTCTTCGTCGGTGCCCGGCGCGAACAGCAGCTGGCCGCAATGCTGGAACATGAAGGCGACGGAGCCTTCGTTGCCCATGTTGCCGCCATTCTTGTTGAAGGCGTTGCGCACTTCGGCCACCGTGCGCACCTTGTTGTCGGTCATGCATTCGACGATGACGGCCGCGCCGCCCACGCCGTAGCCTTCGTAGCGCACTTCTTCATAGTTGGCGCCATCGACGCCGCCGCTGCCGCGGTTGATCGCGCGCTGGACGTTGTCTTTCGGCATATTCGCGTCAGCCGCCTTGTCGACCGCCAGGCGCAGGCGCGGATTGGTGATGGCGTCGGCGCCGCCCATGCGGGCCGCGACCGTGATTTCCTTGATCAGGCGCGTCCAGATTTTGCCGCGCTTGGCATCGGTGGCAGCCTTTTTATGCTTGATATTGGCCCATTTGCTATGTCCTGCCATGTCGAATGTTCCTTAGACGGGGGTTCAATTGTGGCCGACATTTTAGCATATCGGCCCCCGGCCAAGCGGCATCGGCCCGTCATCAAGCCGACACATTTTGTTGTTAAAGTGACGCGTTTTCATCTTATGCATCATCTGATGCGGCTGCGCGTGCACGAACTCGGGCATCATCCCATCACCTCCACTCATAACCAAGATTAATAAAGGGCGAGACATCATGGCAAGTCAAATGGACAGGCGGCAATTTCTGAAATTGGGCGGCTTCATCACGGTTTCCGTGGCCACCGTCGGCCTCGCCGCCTGCGGCAGCACCGATTACAGCGACCCTGGCGTGCCGCTGGCCTCGGGCAGCGACTGGAAATTCCCGCAAAGCGTGGCCTCGGGCGATCCGCGCGCCGACAGCGCCATGCTGTGGACGCGCGTCGTGCCCGCCAGTTTTGACGCCGTCGCGCCCGCCGTTGCCGGCAAGTCGGACGTGGCCGTGCGCCTGATCGTCAGCGCCAGCGACAATACGGCCGCCCTGGGCGGCAATACGGCCCTGGCCGGCACGCCGATCGTCGACGCCAAGCTGCCATTGAAAGCCGATTTCGACAATACGCTGCGCCACAAGGTGACGGGATTGCAGCCGGGCCAGGTGTATTTTTACCAGTTCATCGCCGGCGACGTGCGCTCGAACGTGGGCCGCTTCAAGACGGCGCCTGCCGCCACGGCCGACGTGTCGCAGCTGCAGTTCGCCTACCTGACGTGCCAGGACTGGAGCATCAACCACTGGGGCGCGCTGTCGCACATCGCCGCCAACGAAACGCTCGATTTCATCGTCCACCTGGGCGACTACATCTATGAAACGGTGGGCGAGGCCTTCCAGAGCGGCGCCGTGGAAAGCCGCCACGACCAGTTGAAATTGCCGGACGGCACGTATAAAAGCGGTACGTCCGGCGCGAAGTACGCCACCACGGTCGCCGATTACCGCTACCTGTACAAGAAATACCGCACCGATACGCGCCTGCAAGCCGTGCACGAGCGCTTCGCCTTCATCGCCATCTGGGATGACCATGAATTCACGGACGACGCCTGGCAGGACGCTTCCACCTATGAAGGCATCGTGGCCGCCGACGGCAGCGATTTGCACCAGCCGGCCCGCCGCCGCAGCGCCAACCAGGCGTGGTTCGAATACATGCCGGCCGACGTCACGTTCGATAGCGCCGCGACAACGTTCCAGAACATCCAGATCTACCGCGATTTCCAGTTCGGCAAACTGATGCAGCTGGTGATGACGGACGAGCGCCTGTACCGCGCCGACCACGCGATCGCCGAATCGACCATCAATCCGGCCACGGGCAAGCCGCTGGGCAGCATCGGCAGCCGCTACCTGGTGCCGCAACAGCTGTTCGACAGCGTCGAGGGACAAAAGATGGCCGCCGCCACCAAGGCCGGTGGCGATCCGCTGGCCGCCGTCGGCATGCTGGGCTCGACCCAGCGCGACTGGTGGAAGGGCAAGATGAAGGCGGCCACGTCGACCTGGAAGCTGTGGGGCAATGAAGTGTCGCTGCTGCGCATGGGCTTGAATGGCACGGATGCGATTGCCACCTTGCTGGCGTTGAGCGCCATGTCGAACGTGGGCAAGGCCATCGCCAGCACCCTGCCTTTGGTCGGCGGCAGCGTGCCGCTGGCGTCCGCCATCGTGGCTGCCTCGACGGCGGGTGCATCAACGACCGTGGCGCAGGCGGCGGCCATGGCCATCGCCGCTGCCGCCGCCAATGCCAGCGCGCAGGGCGCCGCAGCCGTGGGCGCCGGCTTGAGCGCGGCCCAGGCCGGCATCACGGTGGCCGCCTACAACAGTGGCTCGCCGGTCGCCGCCGCGCAAGTGATCGCCTTCGGCTGGATCAAGCCCGACGTGCAGGCCAAGGGCGCCGCCTCGAACTTTGTCGCCGCATCGGGCCAGCAGGCGGCGCTGGCGCCGTTCTTCACGCGTTTCCTGCTCAATTGCGACCAGTGGGATGGCTACAACAGCGAACGCAAGAATTTGATGGCGCACCTGAAAAACAATGCCATCGGCAACGTGGTGGCGCTTACCGGCGATATCCACTCGTTCTTCGCTGGCACCGTCAGCGACGATTTCGACGCCGCTGGCGGCGGCACGCCCGTGATGGTCGACCTGGTCTCGGCCGGCGTCAGCTCGGATTCCTTCTTCAGCTACCTGAAGTCGGCCGCCGGCGCCCTGGGCGACATCGGCACCCTCGTCAGCTATCCGCTGGCCATTCCCGTCACGGGCCTGGGCACGGTCAATCTCGACGTCAACCTGCTCGACTACACCATGGGCAAGGCGGCGCCCACGGTCGACAGCCTGCTGGAACAACTGCGCGTGCAGCTGCGCGGCGCGCTGGCCGCCAAGGGCGTGCCGGAGGCGCAACTCGACGCGACGGTGGCGGCCGTGCAGGCGGGCTTGAAAGCAAGTACTGACTTCAGTGCGACCCTGCTGGGCCTGGCGCAACAATTGTCCGGCCTGGGCAACAATCCGTGGATCAAGCACCTGAACACGGATGCGCAGGGCTACACGGTGGTGACCTTGACGCCTGGCAAGCTGGTGGCGCAGTTCAAGCAGGTGAATAAACTGATCGGCACGGCGGCGCCGTCGAACGTGATTGCGCGGGTGACGACGGCGACGGTGACGGCGGGCGCGGCGGCGGTGGTGGTGGCGTAAAGGCGGGCAATGGTGGTGTTGTCGGGTTACGCCCTTTGGGCTAACCCGACCTACGTCCTTATTTCTTAAACGTTAACCCCAAAGAAGGCTGGGGTCGGACCCTCAGGGTCCGACCCCGGTATTTGCCGTTGGGGTTATCAGCTTGCTTTCGCTTTTGCCTTACAATCTGGGCATGAGCTCCAGTTCCCCGCAAGCAACCCCTCCATCTATTCCCCGTTCCGTCTACCTCGGTGGCCTGGCCATCGCCGTGGGCGGAGCGGTGCTGTTTTCCACCAAGGCCATCGTCGCCAAGCTGCTGTACCGCTACCAGATCGACGCCGTCACCCTGATCGCCTTCAGGATGATCTTTTCGCTGCCCGTGTTCGCCGTCATCGCCTGGTGGAAGATGCGCACGGAGCCGCCGTTATCAAACAGCGACCGCTGGCGCCTGGTCGGGCTGGGCCTCGTCGGCTACTACCTGTCCAGCTATCTGGACTTCCTGGGCCTGCAATACATTTCCGTGGGCCTGGAGCGGCTGATCCTGTTCCTCACGCCCACTTTCGTGCTGCTGATTACCACCGTGTACTTCAAGCAGCGCATCAGCCGTCTGCAATGGATGGCCTTGCTCACTTCGTATTGCGGCATCGTGCTGGTGTTCGTGCACGACTTGCAGGGCGGCGCCAGCAATGTGGCGCTGGGCTCTACCCTGGTGCTGGGCTCGGCCTGTTCGTATGCCGTGTATCTGCTCGGTTCCGGTGAGCTGGTGAAACGCATCGGCTCCATGCGCCTGGTCAGCTACGCGATGTGCGTGGCCAGCGTTGCCTGCATCGCCCAATTCTTCATCCTGCGCCCCGTCGAGCTGCTGATCCAGCCCATGCCCGTGTATGGCCTGTCTTTGCTGAACGGCATCTTTTGCACGGTGATGCCCGTCTTCATGACGATGATCGCCGTCGAGCGCATCGGCGCGCCCGTCGCCTCGCAGGCGGGTATGATCGGCCCCGTGTCGACCCTGTTCCTGGGCGCCATGATCCTCGATGAGCCGATCACCAACTGGCAACTGGCTGGCACCAGCCTGGTATTGGCCGGTATTTACTTGCTGTCGAAAAAGAAATAATTCCTCCACCCACTGAAAATGTTCCCAACATGAAAACACGCATCGCCCTGATTGCCCACGACAAGAAAAAAGATGACATGATTACCCTGGCGGGCGAATACCTGGACTTTTTGAAGGGTTGCGAACTGTCGGCCACGGGCACCACGGGTGGCCGCCTGATCAACGAGCTGGGCTTGCAAGTGGAGCGCAAGCATTCGGGCCCGTTTGGCGGCGACTTGCAGATCGGCTCGCTGTTGGTGGAGGGCATGATCGATTGCGTGATCTTCCTGCGCGACCCGATGACGCCGCAGCCGCACGAGCCCGACATCAATGCCCTGGTGCGCGCCTGCGACGTGCATAACGTGGCGTGCGCAACGAACCTGTCGTCGGCGCACCTGGTGCTGTCGCAGCTGCAGGCGCGGGCCGTTGCTGCCGCCTGACGTTTTTCCCGATTCTTCTTCAAGGAGCATATTGTGAGCGCAACGATTACCACCAAAGCCATCCGCGTACAGCGCGTGGGCGGCCCGGAAGTGATGGAATACGTGGATGTGGAACTGCCGCCGCCCGGTCCCGGCGAAGCGCGCGTGAAACACGAGGCCATCGGCCTCAATTTCATCGACGTGTATTTCCGCTCGGGCCTGTATCCGCAGCCGCTGCCCAATGGCCTCGGTGTCGAGGGTGCCGGCATCGTCGAGGCGGTGGGCGAGGGCGTCACGGAAGTGAAGGTTGGCGACCGGGTGGCCTACGCGGCGCGCATCAATGGCGCGTATGCGCAGCAGCGCAACTTGCCGGCGGCCCTGCTGCTGGTGCTGCCCGAGCGCATCGGTTTCGATACGGCCGCCGCCATGATGCTGCAAGGCTTGACGGTGCAATACCTGTTCCACCGCACGGTGGCGCTGAAGGCGGGCGACACCATCCTGTTCCACGCGGCCGCGGGCGGCGTGGGACTGATCGCTTGCCAGTGGGCGAAGGTGCTGGGCGTAAACCTGATCGGCACGGCTGGTTCCGATGAAAAGGCGGCGCTGGCCAAGGCGCATGGCGCGGCCCACGTCATCAACTACAACACGGAAAACTTCGTCGAGCGCGTGAAGGAAATCACGGGCGGCAAGGGCGTCTCCGTGGTCTACGATTCCATCGGCAAGGATACGTTTACGGGCTCGCTCGACTGCCTGGCGCCGCTGGGCATGATGGTCAGCTTCGGCAACGCCTCCGGCCCCGTGCCGGCGTTCACGTTATCTGAACTGGCGTCGCGCGGTTCGCTCTTCATCACGCGTCCCGCCTTGTTCAGCTATGCCTCGAACCGCGCGAACCTGGAAGAGATGGCTGCCTCGCTGTTCGGCGTCGTCAGCAGCGGCGAAGTCAAAATCGAGATCAACCAGCGCTACAATCTGGCGCATATCGCCCAGGCGCACACGGACCTGGAAGGGCGCAAGACCACCGGCTCGACCATCATCGTGCCATGAGCGGCGGCAGTGACGGCACGCCGAAGTTCGGCCGCCTGCTGATCGTGCTGGTGTTGGCCGTGGCCCTGATCGGCGCGCTCACTTTTGCCGCCGAGGCGTATTATTCGTAGACGTAAAAAAAACCGGCTTGCGCATTGCTGCGCCAGCCGGTTTTTTTACATTGCAACGTCATTACTCGATTTTGACTTCGACTTTCCGGGGTACGCCGCTCTGCCCGGGGAAGTCGGCAAAGGCACTGGCCACCATGGCCGGCATCACTTGCGACGTGGCGCGCTTGTTGCTGGTCGATTGCACGGTCACGTCGTACAGTTTCTTGCCGTTGCGGTCATTGATCGTCACGCGCAGTTCGCGTTCGTATTTATGGCGCACGCTTTCTTCGACATCCATCGGACCATACCAGTAAGGGTTGTAGCCGAAGCGGCCATAGCCTGGCCATGCGCCGTAGCGATAGCCGTAGCGGCCAGGCCAGTAGCCGGGGCCATACCAGAATGGGTCGGTGGCTTGCAGCACGCGCTCAGGATAGTCGACGGTGGAAAAATGCATCGCCACGCGCAAATTGGCTGCCGCTGGGCCGGAAGCTTCGCCGAAGCCGTGCTTGGCCAGTTCCGCGCGCACCAGGTTCTGGTAGCTGCGGTATTCCAGCGTGTCGTTTTCCGCCGCTGGCGCTTCAAACGCATACGATTTGTCCTGCAATTGCGCAGGCCACTCGTGGAAGACGGTCACATCGCTGCGTATGGTGGTGGCGCATCCGGTCAGCAACACGGTCAATGCGGCCATCATGATGGTGAGATAACGTTTCATTGCATGACCTCCTGATAGTAGACACAATTCATCGCTTAGTATTATAAGAATAGTTCTATTTGTTTCCATGCATTATTACAGAATGTTACCTGGTATGTCGGCGTGTAAGGGAATCCAACATTCCTGAGCTGAATCGCGACTATCGGGGGGCTGGTGTTGGTAAAATAGGCTTTTGCCTCCGCTCCCACCCATTCCCTATGCGCACAGACAGCCCTCAGACGATTTACCGCAAAGATTACACGCCGCCCAGCTTCCTGGTCGACAGCGTCGAACTTGGTTTCGATCTTGATCCCGCCCGCACAGTGGTGGCGAGCCGGATCCACATGCGCCATAACCCCGCCAGTACCAGTCGCAGTATCGAATTGCACGGCGAACACATCGACCTGGTGATGGTGCGCCTGAATGGCAAGGAACTAAAACCGTCGCAGTACAAGCTGACGGCCGGCATGCTGACCATTCCCAAGGCGCCGGACGAGGTGCTGCTCGAGATCGAGACCGTGCTGGCGCCGCAAGACAATACCTCGCTGTCCGGCCTGTATGTGTCGAACTATAACTTCTTCACGCAGTGCGAAGCGGAAGGTTTCCGCCGCATCACCTTCTTCCCGGACCGCCCGGACGTGATGGCCAGGTACACCGTCATGCTGCGCGCCGACAAGGACAAGTATCCGGTGCTGCTATCGAACGGCAACCTGATCGAGGAGGGCGACCTCGGTGACGGACGCCATTACGCCAAGTGGGAAGATCCGTTCAAGAAGCCGTCCTACCTGTTCGCCCTGGTGGCGGCGCGCCTGGTGTGTCAGGAAGAGCGCTACACCTTGAAATCCGGCCGCGAAGTGCTGCTGCAGGTATGGGTGGAAGAGGGCAACCTGGATAAAACCGACTACGCCATGCAGTCGTTGAAAAACTCGATCCGCTGGGACGAGGAGCGCTTCGGCCTGGAACTGGACCTGGACCGCTTCATGATCGTCGCCGTGGGCGATTTTAATATGGGCGCGATGGAAAACAAGGGTTTGAACATCTTCAATACCAAGTACGTGCTGGCTAATTCACGCGTGGCGACCGACGTCGATTACGCGGGTATCGAAGCGGTGGTGGGCCACGAGTACTTCCATAACTGGACCGGCAACCGCGTGACCTGCCGCGACTGGTTCCAGCTGTCGCTGAAGGAAGGCCTCACGGTGTTCCGCGACCAGGAATTTTCGGCCGACATGATCGGCACGGACACGGGCCGCGCCGTCACGCGCATCGACCAGGTGCGCACCCTGCGCCAGGCGCAGTTCCCCGAAGACGCCGGCCCGATGGCGCATCCCGTGCGTCCCGATTCCTTCGTCGAGATCAATAACTTTTATACGGTCACCATCTACGAAAAAGGCGCCGAAGTGGTGCGCATGTATCAGACCCTGGTGGGCCGCGACGGTTTCCGCAAGGGCATGGACCTGTATTTTGAACGCCACGATGGCCAGGCCGTGCAGTGCGACGACTTCCGCGCCGCCATGGCGGACGCGAATGGCCGCGACTTTACCCAGTTCGAGCGCTGGTACAGCCAGGCCGGCACGCCCGTCGTCACCGCTTCCACGCGCTATGACGCCGCCAGCGGGACGTTTGAACTGACGCTGGCGCAAAGCTGCCCGGCCACGCCGGACCAGCCGAAAAAACTGCCATTCCACATTCCCGTCACCGTCGGCTTGCTGGCTGCCGATGGCAGCGACCTGCCGCTGCACGTCGATGGCGTGGCGTCGAACGGCGCCACCAGCGTCGTGCTGGAATTGACGCAAGCGTCGCAAACCTTCCGCTTCACCCAGGTGCCAGAGGTGCCCGTGCCATCGCTGCTGCGCGATTTTTCCGCACCCGTGGTGCTGGAGTACGACTATGCCGATGCGCAGCTGCTGCACCTGTTCCGCCATGACAGCGATCCCGTCAACCGCTGGGAAGCGGGCCAGCGCCTGGCCATGGAACGCTTGCTGAAACTCACCGGCGCCGTCGCCGCCGGAGCGACCCTGGCGCTGGACGAGACCTTCATCGCCGCGCAGCGCGCCTTGCTGGCCGATGAAACGCTCGATCCTGCCTTCCGCGAGCTGGCGCTGATCCTGCCATCGGAAACCATCATCGCCGAGCGCATGGCGCAAGTCGACCCGCAAGCGATCCACGCGGCGCGCCAGTTCATGCGCGCGACCATCGCGGCAGCCTTGAAGCCCGAATTGCTGGCGCAGTACCACGCCAACCAGACGCCGGGCGAGTACAGCCCTGACGCCCTGTCGGCCGGCAAGCGGGCGTTGAAAAACCTGGCCCTGTCGTATCTGTTGATCGCGCCCGGGGCGGCGGAGCTGGACCTGGCGCGGCTGCAGTTCGACAATGCCGGCAACATGACCGACCGCGCCGCGGCGCTGGCGGCACTGATTCATTCCGGCTCGCAGCCGCATGCGCAGGCGGCGTTGACCAGCTTCTATACCGATTTCGAGAACGAAGCGCTGGTGATCGACAAGTGGTTCGCCATGCAGGCGGCCGCGCCAACGACCGATGTGCAAGCCGTGCGCCAGTTGATGACGCACCCGGCCTTCACCTTGAAAAATCCGAACCGCGCGCGCAGCCTGATCTTCAATTTCACCAATGGCAATCCATCGCAGTTCCATGCGTTTGATGGCAGCGGCTACGCTTTCTGGGCCGAGCAAGTCATCGCGCTCGACGCCCTGAACCCGCAAGTGGCCGCCCGCCTGGCGCGCTCGATGGACCGCTGGCGCCGTTACGTGCCCGCACTGCAAAACCACATGCGCACGGCGCTGGAGCAGGTCGCCGGCCAGGCCAGCCTGTCGAATGACGTGATGGAAGTGGTCAGCAAGGCGCTGGCCAACTGAATGCATGTCGGATTACGCCCTGCGGGCTAATCCGACCTACACGGTGTCATGATTTCGTAGATCGGCTTGGCGCCAACGGCGCGTAAGCCGACAATCACCGCACGAGACGTATTTAAAACACTAACTAAGGGGTTTCATGAAACGCATCAGTCTTACGCAATACCTGGTTGAAGAGCAGCGCTCGAACAACAGCATTCCGGCCGAACTGCGCCTGCTGATCGAAGTTGTCGCGCGCGCTTGTAAAACCATCAGCCACGCCGTCGGCAAGGGTGCCCTCGGTGAAGTGCTGGGCACGGCCGACACGGAAAACGTGCAGGGCGAAGTACAGAAAAAACTCGACATCATCTCCAACGAGATCCTGCTCGAAGCGAACGAGTGGGGCGGCCATCTGGCGGCCATGGCGTCGGAAGAAATGGAATCGATCCACCCGATCCCGAACCGCTATCCGAAGGGCGAATACATGCTGCTGTTCGACCCACTCGATGGCTCGTCGAACATCGATGTCAACGTCTCGATCGGCACCATTTTCTCGGTACTGAAGGCGCCGGAGGGCATGGGGCAGCCGACCGAGCAGGACTTCATGCAGGCGGGCACCAAGCAGGTCGCCGCCGGCTACGCCGTGTACGGTCCGCAAACCATGCTGGTGCTGACCTTTGGCAATGGCGTGAACTGCTTTACCCTGGACCGTGAAATGGGTTCGTGGGTCCTCACGCAAAGCAATATGCAGATTCCGCCGACGACGAAGGAATTCGCCATCAACATGTCGAACGCGCGCCACTGGCATCCGCCCGTGAAGCGCTATGTCGACGAACTGCTGGCCGGCGACACGGGCCCGCGCGGCACCAACTTCAACATGCGCTGGATCGCCTCGATGGTGGCCGACGTGCACCGCATCCTGAACCGCGGCGGCATCTTCATGTACCCGGCCGACCTGCGCGACACCTCGATGCCGGGCAAGCTGCGCCTGATGTACGAAGCGAATCCGATGGCCTTCATCGTCGAACAGGCCGGCGGCGCCGCCACCGACGGCCAGCAGCGCATCATGGACATCGCCCCGCACAAGCTGCACCAGCGCGTGCCCGTGTTCCTCGGCTCGAAAGACGAAGTGGCCCGCGTCACGGCCTACCACGCGGAATAAAAGCCGCACTTTTCCGCGATTTTCAGCGGCCCGCAGCCGGGCCGCGAAAAAAATGCAAAAAAGTTCGCGTTGACACTAGCAAATTTTGTGCATTGTTTGTAGAATGTGGGTCTTCGCCGTTGTAGCTCAGTTGGTAGAGCAGCACATTCGTAATGTGAAGGTCGCCAGTTCGATTCCGGCCAACGGCACCAAGTATTCGCAGTAAATCAAAGGGTTACAAGCTTCGGCTTGTAGCCCTTTGTCATTTCAGGCTGGTACTTCGCTTGCATGCAGGGCCTGTGCAGGATTTGCGTGGAGGGGGATTCAGTCGCATAGCCGCGACGTTCGCGGAAAAGAGGCGGCCTTCCATTGCGTGCGCGTCCTGTACCTGCAGGAATTCTGCCCGCCCGGCACCAAGCGTAACCCCGTGTACGTGTACGTGTGCGTATACGTTACGTCCGTGCCCCATACCTGATTCGGCCGCGCCACGGGTACGCCCTCGCAGAAGGTATGGATAGACCTTGCGCTCAGGATGCGCCTTGCTCATGTTCGGCCCAGGCGCCATTCCCGCCAGCCCCATGCTACGCATCAATCGCTGCACGCACTGGCGGTTGATCATGGCCATTTCTGGTATTGCATGGGGCGCCTGGAAGGCGACAAAGCAGGGATGGGGAAACGTTGATTACATCCCCCCGCCCGATTTAAACGTCTTCTCGTCGAACTTGAAGCGCAGCCGCACGAACGTGCCGTGCGCCGTGTAATCGGAGCCCGCCAGGTCCTTGTCGGTGAAGCCGGACAGGTTATGCCCGACCGACAGGTACAGATTGCGCGCCAGTTGGTAACCCACCTCGGCGCCGTAGGCGTACTGGCGGCTCTTGCCCTGCGGGCTGTACAGCACCGACGCCAGCACCCCCACGTCCCATTTTGGCGCCACGTCCAGTACCGCGCGCCCGCCCAGCAGCCAAGCGCTGTACTTTTGCTCGCCGGCGGGCAGGGTATGGTCGGTATTGAGCTTGCCCGCCAGGCGCGACGTGATCCACCACGGCCGGCTCGGGTGGTAGTCGACATGGGTCGAGACGATGTGGGCGCGGTAATCCTCGCCGTCGGGCCGCGCATGGTCGCGCACCGTCTTGTATTCGTAGCGCGCCAGCGCGTTGACGTCGTTGCGCTCGCGCGGGCGCCAGGCAAATCCCAGTTGCGCCCGGTCTTGCAAGGTATTCCCCAACGGCGCGCCGAGGGCGTCGGCGCGGTTGCGCTGGTAGAGCAGGTAATTGCGCGCCAGCAGCGTCCAGTCGTCGCTGATCTTGCGCGCCAGCGACAGCGTATTCAGCCATTGGTCCTGGCCCTGGTCGGCGGTCTGGTCGGCGCGGTCGAACAGCTTGCGGTATTCAAGCTTGGCGGAGGCACTCCACAGCGGATCGATGCGGTAATCGATGGCGCCGCTCAGGGCCGCCGCCTCCTGCGCACTGCCGTTGACTACCTTGACGTATTCGGCGCCGGTGCTGACGTTCACGCCGGGGCGCAATTGCCAGCTATTGCGCAGGCCGGAAGCCAGTTGTGCGTTGCGCCCGTCATCCAAGCCCAGGCCGGCGCCATCGCCGGCATTATCGCGTAGCCGGTATTCGCTGAACACGGTGCCGCCTGCCATGTACGAAGTGTCGATCCCGGCCACCACGCTGGTGCCGCGCTCGGCCGGGTTGATCGAGTACGACGACGCCAGCCCGCTCTGGGTTTCGGCGCGCGCGTACAGGCGGCCGTTCGACTCGGTCGCGTATTGCACGCCGACGCCGTAGCGGTGCTGCCGTTCGCCGTCGACGCTGTGCTCGGCGTCGGCGCTGACGGTCAGCTTGTCGCTGGCCTTGAATTGCACGCCGACCCGCGCGGTGGTGGCATCGACGCCGCTGTAGGGCGCGCGCGCCGCGCCGCCCTGGGTGGCCTGGGTGTTCAGGGGCATGCCGCTCAGGGTATCGAGTCCCGCCCCGTCCAGACTGCCGAAGAAACCGCCGCTTGGGGTTTGCGCGCCACCCGGCGGCGCCGTGTTGGGTGCGATGCCGGCGTTGGGCGTCAGCTGGCCGTGTTCCTGCACATGGCGCAGCGAGAGGTCGAGGTTCAGGCGATCGCTCAGCGCGTACAGCACGCCCGCGCGCTGGCCCTGGCGGGCTGCGTCGGCGTAGTCGTTATCGCTGCGCACCGCTTCCGCATATAGGCGGGTGCGCCCGTCCATGCGCCACTTGGCGCTGGCGCCGGCGTCGCTTTGTCCGGCGCCCAGGCCGGCCGCCGTATTGTTGAAGTAGCGCCCGGCCTGGTGCCACCAGGCGCGCGCTTCCAGCCGCTCGTCCTGGTGGCGCAGTTCGATGCGGCCGGCGTTGCCGTCGCGCTCGTCCATTTGCTCGCCGGCCTGGCGGGTCGGGGTAGCCGACACGCTCTGGCCTACCGTATAAGTGGTCGAATTGCTGCGCGCCACTTCGGCCACCAGTTCGGTGCCCGCGCCCAGGCGGATCTGTCCGGCCACGCTTTGCAGCTGGTAGGGCGAGTCGGGATTACGGTCCTCGACGATGGAGGCGCCTACTTTGACGTTCCCGCCCAGCGCCACGTTGGCATCGGCGCCGGCCACCCAGAATTTTTCGCCGCCTTGGTCCACCTCGTACGTGATGCGGATCGATTGCGGGTCACCGTCCGGCGTCAGGGTGGCGATGGCCTGGTTGAACAGGATGCGCCCGCTGAACGGTTCGAAGCTATAGTCGACATAGCGCTGCAGCGCCACCACTTGCTTGACCAGGTTGGCCTGGTTCTTGTCGCGCACCAGCAGTTCGACCTTGTCCGAATTCTGGATCGCGCTGTTGCTGCGCACTGCGAACGGGCCGGAGGTGCCGTTGGCCTGGTACTCCTCGGTCACTTGCCTGAGGCTGTCGTGGATGGCGAAGGCGTTGCCGCTGATTGCGCCTTCTTCGTAATGAGCGCGCAATCCGGTGGCCGTGCGGTTGTACTGGCCCAGCTTGTGCAGGGAAGCGTCGCTGCCGGCGCCGCCGCCCGCCAATTGGCTGAATTCGGCGCCGGTGGCGAAGTCGCCGTACAGCAGGTAGTTCTTGCGCTGGTCCAGGCGCAGGTACAGGCGCTCGGCGGAACGCGCGTCGAAGGCGGTCACCGCCTCGTCGCCGTAGACGGGATAGAAACGGTTCGGATCGAGGTCGCGCAGCAGGCGAGTATTGTTCGCCTTTTCGGAATCATAGGCGGCCGTCACGGTACTGTCGGCGCCGACGTTGCCCTTCATGAAGAAGGCCAGGCGCGCCGCGACATCGTCCTTGCCGCCATTGAACTGGCGGCTCCAGTGGGTCAGTGATTGTTCGAAGCCATCGTTGAAGCGCTGCGGGCTGCCCGACGAACCCTGGCGGTGGCCGATCACGCCTTCGGCCACGCCGGCGACGAACAAGGGACGGCGTTCGGCCACGAAGCTGAGCTGGCCCTGAGCTTGCAGCGCACCGCTGGCGACCGACAAGGTCACGTCTTGGGCGTGCGGCGGCGCGACCACGATGAAGCGGGCGATCCCGTCCTCGACTTGGATGCGGGTACCGCGCAGCAGGCGGTCGACCGGCGCGCCCAGGCGCAGCTCGGGGGCCGCGCGGGGATCGACGATGCGTCCGCCATTGCTGTCGGCGCTGATCCAGGTGGTGCCGCGCAGCGGCTGGCCATTGGCGTCGAGCAGGTGCACCGTGACGCCGACCTGGGAACGGCCGTCGCCGGGCAGCATGTTGGTGTCGGTCTCGACCACGATGTCGGCCAGTGCCGGATCGCTGCGTACGGTTATCTGGCCGGGCCGGGCCGGTGCCGCCTGTGGTGCCATCGTCTGGGCCTGCAGCGGATAGGCGGCCGCAATCGCCAGCACGCCCATCAGCAGGCGGGCGCGCGGACCCGTGGGCAGGGAAAGCAGGGATTTATTGCGCATGTTGTTCCCCTTGTGCCGGCTCTGCCACTGGCGGCTTGGCTGCGCTATTGCTGTTCACCTTGTTTTTCACCTTGCTTGAGAATGTGACGCCGGGACCGCCAACGGTCGGCGGGGCTTGCCCCGATTGGGGCGAGCGGGGTAGCCTGATGCGTTCGAGCACGGGCGCGGCGCACGAGGTTTCGGCGAAGTCCGCGCGAATCAGCTCGCCATTGCGCACGTCCAGCAGCAGGCTGTCCGGATCGCTCAGGTTGCGGTTGCTGGTTTCGCCCAGCACGCTGCCGGCCGGCAGGGTGACGGGGTCGACCTTGATCACGTGCGTGGTCGGGCTCAGGCCGCAGTAACTGTACTTGCCGTCGGCGTCGGTGGTGATATTGGTGCCGTCCTCGAGGTACAGGCGCACCGCCGGGATGCCCGCTTCGCCAGCGTCCTGCACGCCGTTGCGGTTGCAATCGGTGAAGACCTTGCCGGCCACGCAGGCCTCGTTGGTAAACACGCCGCCGCTGACCTGCACCTTGAAGCTCGCTTCATTGGAGGTGGTGGCGCCGGCGCGCGGCGCCAGCGTGGTCGCATCGAGGCAGCCGTCGGCGCTGTTGCAGACATATGCGCGGGCGCGGTTGACGCCGTCGCCCTGCATGCTGCCGACGCCGACCCGCACGCGGTAGCTCAGCACCAGTTCGCGGCCGGCCGTCGCGCCGCCCAATCGGAAGCCGAGTACAGCGCCCGGCCCCACCACCGGATCGGCGGTGCGCACGCCGTTCAGCGTGACGCTGCCCGGAATGAAGCGGAAGCCGGGCGGCAGCTCGTCGCGCACGCTGGCCTGACGGATGGTGGAAGCGGCGCTTTGGCGCAGCACGATGGTATAGCGTACCGTGTCGCCCAGTTCGACGCTCTGGCGGTCGCCGATCTTGCTCAGCGACAGGCCCGCGGCCACGGCCGCGTCCAGCGGAATGTGGTCGTTCAAGATCGGCGCCGACACGCCGTTGGTGATGTACAGCTTTAGATAGTACTGGGTGCTGGCGGAGCCGCCCTGCACCAGGCCAGCGCAGGCGGCCGGATTATGGCGCGCCACGCCGATGCCCGGAGCCACATCGCTGGACTGGATAAACGCCGGATCGGGCACCGCGCCCACGTTCAGCGTGCCGGCGCAGGGGGGCAGCAGGGCCGAGACGGTGCTGTAGCCGGTTGGCGCCGTGAGCACGGCCAGTGTGTAGACGCCACTCGGAAAACCATTCTGCAGCAGGTACTGGTACGCACCGTCGGTGCCGGTCAGCTGGTTCTGGATGGCCGCACCGCCGACCAGGTGGGTGGCAGGATCGAAGCCGGGCGGCCCGTCGATGGTGACCATGACGCCGGCCAGCGGCTGGCGCGAGACGGAGTCATACACGATGCCGGCCGGGTCGAGCGGCAGGTTTTGCTGGCTGATCTCGTCGCTGGCCGACAGGCTCAGGTTGCGAATCGCGCGCGGCGACTCCAGGCCGGCCTCGCCGCCCGAATCCGGCTTGCCGCCCAGGTTGCTGCCGGATTTGTTGAACCGGATGGTAAAGCCGCTGCCGGTAGGCAAGCCGCTCTGTTCGTAGCCGGGGCATACCAGATTGTTGAATTGATACTGGCCCTGCGCATCGCTGCTCACAGCGCATATTTGCTTGTCGTTTTGCGACAAGGTCACATTCCAGCCGGCCACCAGCGCGCCGCCGCTGTGTCCCGGCGTCGGTTTGCTGCTCAGTTGCACCGCGCCGCTGACGATCGGCAGCTTGATGCCGTTGGCGGCGCGCTTGCGCAGGCCGAACAGATAGCCGTCCAGCTTGCCGCCCGAAGCGGCCAGCTTGGCGCCATCGACGTCGATCGCGCTAATGCTGGTCTGAAAAGGCAGGGTGCCGAAGCCGCTGTCGTTGACCTTGCCGCCCGCCGCGCCGGCGCGTTCGCGTCCGTCGGTGTACTGGGCGCCGTCGAGGTCGGCGACGTTGCGGCTGAGCGAATAACTGCCTGCGGCGATGGCGGGGAAGCTGAAGCTGCCGTCGGCGCCGCTGGTGGCCACGCCGGTGGCGCTGCCGGACAGAGTGATGCGTACGCCCGACAGGGGCGTTTCGCCCACATCCTTGATGCCGTTGTCGTTGGTATCGACATACACGAAGCCTTGCAGGGTGCCGCTGGCCTGTTCGCCGAACAAGTAACCGCTGCCGGCCTGGCCAGGGGCGATCACGATGTTGCTGATCTGGTTGTGCGCGGCGCTGTCATCGAAGCCGCTGTTGTCGACGGTGCCGCCGAGGTTGCCGGCCGTTTCCTTGCCGTCGCGCTTGGCGGCTGGCTGCAGTTCGGTCAGGGTGTAAGTGCCGCCCTTGATGGTGTTGAAAGCGAAGCCGCCGTCGGCGCCGGTCACGGTGCTCAGGGCCACCGTCGCGCCGTCGAGGTCGGTGCCGTCCAGCTTGACGGTGACCCCGGCCAGGCCGGTTTCGCCGCTGTCGCGTACGCCGTCGTGGTTGTTGTCGGTGTAGACCAGGCCGGCCAGGGAGGCCGTGGCCGGCGCCGCGCGGGTGACCTTGACGGTGGTGGTAACGGCGGTGCCGTTCTGCGCCGTGACCACGATGGTGACGGTGTTGCCGCCCACGGCCAGCGCGACCGGCGCCGAGGCGCTGGCGCTGGCGACGGGCGCGCCGTTGACGGTGACCGTGGCGGTGCTGTCGGCCACGGTCGGGGTCAGGCTCAGCGCGGTGGCGCTGTTCGGCAGGTCGATCGCATAGGCCGTGGTGGCGCTGGCGAACGTCGGGCTCAGGCTGCCGACCGAGGGGGCCAGGGCGTTCAGGGCCGCGTTGGCCGAGGCCGCGCGCGTCACGGCGATCGTGTAGGTCTTCACAGCGCCGTTGGGGGCGTTGACCTGGACCGTGAGCGTGTTCGCGCCCACGACCAAGGGGATCGCCGGCGACGCGCCACCGCTGGAGGTAGCCACGCCGTTGACGGTGACGGTCGCGGTTGGATCGGCCATGGTCGGAGTGACGGTGAGCGAGGTGGTGGCGTTGGGCACGCTGGCCGTGTAGCTGGTGGTGCCGGCGGCGAAGGCCGGACTCAGGCTGCCGCTCGACAGCGCCAGCGCGGACAGGTTGTTGTTGGTCGAGACCGCGCGCGTCACGGTGACCGTATAGGTCTTGGTGGTGCTGTTCTGCGCGGTGACCACGATCGTGACGGTGTTGGCGCCCGTGTTCAGGGAGATCGTGCCGGAGGCGTTGCCGCTGCTGGTGGCCACGCCGTTGACGGTGACGCTGGCGGTGGCATCAAACACGGTCGGCGTAACGGTGAGCGAGGCGGTGGCGTTGCTCACGCTGGCCGTGTAGCTGGTGGTGCCGGCGGCGAAGGCCGGACTCAGGCTGCCGCTCGAGAGCGCCAGTGCGGACAGATTGTTGTTGGCCGAGACCGCGCGCGTCACGGTGACTGTGTAGGTCTTGGTGGTGCTGTTTTGCGCGGTGACCACGATCGTGACGGTGTTGGCGCCCGTGTTCAGGGCGATTGCACCCGAGGCGTTGCCGCTGGCCACGGCCACGCCGTTGACGGTGATGCTGGCGGTGGCGTCGGCTACGGTCGGCGTGACGGTGAGCGAGGTGGTGGCGTTGCTTACGCTGGCGGTGTAGCTGGTAGTGCCGGCGGCGAACGCGGGGCTCAGACTGCCGCTGGACAGGCCGAGGACAGCCAAGTTGGCATTGCTCGAGGCGGCACGGGTCACGGTCACGGTATAGGACTTGGTGGTGGTGCCGTCCTGGGCCGTGACGACGGTGGTGACGCTGTTGGCGCCCACGTTCAGGGCGATTGCGCCCGAGGCCGTACCGCTGGTGACCGTGACGCCGTTGACGGTGACGGAGGCGCTGGCGTCGGCCACGGTCGGAGTGACGGTGAGCGAGGTGGTGGCGTTGCTTACGCTGGCCGTGTAGCTGGTGGTGCCGGCGGCGAAGGCCGGACTCAGGGTGCCGCTCGACAGCGCCAGCGCGGACAGGTTGTTGTTGGTCGAGACCGCGCGCGTCACGGTGACCGTATAGGTCTTGGTGGTGCTGTTCTGCGCGGTGACCACGATCGTGACGGTGTTGGCGCCCGTGTTCAGGGCGATTGCACCCGAGGCGTTGCCGCTGGTGGTGGCCACGCCGTTGACGGTGACGCTGGCGGTGGCATCAAACACGGTCGGCGTAACGGTGAACGAGGTGGTGGCGTTGCTCACGCTGGCGGTGTAGCTGGTGGTGCCGGCGGCGAAGGCCGGGCTGAGGGTGCCGCTCGAGAGCGCCAGTGCGGACAGATTGTTGTTGGTCGAGACCGCGCGCGTCACGGTGACCGTATAGGTCTTGGTGGTGCTGTTC
>NZ_LT607483.1:0-50084 GCF_900095235.1 Janthinobacterium sp. UMAB-60
GCTTGTTATACGCAGTAGAGAAAAACCCCGCCAGCAATGGTGGGGTTTTTTTTCGTCTGGCGGTTTGAGTGTTAGCCCCAAGCGAAGGCTGGGGTCAGACCCGGCGGGTCTGACCCCGATATCAGCTACCGCGATAGGTCGAGTATGACCACGGCGACACCACCAGCGGTACATGGTAGTTTTCATCCGTATGCGCGATACCGAAGGACAGGGTAACCAGGTCGATGAAGCGGGGCGAGGGCAGTTCCACGCCCTGGGCGGCGAAATAGTCGCCGGCGTTGAATACCAGTTCGTACTGGCCCGCCTTCATGCTGTCGCCTTCCAGCAAGGGTGAACTGCAGCGGCCGTCGCTGTTGGTCATATCCATCTTCAATAACACTTTGCCTTCCGACGTGACTGAAAACAGGGCCACCTTGACGCCGGCTCCCGGCCTGCCGTGGGCGATATCGAGTACATGCGTGCTGAGTTTTCCCATTTGCTATCCTGTATATAGGGTGAGTGAATGTGCTTATCGTGCAAATCATATACCGGTGACTGCGCCTGGCTATATGATTGGGCATATAGCCAACATTGTCCTCCTATAGGCGCGCCTCCGCATGAACAATTACGAACATTATCCACGCGACTTGATCGGCTATGGCCGCACGCCACCGCATCCGCAATGGCCGGGCAAGGCCCGCATCGCCCTGCAATTCGTCCTCAATTACGAGGAGGGGGCGGAAAACAATGTGCTGCATGGCGATGCCGCCTCGGAAACGTTTTTATCGGAAATGATCGGTGCGGCCGCATTCCCTGCGCGCCACCTGAGCATGGAGTCGATTTATGAATACGGTTCGCGTGCCGGATTATGGCGCTTGCTGCGCATGTTCGAGGAGCGGCGCCTGCCATTGACCGTGTTTGGCGTATCGATGGCCCTGAAACGCAATCCGGAAGCGGTCGCCGCCTTCCAGCAACTGGGGCATGAAATCGCCTGTCATGGCCTGCGCTGGATTTCCTATCAAAACATGGATGAAGCGACGGAACGCGAACACATGCGCGAAGCCGTGCAGATCATCCGCGAATTGACGGGTTCCGCCCCGCAAGGCTGGTATACGGGGCGCGATTCACCGAATACGCGCAAACTGGTGGTCGAGCATGGCGGTTTTCGCTACGATGCCGATTATTACGGCGACGATCTGCCATTCTGGGAGAAAGTGGCGTACACGGATGCCGCCGGCATGCCGGCCGTGCAGCCGCAACTGATCGTGCCCTACACCCTGGACACGAATGACATGCGCTTTGCCGCCATGCAAGGCTTTAATTCAGGCACGCAATTTTTTGATTATCTGAAGGATGCCTTCGATGTGCTGTATGCGGAAGGCGATCCGAACGGCTTGAACCAGCCGAAGATGTTGTCCGTGGGCTTGCATTGCCGTCTGGTGGGGCGTCCGGGACGGGCTGCGGCACTGGCGCGCTTTCTCGACTATGTGCAGGGCCATGAGCAGGTGTGGATCACGCGCCGCATCGATATTGCCGAGCATTGGCATGCGACGCATCCCTATACTGTCTGACAGTGCCTTATAAGTATTGATATTGGATGATAAGTAAAATCAGTCTTTGCATATAGTTGTCGCATATGCCGGTGTTAATCTCCTATACTGGGACTATACCGAGGCCAGCATGTCAGAACCGATCCGCTTTTATTACCGTGGCGCCGTACAGGAAGTACGCAACGCCGCCCCTACGCAGACTGTGTTGCAGCACCTGCGCGAGGACTTGCATTGCACGGGTACCAAGGAGGGTTGCGCCGAGGGCGATTGTGGCGCCTGCACGGTGGTCATCGGCAGCCTGGTTGACGGCCAGGTCGAGATGAAGGCCGTCAACGCCTGCATCCAGCTCACGCCTACCCTCGATGGCAAGGCCCTGTTTTCCGTGGAAGACTTGCAACAGCCCGATGGCGCCTTGCATCCGGTGCAGCAGGCGATGGTCGAGTGCCACGGTTCCCAGTGCGGCTTTTGCACGCCCGGTTTTGTCATGTCGCTGTGGGGCATGTATCTGGAGAAAAATGGCGCCACGCCCACGCGCTGCGAAATCGACGACACGCTGTCTGGCAATCTGTGCCGCTGCACGGGCTACCGGCCCATCATCGATGCGGCCAGGCGCATGGGCGAATTGCCGCGTGTCACGTTCGATCGCGATGCCCTGGTGCAGCAATTGCAGGCGCTGCAGCGCGGCAGCCTGAGCACCTATGAACACGGCGGCCAGCACTTCCACGCGCCGCGCACCATTGATGAACTGGTGGCGCTGCGCGCGGCAAAGCCGCAAGCGTGCCTGCTGGCCGGTTCCACCGATATCGGCTTGTGGGTGACCAAGCAACTGCGCGACCTGGGCGACATCATTTATCTGGGCAACGTGGCCGCCCTGAAAACCATCGCCATCGTTGACGGCAAGCTGCAGATTGGCGCCGGCGCCAGCCTCAACGATGCGTATGCGGCGCTGTGCCAGCACTATCCTCAAGAATTGTCGGAACTGTGGCAGCGCTTTGCTTCCTTGCCGATTCGCAACGCCGGCACTTTGGGCGGCAATGTCGCCAATGGTTCGCCCATCGGCGACTCGATGCCGTGGCTGATTGCGCTGGGCAGCGAGATCGTACTGCGCGGGCCCGGCGGCCAGCGCATCATGCCGCTGGAAAATTTTTATCTCGGTTACCAAAAGAAAGATCTGCAGCCAGGCGAATTCGTCGAAGCCGTGCGCGTGCCCTTGTCCCGTACCGACGTGCAATTCCGCACGTATAAACTGGCCAAGCGCTTCGACCAGGATATCTCGGCCGTGTGCGCAGCATTTGCCTTCCAGCTCGACGGCGAGCGCATCGTCGATGCGCGCATCGCTTTTGGCGGCATGGCGGCCACGCCGCAGCGTGCCGCGCAAACGGAAGCGTTTCTGCGCGGACAAGCCTGGACGGAAGACAATTTGCTCATTGCCATGCGCTTGCTGGCCGACGATTACGCACCGCTGTCGGATATGCGCGCCTCGAATACCTATCGCATGACGACGGCGCAAAACCTGCTGCGCCGTTTCTGGCTGGAAACACGCCCCGGTGCGCCTTTGCTGCGCACCGCCGTCAACGCCTACGCTTGCCGCGCCTGAAAGGACCAGCATGAATCATCCTGTCACGCCCGAACTGCAAGCGGCCGCCTGGGCCGCCGTGGGCAAACCCAGCCCCCATGAATCGGCGCAATTGCATGTGCTGGGGCAAGCGACGTACACGGACGATATCGCCGAATTGCAAGGTACCTTGCACGCGGCACTGGGCCTGTCGCAAAAGCCGCATGCACGCATCACGGCCATGGATTTATCGGCCGTGCGCGCCGCTACCGGTGTTGTCGCCGTCTACACGGCGCAGGACATTCCCGGCACCAATGATTGCGGTCCCATCATCCATGACGATCCCATCCTGGCTGCGGAACTGGTGCAATACGTGGGCCAGCCTATCTTCATCGTCGTGGCCGATACGCATGACCATGCGCGCCGCGCCGCCCGCCTGGCGCAAGTGTCGTACGAGGAATTACCTGCCATCATGACGCCGCAAGCGGCCAAGGCGGCGCAATCGTATGTGCTGCCGCCCATGCAACTGACGCGCGGTAACTACCAGGCCGCGTTCGAGGGCGCGCCGCATGTGGTCAAGGGCCAGCTGTATGTGGGCGGGCAAGAACAGTTTTATCTGGAAGGACAGATTTCCTACGCCATCCCGAAGGAAGCGCAGGGCATGCTGGTGCTGTGTTCGACCCAGCATCCGAGCGAGATGCAGCACGTGGTGGCGCATGCGTTGGGCGTGCATTCACATAACATCACGGTCGAATGCCGGCGCATGGGCGGTGGTTTCGGCGGCAAGGAGTCGCAGTCGGCCCTATGGGCGGCGGCGGCATCGATTGCGGCGGCCAAACTCAAGCGTCCCGTCAAATTGCGCGCCGACCGCGACGACGATATGCTGGTAACGGGCAAGCGCCACTGTTTTTACTATGAATACGAAGTGGGCTACGACGCCGATGGCCGGATCCTGGCCGCCAGGGTCGACATGACCACGCGCGCGGGCTACTCGGTCGACTTGTCCGGCCCCGTCGCCACGCGCGCCGTCTGCCACTTCGACAACACCTACTATTTGTCCGACGTGGATATCCGCGCCGCCTGCGGCAAGACGAATACGCAGTCGAACACGGCTTTTCGTGGCTTCGGCGGGCCGCAGGGTGCCATTGCCATCGAGTACGTGATCGATGAAATCGCCCGCCATTTGCAACGCGATGCGCTCGATATCCGCCTGCTTAATTTCTATGGCCGCAACGATGCGGAAGGGCGCAATGTCACGCCGTACGGCCAGAAAATCGTCGACAACGTGATCCATGAACTCGTCGCTGAACTGGAAGACAGCAGCGATTACCGCGCGCGCCGCCGCGCCATCGATGCGTTCAACGAAGCCAGCCCGATCCTGAAGAAGGGCCTGGCATTCACGCCCTTGAAATTCGGCATCGCCTTCAACGTCACGCATCTGAACCAGGCGGGTGCCTTGGTCCACGTGTACGTGGATGGCTCCGTGCTGGTCAACCATGGCGGCACGGAAATGGGGCAGGGCATCAATACCAAGGTCATGCAGGTGGTGGCGCACGAGCTGGGCCTGGACCTGGACAAAGTGCGCGCCACCGCCACCGATACCAGCAAGGTGGCGAACACGTCGGCCACGGCGGCGTCCACCGGCGCCGACCTGAACGGCAAGGCGGCGCAGGATGCGGCGCGCCAGATCCGTGAACGCCTGGCCGATTACGCGGTCAAACTGTACGGCGGCGAGGTGGCTTGCGTGCGCTTCTTCGATAACCATATCCACGTGAATGGCCATGTCGTCGCGTTTGCCGAGCTCGTGCAGAAGGCGTATCTGGCGCGCGTGCAACTGTGGTCGGACGGTTTTTATGCCACGCCCGGCTTGTCGTGGGATGCGAAGACGATGACGGGCCATCCGTTTTCGTACTACGCGTATGGCGCGGCCGTGGCTGAAGTGGTGGTCGATACCCTGACGGGCGAGTGGAAATTGCTGCGCGCGGACGCCTTGTATGATGCGGGCCAGTCGCTCAATCCCGCGATTGATCTGGGTCAGGTAGAAGGTGCGTTTATCCAGGGCATGGGCTGGCTGACGACGGAGCAGCTGTGGTGGAATGCGGCGGGCAAGCTGATGACGCATGCGCCATCGACGTACAAGATTCCCGGCATTTCCGATTGCCCCGAGGATTTTCGCGTCAAGCTGTTCCAGAACCGCAATGTGGAAGACAGCATCCACCGCTCCAAAGCCGTGGGCGAGCCACCTTTATTGTTGCCGTTTTCCGTGTTCTTCGCCATCCGCGACGCCATCTCCAGCGTTGGCCATCACGCCGTGCAGCCACCGTTGAATGCGCCCGCCACCAGCGAGGAAATCCTCAAGGCGGTCATGGCCGTGCAAGCGGCGCATGCCGGCGCCTAGGAGCAGACGATGAGCGACTGGCTGGCAGCGATCGAGAATGACACGCAGGCATCCGTGCTGGTGACGGTCGCCCTGGTGGAAGGTTCCGGGCCGCGCGAGGCGGGCGCGAAGATGCGCGTCACCCTCGATGGCCAGGTCGACACCATCGGCGGCGGTCACCTGGAATTGCGCGCCGTGGAAATCGCCAAGACCATGCTGGCGACAGCAGACACGCATACGCGGCTCGAGCGTTTTGCACTGGGCCCCAGCCTGGGACAATGCTGCGGCGGCGTCGTCCACCTGGCGTTTGAGTATGTCGATGCCAGCTTGAAAACATTGCTGGCCGCCTTGCGCGAACGGCGCCAGCAAGACAGCTGGAAGGTAACGGCGCTCGATGGCGAGAGCGCGTCGGCGCTGTTCGATACCGCCGGTAGCTTGATTGCCGGCACGCCAAGCCAGGCGCCCGACACGTTTTCACGCGAGCGCGCAACCCATGTCGCGCAGGGGAGTGAAGGGCGGCGCTGGCTGGTCGACCCCTGCCTGGCGCCGCGCGCGCACCTGACCCTGTTTGGCGCCGGCCACGTGGGCGCGGCCATCGTGCGCGCGCTGGCCGATTTGCCCTGCACTATCACCTGGGTCGATGAGCGCGAAGACATGTTTCCCCTACAAATGCCAGATAATGTGTGCATCGCCGCCACCGACACGCCCGAGGAATTTGTCGCCATGGCGCCGCCGGGCGGCAGTTTTCTCGTCATGACGCATAGTCATGCACTCGATCAACGCCTGACGCAAGCCATCATGGCGCGCGAGGATGTGGGCTGGTTCGGACTAATCGGGTCGCAAACGAAACGCAAGCAATTCGAGCACCGCCTGCAGGCGCGCGGCGTGCCGGACCAGCGCATTGCCGCCATGGTGTGCCCGATCGGCATGCCCGGCATCCGCAACAAGGCGCCGGCCGTGATCGCCGCTTCCGTTGCCTGTCAATTATTGATGGTGTGGGAGCAAGCCGCCAGCGCGGCCCTGGCCGCACCGCTGCGGCTGGCCTCTGCCAGCGCGCCACCGCGCCGCCCGACACGCGCCGCCATTCACCCGTTATAGAAAGAAGTCATGCCGATTGTTCCCGCCACATTGCAAGCTTACCGTGCCAGCTTGCTGCACTTCCACGCCGATCCCGCTGTCACCGAGGAGGCGCACGCCTGGCATGCCGATGGCTTGCTGATCGTGGTCGATGGGAAAATCGTGGCGGCTGGCGATTACGCACAGCTGCAAGCGACTTTGCCGCCCGGCACCGAGATCGTCGACTACCGGGGCAAGCTGATCGTGCCCGGCTTCATCGATACGCATCTGCACTTCCCGCAGACGGAAATGATCGCCTCGCCCGCGCCCGGTTTGTTGCCGTGGCTGGAGACGTACACGTTTCCCACCGAGCGCGCATTTGAAGACCCTGTGCATGCGCGCGATGTCGCCGAGTTTTTCCTTGATGAACTGCTGCGCTGCGGCACCACCACGGCCATGGTGTATGGCAGCGTGCATCCGCAATCGGTCGACGCCTTCTTCGGCGCCAGCGAGGCGCGCGGCTTGCGTATGGTGGCGGGCAAGGTCATGATGGACCGCAATTGTCCCGAGTTCCTGCGTGACACAGCCGAGTCGGGCGCGCGCGAAAGCGAAGAGCTGATCCGGCGCTGGCACAAGCACGGCCGCTCGCTGTATGCGATCACGCCCCGTTTCGTGCCGACGTCGACGAATGAGCAGATGCACCTGGCGGGTGAACTGGCGCGCGCGTATCCGGATACGTATCTGCAGACGCACGTATCGGAAAACGAGGATGAATGCCGCTGGGTGCGCGAACTGCACCCGCAGGCGCGCAGCTACCTCGATGTGTATGACCAGTACGGCATGCTGCGCCCGCGCGCCATGTTCGGCCATTGCATCTGGCTCGATGAGCGCGACCGTGCGCGCATGGCGGAAACATCCTCGGCGGCCGCCATTTGCCCCACCTCCAACTTGTTCCTCGGTAGCGGCCTGTTCGATTTCGAGCGGGCCGACGCGGCGAAAGTGCTGCTGTCGCTGGCCACCGATGTGGGTGGCGGCACCTCGTTCTCGATGTTGCAAACCATGAACGAAGCCTATAAAGTAGCACGCTTGAAAGGCAGCTATCTGCCCGCCTTGCGCATGTTTTACCTGGCAACTTTGGGTGCGGCGCGGGCCATGCAACTGGAAGGCACTTTGGGCAATTTCGCGGCAGGCACGGAAGCGGATTTTATTGTGCTCGACAAGCAATCGACGCCGCTGCTGGCGCGCCGCACGGCGGGCTGTCAAAGCCTGGAGGAATTGCTGTTTGCCTTTGCGCTGCTGGGCGACGACCGCGCCGTGGCCGCCACCTATTCAGGCGGGCAATGCGTGCATGTGCGGGGGCAGGGCTGACCTACCCGTTGTTCAACACGAATTATCCTGAGCGAGAACGCGAATGCACAAGAAACTCACTGGCCTGGCGCTTGGCGCCGCGCTGGCATTGACCGGAACGGCGCAGGCCACCCCGTCTTCCAACGAAGCGGCCACCGCGCGTCATTTTGCCGCCCTGGTTACCGGCGCGCAGCCGAAGACAGCCGAGTTGAGCCTGTTCTTTTCCATGATGCCCAAGGGCGGCGATTTGCATCACCATTACTCGGGCGCCATTTACGCCGAGCAATTCCTTGACTGGGTCGACAAGGAAAACTATTGCGTCAACAAGACAACCTACCGCATCGAAAGCAACAAGGACGTCGTGGCGGCCGAGCGCGCCAAGCCGGCCGCGCAGCGTGGCTGCCTGTCGTCCACGGAAGTGTTCGCCGACGCGGGCCTGTATGCGGAATTGCTGCAGCGCTGGTCGACCAAGGATTTTTATAACCACGGCGCCATCCAGACGCCGCCGGACCGTACCTTCTTTGATACCTTCGGCTACTTCGGTCCCGTGGCATCGAGCAACACGGCCGATGGCCTGAACACCCTGAAGCAGCGCGCCATCGCGGAAAACCTCAGCTACATCGAGACGATTTTCGAACTGTCGCCGTTCGTACAAAACGCGCAGTTCGACCAGCAAGTGCTGGCGCCGGGTTTGCCGCCAGCAGCGTTGCAAGCCGTGCTGGCCAAGTGGACAAGCAGCCTGGAACAGGATGCCAGCTTCCAGAAAAGCATCACCGCCTATAACGATAACGTGAACGCCAGCAGCGCCGGCATCGACGATGCGAACTTCACCATGCGTTACCAGGCGTATGTACTGCGTTTCCTGTCGCCATCGCAAGTTTTTTCCTCGATGGTGGCCGCGTTCAAGGCAGCCAGCCTGAATCCACTGCTGGTGGGCGTGAACATCGTGGGCCAGGAAAGCGTGAATGTGTCCATGCGCGACTACAGCCTGCACATGGAAATGTTCAAGTTCCTCAAGGCAAAATATCCGAACGTCAAGATCGCCCTGCACGCGGGTGAGCTGGCGCTGGGCATGGTGCCGCCGGAAGGCATGGCTTTCCATATCGCCGAAGCCGTCGATGTGGCCGGCGCGGACCGGATTGGCCATGGCATGGATATCGCTTACGAGCACAATGCGCTGGTGACCATGCAGAAGATGCGCGAACGCAATATTCCCGTGGAAGTGAACCTGACCAGCAACGATTACATACTCGGCATCAAGGGACAGGCCCATCCGATCACCCTGTACCGCAAATATGGCGTGCCGTTCGTCATCTCCACCGATGATGCGGGCGTGTCGCGCAATACCCTGTCGAATGAGTACGTGCTGTTTGCCAGCCAGTACAAGACCGATTATGCGGAAATCAAAAAGCTGTCATACAACAGCCTGCGCTATTCCTTCCTGGCCGAAGCGGACAAGCAACGTTTGCTGAAAGCGCTCGATGCCCGTTTCACCCGTTTTGAAGCGCAAATTGCCGCTGCCGACAAGGCAGGCAAGAGCGGAAAACCGTAAGTTGCGCGACGTTCACAACTAATACTGTCAAGACGGCCGGATTCTCCGGCCGTTTTCCATTTTTCTTCCAAATTTCCCATGCTGTTGTTTTGTTAATTTTGTGGCGGCCATGCGACACAATTAACGGCAGATGCACGACTTTATCCAAATTCATGGATGAATCAATTTCAAGTACATATTGCTCATTTATAATCTCGCGCCATAAGCCCGGACGCTGTCAGCACGATATCAATCCAGCTAGTTACCACATGCTATTTATACTTTAAATATATAAATATGTAAAAAAAAACGTATTTGTCATCCATTTTTTGATGATGCATAGTGGGATGAGTGTGATATTAAAAAGTCACAATTCATATGGCTGATAGCGTATGAAGATGGGTATTTGCAGTAAATAAAGGTGAGATGCAGGGTGAAAACGCACAGTCAATGGAATAAATGACGACATTTTCCTGCTTCTTGCCGCCGTGTCACAGTCTTGAAATATTTAACAATTACACTCGCGGCTTGCCATGTTAGCCGGGTAGGCATGTCGGGTGAATGACACAGGTGCTAGCGCCCTGGGTCGTACGGATCGGTCGCTATTTTCCGCCGTTATTGTCTGGATAAGAATAGTTGTGATGTGTGGAGCGGCGTTTTGTAATGGTCTTGTCAGGACCACAGCCAGTCCAGCCGGCGTAACAGTTGCAGTATCGTAAAGAGGAAATGTTGTGTTTGTGTTGCTGTGCGGCGCAGCCGGACAGTGGGGCAATCCAGGATTTTCAAAAAATAATAGTCTTTTCTGGGGTTAAAGATGATCAATCACAAGCGACTTCGGCTAACGCAAATCGCGTTCAGCCTGTCTATTGCACTGGCGGCGGCACCATCGTTCGCACAGAACACTACGTCTTCCATCGGCGGCCGTATCTCGGCCACCGACGGCAAGCCGGCAGCTGGTGCCACCGTTACCATCGTGCATACCGAATCGGGTTCCGTGAATAACGTGACGACCGATGCGGAAGGCCGCTACGTCGCCCGCGGCTTGCGCGCTGGCGGTCCTTACACCATCACCATCACCAAGAATGGTGAAGTGGAAAAACGCGAAGGCGTGTACGTGTTGTTGGCGGAAACGGCCAACGTGGACGCCACCCTGGGCGCACCAATGCAAACCGTGAACGTAACAGGTTCCGGCGCGCGCGCGCAGATATTTAATCGCAGCAATATGGGTGCCGGCACCAATCTCGGTCCGACGGAATTGGCTACTCTGGCATCGGTTTCGCGCAGCTTGCAAGATTATGCCCGTATCGATCCACGTATTTCGCAAACCGACAAAGGCCGTAGCGAAATTTCGATGGGTGGTCAAAACTCCCGCTATAATTCGATGACGATTGACGGCGTGGCAGTGAACGATACTTTCGGACTGGAAGCTTCTGGTACCGCTACCGGCAAACAGCCTATCTCGATCGAAGCGATCCAGTCGGTGCAAGTGAACGTTGCGAACTATGACGTAACGCAAAAAGGTTACACGGGCGCCAACATTAATGCCGTCACCAAATCGGGCACCAATACGGTCAAGGGCAGTGCGTATTTCGCATTCCGTAATGACAAGATGTCCGGTGACCGCTATAACGACACCTCCAATAGCTACTACGCACCGCCACCGTCGAAAGATACTACCAAGGGCGTCACGTTGGGCGGACCGCTGATCAAGGACAAACTGTTCTTGTTCGCTAACTACGAAGAAACGTCGAGTTCGCGTAGTACCCCGACGTTTGGTCCGATTGGCAGTGCATTGACGAACGTTGCCATTTCGCAGCCCGCAATCGACGGTATTGCAGCTATTGCTAAAGATAAATATAACCTGGATATCGGTACGTCGGCGATCCCCGCTGGTACCAAATTCACGTCCAAGGATAAACTGCTCAAGGCTGACTGGAACTTGACGGACAGCCAGCGCCTGATGTTGCGTTATGCAAAGACTGAACAGGCGGAGCCATTCTTCACAGGCTTCTCGTCTACGGGCCTTTCCCTGAGCTCCTACTGGTATAACCAGAAGAAAAATCTGGAAACCGTGGTTGCCCAATGGACCGCAGAGTGGACACCAACGTTTTCGACCGAGTTGAAATTGTCGACGCGTAAGTATGACAGCATCCCTGAAACTAGTTCCAAGATGCCATCGATCGGCTTCCGCTTCTTCGGCGCCTTGCCGGATGGCGCGCCATCGAGCTTGGCGACTGGCAGTCGATACCTCAATTTCGGTACCGAAGCCAGCCGTCAAATGAACGTGCTGCGCACGGACACGAAAGATATTTACGCAGGTGCTAACTGGAGTCTGGGCGATCACGATATCAAGTTCGGTACGGATTACAGCGAAAACAAGATTTACAATGCATTCCTGCAAAACGTCAACGGCACTTACACCTTCGCTTGCCTGGACAAGATTTCGTATACGTTTGATACAACGGGCAATTTCACCTGCAGCGGCAAAACCGCTGCCGTGATCCAAGCCGCGACACTGGAAAACTTCAGCCGTGGACGCCCTGATGTCTATAATTTGCAAGCTCCAATCGATGGCAAATCTTTGGATGATGCCGTTGCTCGCTTTACGCTGAAAAACATCGGCTTGTTTGTCCAGGATACCTGGAACGTGAACAAGCAATTGACCGTTAGCGCCGGTTTGCGTATTGATGGTACCCGCGTCGGTGACTCGCCACTGAAAAATGAGGCGGCAGCATTGCCGGTCGGTCCACTGGTAAAAGGTCGCCAAACGGGTGGTTTTGGTGTTGATAATACGCATACCGTTGACGGTCAAAACCTGTATCAGCCACGCGTGGGCTTCAACTACAAGATGGACACCGCACGTCCGACGCAGATCCGCGGTGGTGCAGGCTTGTTCCAGGGTGCAGCATTGGCCGTGTGGCTGGGTAACCCATACCAAAACACTGGCGTGGTCATGCGTAACATCAGCTGCACGTTCACCGCACGTACTTGCCCAACCAATGGTGGTTTCTTCAGCCCGGATCCGACAAATCAACCAACAGGTGTGATCAGCAACATTCCTGCAGCCAAAGTCGATGTGCTGAGCACTGACCTGGCACAGCCTTCGGTCTGGAAGAGCAATCTCGCGATCGAGCATGAATTGCCATGGTTTGGTCTGGTGATCGGCGCGGAATACCTTCGTACGAAGACCAAGGATGCGATTTACTACAAAGAGCTGAACCTGGGGCCTGCGACGGCAACCGGTACCGATGGTCGTCCTCTGTACTACTCGGCTAATGGGTATCTGCAAAAATGCTGGAATGAAAATGGCGCGACGGGTGGCGCACCTTGTGCCTTTACACCTAAGGGCGCAAATAATCCAGCCTTTGCGCAGGTACTGCAGGCAACCAAGACCAAGGAAGGTCAAGGCAATATGCTGACCTTGAGCTTGCGCAGCCCTATGCGTAATGGCCTGTCGTGGGGCAGTTCGTACACCTACACTGACGCCACCGAAGTGTCGCCACTGACCTCGTCGACTTCCAGTTCGAACTTCGCTAGCCGCGCTTCGTTCGATCCGAATGAAAACGTTGCTTCGAATTCGAACTACCTGGTCAAGGACCGTTTCACGGCTCACGTTAGCTGGCAAAAGCGTTTCTTCAGCGAATACAAGACGAGCTTCGGTGTGTTCTATGAAGGTCGTAGTGGCAAGCCCTACAGCTGGACCATCAAGAATGACTTGAACGGCGACGGCTTGGCTGGCAATGATTTGATGTACATTCCCAAGGCACCTGGTTCGGGTGAAGTGGCTTTCTACGGTGCGACCGCAGAAGCCCGTGCAGCCAACGAGGCAGCTTTCTGGAAAATCGTGAACGCCAATGGCGACTTGCGTAAGGCCGCCGGTAGTGTGGTTGGCCGTAACCAGAGCTTTGCTCCGTGGACCAATAACATCGATATGCGTATCAGCCAGGAATTGCCAGGTTTGTTCAAAGGCAATCGTGGTTTGCTGACTCTGGACTTTATGAACGTTGGTAACATGATCAACCGTAAATGGGGTCATATCAATGAAGTATCTTTCCAGACCAACGGTGGCCTCGTGCGCAACTTCGTTGACTATGCTGGTCTGGATGAAAAGGGTCGTTACATTTACAACACCCGCGATGTATCGAGCCTTGAAACTCGTCAAACCAAAGGCGAATCTCAATGGGCAATTCAAGCCACGGTTAAGTACGAGTTCTAATCTCGTCCTTGCCTCGTAGCTTGGCAAGTTAAAAACGGCTGGTGGCGACACCGGCCGTTTTTTCGTTTATGTTCTGCTTTCTTGGATACTCTGATGGGCTTGCGGCGCTTGGCGTCCCCCGGACGAGACAGATTTTTTTGACAACGATGACTACGTGGGAACCATGAAACATCATCTGACACCGCTGGCCGCCGCGGCGGCCCTGACCTTGCTGCTGGCCGCCTGTGCCGCACCTTCCACGCCTCCCACGCCTTCCGTGGCACCCGTCGATATCAACCTGGTCGCCCTGAACGACTTCCACGGCAATCTCGACCGCAGCAAATTCACCTACACGAGTGTCGCTGATGCCGAGCGCAAGACGGTGCTGGCGGGCGGCATCGATACTTTGTCCGGCGCCTTGACGGCGTGGCGCCGCGAGGACGCGCAGCTGATTTTTGTCGGCAATGGCGACCTGGTCGGTGCCAGCCCCGCCATGTCGGCGCTGTGGGCCGATGAACCGAGCATCGTCGCCATGAATATGCTGGGCATGAAGGCCAGTTCCGTCGGCAACCATGAATTTGACCAGGGCAAGGCGGAACTGCTGCGCCAGCAGCGCGGCGGTTGCGCGTCGTCGCGCGCCGACAAGGCATGCAAATTTACGCCCGACTTCAAGGGCGCCAGCTACACCTACATGGCCGCCAATGTGATCGACACGCAAACGGGCAAGTCGCTGCTGCCCGCCTACAGCATCGAAGAGGCGCATGGTGTCAAGGTGGGCCTGATCGGCGCCGTGCTGAAAGATACGCCATCCGTGGTGACGGCCGCCGGCATTGCCGGCCTGCGGTTTGGCGATGAGGCCGACGCCATCAACGCCACCTTGCCGCAGTTGCGCGCGCAGGGCGTGGGCGTGTTCGTCGTGCTGCTGCACCAGGGCGGCGAGACAAAGGAGGCCGTCGACCAGCCCGATTGCAGCCACCTGAAGGGCGAAGTGGTCGATGTCGTGAAACGCCTCGATCCGGCGATTCAGCTGGTCATCAGCGGCCATTCGCACCAGGGCTATCTGTGCCGTGTCGATGGCCGCCTCGTGACGCAGGCACAGATGGGCGGACACATGTTGACGCGCATCAAGCTCAAGGTTGATCCCGTCAAGAATGCCGTTGTCGATGCCAGCGCGCACAACGTCGTCATGCTGCCAGGCATGTATGAGCCGGACCCGGCCGTGGCTGCCTACCTGGAATCTGTCAAGCAGCGCAGTGCGGCCGAATTGTCGCGTCCCGTGGCCGCCATCGCCGTGCCCAGTGTGGGCCGCAGCACCAAGGGCAGCGGCGCTTCCGCGCTGGGCGACCTGGTGGCCGACAGCACCCTGTTCGGCGCGCTCGCCGCTGGTGCGCAAATCGGCCTGATGAACAATGGCGGCATCCGCAAGGACCTGGAAGCGGGCACCGACCTGATGACGAATGTGGGCCAGAACCAGGCGGTTGTCCCGTTCGGTAATACCCTGATCGTGGTCAGTCTGTCCGGCGCGCAAATCCGTACCTTGCTTGAGCAGCAGTGGCCGGGCGCGGTAGCGGAAGACAACAACCTGTTGCAGGTGTCTGAAGGTTTTACTTACCGCTGGGACAGCACGCAGCCGCAAGGCCAGCGCGTGCTGCCGGGCAGCATCATGCTGAATGGCGTCGCCATTGATGACAATCAACAATACCGAATCGCCGCCAACAGTTTCCTCGCCGGCGGCGGCGACCGTTTCACCGTGCTGGCGGCCGGCACGCGCCGGTTCGACACGGGCGTGCGCGACATCGATGCCTTCAGCGATTACCTGATCGCCCGCGCGCGCGCCGGCAAGCCGGCAGGCAGCGCCACGGCGGCGGGCCGCATCGTGCGCGTCAAATAATCTTTACAAGGAAAAACCATGCGTCGTTTATCTGTTTCCCTGCTCGTCACTACCCTGTTCGCGGGCACGGCCCACGCCGATTTCACCATTCCCGGCTTTGAGCTGGTGCACACCTCGCCCGTGGAAACGAGCTTGACGAATCCCGACCTGCGCGAACCCGTCGCCGTGTGGCGCGAGCTGTTCGATGGTGCGAAAAAAGAGATCGTCATCGCCCAGTTCTATGCCGTCAGCAAACCGGGCACGGCTTTTGAAAAGGTGCTGGCCAGCCTGACGGCCGCCGGCCAGCGTGGCGTGAAAATCCGCTTCCTGCTGGACCAGAAGGGCGTGGGCCTGTCGGAAGCGGCCACCATCGCCCGGATCAAGGCGATTCCGAACCTGGACTTGCGCCTCATCGATTTCAATAAAATCACGGGCAACGGCATCGTGCACGCGAAATACCTGGCCGTCGATGGTGAGGTCGCGTACATCGGCAGCCAGAATTTCGACTGGCGCTCGTTCGAGCACATCCATGAAACGGGCTTGAGAATCACGGAGTCGGCCATGGTCAGCCAGGTGCAAGCGATCTTCGAGCAGGATTGGCAGGCGCAGGCATTGACGTCGCAAGGCAGCCGCGCCACGGTGCTCAACAGCAAGGTCGTGCCCGCCAACTACGCGCAAAACGCTTTCCTGCTGGCGAGCCCGAACGCCTACAACCCGGCCGGCGTGGGTGATTCGGAAACGGGTTTGCCTGCCTTGCTGGCCGAAGCGAAAAGCGAAGTGCGCATCCAGCTGCTCGATTACGCGCCGCTGTCCTACGGTCCGAACCGCACGCGGCCGTACTACGCCGTGATCGACAACGCCGTGCGCGCGGCGGCCCAGCGTGGCGTGAAAATCAAGCTGATGGTGTCCGCCTGGAACACGGAAGCGCCGGCCATCGCCTACCTGAAAAGCCTGGCCCTGGTGCCGAACGTGGAAATCCGCATCGTGACGATTCCTGCGGCCTCGACGGGGTTCATTCCATTTGCGCGCGTGATCCACAGCAAGACCATGAGCATCGACGGCAAGCTGGCCTGGGTCGGCACGAGCAACTGGGCGGGCGGCTATTTCGACTTGTCGCGCAACCTGGAAGTGGTGCTGCGCAACGAGCCGATGGCGCAGCGCATCGCCGCGCTGCATGAGCAGACGTGGAGCTCGGCGTATGCACAGCCGATCGACATCAACCGGCAGTATCCGAAGCCGGCGAAAGCCGCGCCGCAAGGCAAGGAGTAAGGGTGAGCATGAAAAAAATACTCTGCGTGCTGGCGCTGGGCGCCGCATTCGCTTCTGGCAATGTGCTGGCCTGGGGCAATGACGGCCACCGCGCCGTCGGTGCCATCGCCGATCAATTGCTCAAGGGTAGCGCGGCCCAGGCGCATATCGCCCAATTGCTGTTGCCTGGCGAAAGCCTGGAAAAGATCGCCAACTGGCCCGATTGCGTGAAGGGTACGTATTGCGGCCCGCAATCGCCGGAAATGCTGTCCTACGTCGCGGCCAATCCCAAGCATGGCGAATTCCATTACACGAACGTGCCATTCCAGAATGCGCACTACCATGACCATGGCGTGGGCACGGCTGACGACGATATCGTGCAAACGCTCAAACAGGCGATCCTGGTGCTGCAGGGCAAGGCTGATGCGGCCAGCAATCCGCACGGCTTCAGCCAGCGCGAAGCACTGATTCTGATCACGCATCTGGTAGGCGATATCCACCAGCCTTTGCATGTGGGCAATGCGTTTCTCGGCAAGGATGGCCAGTTTTTCGTGCCCGCCACGCAGGCGCAGATCGACGATGTCGCCGTTTTCAATGCGCGTGGCGGCAACGACTTGCTGCTCGACGATGCGAAGATGACGGCCCTGTCGGACGCCGTGATAGCCGCGCCGTTGCCAGCGGAAGAGGGGACAGCAAAAGCTCCAGCGTATCCGAAGTCGCCCACCAGGCCCCTGCATTCGTATTGGGATACGACTGTCGTCGATTACGCCATGCGCCGCCTGAGCACGCGCACGCCGCAGCAGTTCGCGCGTACCGTGATCGCCAGCGCGCCTCTGGTGAGCGCCAATAGCGGCGACCCTGTCACCTGGCCGTATCAGTGGGCCGATGCCTCGCTGGCGGCCTCAAAGATTGCTTTCACGGACGTGGTGGCCGGCCCGGCCACGCAGCAGACCAGCCGCAAGGGGGATGTCTACAACGTCTGGAGCTTGACGGTGCCGGACAATTATCCTGTGCCCAGCTCGGCGTTGGCGAAGCAGCAACTGATCGAGGGCGGCTATCGCCTGGCCGCCGTGCTGCAGGCGATTTGGCCGCAGTAAAGATGTCATGCGAAAGCGGCCTGCGGGCCGCTTTTTTCATGCCAGGGTGATGGCGATGCCCATCTCGCGGTACGGAGCGAGCAGGGCGTCGTCCACGTCGCGGTGCACGATGATATCGCTGACCTGGCTCAAGGGCGCGATCTGGAACGGCGAGGTTGTGTTGAACTTTTCCGGCGAGGCCAGCACAACGGTGCGTGCGGCGGCATCGCTCAGCGCGCGTTTCACGCACGCTTCTTCATAGTCCCCGGTGGTGATGCCCGCCTGCGGATGCAGGCTGGACACGCCCATGAAATACAGGTCGGCGCGGATGCGGCCGATGGCTTCCACGGTGGCCGCGCCGACAGCCACGATCGAGTGCTTGTACAGGCGTCCGCCCAGCATCAGCACGTCGATCGATGGGTGATTCACCAGTTCGACGGCAATCGACGGGCTGTGCGTGACGACGGTGGCGCGCAAATCGCGCGGCAACTGGCGCGCCAGTTGCACGGTGGTGGTGCCGCCATCGAGAAACACCACTTGCCCCGTTTGTATCATGGCGCCCGCCGCGCGGCCGATGGCGGGCTTGGCTTCGGGCGAGATCTGTTCGCGCCCCGCAAACGGCGCCAGCGCGGGCGAGCGGGGCAGCAAGGGCAGGGCGCCGCCGTGCACGCGCTCCAATAAACCCTCTTTCGCCAGCTCGCGCAAGTCGCGCCGTATCGTGTCTTCCGACAAGCCCAGACTATCGCTGACGGCCTTGGCGACGAGCTGCCCTTCGCGCTGGAGCAAGTCCAGCAGATATTGTTTGCGTTGATGTGTCAGCATGGTTTTTCTTGTATTTTCTTGATATTGCACGAGTTTGCATGATAAAGTTGACGAACGCAAGCACAAGGAGACACTATGCGCGAAGAAAATAGCAAGCAGCAACGGGTCCGCATCCACGACGTGCAGACCCTGTCGCACGACTGGTATCTGTTGCAAAAGACCACATTCGATTACCTGCGCCATGATGGCGAATGGCAGACACAGACGCGGGAAACCTATGACCGCGGCGATGGCGCCACCATCCTGCTCTACAACAAGGAACGTCGCACGGTGATCCTGATCCGCCAGTTCCGCTTTCCCACGTATCGCGCAGGCCACGATGGTTTCCTGATTGAATCAGCGGCCGGCTTGCTGGAAGAGGCCAGCGCGGAGCAGCGCATCCGTGCCGAGGTGGAAGAGGAAACCGGTTACCGGGTGGGGCAGGTGCACAAGATATTTCAGGCCTTCATGAGTCCCGGCTCCGTAACGGAGCGCCTGCATTTCTTTGTCGCCGAATACGATCCGGCCAGCCGCATCGGCGACGGCGGCGGCCTGGCGCACGAGGGAGAAGATATCGAGGTGCTGGAACTGCCGCTGGCGCAAGCAATGCGCATGGTGGCCGATGGCCGCATCTGCGATGGCAAGACCATCATGCTGCTGCAGCATGCGCAGCTGCACCTGATGCCGCGCAAACTTGGCATGCAAATCCTCGTTGCCGGCCCCTACCGCTCGGGCACGGGCGATGATCCCACACTGATGGCGGCGAATGTCGCGGCCATGCAAGCCGTCTGCCTGCCTCTGTATGCCAAGGGTCACATGCCCGTGCTCGGTGAATGGCTGGCCTTGCCCATGCTGGCGCTGGCCGGCTCCACCCGGGTGGGCGATGCCGTGTATGAAGACCTGTTCCACGCGCACGCGACGCGTCTATTAAGCCACTGCGATGCCGTGCTGAGAATCGGCGGTGCGTCTGGCGGAGCGGACCAGATGGTGGCTGTAGCGCGCAGTCTGGGTTTGCCCGTGTATTGTTCGCTGGACGAGATTCCACAGGCATAAAAAAAGCGAAGCCCGGGGGCTTCGCTTTTGCATTCGCTCGTTGAAATTTAACGAGATTTGACGAACGGGATACCGATCGCTTTCGGCGCGATGGATTTCGCCATCAAGCCCGCCAGCACGATCACGGTGACCACGTACGGCACCATCTGGATCAGCGAGCCGGGGATGCGGCCCACGACGGGCAAGTCCACGCCTTCAATCTGGATCTGGATGGCGGCAAAGAAGCCGAACATCAGGCAGCCGAGGAAAGTGTAGACGGGACGCCAGTTGCCGAACACCATGGCCGTCAGGGCCAGGTAGCCGGCGCCGGCCGACATGTCGCGCAGGAAGAAGCCGCTTTGCACGATGGCCAGGTACGCGCCCGAGAACGAGCACAGGATGCCGGCCACCAGCATGGCCAGGTAGCGCGTCGCTTCCACGCTCACGCCGGCCGAGTCGGCCGCGTGCGGGTTTTCGCCGCAGGCGCGCAGGCGCAGGCCGAAACGCGTGTGGTACAGCAGCCAGTGCACAAGCGGGATCAGCAGGAACGCCACGTAGACGAGGATGGAATGGCCGCCGATCAGGTGGGCATACACCCAGCCGATGAAGGGGATGTGCTCCACGTATTGCGTGCCCGGCAAGACCACGTCGAACAGCCGCGCCGAACCGAGGTCGGGCGTGCGGCCGCCTTGCTGGAAGAAAAATTGCGCCAGCACGAAGGTCAGTCCGCTCATGGCGATGTTGATCGCCATGCCGGCCACCAGCTGATTGCCCTTTTGCGTGATGCTGACATACGCCTGCAGCAAGGCCAGGGCGACGCAGACGAGCATGCCGGCGGCCATGCCGTAATACGGGTTTTGCGTCGTGTAGGCCACGGCGGCGGAAGCGAAGGCGCTGGCCAGGATCTTGCCTTCCAGGCCGATGTCGATCATGCCGCTGCGTTCGGCGAACAGGCCGGCCATGGCGGCAAAGATCAGGACGGGCGCATTGCGCACGGTCGATACCAGGATGCTGGCGAAATGAAAGTCGTCGAGTGTCATGGTGTTAGCCTTTGGTGCGCTTGAGCAGGGCGGAAATGGCTGGTGCGTAGAAGTTTTCCATGGCGCCGCAGAACAGGATGATCAAGCCCTGGATGAAAATGAACGTTTCCGTCGGGATATTCGGTTTTTCCAGCGACAGGTCGAAGCCGCCCTGGATCAGCGCGCCGAACAGCACGGCCGACAAAAAGATGCCGACCGGATGCTGGCGGCCCATCAGGGCGATGGCGATGCCGATGAAACCGGCGCCACCGACGAAGTTGAGCGACAGATAATGCGTCGAACCCATGATGGAATTGACGGAACCGAGACCCGCCAGCGCGCCGGAAATCAACATGACGATGATGATCATCTTGCTGATCGACACGCCCGCATAGTGGGCCGCATGCTTGTTCAGGCCCGTGGCGCGCAGCTTGAAGCCCCACGACGAGCGCCAGACCATCACGCCGTAGATCACCAGCGCGGCGATCGCCAGGATAAAGCTGATGTTCAGCGGCGTGTCGCCCAGCGACGGGAACCAGGTGGAGAGGCGCGGCATTTCGCCGCTTTCCGCAAACACGCGGCTGGCCGTGTTCTGCTCGCCCGGCGGAATCAGGTACTTCACGATAATGAAGTTCATCAGGCTGGCGGCGATGAAGTTGAACATGATGGTGGTCACCACGATGTGGCTGCCGCGCTTGGCTTGCAGATAGCCGGGCAAGAAGCCCCACAGCGCGCCGAACAGGGCCGCGCCGATCATGGCGGCAGGAATCAAGAGCCAGGCGGGCAGGGTCTGGTCGAAGGCCAGCATGGCCACCGTCAGGCCCAGGCCGCCGATATACATCTGGCCTTCGGAACCGATATTGAACAGGCCGGCCTGCATCGCCACGGAAACCGACAGGCCCGTGAAAATGAAGGTGCTGGCGTAGAACAGGGTGTAGCTCAAGCCTTCCGGATTGAGGATGGCGCTGTGGACCAGGATCGACAGCGATTCGGCGGGGTCTTCGCCCAGCATATAAATCACCAGGGCGGCGACCAGCAAGGCCGACAGCAGGTTTAACATGGGCATGACAAAGGCTGTCGCCCAGCGTGGCAAGTCGTTATTCATGATTTATGCATTCCCCCCATCAACAGACCGATGCGGGTGGTATCGAATTCTTCAATTTTCAGTTCGCCGGTGATGCGTCCGCCGCACATGACGAGAATGCGGTCGGCCAGCGCCCGCACTTCTTCCAGTTCGACGGACACCAGCAGGATCGCCACGCCCGCGTCGCGCAGGGCCAGCAATTGCGTATGGATGCTTTCGATGGTGCCGATGTCGACGCCGCGCGTGGGTTGTCCCACCAGCATCAGTTTCGGCTTGGCCAGCACTTCGCGCGCGATCACCACCTTTTGCTGGTTACCGCCCGACAATAAGCCGATGCGCAGGTCAGGGTTCGCCGGACGCACGTCGAAGGTTTTCAGCAGTTCCGCGCAGCGCGCGCCGATGGCCTTGAAGTTGAACAGGCCCCAGCGGTTTTTCAGGTGATCCTGGTAACCGAGGATGGTGTTTTGCATGACGGAAAAATTCTTCACCACGCCGTCGCGCAAGCGGTCTTCCGGAATGTGGGCGATGCCCAGCTCGCGGAAGGCCAGCGGCAAGCCGTCGGCATCGTGGCGCTTGGCAAACGGCAAGTCCTTGTCCAGGAAGCGCAGCTTGCCGGACGTTGGCAAGCGCATGCCCGACAAAATTTCCAGCAGTTCGCTCTGGCCATTGCCGGAAACACCCGCGATGGCGACGATTTCACCGGCGCGCAAGTTGAAGCCGATGTCGGCCAGCAGCTTGACTTGCTGCGCGTCGGCCAGTTGCAGACCGTCGACTTCCAGCACCGTGGCGCCCGGATTGTAGGGTGCACGGGGCAAGTGGCTCTGGATGGGGCGGCCCACCATCATGTTGGCCAGCTCCTCTTTCGAGGTAGTCGCAGTGGCAACGGCGCCCACCACCGTGCCGCCGCGCATGACGGTGACGTTGTCGGTGATTTCCAGGATCTCTTGCAGTTTGTGCGTGATCAGGATGATGGTCTTGCCTTGCTCCTTGAACAGGCGCAAAATTTCAAACAGCGACGCCGTTTCCTGGGCCGTCAGCACGGCCGTCGGCTCGTCGAGGATCAGGATATTGGCGCTGCGGTAAATCTGCTTGAGGATTTCCACGCGCTGCTGCGCCCCGACGGACAGGTCTTCGATCTTCGCCAGCGGGTCGACGTCGAGGCGGTAGCGCGCGCAAATCTCGCGCAGCTTGGCTTCCGCTTCGGCACGGTGGCTGGCCAGGCGAAAACCGCCTTCCGTGCCCAGCATGATATTGTCGAGGACGGTGAAGTTCTCGACCAGCATGAAATGCTGGTGCACCATGCCGATGCCGAGATTGATCGCTTCCTGGCTGTTGCGGATAGGCTGTACTTTTCCGTCGAGCAAGATTTCTCCGCCGTCGGCACGGTAATACCCGTACAGGATGCTCATCAAGGTCGATTTGCCGGCGCCGTTTTCCCCCACCAGGCCATGGATACTGCCCTTGGCGATGGAGAAACTGACGTCGGCGTTCGCCTTCACATGTCCAAACTGCTTGGAAATGCTGCGAAATTCTACTGCTGGCTGCATAGGTTCATAACTGGATAGTTTCATGGAAACGCGCCGCGCGGAGACAGGCCCCGGCGGCGCGCTAGAAGATACGGAGAAAAATTAAACCGGGCAGCTGCTGCCGACGCGGTAATCGATCACTTTGATCTTGCCATCGATAATGTCCTTACGCGCACCCAACACGCGCTTTTCGATTTCCGGCGTAATCAGCTTGCGGTTGTTGGCGTCGAGCGCCCAATCCACGCCGCCTTCTTTCAAGCCTTTATAGCTGACGCCACCCTTCCAGGTGCCGTTCTTGACTTCCATGAAGCTGTCATACACCGTGTTGTCGACGCGCTTGACCATCGAAGTCAGGATGCTGCCCGGATACAAACCATTCTGGTTCGAATCGACGCCGATGGCCAGCTTGCCTTTTTCCTTGGCCATTTGCAGCGTGCCCATGCCGCTGCCGCCGGCCACGGCGAAGACGACATCGACGCCGCGCTCGAATTGCGAGCGGGCCAGTTCGCCACCTTTGGCCGGGTCATTCCAGGCGCCGGACGTGGTACCGACCATGTTTTGCGTGATTTCCGCTTTCGGATTGACGGCCTTGACGCCTTGCGCGTAGCCGCAGGCGAAGTTGCGGATCAGCGGGATATCGATGCCGCCGATGAAGCCGACCTTCTTGCTCTTGCTGGCCATGGCTGCAGCCACGCCCACCAGGTAGGAGCCTTCTTCTTCCTTGAAGACGACGGAATTGACGTTGCTGCCGGCGGCCTGGCCGTCGATCAGCACGAATTTCACGTTCGGGAATTCTTTTGCGACTTTTTGCACGGCTTGCGTTTGCGCAAAGCCGATGGCGGCGATCATGTCGAGTTTCTTGCGGGCCAGGCCGCGCATGACTTGCTCGGCTTGCGTATCGCTCGATGCCTGAACTTCGATGAAGGAAATGCCTGTGTCTTTTTTGAAGCGCGAGGCACCTTCGAAAGCGGATTGGTTGAACGACTTGTCGAACTTGCCGCCCGCGTCATACACGACACCCAGTTTTGGGGTAGCCGCGGACGCTTGAGCAGTCAACAATACGGCTGCGATCGTCAAACTAAATTGTGTAAGTTTCATGAATTGGCTCCTGGAAGATCGATATTGTATATTTTTTATAGGTGAAACATATAATTTGGGGCCGATTTAGCCTGTTTTTGATGCACGAGATGATAATTCCTTATCAACATTGCACCGTATTGAACAAGATCATTGCCGGCCTTGTGTGCTTTTATGTCGACAGTGTGATGCTCATGCAACAGTCGCGCCCCGTCTCTTTTATAGTTACAACATCGAATGGGGCTGCCGGAGCGGGCTGGGATGCGCCGTCAATGGACGGGCAGGGCAGGCGCAGGACCGGCGCCACGATGGGCGTCCGAATCACTATGCATCATGCCAGATATGTATGACAAATACGTTTTTGTTTAACTATTTATATGAAAGTCATATAAATTGGCATGCAAACCCAAAACGAAGGGCTGGGGTCGGACGGGGACGCCGAGTCCCTGAGGGTCCGACCCCGGTCTTGCTGCTTTTCGGGTTAGCGACGCTTGAGGCTTTGCCTCAATTCGCTGGGGGATTGATGATGTTCAGGAAGGCCCGCACGACGGGAGCGTCGTCGAGCGTGGTGTAGCTGATGTACAGGTTGGCCGATGGCGGATTGGTCTTGATCGGTAGAAACACGACGCCGGGCCAGCCGATGCGGCTCGTCGTTTCAGGCACCAGGGTCACGCCCAGGCCGGCACCTACCATGGCCAGCAGGGTTTGCGGCTCGCTCGCTTCCTGGAAAATCACGGGTTCGAAACCGGCATTGACGCAGCATTGCACCAGGTAGCGGGGAAACGCGGATTTATCGAGGTTCAGGGTGAGCATGGGCTCATGGGCGATGTCGATCAGCTCGATGGCCGTGTTTTTTGCCAGCGGATGGTGTTCGTTGACGGCCACGCAGACGTTTTCACGGAAGCACAGCTCCTGGCGCAGGTTGTCGTGGCGCAAGTCGTCGTCATTGAGTTTCGGTTCGCGCCAGAAACCCACGTCGATCTGCTTGGCGCGCAAGGCTTCGTATTGCACCGTGGGCCCGAATTCATGGATGGTCCAGCTGACGCGGGGAAATTTGGTCTGGAACTCTTCCAGCAGGCTGGGGATGGGACCCCACATGGCCGAGCCAACGATGCCCACGCGCAAGCGGCCCACTTCGCCACGGTCGATCTGGCGGATGGTATCGATGGTCATGCGCATCTTGGCCAGCAGCTCGGCCGCCTCGTTCATCAGTGCCTTGCCTGCCACGGTCAGCTCGAAGGTGCGCGTGGTGCGCGCAAACAGGCGCACGCCCAGTTCGCTTTCCAGTTTCATGATCTGTTGGCTCAGGGGCGGCTGCGAGATATGCAGGCGCTCGGCGGCGCGGCTGAAGCTTTTCTCCTCGGCAACGGCAAGAAAATACTTTAACTGTTTCAGATCGATGGACATGCTTTCCTTGCATTACCTGATGCTAAACGGGAACGGCGCGCGAACCTGAGGGCCGCGCGCTTTTTTACGGCAGTCCTATTATCGTGCCACGACCGCCTGCATGGCAATGGCCAGCGCGGTGCCCACCTGGGCATTGTGCTTGACGAGGGCGATATTCGTCGCCAGGCTGCGGCCATCCGTCAGTTGCTTGATGCGCGACAACAGGAAAGGCGTGACTTGCTTGCCTTTCACGCCGCCCGCGTCCGCTTCCTGCAGCGCCTGCGTGGTGATCGCGTCGATTTCTTCCTTGGGCATCGCTTGCGCGGCCGGCACCGGGTTGCTGACGATGACGCCGCCTTTCAAGCCCAGCTGCCATTTCGTGCCGATGAAGGCGGCCTGCTCGGCGGCCGTGTCGAGGCGGAAATCGGCCTTGAAGCCGCTTTCGCGCGTAAAGAAGGCAGGAAAACCTTCCTGGCCCACGCTGATGACGGGCACGCCGTGGGTTTCCAGGTATTCCAGGGTCAGGCCGATGTCGAGGATGGATTTGACGCCCGCGCAGACGACGGCGACCGAGGTCTGCGCCAGTTCCTGCAAGTCGGCGGAAATGTCGAAGCTGGTTTCCGCGCCGCGGTGCACGCCGCCGATGCCGCCCGTGACGAACACGGAAATGCCGGCCAGTTCCGCGCAGATCATGGTGGCGGCCACGGTGGTGGCGCCCAGCTTACCCTGCGACAGGACGAACGGCAGGTCGCGGCGGCTGACTTTCATGGCGTCGGGCGAGGTGCCCAGCAATTCCAGCTGCTCTGGCGACAGGCCCACGCAGATCTTGCCGTCGATGATGGCGATGGTGGCCGGCACGGCGCCGCCGTCGCGGATGATCTGTTCCACTTCGCGCGCCATTTCCACGTTTTGCGGATACGGCATGCCATGCGAAATGATGGTCGATTCCAGCGCCACGATGGCCTTGCCGGCGGCGCGCGCGTCGAGCACTTCTTGCGAGAACAAGAGGAAATTCTGTAATTGGGTCATGTGTCAATCCTGTTGAAAGAGGGTAGGGGGAGGGGGCGCCAGGTCGGCGTCGTCAATGTCGTCGAGCGCGCCGGCCGACACCAGGGGCGAGACGGTGGCGGCCGATTCCAGTGTCATGGCGGCCAGCTTCAGGCCGCGCCGGCACGCCAGTTTCAAATCGCTGCTGTCGTGGTACAGCGACCAGCAGACGGCGGCGGAAAACGCGTCGCCGGCGCCCGTCACGTCGACGGCGTCCACTTCGCGCGCGGCCAGGTGCACGATGGACGCGTCCTGGCTGTCGCCATCCGTGAAGTACACGCCTTCGCCGCCGCAGGTGACGATCACCTGGCGCGCGCCCTGGCGCAGCACTTCGCGGCAGGCGGCGCGCACCTCAAACGCCGTGGGCAAGGCCCGCGCCACGCGCGTTTCCAGTTCGCCCCGGTTGAGGATCAGCAGATGCAAGCCCGTCAGGTCTTGCGGCAAATGCGCCATCTTCGGTTGCGAGACGGCGACGATGACCAGCGGCGTGGCGTGGGCCGCGTCCTGGCGCGCGTCGGCCAGCAGTGCCTGCACGCTGTCGTGGCCCAGGTTCAGGTCGCAGACGGTGAGGGCGGCGGCGGCGCGCTGCGGCTGGCGGCTGTGCAAGAAGGCCGGGGTCAGCTGTTCGTAGAGTTGCATATTGGCCATCGCCAGCAGCATTTCGCCATGTTCGTCGAGCACGGCCGTATAGGTGCCGCTGCTGGTGTTGCTCAGATGCAAGCTGCCGCGCATGTCGATGCCCGCATCTTCCGCATGCGTCTGCAGGGCGTGGCCGGCCGCATCGTCGCCCAGCGCCGTCAGCAGGGCCACGGGGATCGACAGGCGGGCCAGGTTTTCCGCGATGTTGCGGCCCACGCCGCCAAATACTTCTTCCGAGCGCACGGGATTCGAGGTGCCCATCTGCAAGGTCGCCAGGGTGCGCATCTTGCGGTCGAGGTTGGCGGCGCCGATGCACAGCACGGGGCGGCTGTCGGGCAGCACGTAGGCGCGTCCCAGCAGGCGGCGCTCGCGGATCAATCCGGCGATGTGGCCGGCGACGGCCGAGCGCGACAAGCCCAGTTCGCTAGCCAGGTCTTGCTGCGAGATGAAGGGATTGTTGCGGATCAGTGCGTACAGCTGGTCTTTTTTATTGGTATCGGTCACAAGGTTTTCACTGAAGGTATAAACATTTGTTTGCGACTTTAAACATTTGTCTTGCTGGTGTCAAGCCGGTGTCAAGCAGGGTTGAAAAACCTTCGTATGGAGCTTGTATGCATGGATTTCCCGGGCATGGCAGGCCTGGGCTAGCCTCGACTATAATATCGGCCATTTATATTTGAATTGTATAAATGGGTAAGAAAAATGGTATTTGCCATACATATTCCGTTTGATGCATAGTGGCGGCAAATAAAGGCAATACGCATCTGGATAGTCCAGCAACACCCATACATACCCGATACCTGGGCGCGATACTTTGCGTACCCCGCCGCGCAGGCAGCAACCATCATCATTAGTCAATCAGAGGATAACCATGTCGAACAACACCCCTTTCCACGCCGCCGAAATCATCCGCGCCCGCGCTCCTGAAAATTTCAAGCCGCGCGTGGCGATGATCCTCGGCTCCGGCCTGGGCGTGTTGGCCGAGCAAATGACGGACGCCGTCAGCATCAGCTTTGACGAATTGCCAGGCTTCCCGATCAGCACCGTGCACGGCCATGCGGGCGAACTGGTGGTCGGTACCCTGTCGGGCGTCGCCGTCGTCTGCATGAAGGGCCGTGGCCACTTCTATGAAGGCTATGGCATGGGCGTGATGACGAGCGCCATCCGCACCCTGAAGCTGCTGGGCTGCGAAATGCTGTTCGTCACCAACGCCGCCGGTTCCCTGCGCCCTGAAGTGGATGCCGGCAGCCTGGTGGCCATCAGCGACCATATCAACCTGCTGCCAGGCACGCCGATGGTCGGCCCGAACGACGACCGCTTCGGCCCGCGCTTCTTCAGCATGGCCAACGCCTATGACGCCGAACTGCGCCAGCAAGTCAAGGACACGGCGGCCGCGAATGGCATCACCCTGCACGAAGGCGTGTTCGTCGCCTACCCTGGCCCGAACTTCGAGACGGCCGCGGAAATCCGCATGATGGCCCGCCTGGGCGCCGACACGGTCGGCATGTCCGTGGTGCCGGAAGTGGTCTCGGCCCGCCATTGCGACCTGAAAGTGGTGGGCGTGTCCGTCATCACCAACCTGGCCGAAGGCATGTCGCCATTCGCCCTGTCGCACGAGCAAACCCTGAAATACGCGGCCATCGGCGCGAAAGACCTGGTCAAGCTGATCCTGGCTTTCCTGGCCAAAGTCGCTGAAAAACCGCAAGCCTAAGCACTTTTTTACGCAGTAGCGGCGCGCCGGCCACCGGCGCTGCCGCGCGGCAGGCCCGGAAAATCCGGCCTACACTGTCCGCATCATTCCGCATCACTCCATAAAGCGAGCCTTATCATGTCACGCGCATTTATCCTCCTGCTTGATTCCTTCGGCCTTGGCGCGACGCCAGACGCCGCCAAGTATGGCGACGCAGGTGCCAATACCTTTGGCCACATTGCCAGCACTGTCGCCAAAAGCGGCAAGACCTTGAAACTCCCGAACATGGAACGCCTGGGCCTGGGCGCCGCGGCGCACCTGGCCAGCGGCGAATGGGCCACGGGCTTCGACCAGCGCGACGGTTTCACCGGCGCCTACGGCGCGGCGCGCGAGCGCTCCACCGGCAAGGACACACAGAGCGGCCACTGGGAAATCGCTGGCGTGCCCGTCGAATTCGACTGGGGATATTTTCCCCGCACCACGCCATCGTTCCCGGCCGACCTGACCGACAAGCTCAAGGCCCTGTCCGGCGTGCCCGGCTTCCTCGGCGACTGCCATGCCTCGGGCACGGACATCATCAACAAGCATGGCGACGAGCACGTCGCCACCGGCAAGCTGATTATCTATACCTCGGGCGACTCGGTGATGCAGATCGCCGCGCACGAAGAATCGTTCGGCCTCGAGCGTCTGTATGAAGTGTGCGAAATGGCCTTCAAGCTGGTCGAGCCGTACAACATCGGCCGCGTCATCGCCCGCCCGTTCACGGGCAGCAATGGCAACTACACGCGCACGTCGAACCGCCACGACTATGCGGTGGCGCCGCCAAGCAAGACCCTGCTCGACCACGTCAAGGATGCGGGCGGCGAAGTCGTCGGCCTGGGCAAGATCAGCGACATTTTCGCCACCCAGGGCATTTCCAGAGTCGTCAAGGGCGTCGACAATATGGCGCTGTTCGAAGCGCTGTTGAAGACGGTCGATGAAGTGCAGGACAAGTCGCTCACCTTCGTGAACTTCGTCGATTTCGACCAGGCGTTCGGCCACCGCCGCAACGTCGAAGGCTATGCCGACGCGCTGCGCGAAATGGATGGTCGCCTGCCGGAATTCATGGCCAAGCTCAAGGAAGGCGACCTGGTCGTGATCACCGCCGACCATGGCTGCGACCCCACCTGGCACGGCTCCGACCACACCCGCGAACACATTCCGATGATCTTCTTCGGCCCCGGCGTCGCCCCGCGCGCACTGGGCATTTCCGAGACGTTCTCCGATATTGGCCAAACCCTCGCCAAGCACCTTGGCGTACCACCACTTGCTAATGGAACCAGCTTGTTATGACACTCATGCACCCCGAATTCAAGCGTAACGAGGCCGTCGGCCTCGACCTGGGCTGGATCAACCAGATCCGCGTCAACCGCGCCGCGACGGACCGCCGCGCGGCCAGCCTGGCGAACCGCCGTACGGTGAAAAAGGAATACCAGGCCGCCTGGCTGGTCAAAGCCATCCAGATGATCGACCTGACCACCCTCGGTGGCGACGATACGCCGGGCCGCGTGGAACGCCTGTGCATGAAGGCCATGCGCCCGCTGCGCGCCGACCTGATGGATGCACTGGGCCTGACGCAATTGAGCACCGGCGCCGTGTGCGTGTACCACGAGATGATTCAACCGGCCGTGAAAGTCATCCAGGGCCGTTTGCCTATCGCCGCCGTGTCGACCGCCTTCCCGGCGGGCCTGACGAACATGGAAACGAAGCTGCGCGAGATCGAACTGTCGGTCGCCGCCGGCGCTTCGGAAATCGATATCGTCATCACGCGCCAGCATGTCCTGAACGGTAACTGGCAAGTGCTGTACGACGAAATGCTCGCTTACCGCAAGGCTTGCGGCGAAGCGCACGTGAAGGCGATTCTCGCCACGGGCGACTTGCTGACCATGGAAAACGTGGCCAAGGCGTCGTGGGTGTGCATGATGGCCGGTGCCGATTTCATCAAGACCTCCACCGGCAAGGAAAGCGTCAACGCCACCATCCCCGTGGCCCTGACGATGGTGCGCACGATCCGCGAATACCACGAGCAGACGGGTTTCCAGGTGGGCTTCAAGCCGGCCGGCGGCGTCAGCTCGGCCAAGAGCGCGCTGCAATACCTGACCCTGATGAAGGAAGAACTGGGCAACGAATGGCTGCAGCCGCACCTGTTCCGCATCGGCGCTTCCAGCCTGCTGACCGACATCGAGCGCCAGCTCGAGCACTACGTCACCGGCAGCTATTCGGCCAATCATCGTCACGCACAACCTTAAAGAACAATCGTCATGCCAACAATTAACGAGATTCTCACTACTATGGACTACGGCCCTGCTCCCGAAAGTCAAAAAGAAGCGCAGGCGTGGCTCGACGGCCACCAGCGCACATTCGGTCTGTTCATCGACAATGCCTGGAGCGAGCCGGCCGAGCTGTTCGCCTCGACCAACCCGGCCGACGGCACGCAGCTGGCCGAACTGACGCAAGCCACCGATGCCGACGTGGAACGCGCCGTGGCAGCGGCGCGCCGCGCGCTGCCCGTATGGCAGGGCATGGGTGGCCACGGTCGCGCGAAAGTCATGTACGCGCTGGCCCGTTTGCTGCAAAGGCATTCGCGCCTGTTCGCCGTGCTGGAAACCCTGGATAACGGCAAGACCATCCGCGAAACGCGCGATATCGACCTGCCGCTGGCCGCGCGCCATTTTTATCATCACGCGGGCTGGGCGCAGCTGCAGTCGGAAGAATTCGCCGACTACCGCGCCGTCGGCGTGGTGGGCCAGATCGTGCCGTGGAATTTCCCATTGCTGATGCTGTCGTGGAAAATCGCCCCGGCCCTGGCGGCCGGTAACACGGTCGTCTTCAAGCCGGCCGAATTCACGTCGCTGACCGCCATGCTGTTCGCCGAATTGTGCCTGCAGGCAGGCATGCCGGCCGGCGTGGTCAACATCGTCACGGGCGACGGCAGAGTGGGCTCGGCCATCGTCAACCACCCTGGTGTCGACAAGATCGCGTTTACGGGTTCCACCGAAGTGGGCCGTTTGATCCGCATCGCGACGGCCGGCAGCGGCAAGAAGCTGTCGCTGGAACTGGGCGGCAAGTCGCCGTTCATCGTCTTTGAAGACGCGGACCTCGACGGCGCCGTGGAAGGCCTGGTCGATTCGATCTGGTTCAATCAAGGGCAAGTATGCTGCGCCGGTTCGCGCCTGCTGGTGCAGGAATCGATCCAGGAGCGCTTCCTGAACAAGGTGCGCGCGCGCATGGAAAACCTGCGCCTCGGCTCGCCGCTGGATAAATCGATGGACGTGGGCGCGCTGGTCGACCCCGTGCAGCGCCAGCGCATCGCCGCGCTCGTCGATTCCGCCCGTGCCGAAGGCTGCGACGTGTGGCAACCGGCGTGCGAACTGCCGGCTGACGGCTCGTGGTTCCCGCCGACCCTGATCACGGGCGCGTCGACGTCGGCCGCCGTGGCGCAGGCTGAAATCTTCGGTCCCGTGCTGGTGGCCATGAGCTTCCGCACGCCGCCTGAAGCGGTGCAGCTGGCGAACAACACGGTGTACGGCCTGGCCGCCAGCGTGTGGACCGAGTCGATCAGCCTGGCGCTGGACATCGCTCCCGCCATCAAGGCCGGCGTGGTGTGGATCAACAGCGCCAACCAGTTCGATGCCGCGTGCGGCTTCGGCGGCTACCGCGAATCGGGCTTCGGCCGTGAAGGCGGCCGCGAAGGCATGCTGGAATACATGACGGCCCTGGCCGAAGATGCGCGCCCGGCCCTGCCGGTGGTGGAAACGAAGGCCAAGGCCAATGTGAAACCGGCGGCAGCCGACCCATTCGCCATCGACCGCACGGCCAAGATGTACATCGGCGGCAAGCAGGCGCGCCCCGACAGCGCTTACAGCACTCCCGTGTTTGGCGTGAACGGCGCCCTGCTGGCCGAAGTGGGCGTGGGCAGCCGCAAGGATATTCGCAACGCCGTCGAAGCGGCCCATAAAGCGTCCGGCTGGACCAGCGCCACGGCGCACAACCGCGCGCAAGTGCTGTATTACATCGCCGAAAACCTCGCCGCGCGCGCCGACGAATTCGCCGCCCGCATCGCCGCCATGACGGGCAGTAAAAATCCCGAGAAGGAAGTGCAGGCTTCGATCGAGCGCCTGTTCTACTACGCCGCCTGGGCTGACAAGTACGACGGCCTGGCGCACCAGCCACCCACCAAGGGCATCACCGTGGCGCTGAACGAAGCGGTCGGCGTGATCGGCATCGTCTGCCCGAATGAAGCGCCGTTACTCGGCTTCATTTCACTGGTGGCGCCGGCCATCGCGCTGGGTAACCGCGTGGTGGTGGTGCCGTCGGAAGCGCATCCGCTCTCCGCGCTGGACCTGTACCAGGTCTTCGACACGTCCGACTTGCCGGGCGGCGTCGTCAACATCATCAGCGGCAACGCCGATGAACTGGCGCGCACCCTGGCCACGCACGCCGACATCGATGCCGTCTGGCGCCATGACGGTTCCGCCGACGGCTGTGCGGAAGTCGAGCGCCTGTCGGCCGCTACCCTGAAGCGCACCTGGGTCGGCGGCGCCAAAGGCCGCGACTGGTACAGCGCCGCGCAAAGCGGTGGCCGTGCCGTGCTGGCGCATGCGTCGCAAGTGAAAAACGTGTGGATACCTTACGGCGTCTGATAAGTAACTAGCGTTACAAAGCTGGGGTCAGATCCGCAGGGACTGACCCCAGATCTCATGATTGGAGTTATTCGATGTTGTTAACCCAGGAAATCATCCGCAAGAAGCGCGACAAGGGCGTGCTGAGCGCCGAGGAAATCCAGTTTTTCGTGCGCGGCATCACTGACGGCAGCGTCAGCGAAGGCCAGATCGCGGCGCTGGGCATGGCCGTCTTTTTCAACGACATGAACATGGACGAGCGCGTGGCGTTCACCCTGGCCATGCGCGATTCCGGCCAGGTGCTGGACTGGCGCTCGCTGAACCTGCCAGGTCCTGTTGTCGACAAGCATTCGACGGGCGGCGTGGGTGACGTGGTCTCCCTGCTGCTGGGCCCCATGGTCGCCGCGTGCGGCGGCTACGTGCCGATGATCTCGGGCCGCGGCCTGGGGCACACGGGCGGCACGCTGGACAAGTTCGACGCCATTCCCGGCTATTGCACGGTGCCGGACAATGAACTGTTCCGCAAGGTGGTCAAGGAAGTTGGCGTGGCCATCATCGGCCAGACGGCCCAGCTGGCGCCGGCCGACAAGCGCTTCTACAGCATCCGCGACGTCACCGCCACGGTGGAATCGGTGGCCATGATCACCGGCTCCATCCTGTCGAAGAAACTGTCGGCCGGGCTGGACGCGCTGGTGATGGACGTGAAAGTGGGCACGGGCGCCTTCATGCCGACCTACGACAAGTCGGTGGAGCTGGCCGAGAGCATCGTCGCCGTGGGCAATGGCGCGGGCATGCAGACCTCGGCGATTTTGACGGACATGAACGAGTCGCTGGCGCCATACGCCGGCAATGCGCTGGAAGTGCGCGGCGCCATGGATTACCTGACGGGACGTTCGCGTCCCGCGCGCCTGCACGAAGTCACCTTGTCGCTGTGCGCCGAGATGCTGGTGCTGGGCGGCCTGGCGGCCACCGAAGAGGAAGCGCGCGTGAAATTGATGGCGGCCCTCGATTCGGGCGCGGCGGCCGAGCGCTTTGCGCGCATGGTGTCCGCCCTGGGTGGCCCGGCGGATCTCGTCGAGCATCCTGACAAGCACCTGGAACAGGCGCCGTTCATCGTGCCGGTACCTGCGTTGTCGGCCGGCTTTGCCAACGTGCGCGATTGCCGCGCCATCGGTCTGGCCGTCGTCGCCCTGGGCGGTGGACGCCGCCGTCCGACCGACAGCATCGACTTCGCCGTCGGCCTGACGGACCTGGTGGGCCTGGGCGAGCAAGTGGCCGTTGGCCAGCCGCTGGCCATGGTGCACGCGCGCACGCAAGCGGCGGCGCAGCAAGCCGTCAGGGAAATCCAGGAAGCGTATGCCATCAGTGCGGTGGCGCTGGCGGCCAATCCGGTGATTTATCGTACCATTCGACCATAACTTAACCCTAGAAGCAAAATCTGGGGTCAGACCCTGAGGGTCTGACCCCGGCCTTTCGCGGGTTTTACAGATAGATAAGCAAATGAACAACCAAGAACTGATCGCCGAAGCCAATGCCGGCCGCGAACTGGCCTACGCGCCCTATTCGCGTTTCAAGGTGGGCGCGGCGCTGCTGTGCAAGGATGGCCGCGTCTTCCGTGGCTGTAACGTGGAAAACGCCGCGTATGGCCTGTGCAACTGCGCCGAGCGCACGGCGTTTTTCAGCGCCATCGCGCATGGCTGCAAGCCGGGCGACTTCGCCAGGCTGGCCGTCACGGGCGACACGGCTGAACCGATCTCGCCATGCGGCGCCTGCCGCCAGGTGATCTTCGAGATGGGCGGCGCCGATTTGCCGGTGATCCTGACGAACCTGAAAAACGATGTCATGGAAGTGACAGCGGGCTGGCTGCTGCCGCACGGCTTCGGCAATTCCGATCTGGACATGACGTAACAGGATACGCTTGAACAAGACGATCGACATCCAGGCCGCCGTGGCGATTGCCGCGGCCGAAGCCATGGCAGCGAAGACGCAGGGCACCTTCGGCGTGGGCGGCGTGCTGCTCGATGGCGCCGGCAACGTGCTGCAATCGATGCACAACAACGTCGTGCGCCAGGGCCTGGTGTTCGACCCCACCGCGCATGGCGAGCGCCAGCTGGTGGACTGGTATTTCGCCGAGCGGGCCAAGGGCACGCCTTTGCCGCCGCCGGGCGAACTGACCATCGTCACCTCGCTCGACCCGTGCTGCATGTGCGCGGGGGCGATTCTGGCGGCCGGTTTCAACGTGGTGGCAGCCGCGCCCGACGTCAAGGCGGGCATCAATTACGATGGTGCCGCCACGTTTACGGCCTTGCCGGCACCGCTGCAGGCGCAGGCCGGCCGCAGCTTTTGCTATCCGGCCGTGCGCGGCGCCACCGAGTATGCGCGCCTGCCTTCCGGCGCCGCACCCAAATCTTTTTTCATCGGCAAGAGCATCCATGAGGCGACGCAGGCACTGTGCTCGCTGGTGTTCGAAGCGACATCGGCGCAGGTGATGCAGTTGCTGAACGCGGGCGACGACGTGCACCGGCGCGATCCCGCCACCTTGCCGTCCGAGCATGCCGTGGTGCGTGCCCTGCGCCGCCGCTATCCCGATGCCCTGACCTACCGCTGCGCGCCGCATGCGCCCGACGCGGGCCTGGCGCCCTTCCTGCAGGCGGCCATGGAGCAGGATGCGCGCGATGGCGGGCAGGGCGATGCGGCCGCCTTGCTCGATTCCTTCGGCAACCTGCTGCTGTGCATGCCGGGAAAACTGGCGCAATCGGCCATCCGCACGCCGTTCATGGAGTGCACGCGCCAGTACGCGCAGCTGCGCTATGAATTGATGGCGAATGCGGCGCCGGCTGGGCAGGAAGAAATCAAAAGCTATCTGGGCCACCCCAAGCACGGCACCTTCGTGCTGGCCGTCGGCCCGGACGACAGCGCCGCCAGTTTCATGACGCTGGGTGCCTACGGCTCCACCATGGAAGGGGCGCTGCCGGAGAACAATCCCGGACAATTCCAGTACGTGCGCCCGGCCATGGCGCAAGACGCGCTGCTGGCGCTGTGCGACGCCATGCCGCCGCTGTACCGCAAGCTGATACGCATCCGGCCGCGCCAGGTGGCGGACCAGGCTTTGATCCGCGCACTGGGCTAGGCGTCGTCGTCGGGCAGATTCTTGAGTAAAAAGTCGCGCACGTTTTCGCCCGCCACGCGGCGAATTTGCGTTTCCGACAGGCCCGCGTCGAGCAGCGCCTGCGTCAATCGCGGCAAGCCGGCGGCGTCGATGGCCGTGGTGACGGCACCGTCGAAGTCCGAGCCATACGCCACGTGTTCGGCGCCGATCAGTTTGACCGTGTACTGGATGGCGCGCGCGATGGACGCCACGTCCTTGCCGCAAACGGCCGTATTCCAGAAGCCGATGCCCACCAGGCCACCCTGGGCGGCGATGCGTTTCAATTGTGCGTCGCTGAGGTTGCGCCCATTGGCGCAAGTGCCGCGCACCCCCGTGTGCGACACCATCACCGGGCGTTTCGCCATCGTCAGTACGTCGTCGATGGTGGCCGGCGAGGCGTGTGCCAGGTCGACGATCATCTTGCGCTGCTCCATGGCGCGCAGCCATTGCCGGCCCAGCGGCGTCAGGCCGCCTTTCTTCAGGCCGTGCTGGGAGCCGGACAGTTCCGTGTCGAAGAAATGCGTGGGCGCGGCCATGCGGAAGCCGGCCCGGTACAAGGTGTCGAGGTTGTCCAGTTTGCCTTCGAGCGCATGCGCGCCTTCCAGGGTCAGCCAACCGGCCACCAGATTTGGCTCTTTGTCGCGCGCGGCGATGAAGCTGCGCAGCTGGGCGCGGCTGCCGATGACCCTGACCTTGCCATGACTGTTGGCCGCTTGCTGGCGCAGCTCGTCGGCCTGCCAGGTGGCGCGCGCCAGCAGGCTGTTCCACGTGGCGGGCGGCAAGCCTTGCGCCACCACCAGGGCCGTGATGTTGTCCGTGTCGCTGTCATTGCGCTCGATATTCATCTTGCGCGGCGTCTTGGTGACGACGGAAAAGGCTTGCAGCGCCATGTTGGCCTGCTGCAGGCGGGGGAAGTCGACATGCCCGCGCTGGCTGTCGCGGTTCAGATTGCGTTGCCACAGCAAGCTGTCGGCGTGCAGGTCGGCGATCCACAGGCTCTGGTGCAGTGCCATGGTCGCTGTCGACGGCGGCTTGCCGGACGGCGGGTGGATACGGTTGAGGTGCTCGTCCACGAGGACGGGAGCGGACAGGAAACCGCCGATCAGCGCAAGGCTGGCGGCGGCCAGGGTACTGATAATCATTGTTCTCCGTTTTACCATGGATCGTAAGTGCCCAGGCTCCAGATATGGCCTTCCGGGTCGCGGCAGGTAAAGCCCCGTCCGCCGTAATCTTCATCCTTGATGTCGAGCACGATCTCGGCGCCCGCCTCGCGCGCGCTGTGGTAGACGGCATCGGCATCGCTGACGACCAGGTAGCAGTTTTGCGTGTTCGCGCCGCCGACGTCGCCAGGCAGTTTCATCAGGCGGCCATAGTCGCTGTCGATAGCCGGTGCCACCATGACCATGCCGTTGCCAAAGCTCAGTTGTGCGTGGGCGACACCACCGTTGCCGTCAGGCACGATCAATTGTTTTTCAAAACCGAGCGCCTTGCATAGCCATTCGATGGCGGCGGGCGCATCGCGGTAGCGCAGGCAGGGAATGGTCGTCGCAGTTGTCGCTTTTGCTGTCGTGGTCATCAGAAAACTCCTATGGCTGTGGGGGAGTAGCTTCGATCATGGATCCTGCGCGGCGTTCCCTATCCAACTCATCGATCGGGATGGGTTTGATGCCCGTCAGTGCCGCGCCCATCCATAGTGCCATAGAACAATCATTGCACTCTTGCCACGACGCAAATTTTTATTGCGGCGTCTGCGAAGCGTTCGCCGTCTTCGCGTCCGCGCCCGTATCGTCGCTGTTGCTTGCCCATCTCAGCAGCATGACGAGGACAAACAGCATGATGGCCAGCGGCAAGATGGTGATCACGAACGCCAGGCCCAGGCAGCACCCCAGCACCATGGGCCAGGACATGGCGCGCAGGGCGGCCATGCCCTGGTGCGCGTAAGCGCACAGTTCGCTCCAGAAAGCGCTGAAGGAAGTGCTGCCCGGTGCCGAATTGATGTCTTTCATGCCGTTCTCCTGTGGTTGCCGTTGCCGTATGCAGGCTGGCGATGAATCCACTATAGGCAAAACCTTGCTGCCGGGCATCGCGTATGCGACGAATGGCAGGAATGGCGGAGCGAACGGCGACAGGCGAAGACAAACGGTTACTCGAACACCTTCAGTTTCAGCTGGAAACTGAGGGCGCCATACAGGCGGTCCTTGTAGGACGGCACGATGGCGATATTCACGCCCACGCGCTGGTATTCATAGCTGATGGTGGGGACGAGGGCTGGGAACCAGCCGCCATCGCGCATCTTCGGATAGCCGCTGAAGCCGCCAACGACGGCGCCGATGCGCAGCGGGCCTACCTTGATGGGCTGGTAGTACACGCCCAGGTAGTTCGAGTAGGCGCGGTCACTATTGTAGAAGCGTCCGGCCGTGACCGACGCAACCGTGGAAAAGCGGTATTCGGCGCCCAGGCCCGGATTGCTGTCGTTCAGGTTCTTGTCGCGCTGAAAGTGATACGAATAAAAGCCCGCGTTGAGCCAGGTTTCGCTCAGCGGCTGATTGTCTATCATGCCCACTGTCTGCGCCTGTGCCGTGGACGCCACTGCCAGCAGCGCCGCGCAGGCGACCTTGCCCAGCAATGACGCGGTGCGCGCCGATGACCATTGTTTCATGCCTGTTCCTTATCCTGTGGGTATCGCGTCGCCATTGCAAACGCTCCAGCGCGCCATGCTATCACTGCTCGTTTGTTCCTTGGAAATTTCATCACGTGCCGGACACTGCCGCAGGCAGGGTGATGGCCGCCTGCACCATGTGCGTGAGCAGGATTTCCGCGTCCTCGTAATCCTTGCGCGTGAGCTGCTTGCGATCCAGCACCAGGGCCATCTGCGCCGAAAAATCCGCATACGACTGCGTCATGGCCCAGATGGCGAACATCAGGTGCGTGGCGTTGACGGGCGCGATCCGGCCGGCCGTGATCCATGCCTCGAAGACGGCGATATCCTTGCGCAGCAGCGGCACGACCCGGTCGCGTATCTGCGCGCCGTACAGGGGCGCGCCATTGATCACTTCCAGCGCATACACGCGCGAAGCCCACGGCTGTTCGCGTGAAAAACGCAGCTTGGCGCCGATGTACGCGCGCAGCACGTCGCGCGGCTCGTCGTGTTCATTGGCCAGCGATTCCATGCGCGCCAGCCAGTCGTCGAGCACATCGTCGAGCACGCGCTGGTACAGCAGCTGCTTGGACGGGAAGTAATACATCAGGTTTTGCTTCGACAGGCCGGCCCGCTCGGCGATGGTGGCGATCGACGCGCCTTCATAGCCGCTTTGCGCGAAGGCGCGCACGGCTTGCTCCAGGATGTCCGCTTCCAGGCGGTCGCGGTTTTGCAGGCGCCGGCCACCGGCATTTTTCACGGAAAGGGCAGGGGATTTGTCGCTGGCCATGGCGGGTTCTTTAGCGTGGACGGATCGATTGCAGGAAGGCTTGCAGCACGGGGGTATCGGTGTAGGCCACGTTGAAGCGGAACCACACCGTCTCGGGCGCGCGCAGCATGAAAAATTCGTTCGGCGACAGCAGGATGCCGGCCTTTAATGCCATGTCGGCGATGATCTTGCCATTCCATTCCGGCGTCTGCAGGTCGGGCCAGCCGGCGCTGACGAACATGCCGCCACGCGGTCGCGCCACGGGCGCCATGCCCGCCTGCGCCAGGCAGTCGATGCTGCGCTCGCGTGCCGCATCAAGCTGCGCCACCAGGCGTTCCACCATGCGCTTGTAGGGCCGCGCGGAGATGGCGTGGTAGACGGCGCGCTCGTTGATTTCCGACGTCGTCAGCCCCGCCAGCATTTTCACGCGCACCAGTTCGGCCACCAGCGACGGCGAGGCGCAAATCGACCCCACGCGCAGCACGGGCGACAGGGTCTTGGAAAAACTGCCCACGCGGATCACGCGGCGCAAGCCGTCCATCGCCGCCAGCGAGGCGTCGCCGCGCGCCGCCAGCTCGCGGTAGATATCGTCTTCGACCAGCCAGAAATCGAACTGCTCGGCCAGCGCCAGCAGGCGGTGCGTCTGCGCCTGGCTGAGCGAGGTACCGAGCGGATTTTGCAGCACCGTGTTGACGAACATGAGCTTGGGCTGCGTGCGCGCGGCTTCAACGGCCAGCGCATCGAGATCGAGGCCCGCCTCACCGCGCGCAATGCCGACGGGGATGCAGCCATGGTGGCGTATCAGCGACTGCAGATTGCTGTAGCCGGGGTCTTCCACCAGCACCGTGTCGCCCGGTTTGGTCAGGCTGCGCAGGATCAAATCGAATGCGTGCGTGGCGCCGTGCGTCAGCAAGACCTGGTCCGGCTCCACCTGGAACAGCTCTTCCGACAGGCTGCTTGCCAGGTGCTGGCGCAGCGAGGGAAAGCCGAGAGGGTGGCCGTAGCCGCGCAGCCGGCTGGCGGGAATGCGCATGGCCTGGCGCACGGCATCGAGCACGGTCGCTTCGCCATACATCTCGGGCGGCAGCCAGCCCGCGCCCACGGGCAGGGCATCGGATACGCCCGAATACAGGTCCGGCGTGAGGGCGTCGATGGCGGTGGGGCTCGCATAGGTGTTGGCAATGAGGGCAGCCTGCGGCGAGGCGGCGATATCGTGGCGCGCGACGAAATAGCCGGAACCGCGCCGCGACGACAGCAAGCCCAGGTTGACCAGGCGGTCATACGATTCGACGACGGTAAACGTCGACACCCCATTGCAGCGGGCGAACTGGCGCACGGACGGCATGCGCGTGCCGATGCGCAGGGTGCGGCTGCCCACCATGATGCTGATGGCGATGACGATCTGCTCGACGAGGCCACCTTTTTTCTGGCGGTCGATGTCCAGCACGGGCCAGCCACTTGCGTTACCTTCGCCCTCGTCCTGCTTCACGTTGTGCGTCACCGGTGGCTCCTTATGCTGCCTTGCACAAAACTGTAGTGGTTTTCCGACCTGTACGGTTGGGATACTTTGCCGTTTGTGTATCTGTGCCATTGGGGATGGCCTGTCTATTATTACATCAGCTTTTTGCCAACTGGTAAATTATTTTACGCTTCGTCAAAAACGATCCTGGCCCCGCGCCAGCCCATTCCAAGGAGAAGATCATGAACGAAACAAGGCCGGAATCGATGTCGGCATTCTGGATGCCGTTTACGAATAACCGTGATTTCAAGGCCAACCCTCGCCTGCTGGTGTCGGCCGAAGGCATGTATTACAAGGATGTCGATGGCAACGCCATCCTCGATGGCACGGCCGGCCTGTGGTGCGTGCCGTGCGGCCATGCGCAGCCGCAGATCGTCGGCGCCATCCGCGAGATGGTGGGCCAGCTCGATTTCGCCCCCACCTTCCAGATGGGCCATCCGGCTGCCTTCGACCTGGCGGAAAAACTGATGGACTACACGGGGCATAAATTTGGCCACGTGTTTTATACGAACTCCGGTTCCGAAGCCGTCGACACGGCGTTGAAGATCGCGCTGGCCTATCACCGGGCGCGCGGCGAGGGCGCACGCACGCGCCTGATCGGCCGCGAACGCGGTTATCACGGCGTGGGCTTCGGCGGCATTTCCGTGGGCGGCATCGGCGGCAACCGCAAGACCTTCGGCCCCCTGCTGCCGGGCGTCGACCACCTGCCGCACACGCACAACCTGGACAAGAACGCCTACACGGTGGGCGAGCCCGAATACGGCACCCACCTGGCCGATGAACTGGAACGCATCGTCGCCCTGCACGACGCGTCGACGATCGCCGCCGTCATCGTCGAGCCGGTGGCCGGTTCCACGGGTGTGCTGATCCCGCCGAAAGGCTATCTGAAACGCTTGCGCGAGCTGTGCACCAAGCACGGCATTCTGCTGATCTTCGATGAAGTGATCACGGGCTTCGGCCGCATGACGACGCCGTTCGCCTTTGACTATTTCGACGTCGAACCGGACCTGATGACGACGGCCAAGGGCCTGACCAACGGCATGGTGCCGATGGGCGCGGTGTTCAGCAAACAATATATCCACGACGCCTTCATGGACGCGCCACCGGGCATCGAACTGTTCCACGGCTATACGTATTCCGGCCACCCGCTCGCTTGCGCCGCCTCGCTGGCGACCCTGCAAGTGTTCGAGGAGCAGGACATCCTCGGCCACGCCAAAGCGATGCAGGGATATTGGAGCGACGCCGTGCATTCGCTGAAAGGTCTGCCGCACGTGATCGATTTGCGCAGCATCGGCCTGATCGCCGGCATCGAACTCGATCCCATCGCCGGCAAGCCAGGCACGCGCGCCTTCAACGCCTTCAAGCAGGCCTTCGCCGACGGCGTGCTGATACGCACGACGGGTGACATCATCGCCCTGTCGCCGCCGCTGGTGCTGGAGAAACAGCATGTCGACGAGCTGTTCGGCAAGCTGGCGACGGTACTCAAAAATCTCGATTGAACGGCAAACCCAAAACAAGAGCCGGGGTCGGACCCTGAGGGTCCGACCCCAGTCTTTGCCTCTGGGTTTAAAAATGGAAAACCAATGAACAACCTCGACACCATCACCCACTACATCAACGGCGCCAACGTCGACACGCAAAGTGGCCGCTACGGCGACGTCTACAACCCCGCACTGGGCGTACCCGTGGCCCGCGTGGCGCTGGGCACCGTGGAAGACGTCGACGCGGCCGTGCAGGCCGCAGCAGCAGCCTTTCCCTCCTGGTCCGCCACGCCGCCATTGACGCGCGCGCGCGTGCTGTTTCGCTACCTGCAGCTGTGCCAGCAGCACACGGACGACTTTGCCGCCATGCTCACGCGCGAGCATGGCAAGACCTTTGCCGATGCCCAGGGCGAAGTGGCGCGCGGCATCGAGATGGTGGAATTTGCCGTCGGCATCCCGCAACTGTTGAAGGGAGAATTCACGGACCAGATTTCGCGCGGCATCGACGCCTGGTCCATGCGCCAGGCGCTGGGCGTGGTGGCCGGCATCACGCCGTTCAACTTCCCCGTGATGGTGCCGATGTGGATGTTCCCGGTGGCGATTGCCTGCGGCAATACCTTCGTCTTGAAACCGTCCGAGCGCGATCCGTCGGCCTCGCTGCTGCACGCGAAACTGCTGAAAGAAGCTGGCTTGCCCGACGGCGTCTTCAACGTGGTGCAGGGCGATAAAGTGACGGTCGACGCCTTGCTCGACCACCCTGTGGTGCAGGCGATCAGCTTTGTCGGCTCGACGCCGATTGCCGAATACATCTATGCGCGCGGCAGCGCCAGCGGCAAGCGCGTGCAGGCGCTGGGCGGCGCGAAGAACCACATGGTGGTGATGCCCGATGCGGACATGGACATGACGGTCGACGCGCTGATCGGCGCGGCATATGGTTCGGCGGGCGAGCGCTGCATGGCCATCTCCGTGGTGGTGGCCGTGGGCGACGCGGGCGACAAATTGATCGATGCACTGGCAACGCGCACGGCCGCACTGAAAGTGCGCGACGGCATGGAAGATGGTGCGGAAATGGGACCGGTCGTGTCGCTGGCCGCCAAGCACCGGATCGAAAAACTCATTGCCTCGGGCGTGGAGCAGGGCGCGACTTTGGTGGTCGATGGCCGCAACCATGTGGTGGCGGGACGCGAGAACGGCTTCTTTGTCGGCGGTACGTTATTTGACCACGTCACGCGCGACATGAGTATCTACAAGGAAGAGATTTTCGGCCCCGTGCTGTGCGTGCTCCGGTGTCCTGACGTGGTGCATGCGGTGGAGCTGATCAACGCCAACGAGTATGGCAACGGCGTGGCCATCTACACGCGCGATGGCGGCGTGGCGCGTGAATTCGTGCGCCAGATTCAGGTCGGCATGGTGGGTGTCAACATCCCCTTGCCCGTGCCGATGGCCTTCAACAGCTTTGGCGGCTGGAAGCGCAGCATGTTCGGCGACCACCACGCGTATGGCCCGGAAGGCGTGCGTTTCTACACGCGCCACAAGGCCGTGATGCAGCGCTGGCCGAACACGGCAAGCGCTGGTGTGGAATTTGCTTTTCCCCAGATGAAGTAAAGGTTTCAAATTACGAGCCGGCCGCACATAACAAGAGGAATACGCGATGATCGAGTCTTTGAACTATTTGCCGCATCCCGCCCTGCCCAACGAGGAACTGGCGGGCCATTTCACGGACCTGGCGCCGCCGTTGACGGCGCGCCAGGCCGCCATCGAAAGCGCCCGCTGCCTGTACTGCTACGACGCGCCGTGCAGCCGCATCTGTCCGTCGGAAATCGACGTGGCCAGCTTCATCCGCAACATCCACGACAAGAACATCAACGGCGCCGCCGCCGGCATCCTGAAACAGAACATCCTGGGCGGCAGCTGCGCCCGGGTCTGCCCGACGGAAATCCTGTGCGAGGACGTCTGCGTGCGCAACCACGACGCCGAAGGCCAGCCCGTCAAGATCGGCCTCTTGCAGCGCTATGCCGTCGACCACATGCAGTTTGCGGCGCACCCGTTCCGGCGCGCGGCCGCCACCGGCAAGACGATCGCCATCGTCGGTGCGGGCCCTAGCGGCCTGTCGTGCGCGCACCGGCTGGCCATGCTGGGGCACGACGTGGTGATCTTTGAAAAGGAAGGCAAGGCCGGCGGCCTGAATGAATACGGTATTGCCAAGTACAAGCTGACGGACGACTTCGCACAAAAGGAAATCGACTTCCTGCTGGGCATAGGCGGCATCGAGATCCGATGTCGCCAGGTGCTGGGCGAGAACCTGCAGCTGCGCGACCTGCACGCGCAGTACGACGCCGTGTTCCTCGGTCTGGGGCTGGGCGCCAGCCGCAAGCTGGGCTTGACGGGCGAAGATGCGCCGGGTCTCCTGGCCGCCGTCGATTACATCGCCGCGCTGCGCCAGGCCGATGACCTGGCCGCGCTGCCCGTGCCGAAACGCGCCATCGTCATTGGCGCCGGCAATACGGCCATCGACATGGCCGTGCAGATTGGCCGCCTGGGCGCCGAGGAAGTCACCCTGGTCTACCGGCGCGGCTTCGACGCCATGACGGCGACCCACCATGAGCAGGATATCGCCAAGGCCAACCAGGTGCGCATGCTGACGTGGGGCCAGCCGCAACAGGTGCTGCTCGATACTGCCGGCAAGGTCGCCGGCATGCGCTTCGAGAAAACGCGCATGCAGGGCACGCGCCTGGCGGGCACGGGCGAAACGTTCGACGTGGCGGCCGACGCCATCTTCAAGGCCATCGGCCAGAGCCTCGATACCGGCGTGCTGCATGATCCGATGGCGTCGTTGCTGCAGCGCGAAGGCGACAAGATCGCCGTCGACGCGGGCTTTCGCACGGTGCTGCCGGGGATCTACGCGGGCGGCGACTGCGTGGCGCCGGGGCAGGACTTGACGGTGCAAGCCGTCCAGCATGGCAAGCTGGCCGCACTGGCCATCCATTCCGATTTATTGAATAAAGTGGAGGCTGCATAATGGCTGATCTCAGCATCGAATTTTGCGGCATCAAGGCGCCGAACCCCTTCTGGCTGGCGTCCGCGCCGCCGACCGACAAGGCCTACAACGTGGTGCGCGCGTTCGAGGCGGGGTGGGGCGGCGTCGTGTGGAAAACCCTCGGTGAAGACCCGGCCGCCGTCAACGTCTCGTCGCGTTATTCAGCCCTGTACGGCAAGAACCGCGAAGTGGTGGGCTTCAACAATATTGAGTTGATCACGGACCGCTCGCTGGAGATCAACCTGCGCGAAATCACGCAGGTGAAAAAGGACTGGCCCGACCGCGCCATGATCGTCTCGCTGATGCTGCCCTGCGAAGAGCACTACTGGGCCGACATTTTGCCGAAGGTGGAAGCGACAGGAGCGGACGGCATCGAACTCAATTTCGGCTGCCCGCACGGCATGCCGGAGCGGGGCATGGGCGCGGCCGTGGGCCAGGTGCCCGAGTATGTGCAGATGGTGACTGCCTGGTGCAAGAAGCACAGCAAGCTACCCGTCATCGTCAAGCTCACGCCGAACATCACGGACGTGCGCATGCCGGCGCGCGCGGCCAAGGCGGGCGGCGCCGACGCCGTCTCGCTGATCAACACCATCAACTCGATTACCTCGCTGGACCTGGACCGCATGGTGGCCTTGCCCATCGTGGGCGGCGCCAGCACGCACGGCGGCTATTGCGGGTCTGCCGTCAAACCGATCGCCCTGAACATGGTGGCGGAAATCGCCCGCGATCCGCAGACGCGCGGCTTGCCCATTTCCGGCATCGGCGGCATCGGCAACTGGCGCGACGCGGCCGAATTCATCGCCCTGGGCGCCGGCTGCGTGCAGGTGTGCACGGCGGCCATGCTGCATGGTTTCCGCATCGTCGACGAGATGAAGGATGGCTTGTCGCGCTGGATGGATGAGAAGGGGTATGCGCGCATCAGCGACTTTGCCGGCAAGGCCGTGACCAACACGACGGACTGGAAATACCTGGACATGAATTACCAGGTGATCGCGCACATCAACCAGGATGACTGCATCAAGTGCGGCAAGTGCTATGTGGCTTGTGAAGACACGTCGCACCAGTCGATTGCGCAACTGATCGACGCCGCCGGCATGCGCACGTATGAGGTCATCAAGGAGGAATGCGTGGGCTGCAACCTGTGCGAAATCACCTGTCCGGTGCAGGGCTGCATCACGATGGTGCCGCAGGTCACGGGCAAGCCATATATGAACTGGACGCAGGATCCCAGAAATCCACGGGCATTGGTGGAAACGGCTTAGGGCACGTTTTTTGCGTACGTTTATTTTATAAACTGTTGCCTGTCTTTGCAGTAAGCTAGACTGCCGCAGTTTACACAATGCCGTATCCCTGGCGTCATTCAAGATGCCGGCGGCCTAACCGATGGAGAATACCTGTGAACCACGACTATTCAGGCAATACGCAGCTGTGGAATGAAGACCTGGCGCCCACCACGGCGGCGCAGCGTACCTGGCGCTGGTATCACTTTGCCGCGCTGTGGGTGGGCATGGTGATGTGCATTCCCGCCTATACCCTGTCGGCCAGCCTGATCGACAGCGGCATGTCCGGTTACCAGGCGGTGCTCACGGTATTCCTCGCCAACGCCATCGTGCTCTTGCCCATGCTCTTGATCGGCCATGCGGGCACCAAGTACGGCATCCCATATGCCGTGCTGGCGCGCGCCTCGTTCGGCACCATGGGGGCGCGACTGCCGGCGCTGATGCGCGCCATCGTCGCCTGCGGCTGGTACGGCATCCAGACCTGGTTCGGCGGGCAGATGATCTATACCCTGATGGGCGTGTTGATGGGGCATGAACTGGGCGGCGAGAAGATCGCGGGCCTGGGCATCAACGGTAGCCAGTTGCTGTGTTTCCTGGCTTTCTGGGCCATCCAGTTCTATTACATCCTGCACGGCATGGAGTCGATCCGCAAGCTTGAAACCTATACGGCGCCTTTGAAAATCCTCATCTGCTTCGTGCTGCTGTACTGGGTGCACAGCAAGGCCGGCGGCGTCGCCAGCTTGCTGGACCAGCCATCGCAATTCATCCCCGGCGGCAAAAAGGCGGGCCAGTTCTGGAACGTCTTCTGGCCATCGTTGACGGCCATGGTGGGTTTCTGGGCCACCCTGGCGCTGAACATTCCCGACTTCACGCGCTTCGCCAAGACGCAGCGCGACCAGGTGATCGGCCAGTCGGTCGGCTTGCCCGTGCCCATGGGTTTGCTGGCCATGCTGGCCGTGATCGTCACTGCCGGCTCCGTGGTCATGTACGGCAAGGCCATCTGGGATCCCGTCGACCTGGCCAGCCGCATGACGGGCGCCGCCGTGCTGGTCGCGCTGATCATTCTGCTGATCGACACGGTCAGCGTCAACCTGGCGGCCAACCTGGTGGGCCCGGCATACGACTTTTCCTCGCTGGCGCCGAAGCAGATTTCGTACAAGATGGGCGGCTACATCACGGCCTTCATCGCCATCGTCATGATGCCGTGGAAGGTGCTCGAATCGACCCAGGGTTATATCTTCACGTGGCTGATCGGCTACTCGGCCCTGCTGGGCCCCATCGCCGGCATTCTCATCGTCGACTATTATTTTGTGCGCAAGACGCAGCTCGACGTCAGGCAGCTATACCGCGACGACGGCATCTACTCGTATGGCAATGGCTGGAACATGGCGGCGCTGATCGCCTTTGTCGTCGCCGTGCTGCCGAATATCCCCGGCTTTCTGAACGCGGCTTTTCCCACGGCGTTTCCCGGCGTGGCCGAAGGCTTTAAAACCATCTACACCTACGCCTGGTTCGTGGGTGTGGCCATCGCCGCGGTCGTATACGGCGTCATGATGAAGGGCAGGGTCGTAGCGCACGTGCAGCAGGTGCCGCAGTCCTGATCTTTTCGAGAAGGAGACAAGATGACTACATTGATACGTGGCGGTACCGTCGTCAACGCCGACCGCGCGTTTCGCGCCGATGTGCTGATCGAGGGCGACACGATTGCCGCCGTCGGCGAGAACTTGCCGGTGCCAGCTGGCGCCACCGTGATCGAGGCGGGCGGCCTGTACGTGATGCCGGGCGGGATAGACACCCACACGCACATGAATCTGCCCTTCATGGGCACGGTGACGTCCGACGATTTTTTCACGGGCACGGCGGCGGGACTGGCGGGCGGCACCACCACCATCATGGACTTCGTCATTCCCGCACCGAAGCAGTCGCTGATCGAAGCGTATCATCAGTGGCGCGAGTGGTCGGCCAAGGCGGCCGGCGACTACACCTTCCACGTGGCGATCACCTGGTGGAGCGAACAGGTGCATGAAGAGATGGGCATCCTCGTGCGCGAGCATGGCGTGAACAGCTTCAAGCACTTCATGGCCTACAAGAATGCCATCATGGCCGACGATGAAACGCTGGTGAAAAGCTTTACCCGCTCGCTGGAGCTGGGCGCGCTGCCCACCGTGCATGCGGAAAACGGCGAGCTGGTTTTTCAATTGCAGCAAGCCTTGCTGAAAAAGGGGATTACCGGGCCGCAGGCGCACCCGTTGTCGCGTCCTCCGGCAGTGGAAGCGGAGGCGGCCAACCGCGCCATCGCGATTGCCAATGTGTTGAATACCCCCGTGTACATCGTGCACGTCTCGTGCGCCGAGTCGCTCGACGCCATCACGCGGGCGCGCGCCAACGGTCAGCGCGTGTATGGCGAAGCGCTGGCGGGCCATCTGGTGATCGACGACAGCGTCTATCAGAGCGATGATTTTGATT
>NZ_LT607483.1:50145-140214 GCF_900095235.1 Janthinobacterium sp. UMAB-60
AACCTGCACACGACGGCCACCGACCATTGCACTTTCTGCGCCGAGCAGAAGGCGGCCGGCAAGGACGACTTCACGCGCATCCCGAACGGCTGCGGCGGCGTCGAGGAACGCATGGCCGTGGTGTGGGATGCGGGCGTCAATTCCGGCATGCTGACACCGTCCGAATTCGTCAAGGTGTCGTCGACCAATGCGGCGCAGATCTTCAATATGTATCCACGCAAGGGCGTCATCGCCGCGGGCAGCGATGCCGACATCGTGCTGTGGGACCCGCAGGGCACGCGCACCATTTCCGCCGCCACGCAGTTTGCCAAAGGAGGCTTCAACGTCTTCGAAGGGCGCACCGTGCGCGGCATCCCCAGCACCACGATTGCCGCCGGCAAGGTGGTGTTCCACCAGGGCGAGCTGACGGCCGTCGAAGGGGCAGGGCGCTATATCGAGCGCCCGGCGTTTGCCGCCACCACCGCATGAAGTCAGGAGACAATAATGAATGATCTACGCATCAATGGCGAACGGCTGTGGGCAGCCCTGATGGAACTGGCGCAGATCGGCGCGACAGTGAAGGGCGGCGTCAAGCGCCTGGCCCTGACGGACCTCGACAAGCAGGGGCGCGACCTGGTGGTGCGCTGGGGCCGTGAAGCCGGCATGAGCATTACCATCGACCAGATCGGCAATGTCTTCATGCGCCGCGACGGCACCGATAATACCTTGCCGCCCGTGATGACGGGCAGCCACATCGACACCCAGCCCACGGGCGGCAAGTTTGATGGCAATTACGGCGTGCTGGCGGGCCTGGAAGTGGTGCGCACCCTGAACGATTTACAGATCAAGACGCGGGCGCCCATCGAGGTGGCGTTCTGGACCAACGAGGAAGGCTCGCGCTTTGTGCCCGTGATGATGGGTTCCGGCGTATTTTGCGGCGCTTTTTCGCTCGAAACCGCGTATGCGGCGAAAGACACGGAAGGCAAAACGGTGGGCGAGGAGCTGGCGCGCATCGGCTATCGTGGAGACCAGGTGCCGGGCGACCATCCCATCGGCGCCTATTTCGAAACGCATATCGAGCAGGGCCCTGTGCTGGAAGACGCCGATAAAGTCATCGGCGTGGTGCCTGCCGTGATGGGGCTGTCCTGGTACGACTGCGTGGTGACGGGCATGGAGGCGCACGCCGGTCCTACGCCCATGGGCTTGCGCAAGGATGCGCTGCAGGTGGCCACGACCATCATGCAGGAAGTTGTCGCCATCGCCAACCGCTACCCGCCTTACGGGCGTGGCACGGTGGGCATGGTGCAGGTGTTCCCGAACAGCCGCAACGTGATTCCCGGCGAAGTCACATTCAGCATCGACCTGCGCAATGTGAACGACGAACTGCTCAACACCATGCACGGCGAAATCACGGCCTTCATCGACGCCACGCGCGAGACGACGGGCCTGGGCATTTCACTGGAGCGTGTTTCCTATTACCCGCCATGCCCGTTCCACCCAGACTGCGTGGGCGCCGTGCGCAATGCGACTGAAAAACTGGGTTATTCCGTGATGGACGTGGTCTCCGGCGCCGGCCACGACGCCATCTACGCTGCCCGACTGGCGCCGGCCGGCATGATCTTCGTGCCTTGCAAGGATGGCATCAGCCACAATGAAATCGAAGACGCCAAGCCCGAGCACCTGGAAGCGGGCTGCAACGTGCTGCTGCATGCGATGCTGGAGCGGGCTATCGCGGCGTAGCCCGGAGGTGGGTGTTTTTTCCGGATCGCCGATGCCGCACCGTTCCTGTCATGCCGAACTGCTGTTCACCAAAGGCAGCCGCCATCTGCAAGATGGCGACCATGGCGCTGCCGAAGTGTGCTTCATCGAGGCGCGCGCTGGCGCCGGATAGTGCCGAAATCTGGGCCAATATCGCTTTTTTGAAGGAACGCAGCGGCTTGCTGGCCGAAGCCGAAGCTTGTTACCGTCACGCTTTGCTACTGCTGCCCGACAACTAGAAAATCCTGCAAAACCTCGGCGCGCTGTTCGCTGGCACCAAGCGCGAAACGGAGGCCGAGCGCTGCTACCTCGACGCCATCTCTGTTGCCCCCGCCTATGCGAAGGCGCATTTCAACTTGTCTTATTTGCTGTTGCGCCAGGGGCGGATGGAAGAGGGCTGGGCGATGCTCGAATACCGTGATCGACTTTGCCGACATGGCGGCGCTGATCGTGAATCTAGACCTGCTCATCAGCGTCGATATGGCTGCGGCCCATCTGGGTGGCGCACTGGGCAAGCCATGGTGGGTATTGCTGCCCGATTACGGCTGCAACTGGCGCTGGCTGGCCGGGCGCGTCGATACGCCGTGGTATCCGGGAGCCATGCGGCTATTTCGTCAGCATGATGCAACAGAATGGGGGCCTTTGATCGGTGCGGTTGCGGCCTCGCTGCAGAGGAAAAACGGGAATCATATGTCTGGCGATTCCAAATGTTAAATGGCGCGCATACTTGCGAGGCCATGGTCAGGAGACGGCAGCTGATGTCGCGGCAGCATAACCGGAAAATCGCGGTGTTGCATTAACGCCATCCCTTGTGATGCCGAAGGGCATTCAGGGGGAGGCGGAATCAGCTCTGTTGCGTATATAATAGTCAAATCCGCAGGAAGAAGTCGCAGTCTCGCTTGAATCAATCGCCACTCCACATTATTCATATTTGAATTTAATTTCATTGATTGAAATTTTTATTTAATGGGATAACCTCCGACAAGGTAATACCATGTTTGAAAAAAAATCCATTTTCATGGCTACTTTTATTCTCCTGTTCCCTGGCACCGCATTCGCCTATGTCGATCCGGGAACTGGGGCCTATCTGCTGCAGCTGTTGATCACCGTCTTCGGCGCGGTGATGTTTTATATTTCACGGCCTGGCCAATTATTCAAGTTGATCCGGGATTTCTTTTCAAGAAAAAATAAAAAATAATGAAGCGTCTGAATACGGCAACAGGCTTATCCCTGCTTTATGCATCGGCTTATTTTCTGAATTTCTTAAATCCGTTGACGCTTTATTTCGTGCCATCGTTTTTTGATTATATTGTTTATCCGTCGCTGGTCACCGTTTTTTGTCTGGTGCCGGTTATTTTGCTGGCGACCAGTTCCCTGCCAAGTGCCGGTATCAAGCGCAAGTTGATGTTTTTTGGTACTGCGGCGTTGACACTGATGGCGATAAAAAGCGCTTTTAATGCGGCGGATTATCCATGGGGTAATCTCGTACAATTCGTCATGCCATCGTTTTTTGAATCGACGAATCGATTTGGCATCGGAAAAATCATGCTGGTAGGCGCTACGCTGGCGACTATCTTCGGATGTTTATATCTGACCCGAAACAACTTGTCAAAGTGGATACGCGCGCTGTCGACGATGGGGTATGCCTTTGTCTTTCTTGCGCTGTATCGTTGTATCGCTCTTGACTTCTTTTTTCAACCCGCGGCATCTGCGGCGGTCACGCCGGATCACGCGGCGGCCACCGTCGAACGACGCGTGGTATGGGTTATTTTTGATGAAATGGACTATGCACTGAGCTTGAAGCCGGGTTCCGGCATGGCCGCTGCCATGCCGAACTTTTCGGCGTTGACGGCGCGTGCGATCAGTGCAAACCAGGCGTTTTCACCTGGCCAGGACACGTCATATTCCATCCCTGCGTTATTGACGGGCACAGCGCTATCGGGGGTTACGATCAGATCCCAAAACAGACTCGATTTGGTGGATCAGCAGCACAAAATAGTACGTTTTGGCCCGGATAGCGCCATATTTTCGCAATTGCCCGGCGGGCCACAGGCCGCAACGGTGCTGGGTTTTTATCACCCCTATTGCAAGATGTTCCCGTCATTACAATCTTGTAATAGCACCTATGCAGTCAATGCGGGCAGATGGTTTGATAGCCTGACATTTTTCAGCACAGCACTGATTTCAGCGATCAAGAATGTCAAGGGGGCGATCCAAATTTTGCCGGAATTCGTGTTATATCATTTTGATCATATGTACCGTGCGTCCGATAACGTGCTGTCTCACCTCGACGCAACACTTGCCAACCAGCGCAGTGCATTCGATTTCATCCATATGAATTTGCCGCATTTGCCCAATATCTATGTGCAGCGCCTGTTGAAGCAGCCGGTAGAAAATGATACCGATGCCTACAGACAAAATTTGATCGGTGCCGACATGGTACTTGGACGTATCGTCAAAGATCTGCAAGCGCTTGCCGATAAACAAAATATTCTCCTTATCGTTTCTTCCGATCATTGGTTGAGGACACATTCCAAGCAGCCGGCCGCGATTCCCTTTGTCGTCTGGAAGGTGGGCGCCAGTGAGCCCATTGTCTTGCCAGATCGCATCAGCACCGTCCATAGCAAGCAATTGGCGCTGGATTTTTTGTCCGGAAAACTCGATACCCAGCCTGAATTGGCCGATGCGTTGCGGCGTACACCTTATTATGAAACCTGGAGCGCGCCGGATGGCTACAAATTTTGAAATTCTGAAAAAAGTTTCTTGGCGCGACCCGTCCGGTTTTGTCGCAAAAAAAAATGGCCGGATTTTTCGCGCCGTCAGTACGCAAAAAGTCGATGATGTAGAAACGTTGATCAACGCGCCCTGGTATCGGCAAGGAGTCGCCGATGGTTGGTTCCCGCAGTCCGAGTGGGTCGCCGGCCGCGTCGAATCTGTCACTGATACGGCGCATTTACGCTGGCTGGAACACCGCGCTGTCGACTTCCCATGCTATCCGCATGAAATTACCGCTTTGCAGTTGTATGACGCGGCAAAAATGACACTGCAAATCGCCAAGACAGCTTTGGCACACGGCTGGATCATCAAGGATGCATCGGCGTGGAATATCCTGTTCGAACATGGCAAGCCGAGGTTTTGCGATATCCTCTCATTCGAGCGCATGGATGAGTCTGGCGTTTGGATCGCGTATGCACAGTTTTGCCGGCATTTTCTGATCCCCTTGTTGCTTTATCGCCACACCGGCATGCAGACGTCCGCTCTGTTTGTCCAGTACCGCGATGGCGTGCAGCCTGAGCAGGCCAGGCGCATTATCGGTGGCTGGCGCGCCTATGTGCAGCCGGCGTTGGAAGCGGTGACCTTGCCGACGTTTTTCGGCAGAATGGGCCAATCGCGTACCAGCGGCGGCGCCAGCGCGCCGAAAGCCAGGTCAGCCGAACTGGCGATGTTCTTGTTGGCGCGTACCTTGAAGCGGCTGGAGAAACATGTCGATGCGCTCAAGCCCGCCGCGTCGGCCAAACCGACCAAATGGGAAAATTACGAGGCTGACCGGGACCACTACAGCACGCCCGACGTCGTGGTGAAAACTGCTTTCGTGCGCGCTGCCGTGGACCGGCCCGACATCGCCACAGTGCTCGATCTTGGCTGCAACGCTGGCGAGTTCAGCAAGGTTGCGGCCAATGCCGGAAAAACAGTGGTGGCGGCCGATTACGATCATGGTGCGTTGTCGCGGCTGTACCAGCAATTGCGCGGCGTGGCGTTGCCGATTTCGCCGATCCTGCTCGACATCGGACGCCCCACGCCGGCGGTGGGCTGGATGAACCAGGAGGTGGAAAGTTTCATGGCGCGGGCTGCGGGCAAGTTCGATTGCATCATGGCATTGGGTCTGGTGCATCACTTGCTCGTTTCCGAACGCGCCAGTCTGCCGATGATCCTGGAATTTTTCCTGTCGCTGGCGCCGCGCTTCCTGGTATTGGAATGGATAGAACCGCAAGACCGGCGTTTTGCCGAAATCGCCGGCATCAATGAAGAACTGTATGCGGGGATGTCGATCGACAGTTTTGAACGCGTATTTTGCGAAAAATACACCATCGAGAAAAAACAGCCACTCGTCGCCGGCAACCGGACGCTGTACTTTCTTGAAAAGAAGAATTGACGACATGCCGCCCTGAGCGTGACCTGGAGCAAGTTCCAGCTACGCGATAGCGGCGGCCGGCAATTAATTCAGTTTTTTTCCTGAAAATTGTGCAAGAAATCGAGCAGCGCGCGCGCCGCGATGTCGGCGTCGTCGGCCGTCATGGTTTCCAGCGGGTTGTGGCTGATGCCGCCATTGCCGCAGCGCGTAAACAGCATGGCCACGTCGGTGATGGCGGCCATGGCCATGGCGTCGTGGCCGGCGCCCGACAGCAGCGCGTATGGTTCGATGCCGACCGATTCCACGGCTTGCGCCAGTTGCGCCATCAGCCATGGCGCGCACGGCGCAGCACGCGCCGACAGCAGCAGTTCCAGCTGGTAGTCGATCTGGCGCCGCGCGCAGATGGCGGCGATGCCATCGAGGATGTCGTCGACGGCCGCCTGGCGTACCGCGTCGCTGGCCGCGCGGATATCGAGCGACAGGGTGCAGGCGCCGGCGATCACGTTGACGGAGCCGTTGGGTACCTGCAGCTGGCCGACGGTGCCCACCAGCGCTTCGCCCTGGCTGCAGCGCCGTTCCACCAGCAGGATGATTTCGGCCGCCGCGCTGGCCGCGTCCTTGCGCATGTGCATGGGCGTGGTGCCCGCGTGGCTGGCCACGCCGCCAAGATTGACCAGGTAGCGCGAGCTGCCGGCAATCGCCGTGACGATTCCCAGCGGCAGGTCGCGCTCCAGCAGCACGGGGCCCTGTTCGATATGCACTTCCACATAGCCGAGCAAATCGGCAGGGTCACGCGCGATGGCGCCGATGGCGCTCGCCTCGTGGCCGGCGGCGGCCAGCGCGTCGCGCATGCTCACGCCGTCCGCGTCAAGCTGTTCCAGCAGCGACAAATCGAACTTGCCCGTGACGGCCGTGCTGCCCAAAAACGTGCTCTTGAAGCGCACGCCTTCCTCTTCGGCAAAGCCGACGACCTCGACGTGGAAGGGCAGCTTTTCGCCCCGTTCGTGCAGGTGGCGCACGACGGCGATCGGCAGCACGATGCCCAGCCGGCCATCGTACTTGCCGCCGTTGCGCACCGTGTCGTAATGCGATCCCGTCATCAGCGTCTTTGCGTCGGGCGCGTCGGACAGATAGCGGCCGACCACATTGCCGACGGCGTCGATCTGCACCTGCATGCCGGCCTCCCGCATCCAGTCGGCCAGCTGCGCGGCCGTTTTTCGGTGCGCCGGCGTCAGGTAGGCGCAGGTCAGGTTGTAATCGCTGTCGCTCCAGCCGGCCAGCGTTTCAGCGTGCTGCATGATGGCCGGACCGAAGTCCAGGCGCACGTCGAACAGGTCGTTCAGGCGCAGCTCGGCGATGCGCTTGATCTGCCGCAGCGATTCGGCCAGTTCATCGGCGCGCCGGTTCTTCAGGCGCCGGGAAAAGGTGGCGATGATGTCCTGGCGCGTGAGGCCTTCGCCCGTCGGGCCCTTGACGGCCAGGATGAAGGGAAAGCCGAACTTGGCGTTGTACTCGCTGTTGAGGCGCTGCAGGGTGGCAAATTCGTCGGCGCTGCACAGGTTCAGGCCGGACTTGGCCTGTTCGCGCGTCGACTCCATCGTCATTTGCCCGGCGATGGCGGCCTTGCCGGCCAGTTCGGGGTGGGCGCGGATGAGTCCCAGCTGTTCTTCGGGCGAGGCCAGGGCCAGCACGCGCTGCAATTCCGTCTTGAGCGCCGTCAGGCTGGCAAACGGCCGCGCGGCGGCTGCGCGCTGGGCGATCCAGGGCGAATGTTCGAAGATGCCATGCAGCTGCGCGATAAAATCGGCCTGGCTGCCGGCGTTCAGGTCTGAAAGGGTGGTCATGGTTTTCCGATCATGCAAGCGGTGATGATAGCGCCCCGTTCCTGCGTTCATTATATGCGCGTGCTGATAGCGGCTATCGCTGCACCAGCGCCTTGGCCGCCGCGCTGACCTGGTCGCGCAGCCATTTGTGCTCGGGCGCCTGGTGCACGCGCTGGTGCCACAACTGGTAAAAGCGCATCGGCGGGAATTTCAAGGGCACGGTATACGTTTTCAGCGGCAGGGTCTTTTCATAGAAGCGCATGAACTGGCGGCCCGTGGTGAGTACCAGATCCGTCTGCGTCAGCATGTAGGGGATCAGGCCGAAATACGCCGATTCAACCACCACGTTGCGCTGCAGGTTTTGCCGTTCGAGGAAGGAGTCGATCACGCCGTGATAGCCCGGCATCATCTGCGACGGCGCCACGTGCGGCAGGCTCAGATAGTCGTCGAGGGTCATGGCGTCGCTGGCCGTGCGCCGCGCATAGGCGTTTTCCGCATGCATGGCGCAGACGATGGGATCTTCGAACAGCTTCGAGATGTGCAGGTGGGCGGGCGGCTCGTCCCAGTTGGCGATGACCAGATCCAGCCCTCCATCGGACAATTGGCGGATATGGTCGATGCCCGGCCCCAGGCTGTGCAGCACGACGCGGCTTTTCGGCGAACCGCGGCGCAGCAGGGCCACCACATTGGGCAGGAACTGGCTGTCCAGGTAGTCGGGCGCGGCGATATGGAAGGTGCGCGCCTCTTCCTGCGCCACGAACGGCGTCTTCTTGATAAACAGGCTTTCCGTCTGGTCGAGGATGCGCTTGGCCGGATTGAGCAGGCTTTCGCCATGCTGGGTGGGCACCATGCCGCGCGCGCCGCGCACCAGCAACGGGTCGCCCGTCAGTTCGCGCAGCTTGCGCAAGGAGGCGGAGATCGACGGCTGCGGCTGGTTGAGTTTGAGCGCCACGCGCGAGACATTCTTTTCCACCAGCAGCAGGTAGAGGATGCGGATCAGGTGCAGGTCGAGGTGTTGCGGCAGGCTGGACATGGGGCGGCGGCTCTGTTGTATATCGATTTGAATATGTCAAATATACGATATTTTTCATGTGAAGGGCGGTAAATCCGTTTATCTTGTGTAGATTGGCACGAATATGGGTTCGGTCTGACTAGAGGAAATTTATGGACGTATTTGCCTACCTGATTCCGTACGGCCTTGAGTGGCTGAACCTGATCGTCCGCTGGCTGCACGTCATCACGGGCATCGCCTGGATCGGTGCTTCCTTTTATTTCGTGTGGCTCGACAACTCGATCCGTCCGCCCGCGCCCGGCTCCGAGCTGGCGAAGAAGGGCGTCTCGGGAGAATTGTGGGCCGTGCATGGGGGCGGTTTCTATAACCCGCAAAAATATCTGGTGGCGCCCGCTGAACTGCCGCAGGAGCTGCACTGGTTCAAGTGGGAGGCGTATTCCACCTGGTTGTCCGGCTTTGCGCTGCTGACGATTGCCTATTATTTCAATGCGCAGGCCATGATGATCGACAAGGCCGTGGCCGATATCTCCAGCGGGCAGGCCGTCGGCATCGGCATCGCCACCCTCGTCATCGGCTGGACCGTGTATGACCTGCTGTGCCGCTCGAAGCTGGCGCAATATGAACTGTGGTTCGGCGTGACGGTGTTTACGCTGATCGTCGGCGCCGCGTACGTGCTCACGCATTTGCTCAGCGGGCGCGCCGCCTACATCCACGTGGGCGCCATGATCGGCACCATCATGGTGGCCAATGTGCTGATGCTGATCATTCCCGGCCAGCGCAAGATGGTCGAAGCCATGGCCGCCGGCAAGCTGCCCGATCCCAGGCACGGCCTGAAGGCCAAGCAGCGCAGCGTGCATAACAATTATTTTACGTTGCCGGTGCTGTTCATCATGATCAGCAACCACTACGCGATGACTTACCGGAACGATCATGCGTGGCTGGTGCTGGCGCTGATCATGGCGGCCGGCGTCTTCATCCGCCACTTCTTCAACCTGCGCCACAAGGGCAGAGTCGAGTGGCGCTATCCGGCCATCGGCGTGGCCCTGCTGCTGGCCGTAGCTATCGCCATCGCGCCGAAAGCGCCCGTGGCGGCCGCGCCCGTGGCGGACCCCGCCGCCCAGTTCGTGGCCGTGCATGCCATCATCGCCCAGCGCTGCGCCACCTGCCATTCGGCCCAGCCCACGCAAGCGGGTTTCGCCACGGCGCCGGCCGGCATGATGCTGGATAATGAAATGGAAATCCGCCAGCACGCGGCGCAAATCTACAAGCAGGCCATCGAGCTGAAAGCCATGCCGATCGGGAACCTGACCAATATGACGGAGGCCGAACGCAGCGAATTGGGCGCCTGGCTGCAACAGACCATGCAAGGAGCAAAATGACTACGCACGCAGAAAAAATCACGGCCTGGATCGACGCGCACTTCGACGAAGAAGTCGCCTTTTTACAGCAGGTGGTGCAGCAGCCGACGGATACGCCGCCCGGCAATAACGCGCCCCATGCGGAGCTGGTGGCGCAGCTGTTGCAGGCGTATGGCTGGAGCGCCGAAAAGCATGCGGTGCCTGCGGACCAGGTCGAGGCCTATGGCATGCAGAGCATCACCAACCTGATCGTGCGCCGGCCGTATGCGGCAGGCGGGCCGACGGTGGCCCTGAATGCGCATGGCGACGTGGTGCCGCCCGGCGACAACTGGACGTATCCGCCGTATGGCGGCCAGATCGACGGCGGCTATATCTACGGCCGCGCGACGGCCGTCTCGAAGGGCGATTTCGCCACCTATGTGTTTGCCGCGCGCGCGCTCGAAGCGCTGGGTATTCCCTTGAAGGGCCAGCTGGAACTGCATTTTACCTACGATGAGGAATTCGGCGGCTTGCTGGGACCGGGCTGGCTGCTGGAACAGAATCTGACGCAGCCCGATTTCGTCATCGCCGCCGGTTTCAGCTATGGCATCGTCACGGCGCACAACGCCTGCCTGCAGCTGGAAATCACCGTGCACGGCAAGTCGGGCCACGGCTCCATGCCGGAGACGGGCCACGATGCGCTGCAGGCGGCCAACAAGATCCTCAACGCCATCTATGGCCAGCTGCCGGAGCTGAAAAAGATCAAATCCAAGGTGGCCGGCATCGACTCGCCCACCATGCTGGTGGGCCGCATCGACGGTGGCACGAATACCAATGTGGTGCCGGGCAAGGTCGTCATGAAGATGGATCGGCGCATGATCCCGGAGGAAGACCCGGTGGCGGTGGAAGGGCAGGTGCGCGCGCTGATCGAAGACGCCGTGCGGGGCGAACCTGGCATTCGCATCGAGATCCGCTGCCTGCTGCTGTCGCACGCGCTGCGGCCCTTGCCCGGTTCCGAGCAGCTGGTCGGCAGCCTGCAAAAGAATGCGCAAGCCATCCTTGGCGAGACGATTCCCGCCGTCGGCACGCCCCTGTATGCGGATGCGCGCCTGTATGGCGAGCGGGGCATCCCCGCCGTGCTGTATGGCGCCGGCCCGCGCACGGTACCCGAGTCGAACGCGAAGAAGGCCGATGAGCGCCTGGCGCTCGATGATTTGCGCAAGGCCAGCAAGATCGTCGCCCTGACCCTGCTCGACTTCCTGGCCGCCTGACGGGGCGGCGACCATGCCGCTGGCATCCGGTAAGATGCATGCCTGGAAAATCGGGGAGGCAGCATGGATGTGACTGGCAAGAGGACGATAAGGGAACTGGCGGCCGACCTGGCCGCCGGCCGCATCACCAGCGTGGCACTGACACAGCAGATGCTGGCGCGCGCCGAGGCGCACCGGGCGCAGGGCGGCCATGCGTATGTCAGCCTCGATGGCGAACAGGCGCTGATGGAGGCGCGGGCCAGCGATGCGGCGCGCGCCGCGGGCATCGTTGCCTCGCCGCTGGCCGGCGTGCCCATTTCCATCAAGGACCTGTTCGACGTGAGGGGGCAGGTCAGCAGCGCCGCCTCGCTGGCGCTGGCAGACGCGCCGCCCGCCGGTGCCGATGCGCTTGCCGTGGCGCGCCTGCGCGCGGCCGGCGCCGTCCTGCTGGGCCGCACCAATATGAGCGAATTTGCATTCTCCGGCCTGGGCTTGAATCCCCATTACGGCACGCCGCGCAATCCGCACGACCACGCGCGTGTGGCAGGCGGCTCCACCTCGGGCGGCGCCGTCACGGTGGCCTTGGCGATGGCGGCCGGCGCGCTGGGCACGGACACGGGCGGCTCGATCCGCATCCCGTCCGCGTTTTGCGGCCTGACCGGTTTCAAGCCGACGGCGGCTGCCGTATCGCTGGCTGGCACGCTGCCGCTGTCGCGCTCCCTCGACTCGGCCGGCCCCATCGCACACAGTGTCGATTGCTGCGCTATTTTGTACGCAGCGTTTTCGGGCCATGACATCGGCGCGCAGGCACCAGCATTGAAAGGCTTGCGCTTCGGCGTTACCCTTGACTACGTCGGTACGCACGTGGCGCCGCAGGTGCAGCAGGCTTTCGGGCGCGCGCTGGACAAATTGCGCGCGGCCGGCGCACAGGTGGAACAGTTCGATTTCCCGGAATTGCTGGAGCTGCCGACGATTAATGGCGGCGGCGGCCTGGTGGCGGCCGAGGCCTGGCACTGGCACAGGGAGCTACTTGAAGAGAAGGGCGCGCAATACGACCAGCGCGTGGCGGCGCGCATCCGCCGCGGCCAGCAGCAAGGCGCAGCGGACTACATCGATTTGCTCGATGCGCGCGCATGCCTGATCGCCATCGCGAAGCGGCGCCTGGCGCCATTCGACGCCTGGCTGATGCCCAGCGTGGCTATTCTCGCACCGGAAGTTGCCCCGCTGGAAGCGGATGACGCCACCTTCTTTGCCACGAACGGCCTGGCGCTGCGCAACGCCAGCGTGATCAACTTCCTCGATGGCTGCGCGCTGTCGCTGCCGTGCCACGCCGAGGGCGAGCTGCCCGTGGGGCTGGGCATCTGCGGCATGCATGGCAATGATGAGCGCGTGCTGCAAATCGGTCGCGCCGTGGAGGCGTTGCTGCGGGGAAGTGGAAAAGAATAGTGCCGTAGTGCAGGAAAATGCCGGGTTTGTAATATGATAGCTGGCATTGACATGGGATAGTCGCGCTTCGGGCGCCGGCAAACTTCAACTGTGCACCGATACGACCTGATTAGCTGTCATGACTGCGGCGTGCTGTACCGCAAACGTCCGCTGCGTCCGCGCGAAAAGGCGCGCTGCATCCGTTGCCGCTCGGTGCTGTATCGCGGCGCCCACGCGCGCGGCGCCTCGGCCGAATTGACCAAGGTGGTGGCGCTGACCCTGGGCGCCGCCCTGGTCTTCCTGATCGCGCAGTTTTTTCCCATCGTCGAACTCGACGTCAATGGCCTCACTTCCAGCGCCACCTTGCTCGGCTCCATCCGCGTGCTGTGGTCCGAGCAGATGCACATCGTGGCGACGATGGTCTTCCTGTTTACCATCCTCTTTCCCGCCATCGAACTCGGTTCCCTGCTATATGTGGCGCTGGGCCTGCGCGGCGGCGTCAAGGTGCCGGGCTTTAACCGCGTGCTGCGCGCCGTGCAGACGGCGCGCGAATGGGGCATGACGGAGGTGCTGATGATCGGCATCCTGATCACCGTCGTCAAGATGACCAGCCTGGCCACGGTGCTGCCGCAACCGGGGCTGTTCGCGTTTGGCGCGCTGACACTGATGCTGGCCATCGTCGTCTCGTTCGACCCCAAGGCCCTGTGGAACCTGGGCGACGACCTGACCCGGCAGGCGCTGCCCGGCATCCGCTACAAGGCCTTCGCGCCGGGAGCGAAGATCGTGCCCTGCCACGCCTGCGGCCTGGTGGCGCCGCCGCTGGGCAAAGGCAAGCACCTGGCGTGCGTGCGCTGCGGCACGGCCCTGCACGTGCGCAAGCCGGACAGCATCAACCGCACCTGGGCCTTGCTGATCGCCGCCATGATCCTCTACATTCCCGCCAACCTGCTGCCCGTGATGGTGACGCAGTCGCTGTTCGGCGCGCAGGACGACACCATCATGAGCGGCGTGGTGCTGTTCTGGACCAGCGGCTCGAAAGGCCTGGCCATCATCATTTTCATCGCCAGCGTGGTCGTGCCCATGCTCAAGCTGGGCGTGCTGGCGCTGCTGGCGTTCACGGCGCAGCGGCGTTCGCGCTGGCGGCCGCGCCAGCGCACCATTTTGTACCGCATGGTCGAATTCATCGGCCGCTGGTCCATGCTCGATATCTTTGTCGTCACCCTGACGGTGGCGCTGGTGCGCTTCAAGTCGCTGGCCGTGATCACGGCCGGACCCGGCGCGCTGGCCTTCGGCGCCGTGGTGGTGCTGACCATGCTGGCGGCGATGCAGTTCGACCCGCGCCTGATATGGGACCCCGTCGACGGGCAGGTACCTGGCGAGGAAGAACCCGTGGTGGTGGCAAATACCGGAAACAATACAGTGATTGGAGAACAGCATGTCTGACAAAGAAGCGGGCGACCTTGCCGAAACGGGTGGCCAGGGCGTCCCCCCGTTGCCGGAACCCGATGTGGAGCAGGGTAGCCGCTGGCTGCCGTCGCTGGTATGGCTCATTCCGCTGCTGGCCGCGCTGATCGGGGCGGGCCTGGCCGCCAAGTCCATCCTCGACCAGGGCCCCACGGTGACGGTCAGCTTCAAGAGCGCCGAAGGGCTGGAGCCGGGCAAGACCAAGGTCAAGTACAAGGACGTCGACATCGGCCAGGTGCGCGCCATTACCCTGGGCGAGGACTTGAGCAAGGTGCTGGTGACGATCGACATGAGCAAGGAAGCGCGCCGCTTCGCCACCGCCGATTCGCGCTTCTGGGTGGTGCGCCCGCAGATCGGCGCCAGCGGCGTGACGGGCCTGGGCACCTTGCTGTCGGGCGCCTACATCGGCGTCGACACGGGCAAGTCGGAAACCAAAAAGGAGGATTTCGTCGGCATGGAAAATCCGCCCGCCGTGGCCGGCGACCAGAAGGGCAAGCTGTACACCCTGCATGCGGACAGCCTCGGCTCCGTCGACGTGGGCTCGCCCCTGTTCTTCCACCGTCTGCGCGTGGGAAAGGTGGTCAGTTTCGCGCTGGACAAGGATGGCAACGGCATCACCATGTCGGTCTTCGTCAATGCGCCGTACGACCAGTTCGTCGGCAAGAATGCGCGCTGGTGGCATGCCAGCGGCGTCGACGTGCGCCTCGATTCGAACGGCTTCAAATTGAATACGCAGTCGCTGGCCGCCATGCTGGTGGGCGGCATCGCCTTCGAGGCGGAAAACGGCCGCAAGCCCGAGGAGCCCGCGCCTGCCGATACCAATTTCCGTCTGGCGGCCGACGAGGCCAGCGCCATGCGCGAACCCGATGGCGAGGCGATCACCACCGTATTCTATTTCGACCAGTCCCTGCGCGGCTTGCAGCCTGGCGCCACGGTGGACTTCCGTGGCATCGTGCTGGGCGAGGTGCGCTCGGTGGGCATCGAATTCGATCCCGTGAAGAAGAACTTCCGCATGCCCGTCACCGTCAATCTGTATCCGGCGCGCCTGGGCATGCGCTTCAAGGCGGCCGTCGACGATGCGGAAGGCTCGGCCGGGCACCAGCTGCTCGAACGCATGGTCAGCCGCGGTTTGCGCGCCCAGCTACGCACGGGCAACCTGCTCACCAGCCAGTTGTATATCGCGCTCGACTTCTTCCCGAAAGCGCCGAAGGTGGCGCTGGACTTGAACAGGTATCCGCTGGAAGTGCCCACCGTGCCCAATACCCTCGATGAACTGCAGACGCAGATCGCCAGCATCGCCCGCAAGCTCGATCAGGTGCCATACGCGGAGATCGGCAGCAACCTGAACGCCACCATCAAGCAGGCCAATACCCTGTTCAAGCAGCTCGATGGCCAGGTGGTGCCGGAAATGCGCGATACCCTGACGGCGGCGAAACAGACTTTCGGCACGGCCGAACAGGTGCTGCAAAAGGATTCGCCGCTGCAGTCGGACGTGCGCCAGGCCTTGCAGCAACTGACGCAAACCCTGCAATCGCTCAATGCCCTGTCGGATTACCTGGAGCGTCACCCCGAGTCCCTGATCCGCGGTAAAAAAGGAGATGAAAAAAAATGATGAAACCGATGTTTGCCGCGCTGCTGGCTGGCAGCCTGCTGGGCGCCTGCTCCACGCCCCAGCCCGAGCATTTCTATACGCTCAGCGGCGGCGCCGACGCGCAGCCGGCCAAACCCGTCAAATACTATGTCGAGGTGCTGGCCGTCAGCGTGCCGCAGCAGGTGAGCCGCAACCAGTTTGTCGTGACGGCGCCGTCGGGACGCATCGAATTGCTGGAGCAGCAGCGCTGGGCGGGGCCGCTGGCCGGCGAGATCGGCCAGGCCCTGTCGACGGCCGTGACGAACGACCTGGGCGCCATCGATGTGTTCCGTACGCCACATCCTGACAACCTGCCCGTGTACCGCATCAGCACCAATGTGCAGCGTTTCGAGTCCGTGATGGGCCAGTATGCGCTGATCGATGCCGTGTGGAGCGTGCGCCAGCTGGCCAGCAGCAAGGTGGTCACTTGCCGCACGATCGCCAATGAAAAAGTGGGCGCCGGCTACGATGAACTGGTGCTGGGTCACCGCCGCGCCGTGCGCCGCATCGCCGCCGATGCGGCCAGCGTGGTGCGCGCTTTTGACAGCGGCAATGCCGCCTGTCCGGCCGCCTGAGCCGCTTTTCGCTACCCAGTCCCGGCGGCCGCTGGTAAAATGCGGCCATGGGAATGACCTTGTTCACGCGCCGCTTTGCCGCCTGGATCGCCTGTTTCGCGATCCTGCTGGCGGCGCTCGCGCCATCGATTTCCCAGGCCGTCGCCAATGCCAAGCAGGAGTCCGGCTCCGGCTGGGCGGAAATCTGCTCGGTGGCCGGCATCCGTTTTGTCCAGGTTGATGATGGCGCCGCCGATGAAAAATCCGGCGGCAAGGCCATGCAGATGGAGCACTGCGCCTTCTGTTCCACGCATGCGGGTTCCGTCGGCCTGCCGCCCGCCAGCCCCGTGCTGCCGCTGCTTGTGGCCAGCGGCGCGGCCATTTTCCCGGCCCTGTACTACCAATCCCCATCCCCGCTGTTCATCTGGTCCACCGCGCAGTCGCGCGCGCCGCCCGTTTCCGTTTAAGTTTTTGCCTTTTCAATGCTGGCGCTGTCCACCTTGCGGTGTGACGCGCCGCATCCGCACACTTAAACGAGAATCACATGAACAAGAAATTATTGGTGCTGGCCGTCGCCATCACCGTGGCCTACCCCTGCGCGCGGGCGCAGCAACTTGACCAAACCGACCACGCCATCGACACCGTCGTCGTTTCCGGTTCGCGCGCGCAATCATGGCTGTCCGAGACGCCGCAGGCCATCGGCGTCGTCAATGCCAAAACCCTGGAACGCGACAAGCCCAAGACCATGGGCGATATCCTCAACCGCATCGCCGGCGTGTACTGGAATGACCTGGGCAACGAGCAGCACAGCATGAGCATCCGCCAGCCCATCGGCACGAATGCCGTCTACCAGTACCTGGAAGACGGCATCCCCATCCGTCCGTTGGGCGTTTTCAACCACAACTCGCTCAATGAAATGAACATGGCGGGGGCCAGCGGCGTGGAAGTGGTGAAGGGCGCCGCTTCCTCGCTGTATGGCAGCAATGCCGTGGGCGGCGCCGTCAATTTCCTCACGGCCGGCGCCAGCGCCACGCCGACGGCCAAGGTGGGCGTGCGGCGCGACAGCGTGGGCGGCTTCACCCGCTACGACACCTCCGCCAGCGATACCTGGGGGCCGCTCGGACTGCGCTTTTCCCATTACAGCTCGCGCCGTTCGCGCGACAACTGGCAAGAGTACAGCTATGGCGACAAGGATTCGTTCTCGCTGCGCGCCGACTATGCGCTCAGTCCCACCTCGCAGCTGCGCGCTACCCTCGTCCACACGGATCTCGACGCGGCCATGACGGGCAGCCTGTTCGAGAACGACTATCGCAATGCCCCGGGCAAGAGCCTGAACACGTTTACCTACCGCAAGGACAAGACTACGCGCATGAATCTGGCGTGGGAGGGCGCGACGACGGCCAATGGCACCAGCACCGTCACCGTGTTTACGCGCAAGAACGACCATGGGCAGATTCCCGCGTATTCCATCGGCAGTTGCGCAGGCATGCTGTGCAAGGGCGTCATCAACAACAACCACGTCGATTCGCTGGGGCTGGACGTGAAACACCAGCAGGAATTCGCGTGGCTGCGTTCGCGCCTGGTCTTTGGCGTGTACGTGGACAAGAGCGACAATCCCTTTGTCAGCGATAATCTGTCCATCGTGCGCGATGCGGCCACGGGCCGCTACCTGCGCTATACGCTGGCCAATGCGTCCAACCCGCAGGGCGTGCGCGACTACCAGACGGACATTTTGAATACGGCCGTCTTCGCGCAATGGGAATTGACGCCGCTGGCCGGCATGCGCGTGGTGCTGGGCGGCCGCTCGGACGCCATCCGCTACGACTATCATAACAATCTGGCGCCGGGCGGCAGCGTCAATTACGGCGCACCCGACGAGTCGCGCGGCTTTTCGCATGTGAGCCCGAAGCTGGGCGCCACCTACGCCATCGGTCATGCGGGCAGCGCGTATGCGAACGTCAGCCAGGGTTTTACTCCGCCCGAGGTGAGCCAGCTATATGGCAAGACGGGCATCGCCGACCTGCAGCCGTCCGTCTACAACAACTATGAACTGGGCTTGCGCTGGGCCTTTTTGCAGGGCCGGCTGAAACTCGACACGGCCCTGTACCGGCTCGACGGGCGCGACACCATCGTCAGCTACACGCTCTCGCCGGGCAACAGCGAAAACCGCAATGCGGGACGCACGCGCAGCGAAGGCCTGGAGCTGGGCCTGAACTACGACAGCGGCCCGTTCGACGCGCGCTTTGCCACGGCCATCGCGCGCCACCGCTACCTGCGCTACCAGGTCTCCGCCAGCCTCGATTACAGCGGCCGCGCCATGCCGCAGGCGCCGCGCGACATCACCTCGTTCGAGATCGGCTACAAGCCCGTGGCCGGCGCGCGTATCGCGCTCGAAGCCGTGCACCAGGGCCGTTACTGGATGAATAACGCCAATACGGTGGAGTACCAGGGCCACGCCTTGCTGAACCTGCGCGCCAGCTACCAGATCGCGCGCGGGCTGGAAGCGTGGGCGCAGGTGCGCAACCTGGCCGACAAACGCTATGCCGATTCGGCCAGCAGCAGCTATGCGGGCACGGGCAGCTATGCGCCGAACAGCCAGAACCAGTACACGCCCGGTGCGCCGCGCAGCGTGATGCTGGGCCTGGGCTATACCTTCAACGCACTGTGAGGATGGCCATGGACGATCACACCTTTCTCATCGCGCGGCGCAAAAGCCTGTACTGGCGCATCCACTTCTGGGCCGCGCTGATCGCCTCGCCGTTCGCGCTGGTGGCAACCCTGACGGGCATCCTGTATGTGTTCACGCCGCAGATCGAGGCGCGTCTGTATCAGCACCTGGATCACGTGACGCCACAAGCGTCCATGCTGCCGCTGGACGCCGCCGTGGCGGCAGCGGAACGGGCGGCGCCGCGCGGCTGGGCGGTGCAGCACGTGGTGCCGCCGTTTCAACAGGACGACGCGGTGCAAGTGGCGTTCGCGCCGCCCGGCGGCGCGCAGGATGAACATGCAGGCCATGGCGGACATGCCGCGCCGGCCACGCCCCCCAGGCCGAAATTCGGCCTGCCCGCGCAAGCCATCGTCGTGTATGTGAATCCCTATGACGCGCGCGTGCTGGGCAGCCTGGCCAGCAGTGAGCGTTTCGGCAACTGGGCCAAGAAGCTGCATTCGCGCCTGCTGCAAAACGATGGCTGGCGCTGGATGATCGAGCTGGCGGCCAGCTGGCTGATGGTGATGCTGGTGACGGGCGTGGTGCTGTGGTGGCCGCGCGGCGCGCAATCTGGCTTGCCGAAGCGGGGCGTGCGGGGGCGCAATGGCTGGCGCCAGTGGCATGCTTTCCTCGGCGTGGCGCTCGGCATCGTCAGCGTCGTGATCCTGACGACAGGGCTGACGTGGAGCCAGCAGGCGGGCGGGCGCATCCGCGCGCTGCGCGATGCCAGCGGCCAGGCGCCGCCGCCCGTGCCGCGCGGTCTGCATTCGCGCGAGGAGGGCGCTCCGCTCGACTGGCAGGATGCCTGGCAAGTGGCGCGCAGCCATGCACCCGCCATCGCCGTGCAACTGACGGCGCCGGCCAGCCAGGACGATGTATGGCGCGCCACCATGGCCGACCGCAGTCAGCCCACCTTGCGCTTCGACCTGCAATTCGACGCCTATAGCGGCAAGCCTTTGTACTATGCGGGGTGGCAGGCGCAGACGGTGTTCGGCAAGGCCACGGCCATCGGCATCCCGTTCCACCGCGGCGAATTCGGCTGGTGGAACCAGGCCTTGTTGCTGCTGTTTGGCGCCAGCGTGCTGTTCTCGCTGGTATCGGGCTGGGTGATGTTCTTCAAGCGCCGCCCGCCAGGCTCGCTGGGCTTGCCCCGGCTGCTGCCGGGCGCGTGGACCTCGCCGTCCGCGCTGGCCTGGCTGGTGGCGGCCGGCATGTGCGCGCTGATGCCGCTGCTGCTCATTTCCGGCTGCATGCTGATGCTGCTGGAACTGCTGCTGGCGAAATGGGGTGCGCGTATCGGCAGGATGCGACTGCGCTAGAATAAGGGGCGCGGCCAGGCTCGTTGCCATGGGCCGCACCCTTGTACTGGTTGACGCATGTTATTCATCGACTTTCCCGCCTTGTCCGCGCTGGCCGCCACGTCGGCCCTGGTGACAAAAAAATGCAGCTGCTGCGCCGTCCCGCTCGATGCCTGGCAACGCCTGCCCACTTCGCTGGAGCTGGACCGGTTTGAAGAAATCGGCACCCTGCGCGAAGACCCGTACGAGGAACCGACGTTTGCCGAATACCACCCGCACGGCACGCGTTATGACAGCATCGATGCTCCTATCGCGCCCCGTTACTATCCCGCCAACCTGAGTCAGGTGGCGCGCTGCCTGAACTGCGGCCGCCACTACCTGCGCTACAACGAGGCGGGCGGCTATTTCACGGAGCTGCGCATCCGCGCGCTGCGGCCGGAACTGCTGGCCGATGCGGCGTAGTCACTGTTACAGGCTTTCCTTGACGTGCGCGATGCCGTGTTCATCGTAGATCGAATATACGGCAGCGAGGATGTTTTCCAGTTCCGGCGAGCGGTCCATATGCCGCATGCTGAATAAAATGGGCGAGAACGCATGCTTGTCGTCCAGCTTGCGGTACACGACGTTCCGGTGATGCATGGCCTGCACGCTTTCCGGCACGATGGAAATGCCCTGGCCAGCCGCCACCAGTCCCATGGAAATCTGCAATTCGCGCACTTCCGTGACGGGGCCGGGCGTGACATTGCCTTCGCTGAACATGCTCAATACCTGGTCGGCAAAGCTGGGGCGCGGCGCTTTCGGATACACGAGCAGGGTTTCGTGGATCAGGTCAGTCAGGCGCAATCCGCCTTCCCCCTTGGCCAGCCGGTGTCCGGGCGGCAGCGCCACCACCAGCCGCTCCTCGCGCAGCAGGATGCGGCGGATGCTGGGGTCTTCGCTTTTCAAGCGTCCGAAACCCACGTCGATGCGGCCTTCCTTCAGGGCCTTCAACTGCTGCACCGTCGTCATTTCATGCAGGGTCACGTCGACCTCGGGATGGCGTTCGCAATAGCGGTGCACGATGTCGGGCAATTCCCCATACAGGGTCGAGGCGACAAAGCCGATCGACAGGGTGCGTTCCAGCTTGCCCACGCGCTGCGTCATCGCCTTCAGGTCGCGCACCTGGTCGAGCAGGGGCCGCGCATGGGCGAGGAAAAACTCGCCCGCTTCCGTCAGCCGCAAGGGCCGTGACCCCTTTTCGATCAGCGCCACGCCCAGGATTTCTTCCAGTTGCTGCATCTGCCGGCTGAGCGGCGGCTGCGCGATATGCAGGCGCGCGGCGGCCCGCGTGAAGTTCCTTTCCTCTGCGACCGCAACGAAGTAGCGCAAGTGCCGTAATTCCATCTTCATACCTTTCAGGTATAGGTTTGATACCAACTCGGTGTTGGACGTGGCCACATTCGGGGCATATCGTGTCACCACCCTACGGAATTATACGGAATAAATATGATTCAAAATATCGAGACCTACCTGGTCGATGTGCCAACCATCCGCCCGCACCGGATGTCCGTCGCCACCATGAACACGCAGACCCTGGTGCTGGTGCGGCTGCGCTGCGCCGACGGCATCACTGGCTGGGGCGAAGCGACCACCATCGGTGGCTTGAGCTATGGCGGCGAAAGCCCGGAAAGCATCAAGACGAATATCGATACCTATATCGCGCCGCTGCTGCTCGGCATGGAGGCAAGCGCAGTGGCCAAGGCCATGGCCAGGGTGCGCAAGGTCATCCAGGGCAACCGCTTCGCCAAGTGCGCGATCGAGACGGCGCTGCTCGATGCGCAGGCGCGCCGCCTGAACGTGCCACTGTCGGAATTGCTGGGCGGCCGCGTGCGCGATGCGCTGCCCGTGGCCTGGGTGCTGGCCAGCGGCGACACCGCGCGCGATATCGCCGAAGGGGAAAAGATGCTGGACTTGCGCCGCCACCGCATCTTCAAGCTGAAGATCGGCCTGCGCGACGTGATGGACGACGTGGCCCACGTGCTGGAGATCAAGCGGGCGCTGGGCGAACGTGCCAGCGTGCGCGTCGACGTCAACCAGGCCTGGAGCGAGACGGACGCCGTGCGCGGCATCGCCGCGCTGGAAGCGGGCGGCATCGACCTGATCGAGCAGCCCGTCAAAGCGGGCAACCGCGCCGCGCTGGCGCGCCTGAAGCAGCGCTTCGACGTGGCCATCATGGCCGACGAAGCCTTGCACGGCCCAGCCGATGCGCTGGCGCTGGCCCAGGCCGATGCGGCTGACGTATTTGCAGTGAAAATCACCCAGTCGGGCGGCTTGCTGCCCGCGCTGGAAGTGGCCACTGTGGCGCGTCTGGCTGGCGTGGGTCTGTACGGCGGCACCATGCTCGAAGGCGGCGTCGGTACGGCTGCCACGGCCCACGTCTGTTCCACGTTTGCCGAACTGGCCTGGGGCACGGAACTGTTTGGCCCCTTGCTGCTGACGCAGGAAGTCTTGCGCGAGCCGCTCGTGTACCGCGACTTCATGCTGCAGGTGCCGACGGGTCCTGGCCTGGGCGTCGAGATCGATATGGACAAGCTGCATGCGATGCAGCGTCAATAAGGAGAAACCATGTTATTCCATGTACGTATGAACGTGAACCTGCCATTGAACATGCCCGCCGAACAGGCGGCGCAGCTCAAACAAACGGAAAAAGAACTGGCCCAGCGCCTGCAGCACGAGGGCAAGTGGCGCCACCTGTGGCGCATCGCCGGCCAGTACGCCAACATCAGCGTCTTCGACGTCGACAGCGTGGACGAGCTGCATAATTTGCTGACCTCGCTGCCGCTGTTTCCCTACATGCAGGTCGACGTGATGCCGCTGTGCCGCCATCCTTCGTCGATGCGCGACGACGATTCCTGAGGAGACATGCAATGACGCATACAGGTAATGACACTGTGGGTAAAACGTGCGAGGTGGACGGAATCGGTCTGCATTACCGCACCGATGGCGACCGCGCCAAACCCTGCCTGATCCTGTCGAACTCCCTCGGCACGGACCTGTCCATGTGGGATGCGCAGGCGGCCGCGCTGGCGGGCGACTTTTTTGTCGTGCGCTACGACACGCGCGGCCATGGCCAGTCCGCCAGCGGCGCTGAGCCGTTCGGCATCGAGCGGCTGGGGCTGGATGTGGTGGCGCTGCTCGATCACCTCGATGTAGAGCGCGCTGCGTTCTGCGGCATTTCCATGGGCGGCCTGACGGGCCAGTGGCTGGGCATACACCAGGCGCAGTGCCTGACGCAACTCGTGCTGGCGAATACGGCGGCGCGCATCGGTTCTGCTGACGCCTGGCTGGCGCGCGCGGAGCAAGTTCGGCGCGATGGCATGGCTGCGGTAGCCGATGGCGCCCCCGCGCGCTGGTTCACGCCGCAGTTTCTCCAGCACGCGCCGGACACGGTGGCGCGCATGGTCGCCAGCTTGCGCGACCAGGATGCGGGCGGCTATGCAGCCTGCTGCGAGGCGCTGGCGCAAGCCGACTTGCGCGCCTCGGTGGGCATGATTACGGTGCCGACCCTGGTGATCGCCGGCGAGCACGATCCCGTAGCGACGCTGGACGATGCGCGCTGGCTGCAGCAGCAGGTGGCGGGTAGCCGCCTGGCTAGCGTGCCCGCGTCGCATATCTCGAATGTCGAGGCGGCGCAGGCTTTCACGGCGCAGCTGCGCGACTTCCTGGTGTTGTAGGCAGGGCAGAATTTCGCTTTGCCCCTGAGCACCGCCGCCGGCTGGTCCGGCACGCGGCAGGGGGGAGATTTTTTAAAAAATAACAAAAAGAAAAGCAGACTTGGAGTAGACGAATGGAAAACAGATTAATCATCATCGCGGCGGTCACGGTGGGCTATTTCGCCCTCATGTCGTACATTACGTATAGCGTGCGCAAGCATGCCAACAGCGCCGAGGGCATGACGGCGGGCGGGCGCAATTATCCCGCCTACCTGATCGGCGCGCTGCTGCTGTCCGAATTCATCGGCAGTTCGGTGAGCATCGGCACGGCGCAAAAAGGCTATGAATTGGGCATTTCCGCCGCCTGGAATCTGGTGGCGCTGTCGCTGGGTTTCCTGCTGCTGGCCATCGTGCTGGTCAAAAAATACAAGGAAAGCGGGCAGTCGACGATTTCCGGCATCCTGGCGCAGACGTACGGCGAGCCCGTGCGTTATGCCGCATCCATCCTCACCATCGTCGCGCTGGGCATCGTTGCCGTCGCCCTGTACGCGAGCGGCGGCGCCGTGCTGGCGGCCGTGCTGCACATCAATAAAACCGTGGCCATTTTGCTGGTGGGCGTCATCACCGTGATCTATGTCAGCCTGGGCGGCATGCGCTCGGTGGTGTACACCAATTTTGCCCACTCCATCGTCAAATACCTGGGCGTGATCCTGGCGCTGGCGTATGCGCTGGAAGCCTCCGGCGGCATCGGCGCGCTGCAGGCGCAGCTGCCGGCCAAGATGTTCAACTGGGTCGAGATCGGCTGGGGGCAGATCATCGCCTGGATGATCGGCGGCATCGGTTCCATCTTCGCCACGCAATACGTGATCCAGGCTCTGGTCAGCACGGATAACCCGGCCGTGGCCAAGCGCGCCTGCTATTACGTGTCGTCGCTGATGATACCGTTCGGCCTGATGGCGGCCCTGATCGGCATGTGCAGCGCCGTGCTGTATCCGGGCATGAAGTCGATCGACGCCTTCCCGACCCTGATCGCCCATATGCCGGCGTTTTCCGCCAGCATCATGATCGTCGGCCTCGCCGGCGCCTTGTTCGGCGGCATTTCCGCCACCACCTTGGCGTCGGCCACGCTGGCGATGAAGGATTTTTATGATCCCTGGTACAACAAGGCGAAGAACGACGCGAAATCGCTGATGTTCCTGCGCATCGCCATCGTCGTGGCCGGCCTGCTGCCGCTGGTGCTGGCGCTGTATGCGGAAAAACTGCTGATGATCGCCTTCCTCGGCAAGGCCCTGCGCGCCACCTTGGCCGTGCTGGTACTGATGGCCTTCTATGCGCCGAAGTTCGGCACGCCGCGCGGCGCCTTTGTCGGCGTGATCGTCTCGGTGATCGCCACCATCGGCTGGTTCCTCGCGGGTAATCCGTACGGTGTGGACAGTTCCTACCTGGCGCTGGCCGGCCCGCTGCTGACCATGGGCATCAGCCACCTGTTCAAGCCGGCGCAGGCTGTGGCGAAGCCAGCATCGTCGTCGCGGCTGTAGGTTACACCAGCCCCGTGATGTAATAGATGGCAATGACGAGGAACACGGCCACCGTCTTGATGGCGGTGATGCCGAAAATGTCGCGGTAGGACTGGCGGTGCGTGAGGCCCGTGACGGCCAGCAGGGTGATCACGGCGCCATTGTGCGGCAAGGTATCCATGCCGCCGCTGGCCATGGCCACCACGCGGTGCATGACTTCGAGCGGAATGTGCGCCTGCTGCGCGGCCTGGATAAAACTGTCCGACATGGCAGCCAGCGCGATGCTCATGCCGCCCGACGCTGAACCAGTGATACCCGCCAGGGTCGTCACGGACACGGCCGCGTTGACGAGGGGATCTGGCACGCTGCGCAAGGTATTGCTGACGGCAAGAAAACCGGGCAGTGCCGCGATGACGCCGCCGAAGCCATATTCGGACGCCGTATTCATGGCTGCCAGCAGCGCACCGCCCACGGCCACCTTGGTGCCTTCGGCAAAGGCGGCACGGATGCGCCCGAAGGCCGTCACGCAGACGAGCAAGATTCCCAGCAGCAAGGCGCCTTCCACGGCCCAGATGCCGGTGACAGAGCCAATCGACGTCGATACGGGCGCGTGCAAGCCCGGCAGGGCGTCGGCGGTGAGCACGTAGCTGGCGCCATACCAGTGGGGAATCAGCTTGGTCAGCGCAAAGTTGGCCACGCCCACCAGCACCAAAGGCGCCACCGACAGCAGCGGATGGGGCAGGTCGCCACCACCGGTCTTGGCCTGCTCCGCTTCCACTCCATACCCTTCCCCCGTCGCCATGACGGAACGGCGGCGCCATTCCAGGAAAGCCAGTCCCATGATCACCGTCAGCACGGCGCCTATCGTGCCCAGCCATGGCGCGGCCCAGCCGGTCGTGTTGAAAAAAGTGGTTGGAATGATGTTCTGGATTTGCGGCGTGCCGGGCAGGGTATCCATGGTGAAGGAAAACGCGCCCAGGGCGATGGCGCCCGGCATCAGCCGCTTGGGGATATTGCTTTGGCGATACAGTTCGGCCGCGAACGGATACACGGCGAACACCACCACGAACAGTGACACGCCGCCGTAAGTCAGGGCCGCGCACACGGCAACGATGACGGCATTCGCGCGCGAACTGCCGATGTAGCGGATGGCCGCCACGACGATGGACTGGGAAAAACCGGACAGCTCGATCAGCTTGCCGAACACGGCGCCGAGCAAAAAGACGGGGAAATACAGCTTGATAAAGCCCACCATCTTTTCCATGAAGATGCCGCTGAAGACGGCCGGCACGGCGGACGGATCGGTGAGCAGTACGGCACCGAGCGCGGCGACGGGCGCAAACAGGATCACGCTATAGCCGCGGTAGGCGGCCAGCATCAGGAAGGCCAGAGCGGCCAGAACTATCAGGAAAGACATCGGTCAGGCCCTTGCGTGATGAAAGTGTTTAATTAATCAATTGTTCAATTAATATCATACTTCTCGGCAACATGCCAACACGCAGGTCAAGGCGTGAGCAGTTATGGCGGCGTATAGGGCAGACGGGACTGGTCGGGGTGAGAGGATTCGAAAATCACCTAGCCCTTATAAATCAATGAGTTAAATGCACTGGGGGGTGAGGTTGTAAGGGTTTAGTGTAACAGTCCATCAGTCCCACAACAAGTGAGCGCAGTCTATGTCGTTCCCCGACGGCAGCTGCCTTCTTCTGCTAGGTGTTGCTAATTGGAGAACATTATGGGTTATCTATTTAGTGCAGTGGTATCCTGTATCTTTGATTTTCACGTGTGCTTAGATGAAACAGACCACCGACGTTTTTGGCATGTCAAATGACGTGCTGCCTGATTCCTACGTTGATCGCGGCGAACTGGATAGCGAGCTAAAGCGACTCATGGGGCGTAAAGTTCACGTAGCGATACGTGGCCCATCTAAATGTGGCAAGTCTTGGCTTCGGCAGCGAGTTGTGCCGAACGCGCTTACCGTCCAATGCCGCCTTGGTCATACTAACGTGGATGTGTACACAGCAGCGTTGGCCGAGCTAGGTATCCGCCTAGAAGTTGAGAGCACTTCCAAATTTGGATTAAAAGGAAGCGTCGAGGGGCAGTTGTCCATTGGCACTGATCTTATCGGCAAGGTGGCGGCTAAGGTAGCGGGCGAAGCTAGCAGCGAAGACACTTCAAAATCAGCGCCAGTAGGAAAGAATGCCAGCGATTTAAAATTTATCGCCGAGCTAATCATTACGTCTGGTCGCCGCCTTATAGTCGAAGACGTTCATTACCTCTCGATTGAGCAGCGAACCATCCTTGCATACGACCTGAAAGCACTTTGGGACTATGGTTGTTTTATTACGGTCGTTGGTGTGTGGGGCGATTCAAACATGTTCGTGCGCCTAAATACAGAATTGAGTGGGAGGATCGAGGAACTATCAATTGAGTGGCAAGTTGAAGACCTGCGCGCCGTCATCGTTAAGGGGAGCGCCGCGCTGAATCTTGAGTTCTCGCGTGAAATTCAGAACCGTAGCATTCTGGACGCCTTCGGGAATGCTGGCCTGCTCCAACGCCTGATCCTGAAGACCCTGGACGAAGCCAAAATTTACGAGCAGCAGCAGGCGAAGTGTAAAGTCAATGATATGCGGTATTACGAGTCAGCCGCAATGGATGTTGCCGACCAATTAAACGGGGTTTATCAAACCTTTGGTGAACGTGTGGCGGCCGGCATCCGTAAACGTAGCGATGCAACCGGCATTTATCCCCACGCGATGGCCGTGATCGTGAGTGCCAGTGATGCAATGCACATGAATGGGATACCAGTCGACCACATCTTTGAGGTTTCGTCAAAGCGTCAAAGCCGCATCCAAAAGTCGAATCTCAAGGCGATTCTTGCGAAGATCGACGGGCTACAAGTGGACGATGCTGGGCGCGGCTTGGTGGTTACATACGATCCCGACAAAGAGCAAGTGCTTAATGTTGACCGTCAGCTACTGTTCTATAGGAAGTATCTGACCATTTCTTGGCCTTGGGAGGCCTTGATCGCGGAAGCAGCCGAACTTCCCGACTCGCCATCATAGTCTAAGTAGCTACGATTTCGGACCAGTGTGTGAGGGTCGGTGTGCGTCCCTCCGCTCCGAGCAACACCATCCGACCTAAAACTGACAGAATTTTTCGCGCCCATTACTGCCGCCCCGCCACCGTCCGCAGCCCCCCCCCCGTAAACCAGACTGAAGTTTTTGTCTGAGCCAGCAGTTGAGCTTTTGCCGAAATTAATATCAACTAGGCATGATTATTTTGTTGGCGTACATTGGCATCCTGCGCAATTTGGCGTAAAAGTTGTACTTCTCCGAGGTGGATTTAAATGGCACGTCAAAATTCAAGTCTGGTCACTATTCCAGTGTTAGTGATTTGCGGGCTGATAGCAATTCCTGTTGCTTTAGTGATCGGCGTCATTATCGGTGCACTGATTCCTGGGAGCGCTACAGCCGCGCAAGATTCGTTATCGGGCTGGGTGACGACGATTGCAACCGTCGTGATTTGCGTCTTAACGATTGTCCTCGCTGTCGAAACATGGAGACTCCGCGCAATCCAAACTCGCCAAATTAGAGAGCTCATGCTGGAGAACATTCGACCCAATGTCAGCGTTGAATTGAACGCAAGTCATGTAGGCAAGAATTTCATGAATGTAAAAGTTGCGAACTCCGGGAAGGGCATTGCGAGGAAGGTCAGATTTGAGTTTCTTGACCGCCAAGACCAGCAAGTGACCGCCGAAGGAGAACCGATTATAAAGGTGTTTAACAAGCTAGCCATGTTCAGGCTAGGGGTTCAGTCCCTCGGCATCAACCAAGAGTTAACGAGTTTTCTCTTCAGCTTCCACGACTTGCCACGGGACATAGGCGCAGGCGTATTCACTCCTTATGTGAACATCCGAATTACATTTGAGGATACCGAAGGCCATGAGTACGTCAACGTCTTCGTCGTCGATTTTGCCCAGTACGAAGGATTCAGCGAAATAGGCGGCGACTCCCTCAATCAACTCGCCACAGAGGTGAAGTCTATACGAGAGCAGTTAGGGAAGCTCGGCTCAGGCTTTAATCGCTTACCGGTTGACATTTTCAGTGCAGAGGACAGGGCGGATGAAGCCGAAGAGCAAGACCGGCGCAGGGAGGAATTTAGGCAATGGCATGGGGGCAGCTAACTCTTTGTGCTATAGCGCGTCAATCACTCTTCGCCGCTGTCGTCGGCGTCATCTAAGCCCGCCGTAGCACCTTGCCACATGGCCACTGCTATAGCCCGTTATGGCGTCCGATACGTCCTCAGCAATGCCCACGGCCCGCGCCGCGTCCTTGAACTTGTGGCGGAAGCTGTGGAAGACCCCATCCGCTCGTCGGCGATGCCCAGCTTGCTGCGTAAGTGGATGTTGAACCAGTTAGACCATTTTCGCATCTCAGTCCCTGATTCCTTGGTCAGTTTAACACCCCGGTGTAGCAGTTCCACTCGTAAGTCATTGATCCGTATGTAGTTCCTTATTGTACAAGGACATACGATGGTCGGGGTGAGAGGATTCGAACCTCCGCCCTCTGCGTCCCGAACGCAGCGCTCTACCAGGCTGAGCCACACCCCGCTTTCCTTTATTACAGCAGATGGCGGGGTGGCTTTCAAGCGGTTGCGTCAAGGTCTATTTCTTTTCCTGCTGGGCCTTTTTGATGTCCGCTTCGCTGACTTTTTTTGCTGGTGCATTCGTCGCTGGTGAAGTCGGGGCCTTGCGCGTGGCGTTCGCTTGCGCCATGACGGTGGCGCAGTCCGTGTCGGGGGCCTTGTCGACGTTGACCAAGGGCAGCAGGGCGGCCAGCGGCGTGACGATGGTGGCCAGCGCCACGGCGGCGCCCGCTTTCAGGGCCAGCGGGCCTTTTTGCGGGCCCACGTCCGGGTTCTTGAACGTGCCTTTCGCGTACAGCGGCGTGCGCAGGGTGATGATGCGGGCGCCCTTGGTACGCGGGCGCACGTCGAGGTCCAGGGTTTCGCTTGCCAGGTTGACGTTGCCCGTGACATTCACAACGGCCGTGTCCGTGTCGAGCACGAAGCGGCGCACGTCGGCCTGGCCATTCGTGACGGCGAAATCGCTGGCCAGGCAGTTCAGGTGGACCTGCTTGTCGCCGAAGATTTTCACGAAGACGGCATTGGCCAGGTTCAGGCCGGCCAGTTCCAGCATGAACTGGCTGACGGAGCCTTCGCTGACGGTGGCCGCCATCTCGCCATTCGCGCTGGCCAGCATGGCGGAAATGGAATTGCCGTGGCCCGTGAGTGCCGCGTCGCCATACACTTCGCCGAAACTCGCTTGCATCGATTGCAGCTTGGGAAACAGTTCGCGTATCTTGAGGTGGCGTGCCGTCACCTTGGCTTGCGCGGCGATGGTCTTTTGACGGCCATCGAGCGTGATGTTCGCGGTGATGTCGCCGCCAGCCATGCCGAAGTTGAGCGGCGTCAGACTCAGCACCTTGTCTTTCATGTGGATATTGGCGACGACGTCGTTGAGCGGGATATCGTGCGTGCGCACCAGTTTCTTGCCCGTAAATTTCACGTCGGCGTCGAGTGCATTCCATTTGGCCGTGTTGAACTGTTCCACGGGCAAGGCTTTGTTGTTTGGCTGCACGGGCGCCTTGCCGCGCGCCTGTTTCTGCGCATTGCTGTCCGCGCCGATGGTGGGGCCCAAGTCTTCCAGGCGCAGCTGCTGCGACGTCACTTCGCCGCGCAGCAAGGGACGGGGCTGGCGCGGCAAATACTGCAGGGTGCCGGCCAGGTCGCTCTGGCCCACCGTGCCCTTGAAGTTTTGATAGGTCCAGGTCCAGTTGGCGCCGTCCTTCTTGCCCAGCAAGCGACCCTTGGTGGCGTAGTCCGGCGTTTCCGGCAGCAGCACGCCCGTCAGCGGGTACAGGTCGGCCATGCTGGCGCCGGCCAGGCTCAGCTGCAAATCGATGCCCGACAATGCGCGCGGGTCCGTCAGGGTGCCGGCGATGCTGGCCTTGTTCTTGCCCAGCACGGCGTGCGCCTGCACGGGATAGACCGTATCGTTGTCGGTCAAGGACAGCACGGCTCCCGCCCTGCCGCCGCCCGTCACGGGCGCCTTGCGGTAGCTGCCGCCCAGGGTAAATTCGATGCCGTATTTTTCCACGGGCGCGCTGCCTGGCGCATCGCCCGGCGTGGCGTCGGGCGCCGTCGAGCTGACCTTGGCGCGCATGTCCAGGTCCAGCCCCTCGTCGAGGTAACGGATGGCGCCGTCGGCGAAGGCCATGCGCTGGATTTCCACCTCCCATGCCGAGGGACCATTGTCCTTCAGGGTCCAGCTATTGCTGCCATCGGCGCGCCGCTGCAGGGCAATATTGGGAGAGTCGAGAGCCAGGTCCGTCAGCACCAGCCTGTGCAGCAGCAGGGGTAGCGGATGGATGGCCACGTCGAGGCGTCTGGCGCTGGCCAGTTGCGGGCCGGCCGTGGCCCAGTCCGGGTTGCTCATGCGTACGTCCTGGGCGCTGATGACAGGGCGCGGCACATAGCGACGCCAGCCCGTCTCCGTTTTGAGGCCTTGCTTCCATTTCACTTGCAAATCGCCGCCGATGACGAAGCTGCGGCCCGTGCTTTCCGACACCTTCTCGTTGATGTAGGGACGGGCGCGGTTCCAGTCGAAGGTCAGCACGAAGATGACGAGGAGGGCGATCAGGGCCAGCAGGGCGGCCAGGCTCCAGCCGAGGATTTTCAGGGGTGTCGAGCGTGTCATGGGATGCCAATCGCAGTGATTTTTCATCAAGGTAGACCAATCGTCCATTACGGTCGGTGCGCTGGGTTACGTAGACATCGCGATTGCTGGCATTGATTCCATAATTCGATTATTATTGAAGTATGGAAAATGAAAACGTAATGACGCTGCAAGCCGGGCCGCTGACGAGCACGGCCGCCATCGCGGCGCTGGCGGCGCTGGCGCAAGAATCGCGGCTGGCCGTGTTCCGCCTGCTGGTGCAGACGGGGCCGGAGGGCATGGCCGCGACGAAAATTGCCGAGGCGCTGGCCATTGCCCCATCGTCGCTGTCGTTTCACCTGAAGGAACTGGCGCACGCCGATCTGGTGACGGCGAGCAAGGCGGGCCGCTCCATCATCTATGCCGCCAACTATGCGGGCATGAACGGCTTGCTGGCCTTTTTGACCGAGAACTGCTGTGCGGGCGTGCCTTGCTGCGTGCCGGGCATCACTACTACACCGAAGGAAACCACGACATGACGATCACCATTTATCACAACACGGCGTGCGGCACCTCGCGCAATACCCTGGCCCTGATCCGCAACACGGGCGTCGAGCCCGTCATCATCGATTACGTCAAGCACCCGCCATCGCGCGAGGAACTGGTCGACCTGATCCAGCGTGCGGGCTTGTCCGTGCGCGCCGCCATGCGCGACAAGGGCGCCCTGTACGAGGAGCTGGGGCTGGCCAATCCCGAGCTGAGCGATGCCGTCCTGCTCGACGCCATGCAAGCCCATCCTATTTTGATCAACCGCCCCATCGTCGTCACGGAACTGGGCGTGCGCCTGTGCCGGCCGTCGGAAAAAGTGCTGGAGATCCTGCCGCTGCCGCAGCAAGGTGCCTTTGCCAAGGAAGATGGTCAGGCCGTGGTGGGCGCCGACGGCAAGCCGGTGGCTTGAATGAACGACTTACCGAATATCAATGTCGCGCATCTGGATGTGCCGGATCTGGACAAGCTGGCGCCGGCGCAACCGTCCACCCATGCGCCGCGCATCCTGCTGCTGTACGGCTCCTTGCGCGAGCGCTCGTACAGCAAGCTGCTGACACTGGAAGCGGAGCGCATCCTGCGCCACTTTGGCGCCGAGACGCGCGTGTTTGACCCGCATGGCTTGCCCATGGTCGACAGTGTCTCGCCCGAGCATCCGAAGGTGCGGGAGTTGCGTGAACTGTCGCTTTGGTCGGAAGGGCAAGTGTGGTGCAGTCCCGAGCGGCATGGCGCCGTCACGGGCGTGTTCAAATCGCAGATCGACTGGTTGCCGCTGGAAACGGGCAGCGTGCGGCCCACGCAGGGTCGCACCCTTGCCGTGATGCAAGTGTCGGGCGGTTCGCAATCGTTCAATGCCGTCAACGGCTTGCGTGTGCTGGGGCGCTGGATGCGCATGGTGACTATCCCGAACCAGTCTTCGGTCGCCAAGGCGTATCAGGAATTCGACGATGTGGGCCGCATGAAGCCGTCGCCGTATTACGAGCGTCTGGTCGATGTGATGGAAGAGCTGTATAAATTCACCCTGCTGGTGCGCGACCGCCGCGATTACCTGGGCAGCCGCTACAGCGAACGGCTGGAGGCGGCGCCGGCCACCGTGCAGGCATTGGCGGGCGCGGCGATGGAGCACGAACGCAGCAGCGACTCATGAAAAACGGCGCCAGTGGCGCCGTTTTTGATTGCTGATAGTGAAACGCGATCAGTGATTGCGGTCCACGGCAAACGAGCACAGTTGCAGCATGGATTGCTTGTAGACGCTGTCCGGCCAGCCGGCGATGGCATCGGCGGCGCGTTGGCCGGCGATTTCCGCCTGTTTGCGCGTGTAGTCGAGGGCACCGCTGCTGGTGATGGCGGCGAGGATGGCGTCGAAATGCTGTTCGTCGCCTTGCTCGATGCAGCTGCGCACCAGTTCGCGTTGCTCTGGCGTGCCGTTTTCCATCAGCCAGATCAGCGGCATGGTCGGTTTGCCTTCGCGCAAGTCGTCGCCCACGTTCTTGCCGATTTCGGTGGCGTCGCCTGCATAGTCGAGCACGTCGTCGATCAGCTGGAAGGCCGTGCCCAGCGAGCGGCCGTATTCTGCAGCCGCTTCGATATCGTCTTCGCTGGCGCCGGCGATCAGGGCGCCCAGTTGCGCCGACGCTTCGAACAGCTTGGCCGTTTTCGAGCGGATGACGTTCAGGTAGCTTTCTTGCGTCACGTCCGGATCGTGCATGTTCAGCAACTGCAGCACTTCGCCTTCGGCGATCACGTTGGTGGCGTCGGAGAGGATCTGCATGACGCGCATATTGTTCAGTGACACCATCAGCTGGAACGAGCGCGAGTGCAGGAAGTCGCCCACCAGCACCGAGGCCGCATTGCCGAACAGGGCGTTGGCCGTCTGGCGTCCGCGGCGCATCGACGATTCATCGACGACATCGTCGTGCAGCAGGGTGGCGGTATGGATGAATTCGACCACGGCAGCCAGTTCATGGTGCGCCGTGCCGCGATAGGCGTGGGCATTGGCCACCAGCAAAATCAGCACGGGACGGATGCGTTTGCCGCCTGCACTGATGATGTATTCAGCGATCTGGTTAATCAGAATCACGTCGGAGTGCAGTTTTTGGCGGATCACCGTATTGACTGCGTCCATATCGGCGGCAATCGTTTGCACGATGGTGTTTTGGTTAACGTGTTTGTTAGCGTCAGACAAGGCGAACCTGCATTAGATTGTGGGTGCGGCGATTATACGACATGGCTTGCGCGAGCGTGATGTTTGCCTATGACTGTAGAGCAATTGTTTGACCTTGTTGGCTCTGGCGCGCGCTTTTCTGTCCGCCTGGCGCAAGCCTGACATGATGGTCAGGTTGTCGACATACCACGATCGTCAAGCTTTGTGAATAGTTTTTGACGCAATTTCTCAGTCCGTGTATAATCGCTGGTTCCCCCTGTTGTGTACGGCTTGCTTTGCGTGGCAGTGGGACAAATTCTTTCAACATTTGATGAGGTTTCAAATCATGTACGCGGTCATAAAAACCGGTGGCAAACAATACAAAGTTGTCGCTGGCGAAAAACTTAAAGTAGAACAGATACCGGCAGACATTGGTTCCGAAATCACCATCGATCAAGTTCTCGCAGTAGGCGCGGGCGACACCATTAAATTTGGTGCGCCATTGGTCGAAGGTGCAACGGTACTGGTTACGGTTGTGGCGCATGGTCGCCATGATAAGGTCAAAATTTTCAAGATGCGTCGTCGTAAGCACTACCAAAAGCATCAAGGCCATCGCCAGAATTTTACCGAAATCCAAATCGTTTCGATCAACGGCTAATCGCCGCTGTTTGAATTAATCAGCTATCAAGGAGTCTTAAATGGCACATAAAAAAGGCGGCGGCACAACGCGAAACGGCCGTGATTCAGAATCAAAACGTCTGGGCGTTAAAGTCTACGGCGGCCAAGCTATCAATGCTGGCGGCATCATCATTCGTCAACGCGGCACCCCAGTGCGCGCTGGCGAAGGCGTAGGCATGGGCAAAGACCACACCTTGTTCGCGTTGATCGCGGGCAAAGTGAAGTTCGTTGTCAAAGGTGCTGGCTCGAAGCAATTCGTGACCGTTGTACCTAACGCAGCAGTACCAGCGTAATTCATCGCGGGGCGCCAGTTCGCTCCGCCGTGATCGCATGATGTAAGGCGCAAGCCTTCAATCGAAAGGCTCTGCCCAAGGTAGAGCCTTTTTAGTTTTATGGCGGCAAAATTATGAAGTTTATCGACGAAGCAAAAATCGAAGTCATCGCGGGCGATGGCGGCAACGGCTGCGCCTCTTTCTGCCGTGAAAAATTCCGGCCTTTCGGCGGTCCCGATGGCGGCGATGGCGGCAAGGGCGGCACCATTTGGGCAGTCGCCGACCGCAATATCAACACGCTCGTCGATTTCCGCTTCTCCAAAATGCACAAGGCTCGCAATGGCGAGCCTGGCCGTGGCGCAGATTGCTATGGCAAGGGCGCCGATGACATCCATCTGCGCATGCCGGTCGGCACCTTGATCATCGACAACGCGAGCGGCGAAATCCTGGCTGATTTGACCGAACACGGCCAGACCGAAATGCTGGCCAAGGGCGGCGAAGGCGGCTGGGGCAATATCCACTTCAAGTCCTCGACCAACCGCGCGCCACGCCAAAAAGGCGAGGGCAAGGAAGGCGAACGCCGCGAACTGCGCCTGGAACTGAAAGTACTGGCCGATGTGGGCCTGCTGGGCATGCCGAACGCCGGCAAGTCGACGTTCATTTCGGCCGTCTCGAACGCGCGTCCGAAAATTGCCGATTACCCATTTACCACCCTGCACCCGAACTTGGGCGTGGTGCGCGTGTCGCACGAGAAGAGTTTTGTGATCGCCGATATTCCCGGCTTGATCGAAGGCGCTTCCGAAGGCGCGGGCCTGGGCCATCAATTCCTGCGCCACTTGCAGCGCACGGGTCTGCTGTTGCACATCGTCGACCTGGCGCCGTTTGAAACCAACGTCGATCCTGTCAAGGAAGCCAAGGCGCTGGTCAAGGAACTGAAGAAATACGACGAGTCGCTGGTCGACAAGCCGCGCTGGCTGGTGTTGAACAAGCTCGACATGGTGCCGGAAGAAGACCGCAAGAAGCTGGTGAAGGACTTCCTCAAGCGTTTTGCCTGGAAAGGTCCCGTCTTTGAGATCTCCGCGCTGAACCATCAGGGTTGCCCGGAACTGGTGAATGCGATTTACCAGCATCTGGAAGCGAAGAAACACAGCGAAAGCCGAGCCGAAGAAACGCAGATGACCGAAGAAGCACGCGGTATCTCGTCGATCGACCCGGATGACCCGCGTTTCAAGATCCTCGACTAAGGCTTTACCCCGATGTCGGTACAGACGGTCGCTGTCGCGTCCTCGCACAAGCAAGCGTGGCAGCGCCGTGTATTGCATCTGATCGCGTATGCTTATGGGCTGAGCGCGGTCGCCTGCCTGCTGTTCGCCGATGAAATGGCGGCCGGCATGGGCATCTTCCTCAATGGCGTCAATGGCTACAGCCAGTTCTACGCCTCCCATGTCGGTGTCTGGGGCGCTACCGCGCTCCTGGCGCTGTTCGCAGCACGGCAGGGCGAACCGCCCATCCTCGGCGATATCACTGCAATGTTGGTCCTGGCGCAGCCCGCCGGCCGTTTGTACGCGGCCATCAGTTTCGGCTTGCCCCAGGGTTTTGTGTTGTTCATGTGCGCAATGGAGCTGACGGCGGGGCTGGCCTTGCTGCTGCTGCGTCCTGCGCGCTGACGTCTATTAAGTGAAGAGCGCCGCCCCATGGATTCCGTGATTCAAAAAGCTACCCGCATCATCATCAAAGTCGGCTCCTCGCTGGTCACCAACGATGGCCGCGGACTCGACCATGCCGCCATTGCCCGTTGGGCCGCGCAGATTTCCGGCTTGCGCGCCTTGGGCAAGGAAGTCGTGCTGGTCAGTTCCGGCGCCATCGCCGAAGGCATGCTGCGCCTCGGTTTCGAGCAGCGCCCCACCGATATCCACGAATTGCAGGCCTGCGCCGCCGTCGGCCAGATGGGCCTGGCGCAGATCTATGAAAGCAGCTTCCGCGCCCACAGCCTCGGCACGGCGCAAGTGCTGCTGACGCACGCCGACCTGGCCGACCGCGAACGCTACCTGAATGCCCGCTCCACCCTGACGACCCTGCTGCGCCTGGGCGTGGTGCCGATCATCAATGAAAACGACACCGTCGTCACCGATGAAATCAAGTTCGGCGACAACGATACCTTGGGCGCCCTGGTGGCCAACCTGATCGAGGCCGACGCACTGGTCATCCTGACGGACCAGCACGGCCTGTTCTCGGCCGACCCGCGCAAGGACCCGCACGCCTACCTGATCACGCAAGGCGTGGCGGGCGATCCGGCCCTGGAAGCGATGGCCGGCGGCGCCGGCAGCAGCCTGGGGCGTGGCGGCATGCTGACGAAAATCCTCGCCGCCAAGCGCGCCGCCAAGTCCGGCGCCCATACGATCATCGCCTGGGGCCGCGACAGCGATGTGCTCAGCCGCCTGGCGCAGGGCGAAGCGATTGGTACGCAGTTACTGGCACAAACGGGACAGTTGACAGCGCGCAAGCAGTGGATGGCCGATCATCTGCACACGGCCGGCGCCGTCGTGCTGGACGCGGGCGCCGTGCAAAAGCTGCGCCAGGAAGGCAAGTCCTTGCTGCCGATCGGTGTGACGGGCGTGAACGGCGAATTTGGCCGCGGCGCCGTCATCACCTGCGTCGATGCCGATGGCGTGCCCGTGGCGCGCGGCCTGTCCAACTACACGAGCGGCGAAGCGCGCCGCATCATGCGCAAGCCCTCCACCGAGATCGAGTCGATTCTCGGCTACATGGAAGGCCATGAGCTGATTCACCGCGATAATATGGTGTTGGTGTAGGTCGGATTAGGTGGGGCCGCCGAGGCCCGAAGGGCCGTAATCCGACACCTCCACCGCCAACAATGTTGTCGGATTACGGCGCCTTGCGCCTAATCCGAGCTACGCAGCGACCACATCGGCCCATTCGGGCCGTTGCCTACACCACGGCCGGCATCGGCGACTTGTCCTTGTAATCGCACAGGTCGGCAATCATGCAGTTCCAGCATTGCGGCTTGCGCGCCGTGCAGGTGTAGCGGCCGTGCAAGATGAGCCAGTGGTGGGCGTCGTGCAGGAATTCCTTGGGTATGAATTTCAACAGTTTTTGCTCGACGATATCGACATTCTTGCCCGGCGCAATGCCGGTGCGGTTCGAGACGCGGAAGATATGCGTGTCGACCGCCATGGTCGGTTCGCCAAACGCCGTGTTCATGACCACATTCGCCGTCTTGCGGCCCACGCCGGGCAAGGCTTCCAGCGAGGCGCGGTCGCGCGGTACTTCGCCGCCGTGCTGCTCCAGCAGGATCTGGCAGGTGGCGATGACGTTCTTCGCCTTGGTGCGGAACAGGCCGATGGTGCGGATGTAGCTGGCCAGCTCGTCGACGCCCAGCGCCAGTATCTTGGCCGGGGTATTGGCGACCGGATACAGCAAACGGGTCGCCTTGTTGACGGACACGTCCGTCGCCTGCGCCGACAGCAGCACGGCGATCAGCAGTTCGAACGGCGTCGTGTATTCGAGTTCCGTTTTCGGGGAGGGATTGGCGGCGCGAAAGCGCGTAAAGATTTCCAGGCGTTTGGCAGCGTTCATGCGTCTTTTTTCGGCGTGTTGGGGGCGGGCGGTTCGGTCTGGGTGGCGGCGCTGGCGGCGGCCTTGGCGCGCGCGCGTTCCATGGCGGCGGCGATGATGGCGCGCTTGCGTTCCTTTTCCGCCTGTTCGTCGGGCGTGACGGGCACTTCCTGCGTCACTTCCTGCATCTTGGCGACGGCCTTGGCGGCCAGGCGCGCGTCGTTGGCCTCGGCTTCGCGGCGCAGCCGCTGTGTGCGGAAATCGTGGCGCGCGCGCGCGTCGTCCGCTTCCGCCTGGCTCCACGCATCCCAGCCCGTGGCGTCGCCGCTGACCGGGTACATGACGATGCAGTCGACGGGGCACGGTGCCACGCACAGGTCGCAACCCGTGCACAGATCGGTCACCACCGTATGCATCTGCTTGGCGGCGCCGACGATGGCGTCGACGGGACAGGCCTGGATGCACAGGGTACAGCCGATACACAGCGATTCGTCGATATAGGCGACAGATCGCGGACGTTCGAGGCCGTTCACGGGATTGAGCGGAATGACTTTTTTGCCCAGCAAGCCGGCCAGGCGCACGATACCCTGCGCGCCGCCGGGTGGGCACTGGTTGATGTCGGCGCTGCCGGCGGCAATCGCTTCCGCATACGGGCGGCAGCCGTTGTAGCCGCATTTGGTGCATTGCGTTTGCGGCAGCAAGTCTTCGATCTGGTCGGCAAGTAAGGGAGGGGCAGGGTGCGGCACGGTCATCTTCCACGATAAAACGCCATTATCGGCCATCCGGCGCGCGCACAAGTAAAAACCTGTGTCGTGAAAGGGGATAGCACGCCCATGGCAGGCCTGTTGCAGGTGCGCCGCAATCGTATTTTATTTCCAGCAGGAATGTCAAAGTGAAAATAAACAACTTTGAAAATTCTTTTTTTTATGGGAGCATGGTTTTTATCAAGCCAGTGATCAAAAAAAGCCGACCGCCAGTCCTGTTGCCGCGCCTGCATTGCAAGGCGCGCCAGGCCATAGGAGCAAAACATGCGTTTCCTCCGGACAGTTGGTTTGCCCTTCTGTTTATTCATGCACTCTGCGCTTGCCCTTGCGCACGGGCAGGCAGGATCTCCCATGGCGGCGCCGGGCGCTGCCAGTTCGCGCATCGTCCGTTTCGCGGCGGAAGACTGGCCGCCCTTCATTTCCCATAGTTTGCCTGCCGATGGCATGTCGGGCGCCATGGTCAGCGCCGTCTTCGAGCGTCTCGGCTATACAGTCAGGTATGAATATTTTCCCTGGAAGCGCGCCATGCAGTTCGGCCTGGCCAGTCCCCGCTACGCCGGGTTTCTGGCCGTCTGGCGCACGCCCGAACGGGAAAAACTCTGCCACTTTTCTGTTCCAGTTGGCAATACGCAAGGCGTGCTCGCGTATCTGAAAGAAGATGGCGTGCCCGGTACCACCCTGGCCGAACTGGGCCAGCTGCGCATCGGCACCGTGGCCGGCTACTCGAATGGCGAGCAGTTCGATGGCATGGTGGCGCGTGGCGAACTGAAGACGGAAGAGGGCTTGAACGACGCGACGAATCTGAAGAAACTGTTCATCAAGCGCTACCGCGTGATCGTCATCGAGCGCCACGTGCTGCAGCACTTGCTGATGGGGCGCAACTTCAGCAAGGCCGAACGTGAGCGCATCGCCATCATCGATACCGTCTTCAAGGAGCGCCCCGTGCACGTGTGCTTTCAGCGCACCGCAGACGGCGCGGTGCAGCAAAAGCGCTTCAACGAGGCGGCGCGCGATATCGACACGGCCAGGCTGGAACGCGATTACTGGAAGCGGCTCGACCAGAGCCTGGCGACGGCTCCAGCGAATCCCTGAGCTGTCGCGCCACTGTTGTTCGTTGCCAAAACGAAATATCTAAATACGAAACCATTCGTTCTTGTTTGTTTGTCCATCCTTTAGTCTGCAACCACTGTGTTGACGACTTTGAAAGGATGTTTTCGTATGCTGGAACTGATGCACAAGCACTACCCCGCACCACGCCTGCGGCAACTGGCGCACGCCGTCTCGGTGGCCGTGCTGGCGCTGGCAGCGCCCGGCGTGGCGCATGCGCAAGCCGCCCTGGATGGCGCTGGCGCGCTCGACGCTGTCATCGTCACGGGCGCGCGCGGCACGGGCCGCACCGTGGCCAACAGCGCCGCGCCGATCGACGTGATCAGCGCGCAGCAATTGCAAGCCACGGGCAAGTTGAACCTGCTCGATGCGCTAGACACGGCCTTGCCATCGTTTAACTTGCCGGCCCGCGTGCAGCCCGATCTGGGCAGCATCGTGCGCGCGGGCCAGCTGCGCAACCTCGACCCGTCGCATACACTGGTGCTGGTGAATGGCAAGCGCCGCCATACGACGGCCATCGTCAATGAGGATGGCTTTCCCGGTTCCGTCGCCACCGACCTGGCCCTGATCCCCACGGGGGCCATTGCCCGCGTGGAAATCCTGCGCGATGGCGCCTCGGCCATCTACGGCTCGGACGCCATCGCCGGCGTCATCAACATCATCCTGAAATCCGATGACAAGGGCAGCTTCAGCTCGCAGCTCGGTTCCACCTACGAAGGCGACGGCACGAACGGCTCCGCGCGCATCGATGGCGGCACGCGCCTGGGCGAACACGGCTTTGCCCACTTCGGCGCCGAAGTCCAGCGCCAGGGCATCGCCGTGCGCAATTTCGGCCTGAATCCCGGCTATTTGTCGTATCCGGCCGTGCGCAACAGCGATGGCCAGCTGGTCAAATTGGGACCGAACAACAGCTTGCCGGCCGGTGCCTCGCCGAACCCGGCCGAAGCGAAGCGCAACAGCAATCCCTGGCGCAATACGGGCGTGCCGCAAAGCACGACCGCCTCGCTCAGCGCCAACCTCGGCTATGACGTGTCGAACGAGGTGCAACTGTACGGCTTCGGCACGTATGCCCACCGCAATGCCCGCTCGGCGCAGAATTTCCGCCTGCCCAATACCATTTTCAATAACAACAAGGGCTTGCTGTCCGTGTATCCCGACGGCTTCACGCCGTATGAAACGACGAGCGAAAACGACTTTTCCTTGACGGGCGGCATCAAGGGCGAGACGGCGGGCTGGAGCTGGGATGTCAGCAGCACCTACGGCCGCGACGATATCGACGTGGGCGTGGAGCACTCGGCCAACTACTCGCTGGCTTATCCGGGTGGCAAGACCGATTTTGATATTGGCAACCAGCGCTACAGCCGTTCGACGACAAATGCGGACGCGCGTCGCTCCGTGCCACTGGGATTGAGCGAACTGGCCGACCTCAGCGTCGGCCTCGAGTATTCGCATGAAACGCAGCAGCGCAGCCCGGGCGAACCCGCTTCCTGGCAGGGCAGCGGTTCGTCGGCGCTGGCCGGTTATTTACCCGTCGATGCGTCCGACACGGCGCGCCACAGCTATGCGGCGTATATCGGCCTGGGTGCCAAACTGACGCCGGAATGGCTGCTCGACACGGCCTTACGTGCCGAGAAATATTCCGATTTCGGCAGCAAGACGACGGGCCGTTTGTCCGCCCGCTATGACGTCACGCCCGCCGTGGCCGTGCGTGGCACCGTCAGCAACGGTTTTCACGCCCCCAGCCTGGTGACGCAATCGTATTCGAACACGTCTGATCATGCGGGCGTGCCCTACACCCTGGCGCAGCCCAATTCCGTTGCCGCGCGGGCGCTGGGCGCGCAAGCGTTGAAACCGGAAAAATCGACGAACCTGTCGGCCGGGCTGACCTTCAATCCTACGTCCACCCTGCGCCTGGCCGTTGATGCGTATCAAATCAAGGTCAGCGACCGCCTGGGCGTGTCGTCGAACATCGGCATCGACCGCAGCTCGGGCGTGGCGTTCGACGGCAGCGGCCGGCCGTTGACGGCGGCGCAAGCGACCATCATTGAAAACCTGCTGCGTTCGGCGGGCTTGACGGTGGGCAATGGCCTCGTCGCGCATTACTTTGCCAACGTGGGCGACACGCGCACGCGCGGCATCGATTTCACGGCGGAAGATGTGCTGCGCGTGGCCGACGGCAAGCTGCGCTGGACGGCGGCGGCGAATTTCAACCATACGAGCCTGGCGGGCAAGGCAGAACTTCCCACCGTGCTGCAAGGCTTGCCGAATATCGGCACCCTGAGCAAATCGGCCGAGTACGACTTGCTGTACCGGGCACCGCGCGACAAGGAAATCGTCACGCTGGCGTATGAAAGGGCGGGTTGGACTTTCAACGTGCGTGAGACGCGCTACGGCAAGCTCAAGCGCCTGAACGCCATCACGGGCGGTGATTACCAGCTGAAAGCCGCCTTCGTCACGGACCTGAGCATCGGCTATGACGTCAGCAAGCGCATCAACGTGACGGTGGGCGCCAACAATGTCTTCGACCAGAAACCGAACCAGGTGCCGCGCGAAGCGCGCAGCGCGTCGAATCTGGCCCAATACACGGGCGCGTACGACAACTCGGGACCATTGGGCGTTCTGGGTGGCTATTACTACGCCCGTGCCACAGTTCAATTTTGAGCCGCCTTCTCTTCATACTTATCATCAAGAACAGGAAATCCTATGTCTGACCACAATCAACACGCGGCCATCGATCTGGAATGGGCCAATCTCCTCTCTCCGCAACGCCGCACGGTCTTGCGCGGCGGCGGCCTGGTGGCGGCGCTGGCCGCTTCGGGCCTGGCTGCTTCGGCGCTGGCGCAGGATGGCGCCGTCAAACGCGCGAAACAAGTAAAACCAGCTGCGCCCGGCAAAAGTCCGTGGGGCGAGCATACGGATACGGCGCCCACGCCGCGCCCCGTCAGCGTGCGGCCCGGCGAGGAAACCTTGCCGGGCAAGCCGCGCGCCTACACGGATATCGAGAGTTATCACGCGCATATCTATTTTGATGAAGACAGTTACCAGAAGGCGGCGCTGATACGCAAGTGGGCGGCCGAGCGCTTCCAGATCGAGCTGGGCGACTGGAACCTGGAGCCGCGCGGCCCGCACGTGACGCCGTCGTTCTATTTCGGCTTTACCAATGATTTATTGCCTGTGATCGTGCCATGGCTGCAGCTCAACAGCCTGGGCCTGACGATATTGATCCACCCGAATACGGAAGATCCCCGTGCCGACCATCTGTATTACGCGCTGTGGGTGAACCGTTCGCAGCCCGTGAACGGCTACGCGATGAAGAAGCCGGGGCCGGGCGAGCCGCGAGTCGAGCAGATCTTTGTCAATACGCGCCCGACAGTGAAAATCGAAACGTCGCGCGCATGAGCTGGGCATAAAAAAACGCCACGCCAGTGTGAACTGGCGTGGCGTTTCGATGGATATGCCGTGTATCAGCCGTGTTTTTGGATGAATTCACCGATTTTCGGGCAAATGATCTCGCGCCAGCGGCGGCCCGAGAAGATGCCGTAATGGCCGCATTTCGGCGCCACGAAGTCTTGCTGCATCTCGGCAGGGATGCCGGAACACAAATCATGCGCCGCCTGCGTCTGGCCGGCGCCGGAAATGTCGTCCAGTTCGCCTTCTACGGTAAACAGCGCCACGTTCGTGATGTCTTGCGGACGCACCAGCTGGCCGCCCACTTTCCAGGTGCCCATCGGCAGGCTGAATTCCTGGAAGACCGTTTTGATGGTTTCCAGGTAGTACTCGGCCGGCATGTCCAGCACGGCGTTGTACTCGTTGTAGAACTGGCGATGGCCTTCCGCCGGCTCGTCATCGCCTGTCACCAGGTGCATGTAGAACTCGCGGTGGCTTTGTGCGTGGCGGCCCGGGTTCATGGCGATGAAACCGGCGTGCTGCAGGAAGCCCGGATACACCTTGCGGCCAAAGCCAGGGTAGTTCGGCGGCACCGCGTAGATCACGGTGTTTTCAAACCACGAGAACTTCTTTTCCGTCGCCAGATTGTTCACTTGCGTGGGCGAGCGGCGCGGGTCGATGGGGCCGCCCATCATGGTCATGGTTTTCGGCATGTGCGGATCTTTGGCCGTCGCCATCAGCGAGATGGCGGCCAGCACAGGCACGGTCGGTTGACAGACGGAAATCACGTGCAGGTCGGGCGCCAGCAGGCGGATGAACTCTTGCACATAATAAATGTAGTCGTCCAGGTGGAACGGGCCTTCCGTCAGCGGTACCATGCGCGCGTCCGTCCAGTCGGTGATGTAGACATCGTGCTCGGCCAGCAAGCCGCGCACGGTATCGCGCAGCAGGGTCGAGTGGTGACCGGACAGGGGGGCAACCAGCAAAACTTTAGGCTGTTGCAAGCCAGTGGCTTCTTTTTTGAAGTGAATCAGGCGGCAAAACGGTTTTGTCACGACAACGTGTTCGCGGATGTCGACGCTCTCGCCCTGGACGAGCACGGATTTGATGTCGAATTGCGGTTTTTCGTAGTCTTTGCCAAGGCGGTACATCAGCTCGTAGCCGGCTGCGATGCGTTGCGAAAACGGAGTGTGGGCCAGTGGGGAAACCGGGTTGGTAAATAACTTGGAGGACATGTCTGCCCATTGCATCACCGGGGTGAGGAAAGAGCGTTGCAGTTCGTGCAGTTGGTAAAGCATATAGAGTCCTTGTTTAATTCCAAGCGCCAATATCGGCTCAAATATCATAATCCAATTTTACGATATTTGTTGAGGACAAAATGTGCTTTACCACGCATAGGTCCACAGTTTGCGCAATGATGTGACAACGCGCCACACTTGCGTGGATAGACCTGCAACGATGTTTTAAAAGTAAAAAAAGCAGCGTTTCCGCTGCTTTTTGTACATTTATTTGCCGCTACGCCCCTGCGGGAAGGAATATTTCCGCAGGAATGTCCGCCGCAACTGCCGTGCGCTTAGCGCACCAGCATGTCGAGCTTGTCCTTGACGTCCTTGTATTGCTCGGCTTCCGGCAAGGCAGCCTTCGTCTTGGTGATCGAAGGCCAGTTGCGGGCCAGATCGACGTTGATCTTGATGAAGGCTTGCTGGTCGCCCGGCACGTCTTCTTCCGCGAAAATCGCGTTCACCGGGCACTCTGCCACGCAGACGGCGCAGTCAATACATTCGTCCGGATCGATCGCCAGGAAGTTCGGGCCTTCCCGGAAACAATCTACCGGGCAGACATCGACGCAGTCGGTGTAGCGACAGGCGATGCAGGATTCGGTGACAACGTGGGTCATAACAGTCCTATCAATTTTGGGGGAGGTGCTGTAGCGCCTGCAGGAACCTCGGCGGCGCATACTAAAGCAAAGCATTGTATTTTAAGGCAATTCGCTATTTCTCACAAATCCCGCTTATATACAATACATATAAGCAAATTCATTTTTTCGCGTTGCCGTTGCCGCGCAGAGAGTGCAATTCAGCGACTATCCGGGACGTTGCCATGACGAACGCGGCAAGAAAGCGACAGTCGCCCGATGCGGCAGAGTGCAGTGCGGGCGGCGTGCTGACTTGCCGTGTGGTGTTTTTGTTTTACTCAAATCAAGATCGACCAAAATACATGCCAGAAAAATCAGGCGCTGGCACGTATTTGCGTCAGCAACTGTTGCCAACGTACATTTTCAGCACTGCCATCCTCGGCAAACGTGATGGTGCGGCGCGCGGTGGGCGCGTCGACGGTGATCTGCCAGCGGGGGATGTCGGCGCCCAGCTGTTCCCCCGTGGCTTGCTGATGCGTGAAAAAGCCGCTGCTGGCCAGTGCCGCTTCCAGCCCGGGGCCGGCCGGATGGGCTTGCGTATCGATCTCATACTGTTCGCTCAGGCCGGCAAAGCCGCCGCTGCTGCGGGCTGAAATTTTCATGCTGCTCCTTGCTGTGAATGGTGGTGGGGAACGCGCCATGGTCTGCCGCTGGCGCGGCTGGCCTGAAGCGGGCATGCTGGTGCTGCTTGTTACCGCGAGCCGTAGTTGCGGCACCAGGCGGCCAGCGCTTCGCGCTCCGCTTCGAGCAACTGGTCCGATTCGCTGTATTCCGCATGGTTCATGGTACCGCAGCAGGCGCGCCTGTCTTGCACGGCGTTGTCGTCGTCGACAACATCTGGGGCAAAGCCCATCTGGCCATCTTCTGTCATGGCATTGGCCTTGAGCACTTCGCGCACGGTAAAGCTGTTGCGGATGAAGTCCAGGTAGGCGCCGTTGCCATCGGCCTCGGCGATCGTCAGCATGTGGCCGGCCACGTCGGCATACGTGGCGGCTTGCTCGGGCGATGCCACCAGGGCGCGCAGAACCAGGCTGCGCAGGTAGTCGCCGCAGCGGTGCAGCACGGCCGCGTCGTCTTCCAGCTGGGGCTGGCGTTCGTGGGCAAAGATGTCGGCCAGGATGTCGTAGATGGCGCCCGTAAACACTTGCGAGATGGCGTGTACCTCCGTGCCCGCTTCCGATAATTTGATGTCGTTGTCGGCATTGCGCAAGCCGTTTGGCCGGCCCAGGGCCAGGCCGAACTGTTCCGCCAGGTCGGCCAGGAAGGTTTTGTCGTGCAGGTCGGATTTCGTCTGGGCGATCACCGCTTCCACCTGGTCCAGCTGCGACAGGGCCAGGAAGATGGCGGTCAGGTCGCCGAACGATTCGTGCAAGCCGCCCGTTTGCGGTGGATTGTTGCTGAGCAGCCAATTCGGTTTCAGACCATCGAGCACGGCGTGCCCCGTTTCATGCGAGACGATGTCGAGCGAGCGGCAGGTGTAGACGCGCTCGGTGGCGCCGCTGGGGATGAAGTCGCCGAACTTGAGTGCCTTGTCGCTGCGGCTGTAGTACGCGTTCATGACATTGGGCAAACCGTGCGGAAACACGCGCAGGGGCGCCGTATTGCTGGCGCTATTCCATTGCCAGGGCAGGGGCGGCGCCGTGTCGTTGCTGGAAAGCGCGCGCTGGTACATGGTGAGCGTCATGCGCACGATGGCAAAGGTGTGCACGGCATCGAACTGGTCTGTGTTGGGCGAGACGATGAAGTCGCCGAAGGCGTTCGGGCTGACCTGCGCGATGCCCGGTTCGCCAAACGTGATGCGCGCGTCGCGCGGGCCTTGCAGGATCAGGCCGGGCAAAAAGGCTTTGCGCGTGCCCAGGTCGCTGACGGACGGGTCTTGCTTCCAGATCAGCACGCGCGAACCGACGGGCACGGCGGCCAGGTTGCGGGTCGTTGCCTCGCTCAGGCGGGGCGGGCCTGGCTGCAAGGTCAGTTGCGCATTCTTGCGGTGCTGGCGGTACGGCGCCGAGGGGGTAGGGACATAGCCGACGGGCAGGGACACGCATTTGGTCAGCACGGCTTCGACCGGCACGATGACTTTCTGGTCCATGGTAGCTCTCCAAGATACGCGCAGCTGGAACTGGAATAGTCGTCCCGCTTCGGCGTGTCCGGTTTGATCCCGCGCAAACGAGATGCGGGACGGCGGGCGTTTTTTTGCCAGGCCAGTGCCCGCTGCGGCTGCGCCTGCCGCATGGCGGCTGGTATGATGCTGGCCGTATGGCCCCCGTTTTTATAATAAAAGGATCGTTTGATGGCGGATATAAATATAGTTCAGCAACATAAGCTGACAGCAGCAAAGGCGCGCGAAGCGGCGCAGCAAGTGGCCGACAAGCTGGCCCAGGAATATGACCTGGCGTGCGCCTGGGATGGCGATGTACTGCGCTTCGAGCGCAGCGGCGTCGATGGTTCGCTGACCCTGGAAAAAGAGCAGGCGCAACTGCAAATCAAGCTGGGCTTCATGCTCAGCGCCTTTGCTTCCACCATCGAAGGCAAGATTGCCGAGAAGATGCGCAAGGTGTTTACCGAAGCAGTTTGATGGCGTTTCACCCGCTTGTCTGGCGCCCTGTTTGGTGCTAGGAAGCGTGTCGCAGCGATGGGCGAAAAGACGATGCCAACACGTCTCTTTTCGCCTTTTTTACGTCTGACTGTACGCTGGCGAACATTGCTATCACATTTCTATTTGGAAAGCCATTGGACTTTGGTGTCTTTTTGCGTTATACTTGAGTCATATTTACAACAGCTACACCGCGTTTCACCTTCTGCTTCGCAGTACTCTCCGCTCGCTGAGTGGTGAATAATTCTTCGGGTTTTACACCCGCATCCAGTTAAAAGTAGCTTGGTCGATTTTTTCGGTCAAATACATTTGGTGCCATGTATTTGCATGGCGCTAGCGTTGTTAAAAGTCCTGAACCACAGCCTCTTTTAGCACGCACACGGCACCCCGGCATCGGCTTTGGCCATCCGCTGGTCACACGCGTGTCACCCCCTGTTTACTGTCGCTCCCGTGCGCTTTTTGCGCCGTGGCGTAGCCGACGCAACAGGGTTTGTTGATTCCCGCCGCAAGCTAGCAGCTTGCTGGGTTTCATTCCATTCGTCAAATCGAGGGAGAACCACATCGTGGCAAAACAAATCATTATCGACCATGTGTTCAAAGTGTTCGGCGACAAGCCAGAAGAAGCACTTGAACTCGTCCGCAAGGGCGCCAGCAAGCAGGATATCCTGGCCAAGACCGACTGCACCATCGGCGTCTTCGACGCCACCTTTACCATCGAAGCGGGCGAGATCTTCGTCATCATGGGCCTGTCCGGTTCGGGCAAGTCGACCCTGGTGCGCATGCTGAACCGCCTGATCGAGCCGACCGCCGGCCGCATCCTGATCGACGGCAACGACATCAACACCTTGCCGGACGCCCAACTGCGTGCCCTGCGCCGCAAGGACATCAGCATGGTGTTCCAGTCGTTCGCGCTGCTGCCGCAAATTACCGTGCTCGACAACACTGCCTTCGGCATGGAACTGGCCGGCATGCCCAAGGCCGAGCGCCATGCGCTGGCCCAGCAAGCTTTGGAGCAAGTGGGCCTGGACGGCTACGGCGCCAGCTATCCCGACGAATTGTCGGGCGGCATGCAGCAGCGCGTGGGCCTGGCCCGTGCGCTGGCTTGCGATCCATCGATTTTGCTGATGGATGAAGCGTTTTCCGCGCTCGATCCGATTATCCGTACGGAAATGCAATCGGAACTGCTGCGCTTGCAGCAAATCAAGCGCCGCACCATCGTCTTCATTTCGCATGACCTCGACGAAGCCATGCGTATCGGCGACCGCGTTGCCATCATGAAAGACGGCCATGTGGTGCAAGTGGGCACGCCGGAAGAAATCTTGCGTAAACCTGCCAACGATTATGTGCGCAACTTCGTGCGCGGCGTCGATGCGGCGGCCGTCTTCAAGGCCAGCGATATTGCCCGCAAGAGCCAGATCGTGGTGTCGGAATCGCCGAGCCGCGGCTCGCGCGCCGCGCTGTCGATGCTGGAAGAGCAGGATCGCGCGTTTGCGTACATTGTCAATCCGCAGCGCAAGTTCCTCGGCGTCGTCTCGGTCGATTCGCTGCGCAGTGCGCTCGACGGCCATGTGGGCCCGCTGGGCCTGGCGCATGCCTATCTGCCTGACGTGCAGACCATCAACGCAGATGAGCCAGTCGCCGGCCTGTTCGGCCAGGTGGCGCAACTGCCTTACGCCGTCCCTGTGGTGGCCAATGACGGCAGCTTCCGCGGCGCCATCAGCAAGACAACCTTGCTGAAGTTCCTCGACCGCGATACGCCAGCCATAGCCGAACAACCACAGAAAGGACAAGCATGAACCCAAGCACCGTTTCCACCGTAGAACCTGTTGTTGAGCAGGCCGCCCACATCAATCCCTGGGCGCTGACGCCGCCCACCGACGCCAGCACCGCGTGGCTCGATGCCGCCGCGCCTGCCGTGCAGCCGGAACATGCGTCCGGCTTTCACATGACACAGATTTTCGACGGTTCGCTGCCGCTGGAAAGCTGGATCAACCAGGGCCTGGGCTGGGTCGTGGCGCATTTCCGCCCCTTCTTCCAGGCCGTGCGCGCGCCGATCGACAGCGTATTGTCCGGCGTGGAAGGCGTGCTGCTGGCCGCTCCGTCGCTGACGGTGATCGCCATCATCGGTTTGCTGGCATGGCAATTTACCAGCCGCACGCTGGCCATCGGTACCGTGCTGGCGCTGCTGCTCGTGTCGATGCTGGGCATCTGGCCAGAAGCCATGACGACCTTGTCGCTGGTGTTGACGTCGCTGGCGTTCTGTCTGGCCATCGGCTTGCCGCTGGGCATTTTCCTTGCCAGCAGCGACCGCGCACAGAATATCCTGCGCCCCTTGCTGGACGCCATGCAGACCACGCCCGCCTTTGTTTACCTGGTGCCGGTGGTGATGCTGTTTGGTATCGGTAATGCGCCAGGCGTGATCGTGACGATCATCTTTGCCTTGCCGCCGCTGGTGCGTTTGACCAACCTGGGTATTCGCCAGGTGCGTCCGGACCTGATCGAAGCGGCCCGTGCATATGGCGCTTCGCCGTGGCAGTTGCTGACCCGCGTGCAGTTTCCGCTGGCCATGCCGTCCATCATGGCCGGTATCAACCAGTCGCTGATGCTGTCGCTGTCGATGGTCGTGATCGCCTCGATGATCGCCGTTGGTGGCCTGGGTCAGATGGTGCTGCGCGGTATTGGCCGCCTGGACATGGGTCTGGCAACCGTGGGTGGCCTGGGCATCGTGCTGCTGGCCATCACCCTCGACCGTTTGACGCAAGCGATGGGTCAGCCGCGCCGTGGCGTGCGCCACTGGTATCAGACGGGTCCAGCCGGTTTCGTGCTGCGCCTGGTGCGCGGCAATGCGAAGAAAAATAATGTTGAACAGCAAGCAACGCTGGCCAACGCACAATAAAGGAACCACATGCATCAAATTGACAATTTTAAAGTGACGCAAAAATCGCAACGCAAGTTCCAGCTGTTTTCCGCCCTGGCGATCGCCGCCCTGGCCCTGACCACCAGCCTGGCCATGGCGCAAACGCCGGCCGTGGCAGCCGATGCGCTGCCCGGCAAGGGCGTCAAGGTACAGCCGCTGCAAAGCTCGATCGCGGAAGAAACTTTCCAGACCATGCTGGTGGACAAGGCCCTGGAAAAGCTCGGCTACGAAGTGCAGCCGATCAAGGAAGTGGAGTACCCGACCGCGCATATCGCCATCGCCAACGGCGACGCCACCTTCATGGCCGTGCACTGGGACCCGATGCACAAGGATTTCTATAACAATGCGGGCGGCGACGCCAAGCTGTTGCGCACGGGCCACTACGCCGGCCCGGCCGCGCAAGGTTATCTGATCGACAAGGCAACTGCGGAAAAGTACAACATCACGAATATCGACCAGTTGCGCGACCCGACGCTGGCCAAGCTGTTCGACCACGATGGCGATGGCAAGGCTGACTTGACGGGTTGCAATCCGGGCTGGGGCTGCGAAGCGCTGATCGAGACGCACATGGATGCGTACAAATTGCGCAAGACGGTGACGCACGTGCAGGGCAGCTATGCGGCCCTGATCGCCGACACCCTGGGCCGCTACAAGCGTGGCGAACCGATCCTGTACTACACGTGGACGCCGTACTGGGTCAGTGGCGTGCTGGTGCCGGGCAAGGATGTAGTCTGGCTGAAAGTGCCGTTCTCGGCCAATCCCGACAAGGTGAATACCCGCCTCGACGATGGCAGCGATTACGGTTTTGCCGTCAACACAGCGCGCATCGTGTCCAACAAGGCGTGGGCGGAGAAAAATCCGGCCGCGGCCAAGCTGTTCGAGGTGATGCAACTGCCCGTGGCCGATATCAATGCGCAGAACGAGCGCATGCGCCGCGGCGAAAGCACGCAAGCCGATATCGCGCGTCATACGGCCGGCTGGATCAAGTACCACCAGCAAACGTTTGACGGCTGGATCGCGCAAGCGCTGGCGGCAGCGAAAAAGTAATTTACGGCTGATACCGGCGTAAAAAAAGTGGCTACCGATTTGGTAGCCACTTTTGCGTTTTCAGCCTGTTTTGGTGGTTTTTTGTGAGTTTTCAGCCGTTTTCGGCCTGTTTCTCTGTCAAGCAGGCGTTGGTCGCGTTTAATCCTTCAAGTCTTCGATCAGGTCGATGTACTGCTGTTGCGCCTCTTCCTTCGAGGTGCCGGCCAGGGCAGCCCAGGCGTCGAACTTGGCGCGGTTGACGAAGTCGGTCATGCCAGGACGCTCGCCCGTGGCGTCGCCGCTCGAGGCTTGCTTGAACAAGGCGTAGATTTTCAACAAGGTCATATTGTCCGGACGCTCGGACAGGGTCTTGGAATCGAGCTGCGCTTGTTCGAATTGCTCTTGTAAACTCATGATGGCTCCTGTGTGCTGATGGAATCGCTGGAAAAGTGCGGCAGGCGCGGCGGAGTGGCCACCGTGCGTGCTGCAGTGCCTGACATCATAGTGAAAAAAGCGCGCCGTGCATTAGAGGACACACTCAAAACAAAAGCGCCGCCGCTGAGTGAACAGGGGCGGCGCCAGAGACAGTCGCTTGAGCGCTGCGAAGTCCGTTCTTATACGCCCAGCAGTTCGACGTCGAAAATCAGGGTGGCGTTCGGGGGAATCGCGCCGCCGGCGCCGCGTGCGCCATAGCCCAGTGCTGCCGGGATGATCAGTTGGCGCTTGCCGCCCACTTTCATGCCTTGCACGCCTTCGTCCCAGCCTTGAATGACGCGGCCTGCGCCCAGCGGGAATTCGAATGGGTCGTTGCGGTCCTTGCTCGAATCAAATTTCGAACCGGCGCTGCCGTCGTCGTTTTGCAGCCAGCCCGTGTAATGCACGACAACATTGTTGCCGGCTTGCGCTTCAGCGCCTTCGCCGACGACGGTATCGATGTATTGCAGGCCGGAAGCGGTAGTGGTGGTGGTCATGATAATCCTTGTGTAGGCGATGAAAGCTTCAGATTGTAGAGCAATGAGTTGCAAAGCGCCATTCCAGGCGCGGGACAGGGAAAAAGGGGAAATTACGACGATGTGTGGCTGCCGGTCGCATTTAAGGGGGATTTCATACAAAAAATACAGTGTTCCACGTAAAATGCCTGTTTTGTATTTAACAGTGATTTCTTCCATGTTCCGCAGTCTACGCCGCCTTGTTTTTTCCTCGCTGTGCCTGGTTTCCGCAATATCGACGGCGCAAGCCGAAGTGGTGGTGGTGCTCAATTCCCGTGATGCTACGGTGCAACTGTTGGACCAGAAAACCTATGCTCCCCTGTCCACCTTTGCCGTCGGCAAGGAACCGCATCACCTGATGGAAACGCCGGACGGCAAGTCGCTGATCGTCGCCAGTTCCGTGGGCAATGAGCTGATCTTCCTCGACCCCGTGTCGGGCCAGATCCAGCGCCGCATCAGCAATATCCTCGATCCGTACCAGATCGGCTTTTCGCCGGACCAGAAATGGTTCATCTCGAACTCGCTGCGCCTGGACCGTATCGACCTGTACCGCTACGACGGCAAGACCCTGACCCTGGCCAAGCGCATCCCGCTGCCGAAGCTGCCCAGCCATATGGCCTTCACGGCCGACAGCACCATGGCTTTCATTACCCAACAGGGCAGCAACCAGGTCAGCGCCATCGACCTGGCCACGCAGACGGTGAAATGGACCATGCCTGTCGGCCCGGCGCCGGCCGGCATCACGATGACGCCCGATGGCAAGCATTTGCTGGTCGGCATCATGGGCAGCGATTACGTGGAAGTGATCGACTGGCGCACACAAAAGACCGTCAAGCGCATCAAGGCGGGCGCCGGCACGCATAATTTCCGCGCGCTCGGTGACAAGCGCATGACGTTTGTCTCGAACCGCGTGTCGAACACGATCAACATCATCGACCAGCAAACCCTGGAAAACGTGGGCACCATCAATGTGCCCGGTGGACCGGACTGCATGGAAATCACGCCCGATGGCAAGACCATGTGGGTAACCTTGCGCTGGATCAAGAAAGTGGCCGTGATCGATCTGACCACGCGCAAGGTGATCAAGACGATACCGGTGGGCCGCTCGCCCCACGGCGTGTATTTTGCCACCCACTCGCCGCGCATGTGATGATGCAGCGTCTTATTCTGAGCGGCGGCGTGCCCGCCATGCTGCTGTGCGCCAGCACGATGCTGTCGCCCGCGCAAGCGGCCGCACCTACCGCACCTGTACCCGCCGCATCTTCAGCCCCGGCCGCCTGCAAGGGCACGATCTACATGACCTTCGACACGGGTAGCCAGTCGCAAGCGCAACTGATCGCCGACGTGCTGAACAAGCGCCATGTGAAGGCGACCTTCTTCCTGGCCAATGAAAAGACCACGCGCGGCGACTATTCGCTCGATCCGTCATGGGCGCCGTACTGGAAAGCCAGGGTCGCCGAAGGCCATGCGTTCGGCACGCATACGTTTGACCATGTGTACTGGAAGAAGGATCTGGCCAATGGCTTGATCCAGGTCAAGCCCCAGTTCGGCAAGGATGGCGGCAAGCTGGCGTCGTTTACCGATCAACAGTTCTGCGAAGAATTGCGCCGCGTTGATACGCGCTTCCAGGAGCTGACCGGGCACAAGCTCGACCCATTCTGGCGCGCGCCGGGTGGCTACACCTCGCCGCGCACCCTGGCGGCCGGTAGCGCCTGCGGCTACCAACATGCGGGCTGGGCGCCAGCGGGGTACTCGGGCGATGAGCTGCCCAGCGACAAGTATCCGAATGCCATGCTGCTGAAAAAGGCGCTGGCGAACTTGCGCAGCGGCGACATTTTCATTTCGCACATGGGCATCTGGTCGCGCAAGGATGCGTGGGCGCCCGCCAACCTCGATGCCTTGATTTCTGGCTTGCAAGACAAGGGATTCTGTTTTGCCACCCTGCGCGAGCATCCCGCCTACGCGCAAAAGAAGGGCCAGCCATGACCGTCGCCGACATCGTCAGCCTCGTCACACCCGTCATCGACGCCGTGGTCGACGCCTTTGGCGTGGCGCAGGGCTGGCTGTTCCAGACTGTGGTGAACCCCCTCGTGTATCACCTGGGCTTTGGCGAATTCACGGAAGAGGCGTTCGAGGGCACGGAGTGGCTGCTGATCGGCCTGTGCGAACTGGTGCTGCTGTTTCTCGTGCTGCGCCCGCTCGAAGCCTTGATACCCGCGCAAAAGATCACCGACCCGCGCGCCCGCTGGAACGACTTTATTTATACGGTGCTGCACCGCGTTGGCCTGTTTTCCGTGCTGGTCTTCTTCACGCTCGATCCGCTGATGGATGCCTTGGCCGGTGCTTTGCGTTTCGACAATATCCATCCATTGAACCTGGAATCATTGTTGCCCGGCATCAGTCCCTTGCTCAGTTTTATCATCTATTTTGTGATACTGGACTTCGTCGATTATTGCTACCATCGGGCTTCGCACCATTTCGGCTGGTGGTGGGGCTTGCACAGCCTGCATCACAGCCAGCAAAACATGAACTTGTGGAGCGATGACCGCAACCACTTGCTCGATGACTTCCTGCGCGACGTGGTGATGGCGCTGGTGGCGCTCGGTATCGGCGTGCCGCCGGGCCAGTACGTGCTGCTGGTGTCGATTTCGCGCATTCTGCAAAGCTTGCAGCATGCGAATGTGAGGATACACTTCGGCCGCATCGGCGAACGGCTGCTGATCTCGCCCCGTTTCCACCGCACGCACCACGCGATTGGCGTGGGGCACGAGTCGAAAGGCAAGGGCAGCATGGGCGGTTGCAACTTCGGCGTGGTGCTGCCGATTTGGGATATGCTGCTGGGCACCGCGAATTTCTCGGCCGGCTATGCGCGCACGGGCGTGCGCGACCAGCTGGCCCGCATCGATAGCAATGGCGTGGGCCGGCCCGGGCGCAACTATGGCCGCGGCTTCTGGCAGCAGCAGTGGCTGGGCTTGCGTCGCATGGTGGAATTTGCAAGAATCAAACGAAAAGGACGCCGTTGATGCGTAATGTGTTGAATTCGTATGGCCGTGCTTTCCTGTCGCAATTGCACGGCAAGATACTGCTGTTGAGCGTCGCGCCGTTCATCCTGTCGCTGATCCTGTGGGGCGCCCTGCTGTATGTGGGCTTGCAGCCGCTGATCGACAGCCTGCATGCGCTGTTCACGCAGTATGATTTCTTCCGCACCAGCGGGCAGGTGCTGGCCACCTTCGGCCTGGGCATGCTGAAAGCCGTCATCGTGCCGCTGATCGCCATGTTCATGCTGTTGCCACTGATGATATTGACGGCGCTCATTTTCATGGGCCTGTTCGCCATGCCGGCCATCGGCCGCCATATTGGCGGGCGGCATTTTCCGCAGCTGGAAAAGAAGCATGGCGGCAGCCTGCTCGGCAGCGTCGGCACTTCCCTGGCTACCTTTTTGCTGTTCATCGTCGTCTGGGTGCTCATGCTGCCGCTGTACGCGTTTCCGCCCGCCGCCCTGGTGGGGCAAGCGGTGCTGTGGGGCTGGCTGACGTACCGCGTGATGGCGTATGACGCCATGGCCGACTATGCCAGCGTGGAAGAGCGCCATGCCATCATGCGCACGCAGCGCTGGCCCCTGCTGGCTATCGGCATGGTCTCCGGCACGGCCGGTGCCGTGCCGGGTCTGCTGTGGATGGGCGGCGCGATGTCCGTCGTCTTTTTCCCCTTCCTGGCGGCGTTTGCCATCTGGCTGTATGTACTGATCTTTATCTTTACGGGTCTGTGGTTCCAGTATTACTGCCTGGAAGCGTTGTCGCGTTTGCGGGGCGTACGCGGCATGACCGACGTGGCGCCGGCGGACGCCTGACCATTTTTATTGCATTCTACGAGGGAGCTTCATGGCTATCGGATTGATCATCATCGGCGACGAAATCCTGTCGGGCAAGCGCACGGACCAGCATTTCCCGAAAGTAGTGAGCATGCTCAAGCAGCGTGGCTTGCAGCTGAGCTGGGCGGAATACGTGGGCGACGAACCGGCCCGCCTGGTCGCCTTGCTCAAGCGCAGCTTTGCCAGCGGCGACATCGTTTTCAGCTTTGGCGGCATCGGCGCCACGCCGGACGACCATACGCGCCAGGCCGCCGCCGATGCGCTGGGCTTGCCGCTGGTGCTGCATCCGCAGGGCAAGGTCAATATCCAGCAACGGATCACGGAAATGGGCGCTGAGGCGGGCGTGCCGGCCGATTTGAACTCGCCGGAAAACCTGCATCGCCTGAAAATGGCGGAATTTGTCGAAGGCGCCGAGCTGATTCCGAATCCGTACAACAAGATTGCCGGCTTTGCCGTGCGCGAACATTATTTCGTGCCGGGCTTTCCCGTCATGTCCTGGCCCATGATCGAATGGGTGCTGGACACGCATTACCGCCATTTGTTCAACCAGGTGCCGCACGCGGAACATGCCTTGCTCGTGTATGAAACGGCCGAGTCCCTGCTGACGCCGCTGATGGTGCGCCTGGAGGCAGAGTTTCCGCTGATTAAGGTATTCAGCCTGCCCAGCGTGGGCGATGCGCAGACGCGCCGGCATATCGAACTGGGCGTCAAGGGCGAACCCGCGCAGGCGGCGGCCGCCTTTGCGAACATGTGCGCCGCACTCGATGCCTTGCAGGCGGAATACACCACCATCTGACATGCTGCCAGCCCGGCGCCGGCGGCTTTTTCGCTGGCGTCCCGCCCGCCTTGCATCTATGTACGCAAGCGTACGTTCCCAGACGTTGTTTTTTTGCGAAAATCTTCAATGAAGCAAGGTTTTTGTGCGCGCTCGTCAGTCGTTTTCATGCCGATGTGGTGGAATGGTGAACAGGGGCCTTGCGTGTCGAATGCGGGGTCGCCTGCCTGTGCAGTAGCGTGTTTTTTTGATTCACCGGTATGGACATCATGTTAAGCAAGCCTTGTTGTGACCGGCCCTTGCCGGCCCTCGTCTTATCCCGCGCGGAGCGGTATCGCTACCGCCTTTTCCGCGCCGTCCAAACCCAACTTTATCCCAGCATCCCATGAAAGACACAGGCGTCAACCTGGCCGCGCAAGAGCGGCCCCCCTCTGAACCAGCTGTCGAGGCGTCGCCGCCGGCGAGCCCGCCGAAGAAGCGCCGTTCGCGCATCTGGCCGATCTTTGCCATTATTCTGCTGGCGCTGATCGCCGGCGTGGCGTGGTTCGTCATGCGCGAAGTGCGCACCTCGGCCCTGCAGGCCGAGTTTTTCACGCGCCTGGACCGCCAACTGACGTTCAAGGTCGAGCCTGGCCCTGCACCAGCGGGCGCCATCCGCTATCCGCAGCATGGCCCGTATGACGAGCGCCTCGGCTATGCCAGCCTGCCCGACTTCATCAGCAAGCTCAATGCGCGCGACTATGCCGTCACGGCGCAGGCGCGCATGTCGCCGAAGATGGTGGAGCTGGTCGACCGGGGCATCTTTGCCACGTATCACGAGAAAAACCGCGCGGGCCTGACCATCCTCGATTGCCGCGCCGCGCCCCTGTTTGCGGCCAGCTATCCCGAGCGCATGTTCGACAGCTTTGCCGAAGCACCGCCCGCGCTGGTGCAAAGCCTGCTATTCATCGAAAACCGCGAGTTGCTCGACCCGGGCACGCCCGAGCGCAATCCCGCCGTGGAATGGGACCGCCTGAGCAAGGCGATTCTGGACAAGGCGCTGAACCTGTTCGGCGGCCACCGTGGCGGTGGCGGCAGCACCTTGGCCACGCAGATCGAAAAATACCGCCATTCGGAAGACGGCCGCACCAGTTCCATGCAGGATAAATTGCTGCAGATGATTTCGGCCAGCCTGCGTTCGTACCAGGATGGCGAGAACACCATGGAAGCGCGGCGCAAGATCGTCGTCAACTACCTGAATACCGTGCCGCTGTCGGCCAAAAGCGGCTTTGGCGAAGTCAACGGCATCGGCGACGGCATGTGGGTCTGGTATGGCCGTCCATTTGCCGAAGTGAAGACTTTGCTCAAGGGGAAAATGGACCAGCCGGACAGTGCGCTGGCCTACAAGCAGGCGCTGAGCCTCTTGATCGCGCAACGGCGTCCTTCGCATTATCTGGTGGCCGGCGGCGCCGACCTGGAAGAATTGACCAACAGCCATCTGCGCCTGCTGGCGCAGGCGGGCGTGATTTCGCCGCAGCTGCGCGATGCGGCCATCGCCGAGAAGCTGCGCCCATCGACGGCCTCGGGCGTGCAATCGGAAGCATCGACCTCGTTCGTCACGCGCAAGGCCTCGAATGCCGTGCGCAACCACCTGGCCAGCATGCTCGGCGATCCGCGCCTGTACAACCTCGATCGCCTGGACCTGAAAGTGGTCAGCACGCTCGACGCGCAGGCGCAAAACGCCGTCACCAAGGTCTTGCGCGAGCTGCGCGACCCTGCCGTGGCGAAAGCGGCCGGCCTGACGGGCAAGGGCATGCTGGGCAATGGCGATCCCGCCAATGTAGTCTACAGTTTCACCCTGCTGCAAAAAGGCGACAAGGCCAACTTGCTGCGCGTGCAGACCGACAACTTCGACCAGCCGCTCGATATCAACGAGGGCGCCAAGCTGGACCTCGGTTCCACGGCCAAGCTGCGTACGCTGGTGAGCTACCTCGATATCATCGACCAGTTGCACCAGCGCTACAGCGGCATGGGCGCCGCCGAGCTGGGCAAGATTGCCGTCGATCCGAAGGACATGCTGTCGCAGTGGGCGATTGCTTACCTGAAACCATTGCCGCTCGGCGAGGCGCGCAACTTGCCCGCCATGCTGGCCGCTGCCATGGAACGCAAATATTCGGGCAACCCGGGTGAAGGCTTCTTCACGGGCGGCGGCTTGCACCATTTCGGCAACTTCTCCAAGCTCGACGACAGCCGCATCATGACGGTGCAGCAGGCGCTGCGCCAGTCGACCAACCTGGTGTTCGTGCGCCTGATGCGCGACGTGGCCCGCTACTACATGTTCTCGCGCCCCGATTCCTCGGCCTCGCTGCTGGCGGATGCGGACGATCCGCGCCGCGCCCAGTACCTGAGCCGGTTTGCCGACAAGGAAGGGCGCGAATTCCTGCACCGCTTCTATCAGAAGTACCGCGGCAAGAGCGTCGACGAGCAGGAAAAGATTTTGTTGGCCAGTATCCGTCCGACGCCCGTGCGCCTGGCGAATATCTTCCGCACCATCAATCCGAAGGGAACGGTGGCGGAATTCGGCGACTTCCTCAACGCCAACTTGCCGTCGCAAAACGAAGTGCCGTCCGAGCGCGTGGCCAAGCTGTACGAGCAGTACGCGATGGAAAACTGGTCCTTGGCCGACCGCGGTTATCTGGCCAATGTGCATCCGCTGGAGCTGTGGATGGTGGCCTACCTGCGCCAGCACGAAGGGTCCACCCTGTCGCAGATGGTGGCGGCCAGCGAGAAGGAACGCCAGGAAGTCTACAAATGGCTGTTCAATACGCACCGCAAGCATGCGCAGGACCGCCGTATCGCCAACTTGCTGGAAGTCGAAGGCTTTTTGGAAATCCACCGTCAGTGGAAGAAGATGGGCTACCCGTTCGATTCGCTGGTGCCGTCGTATGCGACGACCCTGGGCGCCTCGGCCGACCGTCCCGCCGCGCTGGCCGAGTTGATGGGCATCATCATCAACGATGGCGTGCGCAAACCGAGCGTGCGCATCGATTCCATGCATTTCGCCGCCAATACGCCGTATGACACCATGGTCAAGCGGGGCAGCAAAGTGGAAGCGGAGCAAGTGCTGTCGCCGGACGTGGCGAAAGCCGTGGCCAAGGCCATCCGCGAAGTGGTGTCGGACGGTACGGCCAAGCGGGCCAAGACGGCATTCGTCGGCGCCGACGGCGTGCCGATCCCGATGGGCGGCAAGACGGGCACGGGCGACCAGCGTTTCGATGTGTATGGCGCCGGCGGCCGCCTGATCGAGTCGCGCTATGTGAACCGTTCGGCCACGTTCGTGTTCAATATCGGCGAGCGCTTCTATGGCAGCATGACGGCGTATGTGCGGGGGCCGGAATCGAAGAACTACGATTTCACCAGCGCCTTGCCCGTGCAATTGCTCGTGTCGCTGGCGCCAAGCCTGATGCCGCTGATCGAGCCGCCCGCGCCGGCCGAAGGCGTGGCCAAGCAGTGCGCCAATTAACCGCATGCGGATTTAGCAAAACGCCAGCTTCCATGCTGGCGTTTTTTCATGCTAGCCGGCAAACACGGCCGTTTTATCTTCCAGGCGCGCATGGTAGGCAGCGATGGCAGGGTAGTCGGGGCGTTGCATCGGGGCCATCAGCCAGCGCTTGACGGACAGGCCCAGCACGATATCGGCCACGGTGAATTGCTCGCCGCACACAAACGCGCCCGTGCGCTGCAGCTGCTGTTCAAGGATGCCCATCATCTTGTTCCATCCAGCAATGCCGGCCGCCAGTTGCGCCGCATCCTGGTGCGCGGGGCTGTGGCGCACCAGCGACATGAAGGCGTAGCGCCAGCTGTTGTTGAGGTCGCCCATTTGCCAGTCCATCCATTTTTCCACTTCCGCGCGGGCGCGGGGCGTGCTTGGCAGCAAGTCGTCGCGGCCCGCCTGGGCGCACAGGTAGCGGCAGATCGTGTTCGATTCCCACAGCACCAGGTCGCCGTCCACCAGCACGGGCACCATGGCGTTCGGGTTCAGGGCCAGAAAGGCGGGGTCGTCGGTGGCGCGAAAGCCGCTGCCCCAGTCTTCGCGTTCGTACGGCAGGTCGAGTTCCTCGCACGTCCACAGGACTTTGCGGACATTGATCGAGGCGGCTTTTCCCAGAATTTTCAGCATGCGGGGCTCCATGGGGCAGGTGGTTGATCTGCCACTGTAGCGGATTTGGCTATGCCGCGCCGGTGAAAGTGCCTTGCATAGTTGCGCTTTTCTTGGCATCGTAGCCACCCATGAAACCTATGCGCCACCACATGTCCAAAATCCTCGCGTTCAGCCGCTTTTCCGTGCGCGATTTCCTCGCCACCGCCGGTCCCACCCTGCTGCTGGTCGGCGCGTTTTGTGCGCTCGCTTACTGGCTGGTCGACCCGGCGCCGCCGCGCCAGGTGAGCCTGTCGACGGGACAGGACAATAGCGCCTATGAAGAGTTCGGCAAGAAATACGCGGCCACCCTGGCCAAGCACGGCATCAAGGTGACCTTGCAGCCGTCGCTGGGTTCGCAGGAAAACCTGCAGCGCCTGAACGCGGGCAAGACCGATATCGCCTTCGTGCAAAGCGGCTCGACGGAGCACGCCGATGCCGAGCGGCATGGCCTCATATCCCTGGGCAGCCTGTTTACGGAACCCGTCTGGCTGTTCCTGCGCGAAGACAAAGCGGTGACGGAACTGACGCAATTGAAAGGCATGAAGATCAACCTGGGGCCGGAAGGCACGGGCGTGCCCAGCCTGTTCCGGCAGTTGCTGTCCGTCAATGGTGTCGAAGCGAACGAGCTGACTGTCAGCGACTTGCAGAACACGCCCGCCACGGTGGAGCTGCTGGAAGGGCGCATCGATGGTCTCGTGTTCAGCTCGGCGCCGGAAGCGCCGCTGATCCAGATGCTGCTGCAAACGCCGGGCATCAAGCTGTTTGATTTTTCGCAAGCGGAGGCGTACACGCGGCGCCTGCCTTTCCTCACGCATGTGGTCTTGCCACGCGGTATCGTCGACCTGGGGCGTAACATCCCCGCGCAGGATTACCACCTGATCGCACCGACCGCCACCCTGGTTGCGCGCGAAGACTTGCATCCGGCCTTGATCGACCTGTTCGTGCAGGCGGCGGCCAGTATTCACGGCGGCACGGGCTGGTTCCAGCAGCAGGGGCAGTTCCCGTCCGCGCGCTACACGGAAATTCCCGTCGCGCCCGAAGCGCTGAAGTTCTACAAGGATGGCGCGCCCGTGCTGCAGCGCTATATGAGTTTCTGGCTGGCCAATTTCTTTGACCGCATGTGGGTACTGGTGGTGGCGCTCGGTGCCTTGATCCTGCCGCTGTCGCGCGTGGTGCCGCCGTTGTACGTGTGGCGTATCCGCTCGCGCGTCTACCGCTGGTATGGCCAGTTACGCACGGTGGAGCAGGCGCTGGAAGACGTTGCGCCAGAGCAGCGCGCGCAAGTGTATGCGGCGCAATTGCAACGGCTCGACCAGATCGAGGAAATGGTCAACCAGATCTCGATTCCGCTGTCGTTTGCCGATGGCTTGTATGGTTTGCGCAGCCACATCAATTTCGTGCGCAAGCGCATCTTGACCTTGATGGGCGAGCACCAGCCGGCAGAATCAAACTAAGTCAAACTAAGGTGATCGACAGCTTGCGCCCCACCAGCGCGGCAGCGCGCTCCAGGGTGGACAGGGTCACGTCGCTGGTGGGATCGAGCAGGCGGTCGAGCTGCGAGCGGCTGGTCTGCAGCAGGGCCGCCATGCGCGTTTTCGACAGCGCTTGTTCCTGCATCGCCTGCGTCAGTTGCCAGGCGATCACTTCCTTGATGGCCTGGGTTTGCGTTTTCTCGAAAATGCCTTCTTCCTTGAGGAAGTCGTCCAGACTGCTGCCGAGATGGGGGGCGGTGGCGTTCATGTCAGTTCCTTGTAGCGTTTGCGGGCCAGCGCCAGGTCGTCGTCCGGCGTGGCGCGGGTTTTCTTGATAAAGCCGTGCAGCGCCACCAGGCAATCGCCGTGATGGCAGATCAGCACGCGCGCGATGCGGTTGCCGGGCAGGCTGCTGCGCACTTCCGACAAGCCGTGCCCCAGATGCCGGCACAGGGGCATGCCCACGGGCCAGCGCCATTGCGCATGCATCAAGTCTTGCCCGATCACATGGCGCTCTTCGATGGGCAGCGACTTGAGCCAGTCGCGCACGGGTTCGCCGCCATTGCCGTTCGCGTAGAACAGCAGGGTAATCTGCCGCAAGCCGGAAGCATCCATGACGCACCTCTATGTTGTACTATATAAGGTACATATTCGCAAGGAGAATTTGCGCCGCGGTTGAAAAAATCGGGCGCGCATGGACGGTTGCAGCCGATGGCGGGCCATCGCGTGGCCCGCCAGATCAAACACGGTTCAGATAATTAAACGGCCAGTATCAAGCGGCCAGCGTCAGGCGCCCAGCCACGGCAGGCCCGCCTTGCACCAGCCGCCGATCTGCTTGCGGTGGCCGTCCGCGTCCTTGTCGCCTTCAAAACCTTCGAGGATGTCGAAGCAATTGATATAGCCGTGTTCGGTCGCCAGCTTGGCCGCATGGCGCGAACGCACGCCGGAGCGGCACAGGAACAGCAGCACTTCATCCTTGCCGGCCTGGGCGGCCAGTTGCGCGAGGAAGTCGGGATTCGGCGCGCCGCCCGGGTAGGTGGCCCACTGCACCGCGCCATGCTGGGTATCGGCGATGTCGACCCGGCCGACCCAGTCGCGCTCGGCATTCGTGCGCACATCGATGAGCTTGGCGGCGGCATCGCCCTGCAGCAGCTCATACGCTTCCTGCGGCGTAACGGCGCCGGCATACGGCGTACCTTCATTGGCCCGGCTGCGGGCGGTGGTCAGGATGTCGGCGGCGGTAGTCATGGCGTCCTCGATGAAAGTGGGGTGGTGTGGTCGATTATAGTGCGCCATCCGCGCCCCGCAAACGGGAAGTCACGGTGCACGACGCATGCACCATAAGAAGGCATTTTTCAAGAATGCGTACAAAATGCACGATAATGGTGCGTTATTCGTTTTTTGCACTTGCATAGTGCATTCTTGATTTGACGCAAACTCAGCAGGAAAATCGCGGGCAGGAAAACTTTCACTGGGATGACAGTCATTTTGCCGCCGGCGCCAAGGCGCTTCAGAAGCTGGCATGGAATCTGCTATGATCCTTATGAGTTTTGGTGGCACGCAATGTTTGCTTCGCTTCATCAGCCCAGACGCATTAAGGTCGGCTCACCCCACATTCATTTAGGAGATACGCATGGCAATGACAGCCGCAGAAGTCTTGAAGATGGTAGAAGAAAACGAAGTCAAATTCGTTGATTTCCGCTTTGCTGATACCCGTGGTAAAGAGCAGCACGTGACGGTTCCCGTGTCGCACTTCGACATGGATAAATTCGAGTCGGGCCACGCCTTTGACGGTTCTTCGATCGCTGGCTGGAAAGGCATCGAAGCGTCCGACATGATCTTGCTGCCGGATCCAAACACGGCCAATATCGACCCGTTCATGGAAGAAACGACCTTGTTCATGCAGTGCGACGTGATCGAACCGTCGGACGGCAAGGGCTACGACCGCGACCCGCGCTCGATCGCGAAACGCGCCGAAGCCTACCTGAAATCGTCGGGCATGGGCGACACCGCCTACTTCGGCCCTGAGCCAGAATTCTTCATCTTCGACAGCGTGCGCTGGAAGATCGACATGTCGGGCTGCTTCGTCAAGATCGGTTCGGACGAAGGTTCGTGGTCGACCGGCAAGGACATCGAAGGCGGCAACAGCGGCCACCGTCCTACCGTCAAGGGCGGCTACTTCCCCGTGCCACCCGTGGACAGCTTCCAGGACATGCGTTCGGAAATGTGCCTGATTCTGGAATCGCTGGGTATCCCGGTTGAGGTGCATCATCACGAAGTCGCTGGCGCAGGCCAGAATGAAATCGGTACCCGCTTCTCGACCCTGGTCGAGCGCGCCGACTGGACGCAAAACCTGAAATACGTGGTGTGGAACGTGGCGCACAGCTATGGCAAGACCGCCACCTTCATGCCGAAACCTATCGTTGGCGACAACGGTTCGGGCATGCACGTGCATCAATCCGTATGGAAAGATGGCAAAAACCTGTTCGCTGGCGACGGCTATGCCGGCCTGTCCGATTTCGCCCTATACTACATCGGCGGCATCATCAAGCATGCCAAGGCACTGAACGCGATCACCAACCCGGGCACCAACTCGTACAAGCGTCTGGTACCAGGCTACGAAGCTCCAGTGAAACTGGCGTACTCGGCGAAAAACCGTTCCGCCTCGATCCGTATCCCGCACGTGGCCAATCCAAAAGGCCGCCGCGTGGAAGCGCGCTTCCCGGATCCACTGGCGAACCCGTACCTGTGCTTCGCCGCACTGCTGATGGCTGGTCTGGACGGCGTTGCCAACAAGATCCATCCGGGCGAAGCCGCCTCGAAAGATCTGTACCATCTGCCGCCAGAAGAAGACGCACTGATCCCTACCGTGTGCGCTTCGCTGGAAGAAGCACTGGAAGCCCTGGACAAGGACCGCGAGTTCCTGACCCGTGGCGGCGTGTTCAGCGATTCCATGATCGACGCGTACCTGGAACTGAAAATGCAGGACGTGCAGCGCATGCGCATGACCACGCATCCTGCCGAGTTCGACATGTACTACTCGCTGTAATGGCGCCATGCCGGCAACTAGCCGGTAGTGAATAAAAAACGCGGGTGAGGCGATGGTCTTGCCCGCGTTTTTTGTTATGGCGCCACTGGGCGGTGTTGTATAGTCGGCCCAGGAACGATGCGGCATGTGCCGACAGGAGTGAAGATTGACCAAGCATTACAGAATGGCGCTGATGGCAGGATTGCTGGGCGCGGCGGCACAGGCGCACGGGCAGTTGTATGTGTGCGCCGATGCGCAGGGACACAAGACATATACGGACAAGCGGGCTGGCGCGCATTGCCAGCTGCTCGATTTGCCGGGCGCCATGACGGAGCCGCCACGCAAGACGGCGCCGCTGGCCGGTGCGCCTGCGCGGCCCGCCACGCAGGCGGTGGCCACGGCGGCGCCTGCCGCCGGCGCGTTTCCCAAGGTCGATGGCGCCGAGCAACGGGCGCGCGACCTGGACCGGCGCCAGATATTGCAGGACGAATTGCGCAGCGAAGAGCAGAAACTGGCGGCCCAGCGCCTGGAGTTCAACGAGGGCCAGCCTGAACGCCAGGGCAATGAACGCAACTACGCCAAGTATCAGGAAAGAGCGGCGCAGTTGAAAGAGAATATCAACCGGACCCAGCAGAACGTCGAGGCCCTGAAACGCGAGATCGCGAATATTCGGTAAAGCACATGACATTAGACAACCATTCCAGCCGTCCCGCCCATCTGGCCGGCCTTGATTTGCTCGCTTCGGCCGTGATCCTGCTCGACGGCGACGGCCGCATCAGCTATGCCAACGCGGCGGCGGAAAACCTGCTGGAAAGCTCATTGAAGGCCCTGTCGCGGCAAAAGCTGACGGCGCTGTTCCTCAATCCCGAGGAGCTGGCCGGGATTTGCGCGCAGGCGCTTGAACATAAATTTTCCGATTTGCGCCAGGACCTGAGCCTGGAGCGCCTGGGGCGCGAGCCGCTGCGCGTGCACAGCATCGTCAGCGCGCTCGACGCGCCGCGCGACGGCGTGCTGATCGAGTTGCGCGAAAACGTGCAGCAATTAAAACTCGACCGCGAGGAGCGCATCCTCGACCAGAGCCAGGTCAACAAGGAGTTGATCCGCAACCTGGCGCATGAAATCAAGAATCCGCTGGGCGGCATCCGCGGCGCGGCCCAGTTGCTGGAGCTGGAATTGCCGGCCCTGCACCTGAGCGAGCTGCGCGAATACACGCAAGTCATCATCAAGGAAGCGGACCGCCTGCAGACGCTGGTCGACCGCCTGCTGGCGCCGCACCGCCGCCCGCATATCGTGGGCGACGTGAATATCCACGAAGTATGCGAACGGGTGCGCAGCCTGATCCTGGCCGAGTTCCCCAGCGGGCTGACCATTTCGCGCGACTACGACGCCTCGATCCCCGAGTTTCGCGGCGACAAGGAGCAATTGATACAGACCGTGCTCAATATCGCGCACAACGCGGCGCAAGCGCTGGCCGAGCGCATCGAGGCGGGCGATGCGGAGCTGATTTTCAAGACGCGCGTGGCGCGCCAGGTGACCTTGGCCAAGGTCCGCTACAACCTGGCATTAGACTTGCATATCATTGACAATGGACCGGGCATCGCACCCCAGATCCGCGACCGGATTTTCTACCCGCTGGTGTCGGGCAGGGACGGCGGCAGCGGGCTGGGGCTGACCTTGGCGCAAACCTTCGTGCAACAGCACCTGGGCGTGATCGAGTGCGAAAGCCGGCCTGGATACACCGATTTCAGGATCGTTCTCCCCTTGCCATAAGCGAGGCAGTATCCCACCCATGAAATCCATTGCGGGACGCACACACTAATGAAGCCAATCTGGATAGTTGACGACGACGAATCAATCCGCTGGGTGCTGGAAAAAGCCCTGGCGCGGGAAAATCTCGCCACCAAGAGTTTTTCCAATGCGCGCGACGCCATCGCGGCACTGGAATTTGACACGCCGCAAGTGCTCGTGTCCGACATCCGCATGCCGGGCGCGTCCGGCCTGGAACTGTTGCAGACGGTCAAATCACGCTTTCCCGGCTTGCCGGTCATCATCATTACGGCCTTTTCCGACCTCGATTCGGCCGTCGCGGCCTTCCAGGGCGGCGCCTTCGAATACCTGGCCAAGCCGTTTGACATCGACAAGGCTGTCGAGCTGATCCGCCGCGCGCTGGAAGAGAGCCTGCGCGAGACCAGCGTCGAATCGGGCCCGTCGGAAACGCCGGAGATCCTCGGCCAGGCACCGGCCATGCAGGAAGTGTTCCGCGCCATCGGCCGTTTGTCGCAATCGAATGTGACGGTGCTCATCACGGGCGAATCTGGTTCCGGCAAGGAACTGGTGGCGCGCGCGCTGCACAAGCACAGTCCGCGCGCGGCGCAGCCTTTCATCGCCCTGAACACGGCGGCGATCCCGAAGGATTTGCTGGAGTCCGAACTGTTCGGCCATGAACGGGGAGCCTTTACGGGTGCGCAGACGACGCGCCGGGGCCGCTTCGAGCAGGCCGAGAACGGTACTTTGTTCCTCGATGAAATCGGCGACATGCCGTTCGACCTGCAGACGCGCTTGCTGCGCGTGCTGTCCGATGGCCATTTCTATCGCGTCGGTGGCCATCAGCCCATGAAGGCCAATGTGCGCGTCATTACGGCCACGCACCAGAATCTGGAACAGCGCGTGCGCGACGGCCTGTTCCGCGAAGACTTGTATCACCGCCTGAACGTGATCCGTTTGCGCCTGCCCAGTTTGCGGGAGCGGCGCGAGGATATCCCCATCCTGGTGCGCCACTTCCTGGTGCAAAGCGCGCGCCAGCTGGGCGTGGAAGCGAAGCGCATGAGCGAACCGACCATGCAATTTCTCAGCGGCCTCGATTTGCCCGGCAATGTGCGCCAGCTGGAAAACCTGTGCAACTGGATCACCGTGATGGCGCCGGGCCAGACGGTGGAAATCAAGGACTTGCCGCTGGAATTGACGCAGGGGCAGGGCGATGGCGCGGCCACGGCGGCGTCCGCTGACGTGGTGCCAGCAAATGTTGCCCATGCGCACGGCGGCCAGGTCTTCGAAGCGGCCGCGCCCGCCAATGGTGCGCCACCGGGCTGGATTGGTTTACTGGAATTGCAGGCGGCCGGCATGCTGGGCGCGGGGCAGCAGGAAGTCATGGCCGTGCTGGGACGGCAATTCGAGTCGGCCCTGATCAAGACGGCGCTCAAGCATACGCACGGGCGCAAGAACGACGCCGCCGTGCGCCTGGGCATCGGCCGCAACACCATCACCCGCAAGATCTCCGAACTGGGCATCGACGGCGCCAAGGACGATTGACGCATGGCCGGACGGGGGCTCCCCGTCCGCCTTTCCCTGCGGCGTTCCTTGCACGCCACAACACCCACAACACTCACAGCAGGCGATAAGGTAAGCTGGCGCCTGCCGGACTGTTTCGTCCGGTCTTAACTTTCATTGTGGAACTGTATGCTGATTAACTGCGTGGCCTACCAGGATGGCAAAAAACTGGCCGACTTGCCGATTGACGATATCAGCGATTACGTCGAGCGCCCCGACTGCTTCGTCTGGGTGGCCCTGCTCGATGCCACGCCGGCTGAGCTGAAACAGATGCAGCACGAGTTTTGCCTGCATGAACTGGCCGTCGAGGATGCGCAGCGGGGACATCAGCGTCCGAAGATCGAGGAGTATGGCGATTCCTTGTTTGCCGTGGTGAAAACCGTGGAAATGGTCGAAAACGAACTGGTGCTGGGCGAAGTCGACATTTTTGTCGGCGCCAATTACGTGCTCTCGTCGCGCAGCAACAGCTCGCAAGGTTTCCTCGGTGTCCGCGCGCGCGCCGAGCGCGAACCGCATTTGCTGCGCCAGGGCTCGGCCTTCGTGCTGTACGCGCTGATGGACGCCGTCGTCGACCGTTACTTTCCCGTGCTCGACGCGCTCGAATCGGAGCTGGAACTGATCGAGGACCGCATCTTCGACCGTGGCACCGAGCGCGACAATATCGAACGGCTGTACCAATTGAAACGCAAGGTCATGGTCTTGCGCCACGTGGTGGCGCCCCTGATGGAAGCGGTGGGCAAGCTGCACGGCGGGCGCGTGCCGCCGCTGTGCCACGATACCCAGGAGTATTTCCGCGACGTGCACGACCACCTGGCGCGCATCAATGGCACGCTCGACACCATCCGCGACACCATCAGCACGGCCATCCAGGTGAATTTGTCGATGGTGGCCATCGATGAAAGCGAAGTGAACAAGCAGTTGGCGGCTTGGGCGGCCATTTTCGCCGTGTTCACGGCGTTTGCCGGCGTGTGGGGCATGAACTTCAAGTTCATGCCGGAGCTGGACTGGCAATACGGCTATCCCGTGGCCGTGGGACTGATGAGCTGTGTCTGCGGTTATATGTATTACTTGTTCAAGCGTTCCGGCTGGCTGTAAAAAATTCCTGTGTATCTGTATTATTGAACAATATCCAGGGGTACAATCGCGGCAGGTCCGCTGCAGCGGGTCATGGCTGAAAATCGCCGCGCCGGCAGCTGTGCCTGCGCTTCCGGTGCCGTGCAGGAGCATTCATGAGTATTCCGTTGTTTGATGTGAATTCGCAAGAACCCCTGTTCGATCCCGAGCAGCGGCGCACCCTGGCGGAGGCAGCCCTGCGCTCGATCACCGCCTCGACGGCGCACGCCCGTGGCGACGACTTCCTGCGCATCCTCGTCAAGGACCTGGCCGAAGCGCTCGACGTGCACTATGTGATCGCCGGGCGCCTGGTGCGCATGGACGATGGCAGCGAAGGCATCCGCACCCTGGCCCTGTGGGGTGGCGACGGCTACCAGCCGAATATCGAATACAGCCTGCAGCACACGCCTTGCCAGGACGTGACGTGCCAGAGCATGTGTTTTCATGGCAGCGACATCCAGCGTCGCTTTCCATTCGATAGCCTGCTGGTCGACATGCGGGCGGAAAGCTATGTCGGCATGCCGCTGATCGATACCGATGGCAAGACCCTGGGCATCCTGTCGGCCATCGACACGCGTCCCATCGATGAAAACAAGCGCTTGCTGGCCTTGCTGCTGCTGTCGATCTTCTCGGCCCGCGGCGCGGCCGAGCTGCAGCACCAGGAGCGCACGCTGCAGCTGGAAGAAATCGTGCGCGTGCGCACCGAATCGCTGCTGGCGGCGCAAGCGAACCTGATCGAGCAGGAACAGATGGCGGCCCTCGGCTCGCTGGTGGCGGGTGTCTCGCATGAAGTCAACACGCCCATCGGCGTGGCGTTGACGGCCGCGTCGAGCATGGGCAGCTATGCCGACCAGCTGGTGCAGCTGCTGGGCGGCGCCAAGGTCAGCCGCGCCGAATTGATCGACATTGCCGAATCGCTCAAAGGCGCGGCGGCCTTGATCGAGCGCAACCTGGCGCGCGCGGCCGACCTGATCGGTAATTTCAAGCAGCTGGCCGTGGACCAGGTCAGCGAATACGTGGCCGACCTGGCGCTGCACGACTATGTGCACGGCCTGGTGTCGGCGCACAGCCCGGAACTGCGCAAGGCGGCGCTGGGCGTGGAACTCGATATCGCGCCCGATTGCCAGGTGCGCCTGGCGGCAGGGAAATTGTCGCAAATCCTCTCGAACCTGCTGATGAACAGCGCCCGCCACGGTTATCCGCAGGGCGGGCCGGGCCGCATCACGATACGCGCGCGCATCGAGGCGGATGGGGATGACGCTGCCTTGCGCTGGCTGCTGCTGGAGTTTTCCGACGATGGCGTCGGCCTGGCGCCCGCCGTGCGCGAGCATATGTTCGAACCGTTCTTCACCACCAAGCGGGGCCAGGGGGGCTCCGGCCTGGGCATGCACATCGTCTACACCATCGTGCAGCAACTGGGCGGCCAGGTGTGCGCCATCGACTGCACTCCCGGCTGTCATATACAGATCAGGCTGCCCCTCGCGGGCTGATGCCGGGACGAAAAAAAACGCCTGGATTGCTCCAGGCGTTGTGCCTTGCGGCCGAGATTTTTACTGGAACTTGTAGCCAGCGGTCACGTAGACGAGGCGGCCACGCGGATCGTACTGGTTGATGTCGTAGCCGGCCTGGAACTGATTGGTGACTGCGGTACCAATCGGGTCAGGTTGCTTGTTGAACATGTTCTTCAAGCCCAGCGCCAGGGTCAGGTTCTTGATGCCGCGGTATGCGACGTTGGCATCATAGATCGATTCCGCACCGATGAACACTTTGTTGTCGTTCAGGTCATGCCCCACTTGATAGCCGGTACGGTAGTTTTGCACCAGCGTGGTGGACCATGGACCGTTGGACCAGGTGGCAGCCAACTGGTGTTTCCAGCGCAGTACCACGCCACCGTTTTGCGCGCCGATCACGGGGGTGCCGTCACCGTCCACAATGGTGCCGACCTTGTGCGAAACCTGGCCGCCCGGGCTGGTCTGGTCGAAGGTATCCATATAGGTACCGTTGAGGTTTGCTTCCAGCTTGCCGAAGCTGAAATTATCCTTCCAGTTGGCGAACAGGTCGATACCTTGCACGTTGGCATCACCCGTGTTGGCCAGGGTCTGCTTGATGCTGACGATGTCGTTGCCACGCAGCGTCACCAGGCCGGCGTATGCCGGATCGCCCGCGCGGAAGCGCGAAACCACTTCCTGGGCCGATGGCGTGGCCAGGATGTCGCGGATATTGATGTTGAAGAAGTCAAGACCGATGCTGGCAGTGCTGGTTGCCTGCCATACGGCGCCGAACGAGTACTGTTTCGACTTCTCCGGTTTCAGGTTCGGGTTGCCGCCGCTCAACGAATTCACTTGCAGGCCCGTTTGCTTGGTGCCTGGATCGGTGAACTGTTCCGAGGTGCCCAGCGTTTGCGGGGTCCACAGGTCCACCAGCGATGGTGCGCGGAAGCCGGTGCCGTAAGAGCCACGCAGTGCCAGTTGCTGCACCGGGCGCCATTTGAAGCTGCTTTTCCAGTTGGCGGTGTTACCGACGTCGTTATACTTGTCGTCGCGGGCAGTCAGGTTGATTTCCAGCGTTTTCAGCACAGGTACGTTGAGTTCGCCGTAAACCGAGTTGACGGTGCGGCTGCGGTCGATGGGGACCACCGAACCGCCGAGGCCGGAAATGTCGCCCGACTGGTACGCCGCGCTGGGATCGGTCACGTATTTCTCTTTGCGCGACTGCAGGCCCACTGCGTATTGCGGAGTGATACCCGCGATGGTCCAGAAATCGCCCGCGACCTTGCCGTCGAATGCATCGCTGGTCGACTTGGCGTTCAGGAAATTGCCGGTGAACGCGGCGCCCTGCAGTTGGGTGGCGAGTGCGCCCGTTTGCACGCCGCCTTCCGCCCATGGATTCCAGTTGCTGCCGTTGATGATCTTGGCGTAGCCCACTTGCGAGAAGTAGCCGGTGGTTACGGCGCTATTCAGCTTCGATTCGTTATGGCTAAGCGCAAGCTCATAGTCGCCGAAACTCAGCGAACCTTTTGCGCCGACCACCACGCGCGACTGCTTGGCGGTATCGACGTTCTGGCGTGGGCCAAAATTGAACACGCGCGAGGTGATGGCCAGCGGTTTACCGATCAGTGAGGCGAAACCCTGGCTGGTCAGGTACGGTACGGCGATCGACTGGTAAACCGGGTTGGATGGCATGAGCAGCAGGGCAGGGTCGACGCCTTGTTGCTGAAACAGACCGTCGGTCTGGAAAAAGTCGGCGCGCGCTGGCGACGGTTGATAGGTCTGGGTAATCTTGCTTTCCGAGTACAGCAGGTCGGCGAACAGTTGATGGTTGTCGTTCAGTTGGTAGCTCAGGTTGCCGGTCAGATTGTACAGTTCACGATCCGGGGTCAGGCCAACGTCCGGGCCGCTGTCATAGGCGCAATACGGGCTGCCTTTGGCGCCGACGGCGATGGTGCCCATCTTGATGGTGCTGCACTTGTTGCCGACAGCCAGCGGATTGCCATAGCCGGAACCGCCGTTGCTGAAGCCGTCATCAGGCCCCACGCCTGGCGTGAACGAACCCTGGATATTGCCCTGGCCCGTTGCGGTCGAGTTGTAATAAGGCAGGCGGGTGGCGGAAGCGGCGTAGGAGCGGTCCCGGCCGAGCAGCGCTTTTTCCTTCTCGTAGGAACCGGACAGCACCACGCTCAATTTGTCGGTATTGTAGCCGCCGGTGATCGAGGCTTTTCCATTCTGGCCGCCACCACCGGTGGTCGGCGAGCCATAGCCGCCAGTGACTTCGATGCCATCGACGCGCTTGGACAGGATGAAGTTGACCACGCCTGCGACGGCATCGCTGCCGTACACGCCTGACGCGCCGTCTTTCAGTACCTCGACGCGCTCGATGGCTGCCAGCGGAATGGCGTTGACGTTGACGGATGAGCCGTCGCTGCCAGCGAACGCTGCCAGGCGGCGGCCGTTCACCAGCACCAGGGTGCGCGTCGAGCCCAGGCCGCGCAGTGAGATCGACGACAGGCCGCCGGTCGAGGTGCCGGCGCCGGTGGCATTGGTCGTGCCGCCGGCCGAGGAGAAGGCCGAGATCGATTGCATCAATTCTTCGGTACTGGTGGCACCAGTACGGGCGATGTCCGCTTTGGTGAGCACTTGCACCGGCAGGGAAGTTTCAGCATCGACGCGCTTCACCGACGAGCCGGTGATTTCCACACGTTGTATGGGAGCATTGTCCTGGGCAAATGCAGGCTGGATCAACAGACCGGCACTGACCATGAGGGTACTGCTTGAAAACATCAGACGCAGCGAGCGCGATAACGCATTTTCTATCATCATTTCTGTTAACTCCTGAAGGATATTATTGGTATAAAAGCAAGTTCCTTACTAACATACAGCTGAAATTCCCCTGTGGTTGACAACGAGAATTCAGTTTCTTCATGAGATCATGGCTAGTGATTGTTTGTCAAACTTCGCAACTTTCAGTGGATGAAAAAAAAATGCTAAAAATAAATTTATTGAAAGGAAAAGTCGTAATTACGTAACATTTCACGTGAATTTCTAACCGGCATTTCCAATTTAGCAAGTTGATATTTTTTCTATATTTGTCAATTAATTTTGTCCTTGGAGACCCGTATCATTCGGGAGGGAATGAAATTGGTCTGCAGGAAAGGTCCAATTTTTTGAGGAAATAGAAAAATAGTTAATTTCTCTCTCTTGTTTGTAACAATCCCGATACAACTGGAAAGATGATGTGAAAATGAAACACCCTGTAAGAAGCATGTTGTATTAATTGCAATAAAAAGGGGGTGCTTGCCGATGTCAGGTGGGTACTTGGCCAAGAGTGCGACTGGATCGCCTTGCACGCCTACTGTAGCTAAATCAATGGCCTGGATGCCTGGTGCTGGGGAGTGGCTGTGCGCTTCCAGTCAAACTGAATGGATAGCTGGTTAGCGTGGTGTTGATGACTTTTCAGGGAAGCCGGAAAACCACGGCCGCGCATTGCACGCGGCCGCGGGGATGAATCAGGCCGCGCTCATCGACAGCGCCACCGCCTCTGCCACCTTGATGCCATCGACGGCCGCCGACAGGATGCCGCCCGCATAGCCGGCGCCTTCGCCTGCGGGGAACAGGCCCTGTGTATTCAGGCTTTGCAGGTTGTCGTCGCGGCGCTTGATGCGGATCGGCGACGAGGTGCGCGTTTCCACGCCCGTCAGCACGGCGTCGGCCTTGTAGTAGCCCTTGATCTGCTTGTTGAATGCCGGGAACGCTTCACGCATGGCCGTGATCGCGTACTCGGGCAGGGCCGGCGCCAGATCCGTCAAGTGCACGGCCGGCTTGTATGACGGCACCACGCTGCCAAATTCGGTCGAGGCGCGGCCCGCCACGAAATCGCCCACCAATTGGCCTGGCGCATCGTAGTTGCCGCCGCCCAGGGCGAACGCGCGCTCTTCCAGGTCGCGCTGCAGGGCGATGCCGGCCAGCGGGTCGCCCGGATAGTCGGCTGGCGTGATGCCGACGACGATGGCGCTGTTGGCGTTGCGCTCGTTGCGCGAGTACTGGCTCATGCCGTTCGTCACCAGGCGGCCCGGCTCCGAGGCGGCAGCCACCACCGTGCCGCCGGGGCACATGCAGAAGCTGTAGACGGAGCGGCCATTGCTGGCGTGGTGTACCAGCTTGTAGTCGGCCGCACCCAGAATCGGGTGGCCGGCGCTGGGGCCGAAGCGGCAGCTGTCGATCAAGGATTGCGGGTGTTCCACGCGGAAACCGATCGAGAACGGCTTGGCTTCGATGTACACGCCGCGGCGGTGCAGCATCTCGAAGGTGTCGCGTGCGCTGTGGCCGATGGCCAGCACCACGTGGTTGCTGGCGATGGTCTCGCCATTGTCCAGCACCACGCCGCGCACCTGGCCGCCGTCGGCGCCCGGCACGATGTCGAGATCGACCACTTTGCTGCTGAAGCGGTACTCGCCGCCCAGCTGTTCGATATTGGCGCGCATTTCTTCCACCATCTTGACCAGGCGGAAGGTGCCGATGTGCGGCTTGCTCACATACATGATTTCCTCGGGCGCGCCGGCCTTGACGAATTCCGTCAGCACCTTGCGGCCATAGTGCTTGGGATCCTTGATCTGGCTGTACAGCTTGCCGTCCGAGAAGGTGCCGGCGCCGCCTTCGCCGAACTGGACGTTCGATTCCGGGTTCAGTTCGCGCTTGCGCCAGAAGCCGAAGGTGTCGACCGTGCGTTCGCGCACCTGCTTGCCGCGTTCCAGGATGAGGGGGCGCAAGCCCATCTGCGCCAGGATCAGCGCCACGAACAGGCCGCATGGCCCCGTGCCGATGACGATGGGACGCGGTTCATTCGTGTGGCCGGCCAGCTGTTCGCCGCCGGCGACGAATTTGTAGTTGGTGTCGGGCGCGGGCATCAGATGGATATCGTGGCCCAGGCGCGCCAGCACGGCCGCTTCATTCTTGACGTCCACCTGCAACGAGTAAATCAACACCACGGCGCTGCGCTTGCGCGCGTCATAGCTGCGCTTGAAGACGGTAAAGCCGAGCAGCTCATCCGCGGCAATGCCGAGGCGCGCCAGGATGGCGGCGGGCAGGGCTGCATCGTCGTGTTCGAGGGGGAGTTTTACTTCGTTGAGTCGCAACATAATATCTGTCTATATAAATGGCCGGGCTCCGTATCTAGCGGAGAGTCTGTGAGGCAGCGCATGCGCGCTGCCATCAAGGCGCTATTTTACCTGCTGTACGGCTTGTCGTTGGGATGGCGCAGTTGGTCTCGCGACTGGCCGCAGGGACGGTACCCGGTGCAGCCTGGGCGGTGCAGCAGGAACAAAATGGATGCTGTGTGCCGTTGCCGGACAGTATGGGATGGTGGCGCAATCGGGCAGAAATGGAGGCGCAATGAAAACGGGATGGTTTATCTATCCGGCTGCATAGCGGATTATCGTCCAATTCAAATGGAATTAAATGGCACGAACATGCAATTGTGTAATGGCATAGCTAATTGAAGGTGGCAAGCAGAGGGGGTAATGACAGGGTGTCGGATGAAATTTCTCTGAATATCCGCAGATGCCTTTTCGGGAAATGGAAAGAGTGCAGGTATTTTTAAAAACAATTTTCATGTGCGTAAATACATGCATCCAATAAAAACGCACGCTGCATTGCAGCGAGACTATTTCTTTGAAAGTAGGATAGTAATGTAGAACAAAAAACTGGCCTTTGATAGGATTAGTTTATTTTTGTTGTATTTTTCCAACGCGTAAATTTCTGCCGCTGGCGTCAGCCGGCCGGCGCCAGCGGATGTGACCATGTTTGCGCCATGCGGGAGAAGCACAGGACTGGCGGTTCTGCGGTGTGCCAGTTTGGTGCGCAAGAAATGTCATAGCGGCGTGATAGCCGATTTTCCGTCGAGGCTGGCGACTTTTTTGGGACCCCGGCCAGCGCTGTGGCACATTTTCGGCATGCAATAACAGCGCACCAAGAAATGGCGGACAAAACACGGGGAAGCTCCAGCCGCACCACTCTGGTGCATATGGGTTTTTTTTCAACTAGTGTAGCAATATTTTTCAGCGATGCAAATTAAAACCCTGGCATCAAAAAAAGTGTTGTTTCTTGGGCGAATTAGTTTTTGAGTATTATTGACAGTGCTGCTTTGAAAATGGTTTGATGGCGAAATGTCAGAGGGACGACGCAAGCTCGCTCATAAAGCGATAAACGGCTGGATACATGGCCGACTGTGTCGGAAGAAAGACACTAAACATAATTTTATGTTTACAAGAGCCTGACTAGATCAGCAGGTATAATTTCATCGGAGAACTTATGCACCAACGTACCAAGATTGCCGTCGCAGTCGCAATGGCATTGAACTCGCTGACGGCTTTTGCCCAAGCGCAAGCTGAGGCTGAAGCGCCAACGCGCGTGGAAATTACCGGATCGCGGATCCGCCAGGTAGACCTGGAAACAGCGCAACCTGTTCAAAAAATTACTGCTCAGCAAATTCAGGCGACAGGTCTGATCACCGTTGGCGATATCCTGAACCAAATGACATCGGCTGGCACGCCAGCGTTCAGCAAGGGTGCCGTCCTGACCTCGAACCGCGAACAGGGCGGTCAATACATCGACATGCGCAACCTGGGCGCCAACCGCCTGCTGGTGCTGGTCAATGGCAAGCGCTGGACGCAATCGGTTGACGGCTACACCGACATGTCGACCGTGCCTGCCTCCATGATCGAGCGCATCGACATCCTGAAAGACGGCGCATCGTCGATCTACGGCTCCGACGCGATCGCCGGCGTGGTCAACATCATCCTGAAAAAACGCCTGGAAGGCGCGGCCATCAGCGTCTACAAGGGCATCAACGAAAAAGGCGACGGCAAGAGCGAAGATTATTCGCTGTCGTATGGCGCGAATGGCGAAAAAGCCTCGATGATGTTTGGCATCTCTCACAGCAAGACCGAGCCGGTCTGGGCGAACAAGCGCGATATCACTTCGCAAAGCTTTGGTACGGGCGACTTCTTCGGCGCCAATTTTGGCGCGGGGCCATGGGGCCGTATCACCCCGATTACCGCAGTCGGTGCAAGCAATACCGATCCTAAAACCGGCGGTTTCAATAAATTCCTGAACCATACGGGTTCGTTTGACGGTAGTGGCGTGGGCGCGGATGCGCGCAATCCTGCCAATTACCATGACTATGCGGATGCCAACGCAGACAAGTACAACTCGTCGCAGCAAATGATGTTCCAGGCGCCGACCAAGCTGACTTCGATCTTTACCAAAGGTACGATCGAATTGCCGATGGATCTGCGTTTCACGACGACGGCCATGTATGCTGAGCGCAGTTCTACCCGCCAGATCGCCGGCCACCCCATCAACAGCACGGTGCAGCCTAACTATCGCGTCTTTATCGACAAGGATAGTTACTTCAATCCATACGGCAACCAGGTCGCCGGCGCCGGCAAGGGCCAGGACTTGTACTTCGCTCGCCGTACCGTCGAGCAGCCGCGCATCACCGACAATAACAACCAGACCTTGCACATCGATGCAACCCTGGAAGGTGAATTCACGCTGCGCGGCTTGCCGTGGAGCTGGAGTGCCGGCTACAACCACAACTCGATCAAGGGTGAAAACCTGAGCACCGGCAACATTAATTTGTTGAACCTGAAAAAAGCGCTGGGTCCATCGTTCATGAACGCGGCCGGTCAAGTGCAGTGCGGCAGCGCCGTCAACCCGACGCCGTTCTCGCAATGCACGCCATTTAACATCCTGGGCGGTCCATCGGTCTCGAATCCAGAGGCGTGGAAGTACATCATGTCGAATGGCCAGGGCACCTACGGCAGCACCGTCAACAGCATCACCGCCGATGTTTCCGGTGAGCTGTTCACCTTGCCTGCGGGCGCGGTGGGCGTCGCCGGCGGTATCGAGAAGCGCGATGTGCGCGGTTATGACCGTCCGGGCCAGTTCGAGCAATCGGGCTATTCGACGGATCTGGCGGCGAAGACCACCCAAGGTCGCTATTCGGTCAAGGAACTGTATTTGGAAGCAAATATTCCTTTGCTGAAAGATAAGCCATTTGCGAAATTGCTGTCGATCGACCTCGCTTCGCGCTACTCGGACTACGACAATGTCGGCAGCACCACCAATAGCAAAGCGAGTTTCATGTGGAAGCCTGTTAACGATTTCCTGGCCCGCGGTACCTGGGCTGAAGGCTTCCGTGCTCCGGCGCTGGGTGACACCTTCGGCGGCGGCGGTCAAAGTTTCGACAGCTACCTCGATCCATGCGACAGCAAGTTCGGCATGGCTGCGCGTGATCCCGCTGTTGCGTTGCGTTGCAAAAACACCGGTGTGCCAGCTGGTTATCGTCAGCTGAATCAATCGGGCAAGGCAGTCACGGCTGCCGGTGCACAATCGACGGTGGCCTTCAATACCGGCGTGGGTAACAACACCTTGACGCCTGAGACGGCAAAAACCAAGACCCTGGGTTTTGTGTACAGCCCATCGTATGTGCCAGGCTTCACGGCTAGCCTGGACTGGTTCAAGATCGATGTCAAAAAGCAGATTTCCGGCTGGGAAGCTGCTGATGTGATCGGCAATTGCGTTATCGATAGCCTGACGAAATACTGCGGTGATGTTGTGCGTGATGCAACTGGCGCCGTGGTTGGTCTGTCGCGCGGCAGGATCAACAAGGGCGAACTGTCCACCGAAGGTTTCGACATCGGCTTGAACTATCGTCTGCCACGCACTTCGTACGGTAATTTCGCTGTGCGTACGGAGTCGACCGTGCTGCGTTCGTTCAAGGAAAAGAAATCGGATCTGGCCAAATGGCAGGAATATGCCGGCGAGTTCACGTATAGCCGCCTGAAATCGAACGTCAGCCTCGATTGGATGATGGGCAACTGGTCCTCGACTTTGACGTTGCGTTACATGAGTGGCGTGAAAGATCTGTGCCTGGATACCGAAATCCAGTGCTCGAATCCTGATGCGCCTGGTGTCAGCTACAAGAACGGCGCTTACAATAAGCTTGGTTCGACCACTTACACCGACCTGAACGTGGCCTATAAAACGTCGTGGAATGGTCAGATCTCGGTCGGCGCGAACAATCTGTTCGACCGCGCGCCACGCCTGATGTACGCCGCGACCAGCCAGGGCGTCGGCATATCGTCCTCGTCGGCCGTCGATCCTAACGTGCCTATCGACCGTTTCGTCTACGTGCGCTACAACCAGTCCTTCTAATTCCGCGCTCCGCAAGGAGCATGGGATGAAAGTCTGAAAAAAACCCGCCAGGTTCGCCGGCGGGTAATGAGATGGTCACCCTCCACCCTATAAGTTACTAAACTTATAGGGTGTTTTCATTTCTGAAGGAGGCCATCATGGAAAACGTCATGCTCATCGGCATCGATCTCGGCAAACACAGCTTTCATGTCCACGGACAGGATCGCCAAGGTAAAACACTGCTGCGCAAGAAGTTCAGCCGCCCACAACTGATCGCGTTTCTCGCCACTTTTCATCCCTGTACCATCGTCATGGAGGCCTGTGCCGGAGCGCACTGCATCGCCCGGCAACTGGCCGGCTGGCCATGAGGCCAAGCTGATCTCGCCGCAGTTCGTGCGCCCCTTCGTCAAGAGCAATAAGAACGATTTCATCGATGCCGAAGCCATTTGCGAGGCGGCCAGCCGTCCCGCCATGCGTTTTGTCACGCCCAAGAACGAGGCTCAACAGACGCTTTCGGCGCTGCACCGCGTGCGCGAATCGTTGGTACGCGAGCGTGTCAAGGCGAGCAACCAAATCCACGGCTTTCTGCTGGAGTTCGGTATCAGCTTGCCCGTCGGCCACGCCGCGATCAAACGCTTGCCTTCCGTGCTGGCAGAACAGCGCCTGCCAGCACGGCTGGTACAAGTGCTGGAGCGACTGCATGCCCATTTCAAGTATCTCGACCAGCAGATCGCCGAGATCGAGAAGGACCTGACCCGGCAAGTCACTGAAGATGATCTGGGCCAGCGGCTCATGACGGTACCGGGTATCGGACCGATCACCGCCAGCGTGCTGGCCGCCGAAGTCGGTGACGGCAAGCACTACCGCTGCGGCCGTGACTTCGCCGCCGCCGTCGGGCTGGTGCCACGCCAGTACAGTACCGGCGGTAAAAACAAGTTGCTGGGCATCAGCAAGTGCGGCGACAAGAATCTGCGGCGCCTGCTGGTGCAGTGCGCGCGGGCCTACATGCAGAGACTGGAGCGCCAACGCGGACAGCTGGCACAATGGGTCCGCGCCATGCTCACGCGTCGCCACTCGAATGTGGTGGCGTGCGCCCTGGCCAACAAACTGGCGCGCATGGCATGGGCCATCGCGGCCCACCATACCGAATTTGAAATAAAAGAGGCCCCCATGACAACATGAGGGCCTCCCAGACTCACCGTTTGACAGCACACCTACCTGGTTTTGCGACTGCTGATATTGGATGACATGAACGGCACACCGGCCTGCCGGATACTCTGGCTAAAAAATCGGCTGTGAAAGCCGAGCGGGTTTTCAGGACCGACAGGCGCGACTCTCATCGTGGCGCGGAGATCCATCTCCAATCAGACGCCGGATAGATTTAAGCAAGCCTACTCACATCATACAAAATCAGCTTGCAAAAAGGAGGGTGACCATAGATTTTTTATGTGCGTAGGGTATCGACTTGCGGAAACTGGTGAAAGCGTGCGGCGGTGCAGGCGCGATCCTGCCGGTGGGGTGAAGGGGGATGCGGTGGCGCCGGCCTTGTCGCAACAGCTGGCCGCTGGCGTGTTCCTACATCCCACTCCACAATGCCGCCAGCGTCGCCAGCGCTGTCAATCCCGCCGTCTCCGTGCGCAGGATGCGCGGTCCCATCGCCAAACCGATGGCGCCAGCCGCGATGGCAGCTTTTTCTTCCGCCTCGGTAAACCCGCCTTCTGGTCCCACCATCACGGTGATCGCTTGCGGTGGCTGGTGACGCGCCCAGTCGGCCAGCGACTGCTCCGCGCGCGGCGTCAGGATGATGCGCTTATGCAGATCTTGCTGGCTGCTCCAGCTATTGAAGTCTTGCAATGGCGCCAGCTGGGCCAGTCGGTTGCGTCCGCATTGTTCTGAAGCGGAAACGATGATGCCTTGCCAATGCGCGAGCTTTTTCTCGGCCCGCTCGCTGGACAAGCGCACCACGCAGCGTTGCGCCGCCAGCGGCACGATGCCGGCCGCGCCCAGTTCGATGGCTTTTTCGATGATCCAGTCCATTTTCGATGCTTCCGGCAAGGCCTGCGCCAGGGTCACGGCATACGGCAGTTCCGCTTCGCGCGCCACGTGCGCCTGGATTTCCGCCGTCACGCTGCGCTTGGCCACCGCCACCAGGCTGGCCTGCACTTCGCCGCCTTCGCCATTGAACAGGGTGATGACGTCGCCCGGCGCCAGGCGCACGACCTGGATATGGTGGGCGACAGCCTCCGGCAGGGAGACGGTGGCGCCGGCGACGAGCGGCTGGGGGCAGAAAAAACGCGGCATGCAAATCCTCAACGGGGGTAAGTGGGGTGGAAAGACGTCAAAGTATAGCCATTTGGCGGGCCAGTACGCCGCAATTCTAATTTGCAGCCCCCCAGTCTGGTAAAATAGTTGACTACATAAAGCAGCCGGCCTGGGTTCTTTCTTGTCCGTGCTGTTGCAAACGAATCCCAAACTCGCGACTGACCCACACCATCATGACAACTACGCTCCCGACTACCAAAATGGCCAATGCGATCCGCGCACTGGCAATGGACGCTGTACAAAAGGCCAACTCCGGCCATCCAGGCATGCCGATGGGCATGGCCGAGATCGCAGTTGCCCTGTGGAGCGGTCACTATCGCCACAATCCCGCGAATCCAAAATGGCAGAACCGCGACCGTTTCCTGTTGTCGAACGGTCACGGCTCGATGCTGCACTACGCGCTGCTGCACCTGACGGGCTACGAGCTGTCGATGGATGACATCAAGGCCTTCCGCCAGATGCATTCGAAAACGCCGGGCCACCCGGAAGTCGATGTCACGCCAGGCGTGGAAACGACCACCGGCCCGCTGGGCCAGGGCATCGCCAACGCCGTCGGCATGGCCCTGTCGGAGCAATTGCTGGCCGCTGAATTCAACAAGCCAGGTTACGACATCGTCGACCACTACACGTATGCTTTCCTGGGCGACGGTTGCCTGATGGAAGGTATTTCGCACGAAGTGTGCGCGCTGGCCGGCACCCTGGGCCTGAATAAACTGATCGCCCTGTACGATGACAACGGCATTTCCATCGACGGCAAAGTCGAAGGCTGGTTCACGGACGACACCCCGGCCCGCTTCGAAGCGTACGGCTGGAACGTCATCCGCGCTGTCGACGGTCACGATGTTGCCGCCGTGGCTGCCGCCATCGCCGCCGCCAAGACCGCATCGAAGCCAACCTTGATCTGCTGCAAGACCATCATCGGCAAGGGTTCGCCGAACCTGCAAGGCGGCGACAAGGTCCACGGCGCCGCGCTGGGCGACAAGGAAATCGCCGCCGTGCGCGAATACATCGGCTGGGATGCCGCACCGTTCGAGATGCCTGCCGACGTGTACGCAGCCTGGGATGCCAAGAAACAAGGCGCCCTGCTGGAAGCGGATTGGAACGAGCGCTTTGCCGCCTACACCCGCGAATTCCCGCAGCAAGCCGCCGAACTGACGCGCCGCATGCAGGGCGAGTTGCCACAGGCATTCGAAGCGGCCCTGAGCGCCGCCATCGCTTCCTGCGTGGAAAAGAAAGAAAACATCGCCACGCGCAAGGCCAGCCAGAACGCCATCCAGGCACTGGCGTCGTCGCTGCCGGAATTCCTCGGCGGCTCGGCCGACCTGACCGGTTCGAACCTGACCAACTGGAAAGAGTGCGTGGCCGTGCGTTCGGGCCAGCCTGGCAACCACATCAACTACGGCGTGCGCGAATTCGGCATGAGCGCCATCATGAACGGCATCACCTTGCACGGCGGCTACATCCCGTTCGGCGCCACGTTCCTGACGTTCTCCGACTACAGCCGCAATGCGCTGCGCATGGCCGCGCTGATGAAACTGCGCTCGATCTTCGTGTTTACCCACGATTCGATCGGCCTGGGCGAAGACGGCCCGACCCATCAATCGGTCGAGCACGTCTCGTCGATGCGTCTGATCCCGAACCTGGACAACTGGCGTCCATGCGACACCGTCGAGTCGGCTGCTGCCTGGGGCGCCGCCGTGCGCCGCAAGGATGGCCCGTCGACCCTGATCTTCTCGCGCCAGAACCTGCCATACCAGGAGCGTTCCAGCGAGCAAATTGAAAATATCTACCGCGGCGGCTATGTGCTGAACGACGTGGCGGACGCCAAGGCGATCCTGATCGCCACCGGTTCCGAAGTGGAACTGGCTGTCGCCGCCGCCAGCGCGCTGGCCTCGGAAGGCATCAACGTGCGCGTCGTGTCGATGCCGTCGACCGACGTGTATGACCGCCAGGACGCCGCCTACAAGGCCAGCGTGCTGACCAAGGGCGTGCCGCGCGTGGCCATCGAAGCGGGCGTGACCAGCTTCTGGTACAAATACGTGGGCCTGGAAGGCGCCGTGGTCGGTATCGACACGTTCGGCGAATCGGCGCCTGCCGGCGTGCTGTTCAAGCATTTCGGTTTCACGGTCGAGAACGTTGTCGCCAAGGTGAAAGCCGTTATCGCTGGCTAATATTGATTTTTAACGGTCCTGGCGATGTGCTCGCCAGGGCGTGCATGTACCTTCTTTTTTAATCAGGAGCAGAGTATGACGATCAAAGTTGCAATCAATGGCTACGGCCGCATCGGCCGTAATGTATTGCGCGCTTTCTACGAAGGCGGCAAGAAACAGGACATCCAGATCGTTGCCATCAACGACCTGGGCGATGCCAAATCGAACGCCCACCTGACCCGCTACGACACCGCGCACGGCAAGTTCCCTGGCACGGTCACCGTCGAAGGTGACAACATGATCGTCAATGGCGATCCGATCCGCGTGTTTGCACAGCGTAATCCTGCTGAAATCCCATGGGGCGAGCTGGGCGTGGACGTCGTGCTGGAGTGCACGGGCTTCTTCACCACCAAAGAGAAAGCTTCGGCTCACTTGAAGGGCGGCGCGAAAAAAGTCATCATCTCGGCACCAGGCGGCAAGGACGTCGATGCAACCGTCGTGTTCGGCGTGAACCACTCGGTACTGAAATCGACCGACACCGTCATCTCGAACGCATCGTGCACCACCAACTGCCTGGCACCGCTGGTCAAGCCACTCAACGACGCCATCGGCATCGAAACGGGCCTGATGACCACCGTGCACGCCTACACCAACGACCAGGTGCTGTCCGACGTGATGCATGAAGACCTGCGCCGCGCCCGTTCGGCCACCATGAGCATGATCCCGACCAAGACGGGCGCCGCCGCCGCCGTTGGCCTGGTGCTGCCTGAGCTGAATGGCAAGCTGGACGGCTTCGCTATCCGCGTGCCGACCATCAACGTGTCGCTGGTCGACCTGACCTTCATCGCCAAGCGCGACACCACGGTGGAAGAAGTCAACGCGCTGATGAAGGCCGCGTCGGAAGGCGCCCTGGAAGGCATCCTGACGTACCAGACCGAACCGCTGGTCTCGATCGACTTCAACCACAACCCGGCTTCGTCGAACTTCGATTCGACCCTGACCAAGGTCTCGGGTCGTCTGGTGAAAGTATCGTCGTGGTATGACAATGAGTGGGGTTTCTCGAACCGCATGCTCGACACCACCGTCGCACTGATGTCGGCCAAGTAATTTTTTGACCGCATAAGAAAAAACGCCCTTCGGGGCGTTTTTTTCATTCATGGCTGTGCGAATAAAAGCGGCGCCGGTAGAAGCGCCACAGCACGCGCAAGTCGCGCAGCACGGGCACGCCGGACAGCAGGGTCAGCACGCCAGCGAGCAGGATGGTGGCGGCCGGAAAGCCGATGTGCTTGAAGGCCAGTGCGCCGCTGACGCCGCCGATGAAGAAGCAGGCGATCAGCAGGCTGTGCGTTCTCAGCTTGCCCCGGTTGACCTTCACCATCCGGTCCGGCAGGTGGCGCCGGTTGTAATACGCCATCTTGCCCAGCTCGATGCCGATATCGGTGGACAGGCCCGTCACATGCGTGGTGCGGATGACGGCGCCCGAAATCTTGGTGATGATGGCGTTCTGCAAACCCATGACAAAGCACAGCAGCAAGATGGTGACGGGGCCCAGCACGTCGGGCATGGTGGCCAGGTAATTGCCCGTCAGGCCGAACAGCAATAACAGGGCCGCTTCCAGCAGCAGGCTGGCGGCAAACTGGCTGTGCAGCCGGCGCCGCTTGCCCCAGTTCACCATGATGGCCGTGACGGCCGCACCGCTGACAAAGGCCAGCCAGGCGCCCAGTGCGGCCAGGGCCAGCGTGATATTGCCCAGCGCCAGGTCATCGGCCATGCCGGAAACGATGCCCGTCATGTGCGAGGTATAGCCGCCGATGGCGAGAAAGCCGCCCGCGTTGACGGCGCCGGCCACCAGCGCCAGCACGCAGCCCAGTTGCAGGTTGGCTTGCGTATCGCGTGCCGATCCGCTCAGGCGGGACAGGTAATGAAGCGGCATGCGGGCGCGGTTTCCTCTTTCCTTGGCTTATTTATAGATGCCGGAACCGACAATCATATTGTCGACCCGTTCGATGTAGCCGGATTTTTGTTCGACCACCTTGGTCAGCGGATTGGGCCACTTGAAGTCTACCCAGCCGCGTCCGGCCGGCGTATTGGCCGTGGTGATCAGCGACTTGACGATGGCCTTGCCCTCATTGTCCTTCAGATCGATCAGGTTCTTGCCGACCATCTTGGGATTGTTACCGTGCGCCAGGGTGACACCATTCATGTCGTACACATAAATGTACAGGTCGCGGTCATGGAAGCTGGTGTTGGCCGGATCGGCAATGGCGGCAAAGGCCTTTTCCTTGCCATCGGCCTTGATCATGGCCACGGCGCGCTTGGTCATGGCGATGGCTTCGTCCGCGCTGCCCTTGGGGGCGGCCCATGCCGCTGCCGGCATGGCGCAGAGGATGAAACTGGCAACGAGGGCGTGGATGCCCGTTTTTACACTCGTCTTCATACGCTGTCTCCTGGGATGATAGGCAATCCCGGCGCGGCCTGTTGTACGGCACTACTGGGAAGTGGAATTGCCTGTACGTATCATACGCCGCCGCCGGGCTTATGCAATCGTTGCGGGAAAGATCGTGTGCCACAGGCGCATCACGTTGTCCGCATGCACGCGCACCCTTTCCGGTTCCACCCGGGCCAGGTCGTGGCCTTGCAGGCGCAACTGGTGCTGCAGCTTGCGCAGCGCGCGGTAGGCATCGGCCACCAGGGCGGCCAGCTGCGCGTCGATCAGCCCCAGTTCGCCGCACAGGCGCAGCAGGGCGATATTGCCCGAGTTGGCCGTCAGCTGCGGATACTGCGCCGCATGCTGCAGCACCAGGTATTGCACCATGAACTCGATGTCGATCATGCCGCCCGGATCTTGTTTCAAATCAAAGCTGCCGGGGCGGGGCGGGTGGGCGTCCAGCATCTTCTTGCGCATGGCCACCACTTCGCCCTTGAGCGGGCCGT
>NZ_LT607483.1:140260-275853 GCF_900095235.1 Janthinobacterium sp. UMAB-60
GTGTCGCGGATGCGTTCGAAGTGCTTGCCGATGGCGACGTCGCCGGCGCAGAAGCGCGCGCGCGTGAGCGCCTGGTGTTCCCAGACCCAGGCCGCGCTGCCCTGGTAGCGCTCGAATGCCTGCACGCTGGAAACGAGCATACCCGAGGCGCCATCGGGGCGCAGGGCGATATCGATGTCGAACAGGATGCCGGCCGAGGTGTGCGAGGTCATCCAGGTGATGAAGCGCTGCGCCAGCTTGGCGTACAGGCCGGGCGCTTCCTGGTCGTCGTCGTCGAACAGGAAGATGACGTCCAGGTCGGAGACATAGCCCAGTTCCTTGCCGCCCAGCTTGCCGTACGCGATGACGGCGAATTTCGGCACCTCGCGGTGGCGCGCAGGTAACGTTTGCCACACGGCTTGCACGGTGGCGGCGACGATGATGTCGGCCAGCTGCGACAGGTAGTCGGCCAGCTTTTCCACGCTCAGGTCGCCCGCCAGGTCTTGCGCCAGGCACTGGAACAGCTGCGCATGGTGTGTTTCGCGCAGGATATCCATCTGCCGCTCCGTGTCGCCGGGCGCGTCGTCGAGCTGGCGCTGCAGGTCCAGCGCCAACGCGGCCGGGTCCGGCACCGTGTTGCGGATGCGTTCATCGAGCAGTTCGTCGAGCAGGATAGGATGTTGTGTGAGGAAGGTGGCGGCCCAGCCGCTGGCGCACACCATGCGCACGACCCGTTCCAGCGTATGGGGATATTCCGTCAGCAGCGACAGATAGGCCGAGCGGCGCGCAATCGCTTCCAAAAAGTCGAGCAGGCGGCCCAGCGTGGCCAGCTGGCTGGCGTTACCATTGGAAACGGAGCAATCGGTGATCAGGGGCAGGGCGGAATTGACGAGGGCCACCAGCCGCGTGCGGCTGGCCTCGGGCAAGGATTGCAGCCGCGGTGCCTGCCACGTGGCCAGCAAACGGCGCGCGCAGGCGGCTGGCTCATGGAAACCCAGCGCGGCAAAGCGCGCCTCGATGGCTTCCTGCTGGTCCGAGGCGGCGCAGTCGTTCGACGTCTGCGGGTCGATGCCCGTGTCGGCGGGCGGCGTGCCGCTGCTCTTGTCGCTGAACATTTCGTCAAATTGTCCCGCGACAAACACGCGGTGCGCTTCCAGCCGGGCCAGCAGGGTGGGTGTGTCGGGCAAGCCCATCATCTGCGCCACGATGAGGCGGTCGGCGTCATTCGCGGGCAGGGTATGGGTTTGCGCATCATCGAGGTATTGCAGCCGGTGTTCGAGGTTGCGCAGGAAAGTATAGGAGCCGAGCAGTTGTTCCACGATGGCCGGTTCCAATAAACCCTTGTCCGCCACCGTGCGCAGGGTGGCGCGCGTGGAACGCTCGCGCAGCTCCGCGTCGCGCCCGCCGCGTATCAATTGAAACACTTGCGCCAGGAATTCGATTTCGCGGATGCCGCCGCGGCCCAGCTTGACGTTGTTGCTGCGGTCGGGGTGCAGCCGCTCCTGGCGGTTGACCTCGGCGCGGATCTGGCCGTGCATGGTGCGGATGGCGTCGATGACGCCGAAATCGAGGTAGCGGCGGAAGACGAAGGGGCGCACGATGGCGTCGAGCGAGGCGATGTCTTCCGGCTTGCCCGTCACGGCGCGCGCCTTGACCCAGGCATAGCGCTCCCATTCGCGTCCTTGCACGATCAGATATTGCTCGACCATGCCCAGGCTGGCGGCCAGCGGACCCGAGTTGCCGTTCGGGCGCAAGGCCATGTCCACGCGGAAAGTAAAACCGTCTTGCGTGATTTCGGCCAGGGCGGCGATCAGTTTCTTGCCCATGCGAATGAAAAACTCGTGATTCGACAGGCTGCGCTGGCCCGGCACGGTGACTTGCGTGTCGCCATCTTCCGGGTAGACAAAGATCAGGTCGATATCCGACGAGACATTCAGTTCGCCGCCGCCCTGCTTGCCCATCGCCAGCACCATCAAGGCCTGTTCCTCGCCCGATTCCTCGCCGACGGGCATGCCGTGCAGGGCCACCATCTCGGCCATGATGGCGTCCACATGCGTGCGGATGGCGAAATCGGCAAAGCCCGTCATGGCTGTCACGACTTCGTTCAAGTCGGCCTGGCCGCCCAGGTCGCGCGCGATCAGGCCGCAGACGAGCAGGTTGCGCAGGCGGCGCATGGCCCGCTCGGGCGGCAGCGGCGGCGTGGCGGCGTTCGCCTGCTCGGCCAGCGCGGCGGCAAAATCGAGCCCGTCCAGCGGCGCGCGCACCAGTTGCGCTACCTGCGCGGCGCGCTCGGGGGCGGCGTCCAGCCAGCGCTGGTAGAAACGGGAGGCGGAGATCAAAGGCTGTGTGCTCATGGTATCGGTAAGGGTCTCGTGGATGCTGCGTGCATGTTCTTGTTTAACTTGGCTGCGAACGGCGGGGGATGCGGTAAAATTGTGCCGCCGGCCCCACCGCCGGTAGTGCGTGCCCTTCCGGACGATGGTAAGGGAGGCTTTGCTCAGACGCAAGCGCAAGGATGCAGGCGCGCACCACGAATGCAGACGATTTTTGCCATTATTTGACGCCGGGCCAGTTTATTAGCTTATTGATGCAAAAACCGCCAGAAGCAAGCGTGACAGAACATGTGCCATTGGCCCTGCGCTGGCAGCGGCTGCGTGCCGCCTATCGCATGGCGAATCTGGCCACCCACCATGTGTTGGGTTTTACCGTCAAACTGGTGCTGCTCGCGTATTTCGCCTTCGCCGTGCTGTTTTTATTCCTGCGCTACGCCATCTTGCCGAATATCGATTATTACAAGGGCGATATCGAGCGGGCGGCCAGCCGCGCGCTGGGCAACCCTGTCAGCATCGCGCGTATTTATGCCTCCTGGCATGGCGTGCGGCCGAATCTCTTCCTCGGCGACGTGAGCCTGCGCGACCAGGCGGGTCGCCAGGCGCTGAGCCTGCCGAGCATCTCGGCCACCGTGTCGTGGTGGAGCGTGCTCGGTTCCGTGCGCTTCGATACCCTGGAAATCACGCGGCCCGACCTGGACGTACGGCGCAGCAAGGATGGCAAGCTGTATGTGGCCGGGGTGCTGGTCGACAGCACGCAAGGCAGCGATGGCAAGGGCGCCGACTGGCTGCTGTCGCAGCATGAGATCATCATCCGCGACGGCAAGGTACGCTGGACCGACGAAGCGCGCGGCACGCCGGAGCTGGCTTTAAGCCAGGTCAACTTGCTGCTGCGCAACCACTGGCGCAGCCACCGGCTGGGCTTGCAGGCCACGCCGCCCGCCAGCCTGGCCGCACCCATCGATGTGCGCGCTCACTTCAGTCATCCGCCTTTCAGCACGCGCATCTCGGATGTGTCGATGTGGAAGGGCGAGTTGTACGCCGACCTGAAAAACGCCGACCTGGCCGCCTGGCGCCGCTACCTCGATTATCCGTTCGAGCTGAGCCAGGGCAAGGGCGCACTGCGCGCCTGGCTGAGCCTGGATCACGCGCGCCTGGCCGGTTTCACGGCCGACGTGGGCTTGACGGATGTGCAGGCGCAGCTGGGCCAGCATATCGCCCCGCTCGACTTGCTGTCGGTCAGCGGGCGCATTTCAGCAAAGGAAGAGCTGTCGGCGCAGGTGCCGGACGGCAAGCCAACCTTTGGCGCGAATGGACACCAGGTGGAGTTGACGAATTTTGCGGTGGAAACCCGCGATGGCCTCAGCTTGCCGCCCACGACCTTGTCCGAGCGCTACATTGCTGCCACCAAACGTAAGCCGGCGCGTACGGAAATCACGGCCAAGTCGCTCGATTTGCACACCCTGGCCACGCTGGCCGACAAGCTGCCGCTGGGCGAGCAGCAGCGCCAGCGCCTCGATACCCTGGCGCCGCGCGGGCGGTTGCAGGATTTTTCAGCGCAATGGGAAGGCGACATGGCCACGCCCGCCAGTTACCGCCTGCGTGGCAAGCTCATCGATCTTGGCCTGAATGCGCAGCCGGCGCGCCTGGCCGTGGCGAAGACGGCGACCAGCCCCGCACAGGCGGCGGCGCCGGCCATTCCCGGCTTCGACCACTTGACCGGCAGCATCGACGCCAATGACAAGGGCGGCAGCATCAGTATCGACGCGCAGGACCTGGTGTTGCAGTTCCCCACCTATCTGAGCGAGCCGGCCTTGCCGTTCGAACAATTCGCCATGCAGGCGCGCTGGACCTTCGAAGCGGGCAATATGCTGCAAGTCGGGCTGGACAAGCTTGATTTCGATCAGCAAGGCTTGCGCGTCGCCCTGCAAGGCACGCACCGCATGCCGCTCGACGGCAAGAATCTGGGCCAGGTCGACTTGACGGGCACGATCGATAATTTCCAGATCAACACCATCGGCCGCTATCTGCCACTGCAAACGCCCGAGCACCTGCGCCACTGGCTGACGGGCGCGCTGGAAGGCGGCGTGGCGCGCGATGTCAACCTGCGCCTGCGCGGCGAACTCGAACATTTCCCCTTCAAGGGCGATACGCCGGCTCAGCGCAGCCGGGGCGACTTCCGCGTGGCCGGCAAGCTCGAGAATGGCATCCTGAATTATGCACCGGGCGAATTGGCGGAAAACGGACCGCTGGCGGGCAAGGCGCCCCGGTGGCCGCAGGCGGAAAAAATCAAGGGCAGCTTTGTTTTCGAGCGGGCGCGCATGGAAATTCGCGGCGACACGGCCACCACGGGCGGCGTGGCTCTGACGAATGTCAAAGCCGTGATTCCCGACCTGACCGTGTTCGACACCTTGCTCGACATCGAGGGCAATGCGGCCGGCCCGATGCAGGAATTCCTCAAGTACGTGACGGCCAGTCCCGTGCTGGGCTGGATCGAGCATTTCACGGATGAAACGACGGCGACGGGCAACGCCAAGCTGGCCCTCAAATTGCACTTGCCGATCGAGCGCATGCTCGAGGCGACCGTGCAGGGCGGCTTGCAACTGGCGGGCAATGACGTGGTGCTGTTCCGCGACATGCCGCCCGTGCTGGGCACGCAGGGCAAGATCGAATTCAACGAAAAGGGCGTCAACCTGAATGGCTTGAACGGCAGCCTGCTGGGCGGGCCGCTGGCCATCTCGGGCGGCTCGCAGCCGGACAATTCCATCCAGGTGAAAATCGCCGGCAACATGACCGTCGACGGCTTGCGCAAGACGTATCCGGCACCCGTGTTGCAGCGCCTGGCGAAACATTTGAATGGCGGCGCGCGCTACAGCGGCCTGATCACGGCGCGCGACCACCAGGTGGTGGTCAATGTCGAGTCGCCGCTGACGGGCCTGGGCCTGGATTTCCCCGCGCCCCTGAAAAAGCCGGCCGGCGACAGCCTGCCCATAAAATTCACCCTGACGGGCAATGCGGCCAACGGCGCCGGCCTGCGCACGGACGATATCCGCATCGCGCTGGGGACCGGCATCGCCGCCCGCTACCAGCGCCAGAAGCAGGGCAAGGAAGCCTGGCGCCTGGTGCGCGGCGGCATCGGCGTGAACGTGCCGGCGCCGGAACCGGACAGCGGCATGATGCTCAACGTGAATATGAAAACCCTGGACGTGGACAGCTGGATCGCCGTCGGCAGCGAAATCGCCGGCAACGCCACGGCGCCAGCCGATGCGGGTGGCAATGCCGACGACGCACCCGATATCGCGCAATATGTGGTGCCGGACATGATGGCGGCGCGCGCCAGCGAACTGATGCTGGGCGAGCGCAAGCTGGAAAATGTGGTCGTGGGCGCCACGCATCAAAAGGATGTGTGGCAAGCCAATATTGACGCGAAACAAGTGTCGGGCTATGTGACGTGGCTGGAAACGCCGTCCGGCCTGGGCAAGATGACGGCGCGCCTGTCGTCGCTGATCATTCCGGAATCGGCCGCCAACGATGTGAAGAGTTTGCTGGAAGGCAAGAGCGGCGCCCAGTCGATTCCGTCGCTCGATATCATCGCCGAGCACTTTGAACTGTTCAACAAGAAGATCGGCCGGCTGGAGTTGCAGGCCTATAACACCATGGCGGCGGGCGGGCGCGAGTGGCGCGTGGGCAAGTTGCAATTGTCGAATCCCGATGGCGCGCTGAGCGGTAATGGCAAATGGGTCATCAAGGATGGCCAAAGCACGACCAGCCTGCGTTTCGGCCTCGATATCGTCGACGCGGGCAAGTTGCTCGACCGCTTCGGCTTTGCCGACACGGTGCGCCGCGGCAAGGGGCGCCTGAGCGGCGACATCGCCTGGAACGGCTTGCCGTATTCGCTCGACATTCCCACCCTGTCGGGGCAGATCGAGATGAATGTGGAATCGGGCCAGTTCCTCAAGCAGGATCCGGGCGCGGCCAAGCTGTTGGGCGTGCTCAGCCTGCAAGCCTTGCCCCGTTTGCTGAAACTCGATTTCCACGATGTGTTTTCCGAAGGGCTGGCCTTCGACGGCATCACGGCCAACGCCAGCATCAAGCGCGGCGTGGTGAGCACCGACAACCTCAAGATGCACGGCGTGGCGGCCACGGTGCTGATGGATGGCAAGGCCGACATCGCCAATGAAACGACGAATTTGCACGTGGTGGTGATCCCGGAATTTAACCTGGGCACGGGGCCGCTCGTGTATGCGCTGGCCGTCAACCCCGTCATCGGCCTGGGTAGTTTCCTGGCGCAATTGTTCCTGCGTGCCCCCGTGATGAAGGCGCTCACCTATCACATGCAGATCGCCGGCCCGTGGAAGTCGCCCGTCGTGACCAAGCTCGATGGTGGTAAATTGGAGCCTGTCGCCGTGCCTGCCGCCGCAGCCGGGGAGGCGGTGGCGAAATAGGCGAAGCGTTCGAATGGAGAAGAATGGCAATGATGCATACAGTGGCAGCAGTACAAATGATTTCCTCGCCGTCCGTGGAAGAGAACCTGGCCACGGCGCGGCGCCTGGTGGCGCAGGCCGCCGCCGCTGGTGCACAGCTGGTGGTGCTGCCCGAATACTGGGCCATCATGGGCCAGCAGGAAACGGACAAGCTGGCCCATGCGGAACAGCCCGGCAGCGGACCGATCCAGGATGGCATGGCGCAGATGGCGCGCCAGCACGGCATCTGGCTGATCGGCGGCACCTTGCCCCTGATTTCCGGCGAGGAGGGCAAGGTCTTGAATACCACGCTGGTGTACGACCCGCAGGGCGAGCCGGCCGGCCGCTACGACAAGATCCACCTGTTCGGTTTTACGCGCGGCACCGAGTCCTACAATGAATCGCGCACCATCGTGCCCGGTGCGCAGGTGCGCGCTATCGAGACGCCGTTCGGCCGCGTCGGCCTGTCCATCTGCTATGACTTGCGCTTTCCCGAACTGTACCGCGCCATGGGCGATTGCGCGCTGATCGTCGTGCCGGCCGCGTTTACCCATACGACGGGCAGCGCCCATTGGGAAGTGCTGCTGCGCGCGCGCGCCATCGAAAACCAGTGCTATGTGCTGGCCTCGGCGCAGGGCGGCTTGCATCCGAACGGCCGGCGCACCTGGGGCCACAGCATGCTGATCGACCCGTGGGGCGAAGTGCAAGCCGTGTTGCCCGAAGGCGAGGGCGTGGTCAGTGGCGAGATCGACCTGGTGTTTTTGGCTGGCGTGCGCGAATCGTTGCCGGCGCTCGCTCACCGCACCATGTAAATTGAATGTTGAGAAAAGATAGCCATGATTCCATTTGAACCCAATCTGTCCAGTCTGGCCGTGGCGCGCGAGATCCTGCTCACGCCGTTTGGCCTGGACGAAGACAAGCTGCTCAAAGCCCTGGGCACGATGTTTACGCACAAGGTCGACTATGCCGACCTGTATTTCCAGTCGACCAAGAGCGAAGGCTGGAGCCTGGAAGAGGGCATCGTCAAGACGGGCAGTTTTTCCATCGACCAGGGTGTGGGCGTGCGCGCCGTGTCCGGCGACAAGACGGCCTTTGCGTATTCCGACGATATTTCCGAGCGGGCCTTGCTGGAAGCGGCAGCGGCCACGCGCACGATTGCGCGCGCGGGTGCCGGCAGAGTCAAGATCGCGGGCCAGATGCAGCCGCAGGGCGGGCGTTCGCTGTACCTGCCCAATGATCCGCTCGCCTCGCTGGATGCCACGGCCAAGGTGCAATTGCTTGAGCGCGTGGAAAAGATGGCGCGGGCGAAAGATCCCAGAGTCGTGCAGGTGATGGCGGGGCTGGCCGGCGAGTACGACGTGGTGCTGGTGCTGCGCAGCGACGGCGTGCTGGCGGCCGACATCCGCCCGTTGGTGCGCGTCTCGCTGACCGTCATCGCGGAGCAGAATGGCCGCCGCGAAACGGGCTCGGCCGGTGGCGGCGGGCGTTTCAGCTATGACTATTTCAGCGATGACGTACTGGAACAATACGCGGCCGACGCCGTCAACTCGGCCCTGGTGAACCTGGAAGCGCGCCCCGCGCCCGCCGGCCCCATGACCATCGTGCTGGGACCGGGCTGGCCCGGCATCTTGCTGCACGAGGCGATCGGCCATGGCCTGGAAGGCGATTTCAACCGCAAGGGTTCGTCTGCGTTTTCCGGATGCATCGGCGAGCGCGTGGCGGCCAAGGGCGTCACGGTGGTCGATGACGGCACCCTGGCTGGCCGGCGTGGCTCGTTGAATATCGACGACGAGGGCAACCCCACGCAGTGCACGACCCTGATCGAGGATGGCATCCTGAAGGGGTACATCCAGGACACCATGAATGCGCGCCTGATGAAGATGCCCGTGACGGGCAATGCGCGCCGCGAATCATTCGCCCACCTGCCCATGCCGCGCATGACGAACACGTATATGCTGGGCGGCGACAAGGACCCGGGCGAGATCCTCGCCTCCGTGAAAAATGGTTTGTATGCCGTCAACTTTGGCGGCGGTCAGGTCGACATTACCAACGGCAAGTTTGTCTTCTCGGCCAGCGAAGCGTACATGATCGAAAACGGCAAGCTCAGCTATCCGGTCAAGGGGGCGACCCTGATCGGCAATGGTCCGGACGTGCTCAACCGCGTCTCCATGATCGGCAACGACATGCGCCTCGATTCGGGCGTGGGCGTGTGCGGCAAGGAGGGGCAGAGCGTGCCCGTGGGCGTGGGGCAGCCGACCCTGCGCCTGGACGGCATCACGGTCGGCGGCACGGCCTGACGTTTTGGATGGTTTGCGTAGGTCGGGTTGGTCGGCTTAGCGCGCAGCGCGTAAGCCGACACCATCAACGGTCGCGTAAGTGTCAACAATGGTGTCGGATTACGCGTGGCTTCGCCCCGCTAATCCGACCTACGCTCCCGCTTTTCCGATTTCTCAGAATTTGTATTTCACCCCTGCACTGAAAAAGCGTCCCGCCGCGCCCGCATAGTCGAGCGGGTTATAGCCCGTGGCGCCATACGTGAGCGGATCGAGCGGGGCGATCTTGTCGAACAGGTTTTGCACCGTTGCAAACACTTCCAGCTTGGGCGTGGCCAGCCAGCGGGCCGTCAGGTCCACCGTGGTGAACGAGGCGATGCGGCAGCCGCGCGGCGCGTCCGTGCCGTCGGCAAAGTGCGTGGCGCAGCCGTCCGGATCGTTCTTGAAGCTGATATTGTCGAGCGGTGCGCGGTAGTTGACATTGGCCGTGACGCGCCAGTTCTGACGCTCCCAGGTGGCGCTCAGGTTGACCCTGTCAGCGGGCGTGCCCATGCAGTTGGAGACATCGCAATTGCCGTGCGTGCCGGCGAAATCGCGCTGCGTGCCGTCCTGCTCCGTGCGCAGCCATTTGTACAGATGCGTCCACTTCACGTCGAACACCAGGTTGCCATAATCGCTGCCCAGGTCGAAGCGCTGGCGGCCGTCGATATCGATGCCGCGCACCGTGGTTTGCGCGGAATTGACATAGCTGGCCAGCACGGCCGTGATGGCGCCCGGATCGCCGGGAATGCCCGTGGCCGTGGATGGGTCGCGCGCCACGTGGCCCTGCGCAATCGCCGTGTCCGTCTGTTCCTGGTTGATCTCATTCTTGCGGCGGATTTGCCACAGGTCGACCGAGAGGCTGGTGCGCGGCAGCGGGTCCCAGATGGCGCCCACGGAATAGCTGCGCGAACGCTCGGGCGACAGTTTGGGATTGGGCGAGGTGATGACGGCGATGGAGGCGGGATCGCATGCCACTTCCACGCCCAGCGCGCAGCGCAGCGGATCGGCGGCGGTGGAAAACGCGGCCAGGCCGCCGACGCCGTTTTCCGCCGCGCTGGGCGCGCGGAAGCCCTTGGCGAAGGTGCCGCGCAGGGCCAGTTCGCGCAGCGGCGTCCATTTCACGCCCACCTTGGGCGTATAGGAATTGCCCACGTCGGTGAAGTGGTCGGCGCGCAGGGCGCCCGACAGTTCCACGGTTTTCAGCACGGGCGCCAGCACTTCGGCATACAGGGCCGAAGCGTTGCGGCTGCCCTTGTAGGCGGAATAGCCGAGGCCGATGATATTGCCCCGTTCCGTGCCTGTGGTCGGGTTGAGTTCCGTCGATTCGTGGCGGAACTCCGCGCCCACGGCCACGCCCAGCTTGCCACCCTCGAGTTGGCCCATTTCGCGGCTGGCCTTGAAGTCGATCTGCGCGATATGCGTCTTGGCGTCGTTCGAGATGCGCGGCGACAGGGCCGCGTACAGGGCGGGCGAATTGAGGCCCGCGTTTTCCGCGATGCGCCATACGCTGCCGGCGGGCAGGGTCGCATAGGCCGGATTCAGGCGGGCCGCGGCGATATTGGCGTCGCTGGGGTTGAGCAGGGCGAAAGCCACGTCGCGCTGCAGGAAGCCGCCTTGCTCGTTCGCGACCTTGTTTTGCGAGTACAACAGGGCGCTGTCGATATCCCAGCCCGCCACGCTGCCCTTGATGCCGGCGACGAAGCGCGCAAAGGTGGAATCGACTTCCGAGGTGCGCGGGCCAACGTCGGCGGCCAGGTAGCGCAGCCGTGCATCGCGGCCGAAGTAGGGATTGTCAGGATGGCCGGCGCCCAGCGCCACTGCCGCATTGCTGACCGGGCCGCCCGGAAAACCCACCGAGCCGCTGACGGTCGACGGCGTGGTGACGGAACTCGATTCGCTGTGATACAGATTCAGTTCCACATAGGTTTGCAGTGCCGGCGTCAGTTGCCAGGCGCCGCGGCCAAAAAAATTGATGTTCTTTTGCTTGGGCTGGATCTGGCCGTATTGCTGTGCCGCATCGGTCAGGCAGCCGCCGCCCGGATCGCCCTGCGGGTGGTTGGTGAAGTTGCCGCAGGCGGCGCCGGGGAAGGTGCGCGTAAAGCCCACGCCGGCCAGGTTGCCGCGGTTGTAGTAGTCGAAGGTGTCGGGATTGCGCACATTGCCGTTGACGGCGCTGCCGGCCGCGTTGTTGGTGGTGATGGCACCGGCGCCGCTGAGGGTTTCCTGCGCGCTGAAGCCCAGGTCGCGCAAGTCGCTGCGGCCGACGGCGCCCCGCCCGGCCCGGTCGCGGTTCGAGATCGCCCCTTTTTCGCTGTATTCGAGGTTCAGCAGCACGTTGTAGCGGTCAGCGTCGATATCGCCGAAACCATGCGTGATGGACGCGCGCGCCTCGCGCCCGTCCCAGTCCTTGGTCTTGCCATAATTGCCCTTCACGGCCGTGCCCTGGTAATCGCGTCGCAGGATCACGTTGACGACGCCGGCGATGGCGTCCGAACCATAGATGGCCGAGGCGCCATCCTTGAGGATTTCCACGCGTTCCACCGCTTCCAGGGGGATGATGTTCAGGTCGGTAAACACTTTCTGGCCGTCGTCGGCCAGGCCGTAGGGCGCCACGCGGCGCCCGTTCAGCAAGACCAGGGTCGACGCCGTGCCCAGGCCGCGCAGCGAGATGCCCGACGCGCCGGCGGCAAAGCCGCCGCTGAAGCTGGTAGGGACGGAGCCCTGGTTGTCGACGGCCAGGGTTTGCAGCAGTTCGGCCACGCTGGCCTTGCCCGATTTCTCGATATCGGCCGCATTCAGGGTTTGCACGGCCGAGGCTGTTTCAGCCTGGGCGCGGCGGATGTTCGAACCGGTGATTTCCACGCGCTGCAGGGGCGCAGGTGCGGCATTGTCCTGTGCCAGGACGGGTAGACTCAGCAGTGCACTGGCCAGTGCCAAGCCCAGGCGTGGTGGCGAAAAGGCAGCGGGCTGAAACAAGGGAGTAGGGCTCATTTTGTTCTCCGGAAAGGTCAGGCAATCAAAGGTTGTCGATGCGTCCTTGAGTCTTGTCCGTCCGGTCTGCCCGGGATTAGATCTTGATCAGTAGTGTGTCGTTTGCCGTCGCCGCCGTGGTGTGTGCGCCACGACGGGCTCAGCACTGGACTGACCATGCCGGTCGAATGGCGCGCAACTTTTTATGCTTTTTTACGCGCTTTGCCGTGTAAAACGGCAGCGGCATGCGGCTTTGCCGACAAATATGCTTGCCAACCGTTGCAATTTAGGTTTATAGTCGTTCATCACTTATGGATGACTCGCATGTTCGCTCGCCACTTTTTTACCGCTTATTTTTACTTTAGCAATTCCAACCCAAAGGCGGTGGAGTAGCGGTCGGTTCACGTAGCAGCAAAAAACGAGATCCCAGCAAATTCTAAAAAACCGCCACTGATGGCGGTTTTTTTTTACCCAGATGTTTTACCCATCCTTAAATTTTGGAGAAAATGATGCCCCGCACCGATGATTTGCGAATTCGCGAAATGAAGGAATTGACCCCGCCGTCCCACCTGATCCGCGAATTCGCCTGCTCGGAGCAAGCCGAACAGACCGCTGCCAGCGCCCGTATCGCCCTGCACCGCATCCTGCACGGCCAGGATGACCGCCTGATGGTGGTGATCGGGCCTTGCTCCATCCACGATACCAAGGCGGCGATGGAATATGCGCGCCTGCTGGTCAAGGAGCGCGCGCGTTTCGCCGGTGAACTGGAAATCGTCATGCGCGTCTACTTCGAAAAGCCGCGCACCACGGTGGGCTGGAAGGGTCTGATCAACGACCCGTACATGGACAACAGCTTCCGCATCAACGACGGCTTGCGCATGGCGCGCGAACTGTTGCGTGATATCAATGAGCTGGGCTTGCCTGCTGGCACGGAGTTCCTCGACGTGATCAGCCCGCAATACATCGCCGACCTGATCAGCTGGGGCGCCATCGGCGCACGCACCACGGAGTCGCAGGTGCACCGCGAGCTGGCCTCGGGACTGTCGTGTCCCGTCGGCTTCAAGAATGGCACGGACGGCAATGTGAAAATCGCCGTGGAAGCCATCAAGGCCGCTTCGCAGCCGCACCATTTTCTCTCCGTCACGAAGGGCGGCCACTCGGCCATCGTCTCGACCAACGGCAACGAGGATTGCCACATCATCTTGCGCGGCGGCAAGACGCCCAACTATGACGCGGCCAGCGTGGACGACGCGTGCAAGGCCATCGCGGCGCAAGGCCTGGCGGCGCGCCTGATGATCGACGCCTCGCATGCGAACAGCTCGAAAAAACCGGAAAACCAGATCCCCGTGTGCGCCGACATCGCCAGCCAGGTGGCGGGCGGCGACAGCCGCATCGTCGGCGTGATGGTGGAGTCGCACCTGGTGGCGGGGCGCCAGGATTTGATCCCGGGCAAGGAATTGATTTATGGCCAATCCGTCACGGATGGCTGCATCGACTGGAGCGCCAGCGTGGCCGTGCTGGAAAACCTGGCGGCGGCTGTCAAGCAGCGCCGCCTGCAGGGCGACAAGGAATGAAATGATGTGGCGCGCTGCATGAAAAAAAACCCCGGAAAGCTTAGCTTTCCGGGGTTTTTCAGTTTTCAGCTGACGGTGAGCTTAGAACTTGTAGGAACCGCTCACATAGAACTGGCGGCCCAGGGCGCTCGAGTACGATGGGTTGTAGCCCACTTGATGCGAACCCGTGTTACGCAAGGTGAACGGCGGGTCGCGGTCGAACAGGTTCAGGATGCCACCCGTGATTTCCACGTTCTTCAGCGGACGATAAGCCGTCTGGAAGTCGAAGGTGGTGTAGCTCGGCACTTCCAGCTGGATGCCATAGCATTCGCCAGGGCTGCCGGCGACGATCACGGCGCAACCATTTGCCGTCTGTTCCTTGTCCGTGTAACCATTGCGGTAGCTGGCGCTCAGCGTATGCGTGAACTTGGCCGTCTCGTACGTGCTGGTGGCACGGATGATGTTGCGGAAGCTGACCTTGTCGTTCGAACCGTAGCGATTCAGGCTGGTTTCCCATTGATCATTGGTGCCTGGCGTCGTGTAGCGCGAGCGCAGCAGGTAGGTACCCATCAGTCGGCTCGTCAGGCGGCCGTCCAGCAGCTTCATCTTGTGGGTGAAGTCGTAGTCGATACCGCGGTTTTCCACCTTGCCGATGTTGATTGGCAGCAGTTTGACGGCCAGCACGTCCTTGCCCGTCGAGGTGATGTGCTTGGTGGTGAACAGGTCGGCGTACTTGGCCGGATTGTTGAAGATCAAGCCTTCGGAGACCGCGGTCACCTGATCGTTGATCTGCACGTTCCACAGGTCGAACGACATCGACAGGCTGTCGATCGGCTCAAATACGGTACCGATGCTCCATTGCTTCGACGTTTCCGGTTTCAATTCCGGATTGCCGCCCTGGAAGGCTTCGAACTGCTGGCGCACCACGCCTTCGCAATAGTTGGCCAGCGGATGGCCGCCCATGCCGTTTGCCGCCGTCAACGGGCATTGGTAGTTACCGCCCGTGACGCCCCAGTCTTCCAGTGGGCCGGCGATTTCCTGCATGCTGGCGGCGCGGAAGCCGGTGCCGGCAGCGGCGCGGAACATCAGGTTCTTGGTCGCGGAATACTTGCCGCTGACTTTCCAGGTGGTGGCGTTTTCTTTCTTGCCTACCGTCTTGCCCGTCAGCTTGTCGTCGATGGCGCCGATCTGGTCATAACGCAGCGAGCCCGTCATTTCCAGTTTTTTCGAGATCGGCAGCATCAGTTCGGCATACGCGCCAGCGTTGTCGCGTGCGTATTCGCTGTCGACCTGTGCATTGTCAAACAGGATTTGCGCCTGCCTGGCGACGTCCGCCTGCTGCACCTTGTACGAAGTGTTGCGGTAGTCGGCGCCCACGCCCAGCATGGCGGTGCCGCCTGGCAGCGAGAACACGGGACGCGAAGCGCGGCCATCGATGCCCTTCATTTCCACGGTTTGCGTGTTGTAGGTGCCGCTGAAACCCGTGCCCATCAATGCCTGGCGCATGGCGTCCGGCATGGAACCTACAGGGTAGGCGAACGGGTCGATATTGCCGGCGGCGATTTGCGCGTCGAACTTGTCGGCCAGCGGGAAACCGCTGACATAGGTCTGCGTTTGCTTGTTTTTCGAGTACGTTACAGCCGAGTTGATATCCCAGCCGAATGCATTGCCATCGATGCCGGCGACAATATGGGTGGCTTTGGTGCCATAGTCGTAGACGCGGTTGCCCATTTCCGACAGGCGGTATTTGGCGACGGCGCCCGTGGCGTTGGCCAACTGCGCCGGCGTCAGGTTCGGCGCCAGGTACTTGTTGAACAGCGGCGAGCCGACATCGACGGAGAAATCGGCCGGGTACGGCGCAATGCTGGCGATGACGCGCGCTTCTGTGTAAGCAAGGTCATAGAAACCCTGGAAGCCGGTCTTGCCCAGTTTGACGGTACCCGAGCTGAAGATGGCGTCGCGCTTCGATTCGGGATTGATTTCGATGGTCGATGGCGAATCGAAATAGCAATTGCCGTCGCCATAGAAATCCATGTTGCTGGCGGCGCACTTGCCGCCATGGGCCAGTGCATACGGGTTCAGGTTGACGGTATCGACGAAAGGCTTGTTGGTCTTCGGATTGATGACCACCTGACCCGTTACCGGGTCGGTACGGTTGTAATCGACAGCCGCATTGCCCGGGGCCGAACGCGAGGAACCGTTGATGAATTGCAGCGCCTTGCCGGTCTTCGGATCGTTGAAATTGATGATGCCGCTTTTCGCGAAGCTGCGCTGCGATGCTTTCAGCGATTTTTGTTCGTCATGGCTGGCCGACACGAAGATGCTGTAGCCGTCTTCGTCGATGTCGCCGAAGCCCTTGCTGATCGAAATGGAATTGCTGGCGCCGCCTTTTTCTTCAGGACGCGAGTACTTGGCGTTGATTTCCAGCGGCGCCGCACCTTTTTTCAGGATGAAGTTGACCACGCCGGCGATGGCATCGGCGCCGTACAGGGCCGAGGCGCCGTCCGTCAGCACTTCGACGCGTTCGATGGCCGACAGGGGGATCGAGTTCAGGTCGATGGTGGTGCCTGAATTGGACGGCGCCACACGGCGGCCGTTCAGCAGCACCAGCGTGTAGGCTGCGCCAATATCGTGGATCGAGGCCGTGGTGACGCCGCCGCCGCCGCCGCCCACCGAATCGGCCGCCACGGAGAAGCCCTGCATCGCCGGGATTTGCTGGATGAAATCGGTGACCGTGGTGACGCCCGTTTTCTTGATATCTTTTTGATTGAACGTCTGTACCGGCAGCGACGCTTCGGAAGCGATGCGCTTGATGCTCGAACCCGTGACTTCCACGCGTTGCATGGTGCCATCTGTTGTTTCTTGTGCATACGCAGCGTGCATGCTCAGGGCCATGCCGCCTGCAAACATCAGGCGCAGCGACCGCGATATTACATTTTCTATCATCATCTGAAATTCCTTGTTATTGTGATAAAGGCGGCAATTATTTTGAAATAACTTGTTGCTTGCCAACAATTTATTTGCCTTTTTGAAAATCTACCAATGAAAATTCTGTAAATTTTCTGGGCCCTCATCAAAACATTCATGATTCAGATTGTCAATTTCGTGCGGACTTTTTGGATGAAATGCAACATATTCCTGTTTTTTTCATAATCCTTCAGTAATAAAATATCGTGAACCCTTGTCAGGCGTGCTCAGATGGGTAAAATAAAACGGCGCACATCATCGCTGATGGCGCCGCTTTTCTGTTGCTGGCACGCTGTTGCCAGCGCTGCCTGTTTTATCTGTCGCCCTGAAAATTCCCCTTAAAACGTATAGCTGCCGCGCAGGTAATACGCGCGCCCGATCGGATCCGTGTAGCGCGGGTCATAGCCTTTCTGGAACAGGGTGCCCTGGTTCGAGAACGGTGGTTCCTTGTCGAACAGGTTTTTCACGCCGGCCGTCAGCAGCAAGCCTTTCCACACGTAGCTGCCCGACACGTTCAGCAGGCTGTAGGAGGGCACATCGTGGCGGTATTGCGGATCGACCTGATTCTGGTCCGTGTAGCCGGACTTGAACGATTGCGACACGGTGGCGCCCCAGTTGCCCTTGCGCCAGTTCAGCGCGGCCGTGTGTTTCCAGCGGAACACGGGATTGTTGTCCGCATAGCGGCCCACGTTGGCGATGAATTCGCCGCCGCGCTCGTTCTGGTAGTCATACTTGTGGGTCCAGGTGCCGTCCACCGACACGCTGAAATCGCCATAGGCGCCGCGTCCCAGGCGTGCATTCAGGCTGACGTCGATGCCGTCGGTTTTCACTTCGCCGAGGTTGTCGTTCAGGTCGAGAATCGCAAAAGGCGAGCCGTCGGGATTGCGCAGGAACAAGGCCTTGTATTTCTCATAGTTGCCATAGATGGATTGCTCCGGCAGCGAAGAAATCTTGTCTTTCAGGTGGATGTTCCAGTAGTCGATGGCAACCGTGACTTCCTTGACCGGTTCGAGCACCAGGCCGAAGGCAAACGTGGTGGATTTTTCCGGTTTCAGCTTTGCATTGCCGCCTTGCAGCTTGAATTGCTGCAAGTCGCAATCGCGCAGCGGATTGGCGCCCGGCTGCGGCACGCCGCCCGGGCACAGAATCGGGTCGTCGTAGGAATCGTTGGTATCGTTCTTCGACGGCGGCGCGTTCTTTTCAAACAAGGTCGGGGCGCGGAAGCCCGTGCTGGCCGAACCGCGCAGCACCAGCGCACTGCTGGCCTGGTAGCGCAGGGCCAGCTTGGGATTGGTGGTGCTGCCCACGTCGCTGTAATGGTCGAAGCGGGCGGCCAGCTGCACTTCCAGATCCTTGATCAATGGCAAGTTGACTTCGCCGAAGACGGCCTGGATGGTGCGCGAACCGCTTTTCGACAGCGAACCGGACAGGCCGGAACTGGCGGCCTGGCTGGCGATATCGCGGTTGACATTGAAGTCGGCTTTTTCACGCCGCAGCTCGCCGCCGAGAGCGATGGCCAGCGGGCCGCCGGCCAGCTGCATCAGTTCGCGGCTGCCCTTGATGTCGAAGCCCGTGGTGGTGACCTTGGCATTTTGCACTTCGCCGCGCAGAGCCGTGCTGTCCAGGTAAGCCTTGCCGGCCGCGTCCTGCATGCCGAAGGGGTTCAGGATGCCATTGAGCACGCCAGCGGCAAAGCCCGCATCCTGCACGTAGCCGCCCGTAAATTTCTCGGACGACTTGCTGATCGCATGGCTCAGGCCCGTCTTGTAGTCCCAGCCAGCCAGCTCGCCTTCGAGGGCCAGCACCAGGCGGTCCGCCTTGCCGGTGGAATCGATCTGCCGCTGGCCCGCTTCCACGGGGCGCCAGTTGACGCTCAGCGGCTGTCCCGACAGCCCCGGCTGGGCCGGCACGCCGCCCGCATTGCCCGGATAGTATTTGCTGGTATTGGGCAAGATCAAGCCCGTTTGCGGCGGCGGCGCCGTGCGCGCCTCCACCTTGTTTTCCGAATGCAGATATTCCACGGTGGCCAGGTGCCCGTCGCCCAGCTTGAAGGCGCCCTTGCCGAAGAATGCCACCTGCTCCTGTGCCGGCAGGTCGTCGATCTGCCGCGTGTAGTCCTGGCGACAGGTGCCGTTGGCAGCCGCCACGGACAGGGGCGGGTTGCAGCCCGTGGCCGCATACGGATTGCCGGCCAGGCCCTTGCCGCCGTTGGCCGCCGCATCGAAGTAGTTGCCGGGGAAAGTGGTGCCGCTGGTGAGCGACAGGCCGCGCTCGGGAATGATGCCCGTTGCCGAGAAGGCGCGGTCTTGCGAGGTCAGCACATTTTGCTTGTGGTAATCGACCACGCCGAAAATATTGTAGCCGTCCGTATCGAGCTTGCCGAAGCCCGTCGACAGGTTGATGCGGTGTTCGCCAGCCCCCTTGTGCTCGGGCGCGACGACCTCGGCGGTGATATTCGTGACGTTGACGGAGCGCTTGGTGATGAAGTTGATGACGCCGCCGATGGCGTCCGTGCCGTAGATGGCCGAGGCGCCGTCGCGCAGCACTTCGACGCGCTCCAGCGCGGCGATGGGAATGATGTTCAGGTCGACGCTGGCGCCGTCATACGGATGGTTGGCGATGCGCCGGCCATTGAGCAGCACCAGGGTCTTGTCGCCGCCCAGGCCGCGCAAGTCGGCGCTGGCCTGGCCGCCCGTGGGCAAGCCGCTGGTATTGCCGCCGACGGCATTGCCGCTGCCCATGCTGGAGGAATTCGAGGGTATCTTGCTGAGGACTTCTTGGGCCGTCGTCAAGCCTTGTTTGGCGAAATCCTCGGCCTTGAAGATCGAGAGAGGGGTGGCTGTTTCCGAAACGAGCCGCTTGATGGACGAACCGGTGACTTCTACGCGCTGCATGCCGGCCGTTTCACCGGTTTCCTGGGCCAGTGCCGGCTGGCTGAGGATGCCGGCGGCGAGGCCGCTGGCGCAGATCAAGCGGATGGAGCGGGACAGGCATATTTCTCTAATCATGTTCAAGACTCCTGATGAAGCGGTTGGCTAAAAGGGCAAGAACGGCCGCGCCGGTAAGCACGTCCGAGAATATTGAAAATGCGAAATGATTTATCTCTTTTCAATTGATTGAATGTAATGATTAACAAAACTCTTTGTCAACAGGGTGTTGTACTTTGTGTTTTTAAACAACGGCTTCCATTCAGTGATATTGATTTGAAACAAAGTGTCCTCGTTTGGTGATGTATTCCCCTCCGAAACTGTTTTTTGCTGCGTAGCGTGCGCCCCGGCACTCAATGCTGTACTGCAGCGTAGATGTCGGGCCGGTCTTTTCCTTGCCGATGAAAATCGGGTGTGGTGCAATGCAGCAAAATCGGACGGGTAGCGGGCCGGGAGTGGCGGCCCCTGCATTTCTCTTTGTCGGCGAGGGGGAAACTGCGTTATCGTTACGCGTTTTTCAGGCAGTCGAGACGGCTGCGAACAAGGCACAGATCTTGCGAGGATGGACTGGTTTTGGCGGTGGACTCCTGTATCCCAGGGGGAAGCCAGTACAAGCGCACCAATACGGTGCGACAGATAATCGAGATGAAGGGTATTACATGAAGTCACCATGGATGCGGCGCGTGGCGCTGCTCGCCTGCCTGGCCACCCTGCCGCTGGCGGCCGTTGCCGTTGCTGCGGATGCCACCCCGGCCCCCGCGGCCGCGCCGGTGAAAACCTTGCGCTATATCCTGCCGGCCGCCGAGACGGGTTTCGACCCGGCCACCGCGCGCGACCTGTATTCGAACCACATCACGCAGGCCGTCTTCGACACCCTGTACACGTATGACTACCTGGCGCGCCCCGTCAAGGTGGTGCCCGGCGCGGCGGCCGCCATGCCGGAAGTGTCGGCCGACGGCAAGACCTACACCATCCGCCTGAAAAAAGGCATCCTGTTCACGCCCGACGCCGCGTTCGGCGGCAAGCGCCGCGAACTGACGATGGCCGATTATGTGTATTCGTGGAAGCGTTTGTTCGACCCGCGCCTGGCCTCGCCGCACAGCTGGCTGTTCGAAGGCAAGGTAGTGGGCCTGGACGATCTGGCCAAGGAAGCGGTCAAGTCGAACAAACTCGATTTCAATAAAAAGGTGGCGGGCCTGGAAATCCTCGACCCGTACACCCTGCGCATCTCGCTGACCAAGACCGATTTCAATTTCCCCATGATCCTCGCCTATGTGCCGACGGCCGCCGTGGCGCGCGAAGTGGTGGAAAAATACGGCGACGTGAAGGGTGAAGTGGGCTCGAATCCTGTCGGCACCGGCTACTACACCTTGGGCGAATGGACGCGCGGCAACCGCATCGTTTTGAACCGCAATCCGCAGCACTTGCCCGAGACGTGGAATTTCATGGCCGGCGACGACCCGGACGACCAGCGCATCGTGCGCCAGATGCAGGGTAAGCGCATACCCGCCATCGACCGCATCGAAATTTCCGTGATGATCGAAGACCAGTCGCGCTGGCTGTCTTTCCAGAGCGGCGGCACGGACGTGTTCTGGCTCGATGGCCCGCTGGCGCCGAAAGCCTTGCTGAACGGTAAACTGCGCCCCGAGCTGGCGGAGAAGGGCGTGCAACTGTCGCGTCTGCTGGACCCGGAAATCAGCTATTACTACTGGAATATGCAAGACCCGACCCTGGGCGGCTTCAGCAAGGAAAAGATCGCCCTGCGCCGCGCCATTGCCATGGCGCACAATATCGACGAGGAAATCCGCATCATCTGGAATGGCCAGGCCAAGCGCCTCGACTATCCGATACCGCCCGGCGTGGTCGGCTACGACCCGCACTACAAATCCCTGCTGCAATACGATCCCGTGCTGGCGAATAAACTGCTCGATAAATTCGGCTACAAGAAGGGCGCCGACGGCTGGCGTACTTTGCCAGATGGCAAGCCGCTCTTGATCCGCTACGCTTCGCGCAACGAAGCCAATGGCGTGCTGCAGGCGGAAATGTGGCGCAAGACGTACAACTCGCTGGGCATCCGCATGGAAAACGACCGCATGATCTTTTCCGACATTCTGAAGACGGAAAAGCAGTGCAAGATGCAGACGCGCACGGCACCGTGGCTGGCCGATTATCCGGACGGCGACAACTTCATGCAGCTGTTCTATGGCCCGAACACGCACCAGAACAACAATGGCTGCTACCAGGATCCCGAGTACGATAAATGGTATGCGGCCAGCCAGGCCATGCCGGCCAGCCCCGAGCGCGACGAGCTGTTCCACAAGATGGCGCGCCGCCTGGAGGTCAATGCGGGCGCCCTGATCGGCTATGCGCGCTACCGCAACATGCTGGCGCAAAAGTCGGTGCTCGGCTACAAGAAGCACCCGATCCTGTTCCAGGAGTGGGCGTATATGGATATCGACAGCACGGGCATGCCAGTGGCGCCTGCGGCTGACTCGGCAAAAAAATAAGCGCAGCTTATAAAAACAAGGAATCATTATGTTTGCTTATATCCTGCGCCGCCTGTGGCAGATGCTGCCTACCATGCTGGGCGTCGTCCTGCTGGTGTTTATATTGTTCAACTGGGTGGGCGGCGACCCCGCCTACATTTTGGCCGGCAAGATGTCGAGCGCGGAAAGCATCGCCAACATCCGCCGCCAGCTCGGTGTCGACCAGCCGTACTACGTGCAGCTGTGGATCTTCATCAAGCAGATCGTCACGTTTGACTTCGGCCAGAGCTGGGCGACTGGCGAGTCCGTGTCGCACATCATCACCTCGCGCCTGGGGCCGTCGATGATGGTCTTGATCCCGCTGACCGTGATGGAAACGTTTTTTGGCGTGGCGCTGGCGCTGGCCATCGCCTTCGTGCGCGGTTCGCTGACGGACCGCATGGTGATGATCGCCTGCACGGTGGGCATGTCGATTTCCATTCTCGTCTACATCATCGTCTTCCAGTACGGCTTCGCCTATAAACTGGGCCTGTTCCCCGTGCAGGGCTGGGGCGACAGCTTCTGGGAAAACCTGCTGCGCTATTCGACCTTGCCGATTCTGATCGGCCTGGCCGTGTCGATCGCGCCGACCCTGCGCCTGTTCCGCACCTTCGTGCTGGACGAGGCGAACCAGGATTACGTGCGCACGGCGCGCGCCAAGGGCCTCAAGGAAGGCCGCATCATGTGGGTGCACGTGCTGCGCAACGCCGGCATCCCCATCATTACCTATGTGATGTCGAACTTGCCGGCCCTGCTGATCGGCGCTTTCCTGCTCGAGCGCTTTTTCGGCATCCCCGGCATCGGGCGTGAAGTGATTCTGGCCGTCGAGCGCAGCGACTTTCCGGTGATCAAGGCGATCACCGTGTATGTCGCCGCCGCCACCATGCTCTTCAACCTGCTCACCGACCTGCTGTACCAGGCGGTCGATCCTCGCGTACAACTGAAGTAGAAAGAGACGATGTCGAAACCTCATACATCGCCCGGCCTGTGGGCCCTGGCGTGGCGCCGTTTGCGCGGCGACAAGATTGCAATGGTATCGCTGGCCGTGGTCGGCGCCTTTTTCCTGCTGGTGCTGGCCTCGGCCAGCGGCCTGGTGGCCTCGAACTGGGAAGATGAAGTGGCCGTCAGCTATGCGCCGCCGACCTTCGTCGGTGCCGACAAGGACGCGGCCGCGTCCGGCGACGGCGCCATTCCCCAGTCCGACGAGCGCAGCACGCCGACACCCGTCAATGTGCTCGACCCGCTGGCCGACGATATCGCCGAACTGCGCGCGCAGATGGGCAGCAATCCTTCTGCCGGCGTGGACATGTACGGCGTCACCGACCCGCTGGCCGACGACTTGACGGCCTTGCGCGCCGGCATGGGCAAGGCCAAGAAACTCGTCACGCACAAGGCGGCAACCTTGCCGTTCGGCGCCGACAAGTGGGGCCACGATATCGTGCAGAAAACCATCAAGGGCGGCGAGACGTCGATCGTCGTGGGCCTGGTGGCGGCCTTGCTGGCCGTTGTGCTGGGCACACTGTTTGGCGCCGTGTCCGGCTACTTCGGCGGCATCGTCGATGACTTTTTCAATTGGTTCTACAGCATTTTCACGTCGATTCCGTCGATTTTGATGATCTTGACGGTGGCGGCCGTGCTGCAACAGAAGGGCGTGCTGACCATCGTGCTGATCCTCGGGCTGACGGGCTGGACGGGGCCGTACCGTTTGATCCGCGCCGAATACATCAAGCACAAGGCGCGCGAATACGTGATGGCGGCCGACGCCATCGGCGCCTCGCACTGGCGCAAGATGTTTTCGCATATCTTCCCGAACGTCAGTCACGTGGCGCTGGTGCAAATGTCGATTCTGGTGGTGGGCTTCATCAAGGCGGAAGTAATCTTGAGTTTCCTCGGCTTTGGCGTGCCGGTGGGCACCGTCTCGTGGGGCAGCATGCTCAACGAGGCACAAAATGAACTGATCCTGGGCAAATGGTGGCAGCTGACAGCCGCCGCCACGGCGATGGCCGTGCTGGTGACGGCGTTCTCGCTGTTTACCGATGCCTTGCGCGATGCGCTCGACCCCAAAGTGAAATAGGAGTTGCTCATGGACCAGAATAACCTGTTGGAAGTGCGCGACCTGCGCGTCACCTTCCGCCTGGACAAGAAGACCACGTTCGAAGCCGTCAAGGGCATCTCGTTCAACGTGCCGCGCAACAGCACCGTCGCCCTGGTGGGCGAGTCGGGCAGCGGCAAGTCCGTCAGCTCGCTGGCCGTGATGGGCTTGTTGCCGTCAGATAACACCATCATCGATCCCGCGTCCAGCATTCATTTCGGCGGGCGCGACCTGCTCAAATTGTCGATCGCCGAGCGGCGCACCATGTGCGGCAAGGATATCTCGATGATCTTCCAGGAGCCGATGTCGTCGCTGAACCCCGTGTTTACGGTGGGTTTCCAGATCGCCGAAGTGCTGCGCCAGCACATGGGCATGAACCGCAAGCAGGCGCGCGCCCGTACGCTGGAGTTGCTCGACGAAGTGGGCATACCCGACCCGGCCACCAAGATCGACGCCTATCCGAGCCAGATGTCGGGCGGCCAGCAGCAGCGCGTGATGATCGCCATGGCGATCGCCTGCGAACCGAAATTGCTGATCGCGGACGAACCGACGACGGCGCTGGACGTGACGATCCAGAAACAGATCATGGACCTGATCGCGGCGCTGCAAAAGAAGCATCAGATGTCCGTGCTCTTCATTACCCACGACCTGGGCCTGGTGGGAGAGATCGCCGACCAGGTGATCGTCATGCGCCACGGCGAAGTGCGCGAGACGGGGGAAGTGCGACAAGTGTTTGAAGCGCCGGCCGACGCTTATACCAAAGCCCTGCTGCATTGCCGCCCGTCCCTGGACCAGCGCCCGTGGCGCTTGCCCGTCATTGCCGATTACATGGACGGCAAGGCCGGCCCCGGCATCGAAATGCAACAGCGCACGCGCGGCTACACGCCGGGCGACGAACCGGTGCTGGTGGTGAATAACCTCAGTAAAAGCTTTTATACGCGTGTAGGCCTGTTCGGCAAGCGCGAATTCCAGGCCGTCAAGGATGTGTCGTTCACTTTACCGCGCGGAAAAACCCTGGGCGTGGTGGGCGAGTCCGGTTCCGGCAAGACGACGGTGGGCCTGACCTTGCTGCGCCTGCACCAGGCAACGAGTGGCACGGCCATGTTCCACGGCAAGGACCTGATCGCCATGCCGAACAGGGAGTATTTGCCGTATAAACGCCGCATCCAGATCATCTTCCAGAATCCGTATGCGTCCCTGAACCCCCGCTTTACGGTGGGACAGATCTTGCTGGAGCCGATGCGCATTCACAAGATCGGCGCGAATGACCAGGAACGCATCGCCAAGGCCTACTGGCTGCTCGACAAGGTGGGCTTGCCGGAACAGGCTTTCCACCGCTATCCGCATGAGTTTTCCGGCGGTCAACGCCAGCGCATCGCGATTGCCCGCTGCCTGACCATGCAGCCGGAAATTCTGGTGTGCGACGAATCCGTGTCGGCGCTGGACGTGTCGGTGCAGGCGCAGGTGCTCAACCTGTTGCAGGATTTGCAGGATGAATTCGGCTTGTCGTACATCTTCATCTCGCACGACTTATCCGTGGTGAAATACATCGCCGACCAGGTGATGGTGATGCACAAGGGGCAAGTGGTGGAGCTGGCCGATTCGGATGAGCTGTACCGCAATCCCGTGCATCCGTACACGCGGACCTTATTGAGTGCGATCCCCAAGGGCGTCCAGGTGTAAGGGGATTTTTACGGTAAGATAGCGGCCATGCCCAACCTCATTTACCTGCTCGAACATTACGGTGTCCTGATTGTCTTTGGCATCGTGCTGGTGGAGCAGCTCGGCTTGCCGATTCCCGCCTTTCCCATCCTCGTGGTGGCGGGGGCGCTGGCCGTCGATGGCGACATGAATGGGGGGCTGGTGCTGGCCGCCGCCTTGGGCGCTTGCCTGATCAGCGACTTCACGTGGTTCCGCGCGGGCCGGCATTTCGGCAAGCGCATCCTGCGGCTGCTGTGCCGCATCTCGCTGTCGCCCGATTACTGCGTCAGCCAGACGGAAGACAAATTCAAGCGCTGGGGCCCGAAAGCCCTGATCGTTTCCAAGTTCGTGCCGGGATTCAATACCGTGGCCGCGCCCATGTCGGGCGCGCTGGGCACGCCGCCGGGCCTGTTCTTCCTGTACGCGGGCCTGGGCGCCTTGCTGTGGAGCGGCACGGGCATCGTCGTCGGCGTGATTTTCCATGCCAGCGTGCAGCAGGTGCTCGATTTGCTCAGCACCATGGGCAGCACGGCCTTGCTGATGCTGGCCACCTTGCTGGGCTTGTTCCTGCTGTATAAATTCCTCGAGCGTCGGCGTTTCCGCCAGGCCTTGCAGATCGAGCGCATCGGCATCGAAGAATTGCTCGAACTCATAGAGCAGGGCGAAGAGCCGCTGATGGTCGACGCGCGCAGTGCCACGGCGCAGGCGCTGGAGCCGGCCGTGCCGGGCGCCTTGTTCTTCAATGGCAAGGAACCCGTGCCGGCCATGATCGGCATGGACAAGGACCGCCACATCATCGTGTATTGCAGCTGTCCCAACGATGTGACGGCCGCGCAAGTGGCCAAGTTGCTGCACCAGCACGGCTTTCACCGGGCCAAGCCCCTGCATGGCGGCCTCGATGCGTGGAACGCCGCCTACCGTTCCGACCAGCCGGCGCCCGCCAGCCTGCTGGGCGAAGGCATGCCCTCCTGATCAGTAAAAACCGGTAGTAATAATACGAAAACACCATCGCCGGGCCACCGGGACGGCAGCGCCACGCCTGCGCCGTTCCATACAAAGCGGCTTTGCGCAAACTGCGGCATACTCTCCGTGAAGGGCTATTCCTGCTGCTGTGCAGCATGCTTTTCGCGCGCTTGTCGAGTGCAAGTACTTACTATAAATCATTGTTTTTGAGCAATTTTGGCGCCGCCTGTTGCATTTGGAGTGGAACTACCAATAAAGGCCTGATTTGATGTACTTAAACTACAAACTTTGCTTGCCTCCGGGCGCATTCATCCTTTAAGCTTGGCGTCCCATGCGTCCCACTTCATCATTTAAAATCATGAGCGCTTCGTCTTCTCCCGTACTGCCGACTTCCGCCTTTGCCGATGGACCGCGCCTGCTGGCCGACGTGGGCGGCACCAATGCCCGTTTCGCCCTGGAAGTGGCCGCTGGCCACATCACCCTGGTGGAAGTGCTGCCCTGTGCCGATTACCCGAGCCTGTCCGCCGCCCTGCAAGCCTATCTGGCCCTGCCGCACATCGCCGCCGCTGGCGGGCAAGCCGTGCGCCATGCCGTGATCGCCATCGCCAACCCGGTCGACGGCGATTTCCTCAGCATGACGAATCACCACTGGTCGTTCTCGATCCGCGCCATGCGCGAAGAGTGCGGTTTCACGACTCTGGACGTGGTCAACGATTTCACGGCCCTGGCGCGTTCCTTGCCACAGCTGTCGAGCGAGCAAAAGCACCAGGTGGGCGCGGGCACGGCCCGTCCGAACACGGCCATCGGCCTGATCGGCGCCGGCACTGGCCTGGGCGTGTCGGGTCTGATTCCCTCGCACGGCGGCTGGATCGCCCTGCAAAGCGAAGGCGGTCACGTCAGCTTCGCGCCGTTCAATGAAGTGGAAGTGAGCATTCTGCAATTCGCCTGGCGCGAATACGAGCACGTCTCGGCCGAACGCCTGATTTCCGGCGATGGCCTGGAACTGATCTACCGCGCCCTGGCCGACCGCGCGGGCGTGCCGGCGGAAGCCTTGCCGGCGGCGGAAATCACGCGCCGCGCGCTGGCCGGCGAATCTCAGCTGTGCGACGACGTCATCGAAGCGTTCTGCTGCATGCTGGGCACGGTGGCGGGCAACGTCGCCGTCACCCTGGGCGCGCTGGGCGGTATTTATATCGGCGGCGGCATCGTGCCGCGCCTGGGCGCGCGTTTCGATCGCTCCGGCTTCCGCGCCCGTTTCGAGCGCAAGGGCCGCTTCGCCAATTATGTCTCGCAAGTGCCGACCTTCGTCATCACGGCGCAGTACCCGGCTTTCCTGGGTGCATCGGCCATTCTCTCGGAGAAACTCGCCTCCCTGTGATGCGGGCAGCGGGCGATATGTCGCGCCAGAACCGGGTAAAACGCGTGTTTTGCCCGGTTTTGCGCTTTTCCGCTTTTTATCAGGTACAATTGGCATCGTTGGATGAAACGACGACTGTCGCTCTCCTGTCTGGCTGAATCTTCGCCACGGGAATAGCAGCGGCTCAGGAGTTCGTTTCATTGCTGGTTATTTAAGGCCAGCACCATGGATGGCAGGACTTTCACTGCATCCGCTTTAATCCCGCTTTGCGCGCATCGGCCAAGGCGTCGGAAAAACAGCCTCAACTTGTAACCCAGCACGGCGTCATCATCGATGTCTGCCATCTGTTACGTTGAAATGAACGTTTTTGATTTCTTTCTCTGCCTACGAATTGCAATACACATCCGCACAGAATTGCTATGAATACAATTGAGGCTAAAAAAGTCCTCGAAACCGCGTTGCTGTGCGCTCGTGAATCGCTGACGATCCACAGCCTGAAAAAGCTGTTCGTCGATGCGGACGAGAACGGTCGAGTGCGCGGTGTCGGCGTCGGCGCCGACACGATCAAGCAATTGCTGGAAGAATTGCGGCAGGAGTGGGAAGGGCGCGGCATCGAGATCGTCAGTCTGGCTTCGGGCTGGCGCTTTCAAAGCCGCCCGGAAATGAAGATGTATCTTGACCGCATGACGCCCGAGCGGCCGCCCAAGTATTCGCGGGCGACCCTGGAAACCCTGGCCATCATCGCCTACCGCCAGCCGGTGACGCGCGGCGATATCGAGGAAATCCGCGGCGTTGCCGTCAATTCGCAGACGATCAAGATGCTGGAAGACCGTGGCTGGGTCGATGCCATCGGTTACCGCGACGTGGTGGGACGGCCGGCCTTGCTGGCCACCACCAAGCAGTTTTTGGATGACCTGGGTTTGCATTCGCTGTCCCAGCTGCCGCCTTTGCAGCAAATCAGTGAAATGCAGGGCAATGGGCTCGAAGCCCTGGAAGCGGCCCTGCAAGAAAATTTTGACAAGGCAAGCAACGAGCTTGTCCCCCAGCTTGGTGCAGGTAGCAATACGGCTGTGACAGATGTAGATGTGACAGCAAGCCTTGATGCCGGCCCCGATGCTTCGCCCACGGACGAAGCCTACACTCACGACCCTGCGCCAGAACTAACGGTTGACGCTGCGCCAGGTCAGCACAGCCAAGAAACGAAGAATGAATAATCCGAACACACCCGAGACAGTAATCGCCAGCGACGAAGCCATCGTTGCCAAGCCCAAGCGCCGCACCAAGGCCCAGATCGAAGCTGATACGGCCGCTGCTGCCGTTGCCGGCGACGCCGTCGCTGCCAAGCCGAAGCGCCGCACGAAAGCCGACGTGGCCGCCGACGCGCCCGTCACCGCCGCTGCGGAAACTGAAGCTGCGCCAGCGGTCAAGAAAACCCGCGCCAAGCCGGCCCTGAAGGCCGTGGCCGACGCCGCCGAAGCGGCCGCCGAAGCGGTCGCCGAAGTTGCCAGCACCCCGGCGCCGCGTCCGCCGCGCGCGCGCGCCGCCGCCAAGGCCGCCGCCGCCGAGGCGGAAGCCGCGCCGGAAGTCGTCGCCGACAAGCCGGCCGAAGCACGTCCGACCCGTGGTCCGCGCCAGATGCGCGGCGTGCAGGCGGAACGCGCATTGCGCCAGCCGCCGCGCGCGGAAGCGCCGCAGGCGGCCGAAGCCGTTGCGGCAGCGCCTGCCGCAGAGCAAGCCGCCGCGCCTGTCGCCGATGTGTTCGATGCCGAAGGCAACCTCGTTTCCGGTCCGCGCCTGCCGCGCGGTCCGCGCAACGACGTGCCGGGCGCCGGCAAGAATGCCGGCAAGAGCCGTAAAAAGGGCAAGGGCCGCCAGGCTGCGCCGGGCAAGCTCAGCGACGCTGACGCTGTCTTCTCGTTTGTCACCTCCGACGCGTTCGACAGCGAAGAAGGCGGCACGGGCCGCGTGCAGAAAGTGGCCGTGCGCCGCGACCTGACGTCCGACGACGACGCGCCGAAGCTGCACAAGGTGCTGGCCGAAGCCGGTCTCGGTTCGCGCCGCGACATGGAAGACCTGATCATGTCGGGTCGCGTGTCCGTGAATGGCGAGCCGGCCCACATCGGCCAGCGCATCTTGCCGAGCGACCACGTGCGCATCAATGGCAAGTTGATCCAGCGCCGCGTCAGCAAGAAGCCGCCAAGGGTGCTGGTGTACCACAAGCCAGCGGGCGAAATCGTCAGCCACAACGACCCGGACGGCCGTCCATCCGTGTTTGACCGCCTGCCGACCATGAAAGCGGGCAAATGGCTGGCCGTTGGCCGCCTCGACTTCAACACGGAAGGCTTGCTGCTGTTTACCACCTCCGGTGACCTGGCCAACCGCCTGATGCACCCGCGCTACGGCATCGACCGCGAGTACGCCGTGCGTACCCTGGGCGAGCTGGAAGAGGGCATGCGCCAGAAGCTGCTGGCTGGCGTCGAGCTGGAAGACGGCCTGGCGCAATTTTCGAAGATCGCCGATGGCGGCGGCGAAGGCATCAACAAGTGGTACCGCGTGGTGATCGGCGAAGGCCGTAACCGCGAAGTGCGCCGCATGTTCGAGGCGATCGGCCTGACCGTTTCGCGCCTGATCCGCACCCGCTACGGCGCCATGACCCTGCCAAGCGGCTTGAAGCGCGGTCGTTGGGAAGAAATGGAAGAAAATACCGTGCGCGATCTGTTGACCGCCTACGGCATTGAAAAGAAAATGCCGGCATCGGGCGACCCCCGTGCCGCTGGCGCCGCCAAGGGCCGCGAAGCGCGCAAGGTCGAACGCAAGGACCGCGATGACGAGCCGAATGGCAACCGCATCGATGTCAGCAACCGCAACGCCGATCCATTCCCGGTCGCGCCGCGCCGTGGCCAGCCGCAAGGCCAGTTTGCCCGTCCGCAAGGCCAGGGTCGTCCAGGCGGCACCGGCCGTCCAGGCGAAGCGCGTGGTCCTGGTCGTGGCCAGCCGCAAGGTCCGTTCCAGGGTGGCCAGCCGCGCTCGTCGGCATCGTTCGACGGTGCGCCGCAAGGCCAGGGGCGTCCGCCGCGTGCGGCAGGCCAGGGTCAGGGGCGTCCGGCCGGTGGCGAAGGCCGCGCGCCGCAGCGTGGTCCGCGCCAGCCCGATCCGCTGCAAACGACCTTCGGCTTCGCCAACACGGGTCCGCGCCGCAATGCGGGCGGTGCTGCCGGTGGTCAGGCGCGCTCCGCTGGCCAGCCGCGTGGCGGCATGGACCGTGGCGGCATGGATGGCATGCCGCGCCGTCGCAGCAAAGGTTAAATCAGAGGATTTCTTCTTGCGCGCCCGATAATCCGCTGCGGGCGCGCGCTCTTGTAACTGTTGTAAGCCGGGCCGCTCCTTGTGTGCGGCATTGCGGCGAAGTTAATAAGAGGTTATAATCTGCAGCCTAATAAAAGTTCTCCGCAGGGTTGTTTGGCGGGGAGTGCTTATCTGGTTGGGGAAATACAGGAAGATGGGCAGATGCCCATTTTTTTTTTGTTGAACCGTTTGTCATGGCTCCGCAAGGGGCCATATATGACTTGAATGCGTGTTTTTGCATGTTGTCGGCGCTCAATGCGGCGCTGTCATGCCGAAAACGGGCCTTATTTCTGGAGAATTTCTTGCAGCAGTTGGGATTAATTGAAAAGACAGTTACAGGTCTGGGCTATGAGCTCGTTGATGTCGAACGTGCCGAGCGCGGAATGCTGCGCGTCTTTATTGATTTCAGCGCCGCCGATGCCGCTGAAAAAGGTCCGATCACGGTCGAAGACTGTGCCACGGTGAGTCACCAGTTATCGCATGTGTTGACGGTAGAGAACGTTCCTTACGAGCGTCTCGAGATTTCTTCCCCGGGTCTCGATCGTCCGGTGCGCAAGCTGGAAGACTTTGTCCGTTTCGCAGGCCAGGAAATCATCGTCAAGCTGAATGTGGCGATGCCGGGTACGAACAACCGGAAATCGTTCCAGGGGATCTTGCAAGAACCCGTGGGCGATAAATTGTCGTTGGAATTTGAAGGTAAGGATGGTCCGGCGATGTTGGAATTTACGCTCGCGGATGTGGATAAGGCACGCTTGGTGCCGCAGGTGGTTTTTAAGGGACGCAAAGCATGAGCCGCGAAGTTTTATTATTGGTTGACGCGCTGGCGCGCGAAAAAAACGTCGATAAAGATGTCGTCTTCGGCGCCCTCGAATTCGCGTTGGCGCAAGCCACGAAGAAACGGTATGAGGGTGAGGTAGACATCCGCGTTTCGATCGACCGCGAAACGGGCGAATTCGAATCGTTCCGCCGCTGGCACGTGGTGCCCGATGAAGCTGGCCTGCAATTGCCGGATCAGGAGATCCTGCATTTCGAGGCAAAAGAACAGATTTCCGATATCGAAGTCGATGACCACATCGAAGAGCCGATCGAATCCGTTGAATTCGGCCGCCGTTTCGCCCAGGATACCAAACAGGTTGTCCTGCAGCGCGTGCGTGACGCCGAACGTGAGCAGATCCTGGTCGACTTCCTGGAACGCGGCGATTCGCTCGTCACCGGCACCATCAAGCGCATGGAACGCGGCGACGCCATCGTCGAATCGGGCAAGATCGAAGCGCGTCTGCCACGCGACCAGATGATCCCGAAAGAAAATCTGCGTATCGGCGACCGCGTGCGTGCCTACATCTTGCGCATCGACCGCAACATGCGCGGCCCGCAAGTGATCCTGTCGCGCACCGCGCCAGAATTCATCATGAAGCTGTTCGAACTGGAAGTGCCGGAAATCGAGCAAGGCATGCTGGAAATTAAATCCGCAGCCCGCGATGCCGGCGTACGCGCCAAGATCGCCGTCTACACGGCCGACAAGCGCATCGACCCGATCGGTACTTGCGTCGGCATGCGCGGTTCGCGCGTGCAGGCTGTCACCGGCGAGCTCGGTGGCGAACGCGTCGACATCGTGCTGTGGTCGGAAGATCCGGCGCAGTTCGTTATCGGCGCCCTGGCGCCGGCGAACGTGTCGTCGATCATGGTCGATGAAGAAAAACACGCGATGGATGTCGTCGTGGATGAAGAAAACCTGGCAATCGCGATTGGCCGTTCCGGCCAGAACGTGCGCCTGGCCTCGGACCTGACCGGCTGGAAGATCAACATCATGACGGCCGAAGAATCGGCTGACAAAGCTGCCCAGGAAACGGCTGCCGTGCGCATCCTGTTCATGGAAAAGCTCGATGTCGACCAGGAAGTGGCCGATATTCTGGTGGAAGAAGGTTTCGCCAGTCTGGAAGAAATCGCTTACGTGCCAATTTCCGAAATGCTGGAAATCGAATCGTTTGACGAAGATACCGTCAATGAACTCCGTACCCGTGCGCGTGATGCGCTGGTTACCGAAGCGATTGCTTCGGAAGAGGGTCTGGAAGGCATGGACGAGGCGTTGGTGGGTCTGGAAGGCATGGACCGCATTACCGCCGGCAAGCTGGGTCTGGCTGGTATCAAGACCGTTGAAGCATTTGCAGCACTGGCATACGACGAATTTGGCGCAATCCTGGCCTTGTCTGCGGACCGTGCGCGTGAACTGATTACAAGTGAATTTAAAGATGTGACCGACGATGAGATGAAGTTGGTTGACTCGAAATATGACGATCGTGCCAAGGCGTTGCAAGCCAAGGCATGGAGTCTGGCCGAATCCGCAAAGGCTTAATTTGAGTATCTTTATCATCTCCGCGACACATAGAAAAGAGGACTGAATGGCGAGTAACAACGTAGCCCAATTTGCCACCGAACTGAAGATGCCTGCAGATTTGCTGCTGACGCAGCTGCGTTCTGCCGGCGTCGAGAAAAGTTCGACGTCAGATCCATTGTCGAAAGATGATAAGGACAAGCTTTTGGATCATCTGCGCCGCACACACGGCGCAGCGGCTGACACAGAAAAGAAAAAAATCACCGTGACCCGCAAGGAAACGACTGAAATCAAGCAAGCTGACGCCACCGGCAAGTCGCGCACCATCCAGGTGGAAGTGCGCAAGAAACGCACTTTCGTCCAGCGTGACGAAGCTGTGCCGGTCGCGGCAGAACCGGTCGCGCCTGCCGCACCGGTGATCGATCCCGCCGACGTGGCGCGCCGTGAAGAAGATGCCCGTAAACAGGCTGAACTGATCGCCCGCCAGGAAGCCGATCTGCGCGAAAAGCAAGAACGTCTGGCCAAGCTCGACGCGGAAAAAGAAGCCCAGGCGAAAGCCACGCAACAGGCTGAATTGGCTGCGAAGAAAGAAGCTGACGCGGAAGCGAAGAAAGCCGCTGCCAAGGCTGCTGCCGCGCCTGTCGCCAGCGCCGCTGCGCCTGTCGTTGACGACGCCGCTGCCGAAGCGAAAAAAGCTGCTGCCGCTGAAGAAGCGAAGAAGAAAGCCGCCGCCGCTGCTGTTGCCGCCAAGGAAGCCGCTGACAAAGCGGAAGCCACGGACCGTGCACGCAAGGCCGTTGCCGACGAAGTCGCCCAGATCAAGGCCATGATGAACGCGCCACGCCGCGCCATCAAAGCTCCTGAACCCGTACCGGTTCCGGTCAAGCCGAAGGCGCCGGAAGGCACCCTGCACAAGCCTGCTGACAAGAAACCTGGCGACAAGCCGGGCGACAAGAAGCCTGCTGTTGCAGACAAGAAATCCATCAAGTCGGCGAATGTGTCGTCCACCTGGTCCGATGACGCGAAAAAACGCGGCACCACCGGTGGTCCCAAGCCACGCGGCAATAGCGGCCCAGGCGGCCGTGACAGCTGGCGCGGTGGCGCGAAGGGCCGTCGCCCGACGCACCATGACGACCGTGAATCGAACTTCCAGGCGCCTACGGAAGCCGTCGTCAAAGACGTGCACGTACCGGAAACGATCACCGTGGCCGAACTGGCACACAAAATGTCCGTCAAGGCATCCGAAGTCATCAAGCATTTGATGAAATTGGGCCAGATGTGCACGATCAACCAGGTGCTGGACCAGGAAACCGCCATGATTCTGGTGGAAGAAATGGGCCACAAGGCGTTCGCCGCCGAGCAGGATGATCCGGAAGCGTTGCTGGCCGATGTGGGCGAGCACGCGCACTTCGAGTCGAAGCCGCGCGCACCGGTGGTCACCGTCATGGGTCACGTCGACCACGGCAAGACCTCGTTGCTCGATTACATCCGTCGCGCCAAGGTTGCCTCCGGCGAAGCGGGCGGCATTACGCAGCATATCGGCGCATACCACGTCGATACGCCACGCGGCATGATCACCTTCCTCGACACCCCGGGCCACGAAGCGTTTACCGCGATGCGTGCCCGTGGCGCCAAGGCAACCGACATCGTGATTCTGGTGGTTGCCGCCGACGATGGCGTGATGCCGCAAACGAAAGAAGCGATTGCCCATGCGAAAGCAGCCGGCGTACCGCTGGTGGTGGCGATCAACAAGGTCGACAAACCGGGTGGCAACGTGGATCGCGTGACGCAGGAACTGGTCGCCGAGCAAGTCGTGCCGGAAGAATACGGTGGCGAATCGCCATTCGTGCCGGTCTCGGCCAAAACGGGTCAGGGTATCGACGATCTGCTGGAACAAGTGCTGTTGCAAGCCGAAGTGCTGGAACTGAAGGCACCGGTCGATGCGCCTGCGCGCGGCCTGGTTGTCGAGGCGCGTCTGGACAAGGGCCGTGGTCCTGTCGCGACGATCCTGGTGCAGTCCGGTACATTGAAGCGCGGCGACGTGATTCTGGCTGGCTCTTCGTATGGCCGTGTTCGCGCCATGCTGGACGAGAACGGCAAAGCCATCGCTGAAGCGGGTCCGTCGATTCCGGTCGAAATCCAGGGCTTGACGGAAGTGCCGGTTGCCGGTGAAGAAGTCGTCGTCATGGCGGACGAGCGCAAGGCGCGTGAAATCGGTCTGTTCCGTCAAGGTAAGTTCCGCGACGTGAAACTGGCCAAGCAGCAAGCTGCGAAACTGGAAAACATGTTCGACCAGATGGCCGAAGGCGAAGTGAAAAACTTGCCGCTGATCATCAAAACCGACGTGCAAGGTTCGCAAGAAGCGCTGGTCGGTTCGCTGCAGAAACTGTCGACCTCCGAAGTGCGCGTACAAGTTGTTCACGCGGCAGTCGGCGGCATCACGGAATCGGACGTCAACCTGGCAGTCGCCTCGAAAGCGGTCATCATCGGCTTCAACGCCCGTGCTGATGCCCAGGCACGCAAGCTGGCCGAGTCGAATGGCGTGGACATTCGCTACTACAACATCATTTACGATGCGATCGACGAGATCAGGTCGGCGTTGTCGGGCATGTTGGCACCAGAGAAACGCGAAACCGTCATCGGCCAGGTCGAGATCCGCCAGGTTATCCTGGTCTCGAAAGTGGGCGCGATTGCCGGTTGCCTGGTCACCGATGGCGTGGTCAAGCGTGCTTCTTCCGTCCGCCTGTTGCGCAACAACATCGTGGTGTGGAGCGGCGAGATCGACTCCCTGAAACGCTTCAAGGACGATGCGAAAGAAGTTCGCGCCGGTCTGGAGTGCGGCCTGTCGCTGCGCAACTACAACGACATTCAGGTTGGCGACACCCTGGAAGTGTTCGAAGTCCAGGAAATCGCTCGTACCCTGTAATCTCAGCAAGAACAATGGCGCGGACATAGTGATGTCCGCGCAAACACGTGGGGCGCATTGGTCAACGGGCAACCGTTTGACTCATGCGCCCTGCGGCACTTAGGACAGCATAAAATCATGGCTAAACATAGCAAAACCATGCCAGCGCGCGGCTTGCGCGTGGCCGACCAGATCCAGCGCGATCTGGCTGAAATCGTCGCCTACGAATTGAAAGACCCGCGCGTGGGCACGATGATCACCATCACCGAAGTGCAGATCACGCCCGATTACGCGCATGCCAAGGTGTTTTTCACGATGTTGAAAGACAGCAAGGAAGCCATCAAGAACACCACCGAAGGCCTGATGGCCGCGTCTGGCTTCATCCGTGGCTTGCTGGGCAAGCGCCTGCACATCCATACCCTGCCGATGCTGCATTTCGTGCACGACAGTTCGACCTCGCGCGGTATGGAAATGTCCTTGCTGATCGACAAGGCCAATGCCACGCGCGCGGCCGACGCCGAGCCGGACGAAAAGCCGGCAGACAAAGCGGACGAGCAATAAACGTGGCAGGTCCGAAGAAACCGCCCGGCATCAAACGGGTGCGCGACCTGGTCGACGGCGTCTTGCTGCTCGATAAGCCCGTGGGCTGGTCCAGCAATGACGCCCTGATCAAGGCCAAGCGCGTGCTGAATGCGAAAAAAGCGGGCCATACGGGCACGCTGGACCCGTTCGCCACGGGCTTGCTGCCGCTGTGCTTTGGCGAGGCGACGAAGTTCTCGCAGGACTTGCTGGAAGCCGATAAAACTTACGAAACCCTGGTGCACCTGGGGCTGACGACGGATACGGGCGATACCGAGGGCGACGTGCTGGAAACGCGCGACGTCAACGTCACCGAAGAGCAGATCGAAGCCGTGCTGGCGCGGTTCCGCGGACCGATTTTGCAGACGCCGCCCATGTACTCGGCCTTGAAAAGGGACGGCAAGCCCTTATATGAGTATGCAAGGGCAGGCATCACCCTGGAGCGCGAAGCGCGCCCGGTGACCATCCACAAGCTCGAGTTCCTCGGCTACGAAGCCCCGTTCCTGAAATTGTCCGTGATGTGCAGCAAGGGCACGTATATCCGCGTGCTGGGCGAAGACATCGGCCATGCCCTCGGTTGCGGCGGCCATCTGAATGCCTTGCGCCGCACGCAGGTGGGCAGCCTGACGTTGGACGGCGTCGTGACGCTCGACGAGCTGACGGCGCATGCCGCGCCGCTGAGCCTGCTGGCGCCCGTCGATGCATTGTTGTCGAGTTTCCCCGCCGTCCAGTTGACGGAAGAATTGGCCAAGCGTTTCCTGCATGGCCAGCGCATCGCACTGGGCAAGGAAGAGGTCGCCGTACCAGCCGAGCCGGGCAGGGTGCGCGTATATCACGACAGCAAGCTGCTGGGCACGGGCCAGTTGCAGGAATACAGCATCCTGGCGCCGGAACGCCTCATTGCCACGGCGCATCAATAAAAGCTGGGGTCAGACCCCCTCGACCGTTGGTGCAAGCCTCTGAGTTGGCGGTATTGAGGGTCTGACCCCGGCATACACTCGTTAAACAGTGTCGCTTTTTTAAACAAATCGTCCCCGACTGTGGGAGCCGCCAGCATTTTTAGATAGCGCTACAACGCAACATGCTATACTACGCGGTTCCAGTTTCAGTCAGCACCAAAACGCGACGTACACCCCGTACGCACCCTGCAGTTTTTCAGTAACTACTACGACCATGTCAAATACAAAACGCGCAATTCGTAATATCGCCATTATCGCCCACGTTGACCACGGCAAAACCACGCTGGTGGATCAGCTGCTGCGCCAATCCGGCACCTTCCGTGAAAACCAAGCGGTCGACACCCGAGTCATGGACTCGAACGACCTGGAAAAGGAGCGCGGCATTACGATTCTGTCGAAGAACTGCGCTGTTGAGTACGAAGGCACCCACATCAACATCGTCGACACCCCAGGCCACGCCGACTTCGGCGGCGAAGTGGAACGTGTTCTGTCGATGGTTGACTCGGTTCTGCTGCTGATCGATGCACAAGAAGGCCCGATGCCGCAAACCCGTTTCGTCACGCGCAAAGCGCTGGCACTGGGTCTGAAGCCTATCGTCATCGTCAACAAGATCGACCGTCCAGGCGCACGTCCGGACTGGGCCATCAACCAGACGTTCGAACTGTTCGACAAACTGGGCGCTACCGACGAGCAACTGGATTTCCCTATCATTTACGCTTCGGGCCTGAACGGCTATGCCGGCCTGACCGAAGACGTGCGCAGCGGCGACATGAAGCCGATGTTCGACGCCATCCTGCAACACGTGCCTGTCCGTGATGACAATCCGGAAGGCCCGCTGCAAATGCAAATCACCTCGCTCGACTACTCGTCGTACGTCGGCAAGATCGGCATTGGCCGCGTCAACCGCGGTACCGTCAAGGTCGGCCAGGACGTACTGGTCATCAACGGTCCAGGCGCCACGCCTATCAAAGGCCGCATCAACCAGGTACTGAACTTCAAGGGCCTGGAGCGCGTGCTGGTAGACGAAGCTGTTGCCGGCGACATCTGCCTGATCAACGGTATCGACGAAATCGGCATCGGTTCGACCCTGTGCGCACTGGATACTCCGGAAGCGCTGCCTATGCTGACCGTCGACGAGCCAACCCTGACCATGAACTTCATGGTCAACAACTCGCCACTGGCTGGCCGCGAAGGCAAGTTCGTGACCTCGCGTCAATTGCGTGACCGTCTGGACCGCGAACTGAAAGCCAACGTTGCTCTGCGCGTAGCGCCGACCGACGACGACACGATCTTTGAAGTGTCGGGCCGTGGTGAATTGCACCTGACGATTCTGCTCGAAAACATGCGTCGCGAAGGCTTCGAGCTGGCCGTATCGCGTCCGCGCGTGGTCTACAAGATGGTCGATGGCGTGCGCCACGAGCCGTTTGAAAACCTGTCGGTCGACGTGGAAGAAGTCAACCAGGGCGGCGTCATGGAAGAGCTGGGCCGTCGTCGTGGCGACCTGCAAAACATGGAATCGGATGGCAAGGGCCGCGTGCGTCTTGAGTATCTGATCCCGGCGCGTGGCCTGATCGGCTTCCAGGGCGAATTCATGACCCTGACCCGCGGCACCGGCTTGATGAGCCACGTATTCAACGAATACGCGCCAGTCGACAACACCCGTGGCGAAATGGCTGGCCGTCGTAACGGCGTGCTGATCTCGCAAGATGACGGCGCTGCTGTTGCCTACGCCCTGTGGAAACTGCAAGATCGCGGCCGCATGTTCGTGGTCCACAACGATCCAGTGTACGAAGGCATGATCATCGGCATTCACTCGCGCGACAACGATCTGGTCGTCAACCCGATCAAGGGCAAACAGCTGACCAACGTGCGTTCGTCGGGTACCGATGAAGCAGTGCGCCTGGTACCACCAGTGCAAATGTCGCTGGAATACGCGGTGGAATTCATCGCCGACGACGAACTGGTGGAAATCACGCCTAAATCGATCCGTCTGCGCAAGCGCTTCCTGAAAGAAAACGAGCGTAAGCGCGCCGGCCGCGACGCGTAATTGTTGTAGTGAGTGGTGCGGCGCTGCGTCGCCGCGCCAACCAGACCCGCTGTGCTTGCATGACCTTGCGGTGATGCGACGCAGCGGGTTTGCCGTTTGCAGTCCCTGATTTGTATTGAGATTATGACTTCGTCTTCTCTGCCTTTCTGTCGCCTCGATGATGGATTGGACGGATATATCAGTGTTTATAAAGCCTGCTCCGGCAGGGGCTAACAGGGGTGGCGATGCGATGAATACAAGGACATTGATGGATAACCTAATTGAACAGTCCAGCGCCAGCAGTGACGAAAGTGGTCGCTCCTTGGCGTTGTTTCCAACTGAGCCTAGTGGGCGAGCGGTCGAGGAAGGGTTTGTGCCATTGACGGAGGGATTTCAAGTCCAATATGCACATCCAAATGGCCGGCTGTTCCAAGGCAATTCATTCGACTGGTTAGAGTCGCTTGATGATGCGAGCGTTGATCTAGTGTTTGCCGACCCGCCGTACAACATCAAAAAAGCTGAGTGGGATAATTTCGATAGCCAAGAAAAGTACATCGAATGGTCTATAAGGTGGATTACGCAAGCCTCCCGAGTTTTGAAGCCTACGGGTTCGCTGTATGTCTGCGGTTTCTCTGAAATTCTCGCTGACCTGAAGCATCCAGCATCGAGGTACTTTAAGTACTGCCGTTGGCTAATTTGGCACTATAAGAACAAAGCCAATCTGGGCAACGACTGGGGCCGCTCGCACGAAAGTATTATCCATCTGCGTAAGTCGGACGCGTCTAAGCTAAACATTGACGATGTGCGTATGCCGTATGGTGCGCACACGCTGAAATACCCTTCGCATCCCCAGGCTGACACAAGTGCGTTCAGTAAGGGGGCGGAGAAAAAGCGGGATGCCTGGACGCCGCATCCGAAAGGGGCAAAGCCTAAAGATGTGATCGACATTCCAACAACCTGCAATGGCATGGGGGAAAAGACGCCGCATCCTACCCAGAAGCCGGAAGAGCTTGTACGCAAGTTTGTTCTGGCATCTTCCAACGTTGGGGATGTGGTTCTTGATCCATTTTCCGGTTCGGGCACTACCGCCGTTGTTGCTGAGCAGCTTGGCCGTAAATGGATGGCATGCGACCTTGATCCGCAATACAACCGATGGGCAATTGAGAGGCTTGAACGCGTTCGGCGCATGTCGAAGGACGATTGGATCGCACATGACCGAAAAACTGCAGAAAGAAGGGAATCAATCCGATGATTTTGGCCACGTTGGTGAGCAATGTTGTAGACAAGACGCGTTTCTTAACCATTCAGAACTATATTGATTTCTGTGCTCGCTACTTGGAGTTTGTTGAAACTGGTTTGCAAGCGCGTATCGTGTCTCAAAACGAGCAGCACTATCAGTTCTTCCAGTACACCCAAGATGGTCATTACAACATTACACGTCCATTGAATTCGCGTTTGTTGTATAGCGCGGATGAGTTCGCTGGCGCCGCCGCACAGTTTCGTCTGACGTTAGAGCAACTGAGGGATGGCGTGCGCCCTTCCGGTGAGATGCGTGAAAACCTCTGCCGCACTATCTACACGCTTCAGCAATCAATCGGAGCGGCGCTTGATGCCTTGCCATCTGGGCGGTCGAACCAAGCAAGGAAGGTGAACGGGGACCTATTTGAGCGCCTTATTCGTCTTCTGCTAATTTCGATGAATGTAGAATGTGTGGAGGGCACCGTGAAAGTGCCGGTACGGGATTTGGATGGGTCGGAGTTGTTTAAGTCCAGCTACCAGCATGACCTTTTGTTGAGTAAGGACGACGAGCTAAAAGTTATCGGCTCCGTCAAAACATCTAGTAAGGATCGCATTGATAAGGTCTTTATGGACAAGTTCCTTTATAGCCGTTTGACAGACACGGCGCTGCCTCACATCGCAATTTTCCTGAATGATGTGCAGCGGAAAAAATCGAGGCGTGAGAACGAGTACGGCATTAGCTCCACGTTCTTGCCGGGGCACTTCAAAGCGTACACGGTCAAGCTGAATGCATTGGACGGTGTTTACTATTGCGATATTCGTCCGAACATGATCACGGACCCGTTGCTGTCGCAGCACATTAAGACTATTGACCACTTGTTCTATTCTGACCTTTGGGCACTGCTTGATCGCGAAGGGCAAACGCTGGACGAGATCGCTATCGAGACGGATCAGGAAGAGGCTATGGCGGATGCTGAACAGATCAACGCTCTGGCGGACGGTGACGAATAAATCTCTGTCAATTTGGTCTCACCCGCATACTAGATTTGCTTGAACGCAGTTGGCAAATCCATGCATGGCGTGGGTGGGGGTGTTTGGTCTTCCCGCCCATGTTGCATTCTTGAGTGTAGCCATCTATTAGATTTCCTACACTGTAATGATCTGCAACTGGCTGGTAGCCGTTCGCAAATGTGTTCTGCTTGTACCTCCACTTGAGATGCCCATGCTTGTGCGTCACGTTTGGGCGTGAAAGTCTCCCCGCGATATATTTCGTCTTTTCGTACTTGTATGCACCGCTTACCGCTTGAAAGTTATGTGATAGCAACTATAGGTGCAATCTCTGTGTGTTGACTTATGCTCGGACTATGCTCCAACTAACAACCTCATGTGCATCTGGTGTGCACATATAACTGCACATGAATAAAATGAATGAAATAAAATCCAATAAACACAAGAGGTTAGTAAGTGTCGCCCCCATGATGGACTGGAGCGACCGCCATTGCCGCAAGTTCCACCGCGAAATTACGCGCCATACCTGGCTGTACACCGAGATGGTGACGACCGGCGCGCTGGTGTACGGCGACGTGGAACGCCATCTGCGCTTCAACGAGGAAGAGCATCCGGTGGCGCTGCAGCTGGGCGGCAGCGACCCGAAGGACCTGGCCACCAGCGCGAAGCTGGGCCAGCAGTGGGGCTATGACGAAATCAACCTGAACTGCGGCTGCCCGTCCGAGCGCGTGCAGAAAGGCGCGTTTGGCGCCTGCCTGATGGCCGAGCCGCAACTGGTGGCCGATTGCGTGAAAGCCATGCGCGACGTGGTCGACATCGACGTCACGGTCAAGCACCGCATCGGCATCGATGACAGCGAGTCGTATGACTTCGTGCGCGATTTCGTCGGCACCGTGGCCGATGCCGGCTGCAAGACATTTATCGTGCATGCGCGCAATGCCATCCTGAAAGGCCTGAGCCCGAAGGAAAACCGCGAAGTGCCGCCCCTCAAGTATGACTATGCCTACCGCTTGAAGCGTGATTTTCCCCAGTTCGAGTTCATTATCAATGGCGGCATCAAGACGCTGGACGAGATCGACCTGCACCTGCAGCACCTGGACGGCGTGATGCTGGGCCGTGAGGCCTACCACAACCCGTACGTGATGGCGCAGTTCGACCAGCGCTACTACGGCGACGACACGCCTGTCAAAACGCGCGATCAGGTGCTCGAAGCGATGATTCCGTATATTCGCGCGCAGCTGGAAAAGGAAGCGGGGCGGCTGAAGCTCAACAGCATCACGCGCCACATGCTGGGCCTGATGCAAAACCTGCCTGGCGCGCGCGGTTTCCGCCAGACCTTGTCCGACTCGAAGAAGCTGGCCTCGGGCGACCCGCGCCTGCTGCTGGAAGCGGCGGCGCGCCTGTCTCTGCCCGCCTGATGAACGGTGACTGCCACAGCCTTGCGCGCCTGATCGACGGCTACCTGCTGGCCGTCAGCGCGCTCAAGGATGATGGCAGCCTCTTCGCGTGTACCTATCTGGGCGCGCAGCCGCCGCAGGCATCCTTTGACGCGCTGTGCCGCGCGCTGCAGATAGCGCCGGACGGCCTGCGCCTGCAGCCGATCGAAACGGTCGTGTGCAGCGGCGCCCTGTGCACGCCGCGCCAGTGGCTGCTCGAGCGCTTGCACCCGATCAGCGAAGCGGACCGCCAGCCGCTCGATGCGCGTTTATATGACGGTTTCGCGCGCGAACTGGCCGAACTGCTGGGCAGCGAGCCGCACTGGTATCAACTGGTATCATCGGGTCGGCGCAGCCTGGCCGGAAAATTGGGCGCCATCTGGAGCGTCTTTGTCTTTGGCACAGAGTGCCACGCCTATGTGATGCATTGCAGCTGGGACCGCTGATCCAACTTGTCTATACCGCTGCCCCGGCGCAGTGGTATTGTCCGCACTCCCCCTTCCTCTGAGTCCCCCTCCCGAAACGATGCCATATGGTTATGCCATGTGTTGTAAATGCGCTGTTTCGGCGCACGCGCGCACTGCCTTGGGGCATTTCTAGTAGGCAAGAAACGGCGTTGTTGCCATTTCCCCGAAGAAAGTTAATCAGGCATTTATTCAGGTACTTATTGCTTGCTTTGAGGCAAAATTTACACCTATAATTGATTATAGACAAATATTTCTCATATGAATGTTTGATGTTGATCTCACATCAACGGTGTCAATAATTCAGTGTGTGGAACAAATTTGCATTCGCAGTCACTGGCGTTTTCAGGGCTGTTGTAGACCAGGAAGTACCCCAGGCTGCGTGCGGCCGGATACCGCCAGCATACCAATGGGTAAGGGCGGATACCGGTGTCTCGCGGCCTTCGTCTTGTCGTGCCGGGCAAAAATTCTTATCAATAGTTTCATTTACGAAGAGCCGAAATGAATTTAGCAAAAATGAAGGTTGGTACCCGCCTGGGCCTGGGATTCGCCCTGGTACTGGTTCTGCTGGTGGCCGTGACCGTCCTCGGCATCGCGCGCATGGCGCAAATCCAGGAACGTCTCGATCACGTGATCAATGTCAACAATGTCGTCACCCGCCTGGTGATCGACATGCGTGGCAACGTCAGCGACCGCATCACCTCGCTGCGCATCCTCACCCTGATGACCGACGCGAGCGATATGGAGCCGGAAATGGCGCGTATCAAGACGCAGACCAGCACCTATCAGGAAACGCAGAAAAAGCTCGAAGAGAAATTCGCCGCCGAGTCGACTGCTGAAGAAAAAACCTTGCTCGCTTCGATCAAGGAATACGAGGCGGCAGCCATGCCGGCCATCGCCAAGGCGTCGGCACTGTGGATGGCCAACGATGCGGAAGGCGCCACGCGCGTGATGATCAAGGAAATCCGCCCGGTACAGAAAAAATGGATGGATGCGCTGGAGCAACTGGCCACCCTGGAAGACAAGTTGAACGAGCAGATGCAATCGGATGCCCGCAAGGCGTTTGACAGCGCGCGCCTGTTCATGATCATCCTCGGCGTACTGGCCGTGGCGATGGGCGTGGCGGCGGCACTGGTGATTACCCGCGGCCTGCTGAAACAGCTGGGCGGCGAGCCTGACTACACGGCATCGATCGCCGGCAGCATCGCCAATGGCGACCTGTCGATCGGCATCCACACCGAGCCATCCGATACGTCCAGCCTGCTGGCGGAAATGAAGGAAATGCGCAACAGCCTGGTAGGCATCGTCGGCCAGGTACGCATCGGCACGGAAACCATCGGCACGGCGTCGCGCGAGATCGCCGATGGCAATATCGACTTGTCGTCGCGTACGGAAATGCAGGCGAGTGCGCTGGAAAAAACGGCATCGGCCATGGAAGAGCTGACCTCGACCGTGAAGCAGAATGCGGACAATGCGCGCGAAGCCAACAAGCTGGCCGCCACCGCCTCGGACGTGGCCCTGAAGGGCGGCTCCGTGGTGTCGCAAGTGGTTGACACCATGAGCTCGATCAATGAATCGGCGAAGAAAATTGTCGACATCATCGGCGTCATCGATGGCATCGCCTTCCAGACCAACATCCTGGCGCTGAACGCGGCCGTGGAAGCGGCACGTGCCGGCGAGCAAGGCCGCGGCTTTGCCGTGGTGGCCTCGGAAGTGCGCAACCTGGCCCAGCGCTCCGCTGGCGCCGCGAAAGAAATCAAGATCCTCATCGACGATTCGGCCGAGAAGACGGAACGCGGTACGCGCCTGGTCGGCCAGGCCGGCGTGACGATGGGTGAAGTGGTCGACAGCGTGCGCCGCGTCACCGACATCATGAGCGAGATCGCCAGTGCCAGCCAGGAACAAAGCGCCGGCATCGAACAGGTCAACCTGTCGATCATCGAGATGGATGGCATGACGCAGCAAAATGCGGCCCTGGTGGAACAGGCGGCCGCTGCGGCGCAAAGCTTGCAAGACCAGGCGGCGGAACTGGCCCACGTGGTCAGCATCTTCAAACTGGTCGAAGGCGAAGAGAAGCCGGCAGCGTATGTGCCGGCACCGGTGGCCGCCGCACCCGTCGCCGTGCGCAAGCCGGCGCCGGCATTGCGCCCGGTCAAGTCGCTGACCCGCAAGCCGGAAGCTGCCGCTCCCGTGGCGGCTCCTGCGCCACGCAAGGCGGCAGGTGGCGGCAGCAATGACGAGTGGGAAGAGTTTTAAGCGCGGCCAACAGCGCACAGGGAATTGTAATTACCGTATCTGATAATCATGGGGAAGCACATGTTTGAGAATAAGCGTTTGATGAGTGTTGCAGCAGCCTTGCTGGTGTCCGTTTCTTCCGCCGCCTTCGCGGCCGAGGTGCCTGCGTCGTTCGATGCCAAGAGCTGCAAGGCCGACTATCCAAAAGCCTCGCTGATGAACGAAGAGCAGGGCACCGTGTCGATGTCCTTCCTGGTCAATGCCGATGGCAGCGTTGCCGATTCGAAACTCGACAAGAGCAGCGGCTTCAAGAACCTGGACAAGGCCGCCATCAAGGCCCTGTCCGCATGCAAGTTCAAGCCGGGCACCAAGGATGGCGCCGCGGCGCAAACCTGGACCAAGGTCGATTACGCCTGGAAGCTGGACTGATCCACCTAGCGCCGGGAGCGGGTCTCCCGGCATGGCCGTATCCGCCACGGGCGGCGCCTGCAAGGGTGCCGCCCGTTCTGTTATGTGCGCCAACCAACGGCACCGTCGCTGCCGATTCTGTTACCCTCGAAACATACCTTCGGGAAATCCCATCACAAGAGGCTTACCATGCTGCGCATCCTGACACTTTCCTCCCTGGCCGCCACCGGCTTGCTGCTTTCCGCTTGCACATCGCTGGGCACGCCTGCGGGCTTGCAGGAGGGGCAGACGGTGGCCGTCGTGAATAGCCTGAGCTGGGACAATCCCCTGACGGGCAAGCGCGACGGCGTGCGCACCAGTTGGCCCATCAAGGATGGAAAGATTGCCCCTGAATATTTTCCGCTGGCGCAATTGAAGCAATGCGCTGCGGATGGCAAGCCTTGCGCCTGGGGCGTGATGCGCGCGCAGCGCGGCGCACCCACGCTGGCCTATGTGGACGGCGGGGTGGACCTGGCCGTGAGCGTATCGATCGACGTGGCGCGGCGCCAGGATGCGCGCCAGGGCGAGACGCAAACGGCGATGGCGATTCCCCAGGATGTGGCCGCGTTGGCGGGCAAACAGCGCGTGCAGCCCAGCTGGAAATTGAAGTATGGCAAGGTCGAGCAAGTCGAACTCGATTACGGCGTGCGCTACCAGGTGTGCGTGCAGCGCTACGATGCCGCCGGCAAGGCTATCGATAGCTGCGCGATTCCATTTATCTGAGGAAACCTGCTGCGCAGGCCGCTTGTGGCGCCATTGCCACATTTCATGTTGCGGCGTGCGTCGGGGTGTAACAATCGGTAAAAGCGCAGCAAAGCTCGGCGTAATTTCTTATAGTACTTACTTAAAGTAGTAGATATTAGGAGAATTGCGATGAAAACCCTGTTGGCAGTAATCTCGCTGGCCGCTTTGGGTGGCTGCGCCGTGGCGCCCCCCGGTCCCGCGTATTACGGTTCGCGCGCGCCGCAGGGGGCCTACAATCCCTATGACTGGCATACGGTCTCGTCCGAGCCGGTGCAGTCGGGCCGCGTGATGAGCGCACCGCGCGTGGAATACACGAATGAACCCGTCTACGTGCAGCAGCAACCTGTGTACGTGCAGCAACCTGTGTATGTGCCGGCACCCGTGTACGCGCCACAACCGTATTATTACAATCCACCCGTATCGATCGGGCTGGACTTCATGTTTGGTTTTGGACGCTACGGTGGACACCGTGGCGGCTGGGGCGGGCACGGACGCTACTACGGCCGCCGCTAGCATGTGACGATGTGACGCCAGAAAGCGCGCCACGAAGCGGAATCAGTGGAAATATACCGAATTCTGGTGCAGCACATCCGCCGAGCACAGGATATACACCGCCGCCGCTGCCAGACCTATTTGCAAGGCGCCAAAGCTGATCGGGATGAGGCGGGACATGTCGTACTCCTGAGTGGTGGGAAATGTGTGGTCAGGCTTTCATCATAGGTTGAGTTGATGCTCTCGGGCATCGGATGAATGTCCGCCGCGATGTAGGACAACACCTCGCGCCGGGCGCCCCGCCTCGCTCTCCCGCCGCCTAGCGGTTTTTCCAGCGCACCACCGGCTCTTCCGGCGCCGTGTCCGGCACGTTCGAGAGCGCCAGCCAGTGCGTCAGGCGCTCCGGATGCTTGAGATTGATGCCCATGCCATCGATGATGCCGACCTGTTCCAGCATGCGCGCATCGATTTTCGCCTTCGACACCGTGGGCGCGCCCATGACCATGCGGTCATACGCCTTGCGCGCCTTGTGTTCCCACTTGTGCAGACTGCTTTCGTCGAAGCGGTTCGCTTCGAAATACACGGTCAGGGTGCCATCGAGGTTGCCGAAGCCGACGATGCCAGCGCCCTTGCGGATGGTGGTGGTGTTGGCGATGTCAAATTCTGCCGTGGGCACGAAAATGCCGGCGCGGCCATCGATATCGGGACGTCCCACGGGCGTGTCCTTGCCGTAGGAACTGGTTTCGGTAATGGTTTTCTCTGCAGACATGTGCGTGTGTGGCGGCCGTACCGGGAGCGCAATCGGGCCCGGCAGCGCCAGTCATCCTGTTCAAAAAATGCGTGCTGATGATCAGGGCGGGGTAGGGGCCCTGGCGGAGCGATGCTTGGCATTGCTTGATACCCCGCTATTGTAGCGCCAATTTAATTCTTCTTGGCAACATCTGCTGGGGTAATGCACCCGTTTGGCCATGAAAAAGCCGCCCGGCCAGGTGGGCACTGGCAGACGGCACGCTTGGGCTCAGCAGCATCATTGCGACATGGCGGACGTAAAAAAACCTGCATCGACATTGCAACGATGCAGGTTTTTTGTCGAGCCCGTGCCAGGCGCGCTGTCACAGGTTAAAACGCCAGGCGGCCCTGCAGATAGACCATGCGCGGCGCGCCCACCAGCTTGCCCAGGTTGCCGTCCGAGGTGCGCGTAAAGTAGCGCTTGTCGGCGAGGTTGTTGACGCCGGCGACCAGTTCCAGGCCCTTCTGGCCCGGCACCTTCCATTTTACTTGCGTGTTCCAGGTGCGAAAGCCAGGAATCACGCCCAGGTTGCCGGCCGGGTTTTCCGCCACGGTGTTGGCTTCGTCGGCGAACTGGCGGCTCTGGTGGCTGCTCGACAAATCGAAGCCCCAGGCGCCCAGCTGGTAGTGGGCGCCGACGGTGTCCGTGGTGCGCGAATAGAAGGGCACGTCGTTGCCCGCGTTCGCGCCATCTTGCAAGGTCGCCTTGGTGTAGGCGTAGGTGGCGTAGGCATTCAAGCCGGCCAGCGGGCCGGCTTTGTCGAAGCGGTAGTCGATGGCCGATTCCAGGCCCCGGTGATGCGTGGCGCCCACGTTGTAGAAGACGACGTTTTCGCCGCTGCCGACGGACTGGATCTGGTTGTCGAACTTGATGTTGAACAAGGTCGCCTCGGCCGACAGCTGGCCACTCTTCCAGCGCGCGCCCAGCTCGACTGTTTTCGCCAGTTCCGGCTGCAGCGGGTTCTTGCTCGACTGCGCATTGAGCTGCGTGTTTTGCACGGCGCCAAACGAGCTGTTGTAGTTGCCGAACAGGGTCACGTTGCTGCTCAGCAAGTAGGCCACGTTCAGCGAGGGCAGGGCCTTGTTGTTGAGCAGTTCGATCTTCTGGTCGACCGGCAAGTGGTTGTAGCGTTCCGTCTTGATATGTTCATAGCGCACGCCGGGCGTGATGCGCCAGGCGTCGATGGCGATCTTGTCGTCGATATACACGGCTTGGGCATCGGTGGCATTGTCGGCGAAGCGCGTCGGCGCCTGCCGCACGCCGCTGGCGATGACCACGTTGTAGATGGCCTCGTCGGCGCGCTCGGCCAGGTAGCGGTAGCCGACGGTGATGTCCTGCGAAACCTTGCCGGCGGTAAAGCGCTGCGTGTAGCGGGGCTCGATGGCCGTCGTTTCATAGTTGCGCGGCTGGTGGCCCAGGCCTTTCAGGTTAGCGCTGATCAGCGTGCTTTCGCGCGAGCTTTTGTTGTAATAGGCGCGCACCTCGAATTCCTGCGTGCCGGACAGGGCGTTCAGGTAGCCGATGTCGAAGGCCTTGCGCTCGCCGCTCCAGAAGTCGGTCGGGCGCGTATTCTGGAACGGGTCGGCCTTGTATTGCGCCGCGGTCAAACCGCCCGGCGTGCGCGACGTCACGTCGTAGTAGGATAGCTTGCCGTACACCTCGGCCGTGGGGCTCAGGTCGTAGCGCAATTTCAGGGCGAAGTCGTTGACCTTCTCGTCGCTGCCGACGCGCCAGTCGCTGCCGCGGATGCCGGAATACAGCACCGCAAGGCCCAGGCCGCTGTCGAGCTGGGTGCCGGCAAACACGCTGGCCTGCGTGTTGTGGCCCACTTCGCTGTACGTGTTGTAGCGCACGGTGGCGTCGCCCGTGATGCCTGGCGTGGTGGGCACGCGGCGCGTCTTGAAGTTGATGATGCCGCCCACGTTTTGCGGGCCGAAGCGCACGGCGCCGCCGCCGCGCACCACGTCGACCGTCTCGACATTGGCCAGGCTGACGGGCGCGAACGACAGTTGCGGCTGGCCATACGGCGCGACCGACATCGGGATACCGTCCAGCAACACCGTGCTGCGCGGCGAATAGCGCCCGGCCAGTCCCCGCACGCCGATGTTGAGCGACACGGCGCTGCCGGCGCTGCCCGAGTTGTCGCTGATCTGCACGCCGGGAATGCGGCGCATCACGTCGCTGAGGCTGGCCGCGCCCGAGTTTTCGATGTCATCCTTCTGCACCACCGTGCGGGCGCCGGCGAAATTCTTCGTGCTGGCGGCCATGCTGGTGCCCAGCAGGTTACCGCTGACCTGGATCGATTCCAGGATGGGGCCGGCGCTATCGGCTGTACTGGCGCTATTGGCATCCTGCGCCTGCGCGGCGAGGGAAGCGCCCAGGCAGGCAAGGGCGATGGCCAGCGCGCACGGGCGCAGGGAAAACGGCAATGGGGAAAAAGTGGCGGCCATGCATGGATCTCCGTAATGACAATGTTTGCGCGTTCGCTCAGGCGGCGCGACAACATCGTGGCGTAGGCATCCGGCGCAAGGGGATAGGAATGATAATGATTCTCATTTTATCCGTCAATTGCGCAAACTGCGTAGCGCTGGCTTTCTCCGCGCGGGGTGGGGAAGTGTTGCTGGCGCGGTACAGCGGGGCGTCTGGATTGCTGCTTGGCACTATTGCTGGGGTGCGGCGGCATTGCGCGCGCTTCTTGTATACTGCCGCTTTTGCAGCCCTCAGACGTGAACGTACAATGAGCCAGACAACTGAAACGACACCAGGTAGTTCCTCCGTGGAGCGCCGCCAGGGCGACCAGCCGGCAAGTGCTGCGCGCAAACTCAATCTGCTGGTGGTCGACGACAACCAGGAAGTGGGCGAATCGCTGGCCATGCTGCTCGAAGCGCTGGGCCACCACGCGGTGGTGGTGCGCAACTGGCAGATGGCCGTCGAGCAAGTCAAGCTGTGCGTGCCCGACGCCGTCTACCTCGACATCGAAATGCCCGGCATCAGCGGCATCGAAATCGGCCGCCGCCTGCACCACAATCCCGAAACGGCCAACGCCGTGCTGATCGCCGTCACCGGCCACAGCCTGCCCATGTACATGGACGACGCGCTGGCCGTGGGTTTCCGCCACTTCCTCGTGAAACCCGTGCGCCTGGACGACCTGGCGACGACGGTGCAGTCGGTGCTGGCGGGGTAGGTATCCTGCAGTAAAAGACGAAGAGAGCCGGCTGCATGCCGGCTTTTTGCAAGAATGCGCAAACAGTTGTGCTTGCTTAAAAGCGCAGTCCCTGATCCGGCATAGAGTGGCATGACATCTATCTCAAGGAGATGATTTATGCCTTATATTTATTCCAATGTCGCCGAGTTGAAAGGCAGGCCCGTTGTCGGTAGTCGCCACTGCGTCGCTTTGGTGCAGTACTATGCTCGCGCGCCAGTCACGGCAAACTGGCGCGAGGGTCAAGCGGTGTTGGGGAACGCCATCATCAAACCGGGAACCGCGATCGCCACATTTGTCAGGGGGCGTTACCCGAACCGACCACATGGCAATCATGCCGCCTTGTTCATCGGCCAGGCGATAGGCGGCATCTATATTGCAGACCAATGGAAAGCCGACGGCAAGACCGAAATTTCGGTGCGGCTGATACGCTCGCAAGGCAAGGACAAGCGCGGTAATTACATCCACGCCAGCGATAACGCCGATGCATTTTCCGTGATTGAATGAGGTTGGTCATGGCATACTCAAAAACGACAATGGCAGCACGGACCTGCTGGCCTGCAATGGCACTGCTGGCCATATCGTGCCTGCAATCGACAGCCAGCGCCGCGCCCGTTGCCTGCCCAGTGTCGATTTCCCAGGGCTCGCTGCAGCTTGCCGATGTACCGCAAGGCTGGACCAGCTATGTCGGTTCGCCACTTTACCTGCATGCGGCGGCGCCAATGAACGGGCCACCGGAGCAGTTGGGCGAGCTGTCGGACTTCCGGCAAAAGCGCTTGAAAAAAGGTTGGGTAGATACTTATCGGCTCGATGGCAAGTTTCCGGAGGGGAAATGGCTGGCCTGTCGTTACGGCGGCACGGGTCAGCTGACTTTGGCGATGCGGCTCGACGACAGTATCGACAGCTGTACTTTTACTTATCGGCAAGGTGAGCATGTCGGTGAGCGCAACATCGCCATCCTGTGCAGATAGTCATGGTGTTTGATTTACGCCATAAAAACCTGCTCTGAAATAGAAAAAGCCCGGTTCGAAAACCGGGCTCTTCTTTATTCTGTGGGGTGGCTGATGGGGCTCGAACCCACGACAACAGGAATCACAATCCTGGACTCTACCAACTGAGCTACAGCCACCACTGTCTTACTTACCTGTTTAGCTGTTTTGCTGAACAGGTGCCGAATTATACAAAGAACTCGGCGAAGTGGCAAATCTAAATGCAGTCTTTTTGAAAGAATCGAAAGATTGCATGAAAACGCTCGCTTTTGCTCACACCGCTCACACGGACAGGTGTGTGACGGGCGGCTGCAAGTCCAGCAAGCCGGCGAAGGCTTGCGTCAGGGATTCGACCTTGGCCGTCGTGTAGCCCTGCAGTTGCGGGGCGTCGTTGTCGATGCGACGCAGGCTTGCCGCGTCGAGCAAGCGGGCCAGCTGGCGCGCCACGGCGTCGCCTGTGTCCACCAGGGTAATCGTTTCATGCGTATGCGCACGCACCGTGCGTTCGATGGCGTCCTGCACGAACGGGTAGTGCGTGCAGCCGAGCACCAGAGTGTCGACGCCTTGCGCCAGCATGGGCGCGATGTAGCGTTCGAGCATGGCGCTGGTGGCGTCCGTCGGATCATTGCCCAGCTCGCATTGCTCGATGCGGTCGGCCAGGCCTATGCAGGGCTGCAAGATGAACGTGGCGCCCGTGGCGGCGCTCACCTGTTCGCGCAGGGCCAGCAGCTTGTCGCCGCGCAAGGCGCGTTCCGTGGCCAGCACGGCGATCTTGCCGTTGCGGCTGATGCTGGCCGCTGGTTTGAGGCCCGGTTCGACGCCGACGATGGGCAGGTCGGGGTAGCGCGCGCGCAGCGCCTTGATGGCGGCGATGGTGGCCGTGTTGCACGCCACCACCAGTGCTTTCGCGCCTTGCTGCAATAAGAAGGCGGTGATGGCCAGCGAACGGTCGACCACTTGCTGTTCCGTCTTGTCGCCATACGGCGCATAGCCGGAATCGGCAAAGTAAATCAGGTCTTCCTGCGGCAGCTGCGCGCGGATATGGCGCAGCACCGACAGGCCGCCCACGCCGGAATCAAAGATGCCGATGGGCGCGTCCGGGCGGGCAATGCTTGCAGTAAAAGTCATAGGGAACCGTTGAAGATAAAAAAACGCCGCGCTGATGTTGCCGCGCGGCGTCTATGGTAGAGCTTGTTTAAGCGACCGTCACGGGAATCTTGCTGACGCTATTGAGTTGCTCGATCTTCGCCTGCCATTCTTTCGGGCCCGTGTTGTGCACCGAAGTGCCTTTCGCATCCACGGCCACCGTCACCGGCATGTCGACCACGTCGAATTCGTAAATCGCTTCCATGCCCATGTCGGCAAAGCCCAGCACCTTGGCGTGCTTGATGGCTTTCGACACCAGGTAGGCGGCGCCGCCCACAGCCATCAGGTAAGCCGACTTGTGCCGCTGGATCGATTCGATGGCGACCGGGCCACGCTCGGCCTTGCCGATCATGGCGATCAGGCCCGTTTTTTCCAGCATCATGTCGGTGAACTTGTCCATGCGCGTGGCGGTGGTGGGACCGGCCGGGCCGACGGCTTCGTCGCGCACGGGGTCGACCGGACCGACGTAGTAGATCACGCGGTTCTTGAAGTCGACCGGCAACTCTTCACCCTTGGCCAGCATGTCCTGGATGCGCTTGTGCGCGGCGTCGCGGCCCGTCAGCATCTTGCCGTTCAACAGCAAGGTCTGGCCCGGCGTCCACGAAGCGACTTCTTCTTTCGTCAGGGTGTTCAGGTCGACGCGTTTGGATTTTTCCGTGTCCGGTGTCCAGTGCACTTCCGGCCACGACGACAGCGATGGCGGCGTCATGTAGGCAGGGCCGGAGCCGTCGAGCACGAAGTGGCCGTGGCGCGTGGCGGCGCAGTTCGGGATCATGGCGACCGGCTTCGACGCGGCGTGCGTCGGGTGCATCATGATTTTCACGTCGAGCACGGTCGTCAGGCCGCCCAGGCCTTGCGCGCCGATGCCCAGCGAGTTGATCTTGTCGCACAGCTCGATACGCAGTTCTTCCAGTTTATTCTGCGGGCCGCGCTGTTTCAGCTCAAACATGTCGATGTCTTCCATCAACACCTCTTTTGCCATCAGCATGGCTTTCTCGGCCGTGCCGCCAATGCCGATGCCCAGCATGCCAGGCGGGCACCAGCCGGCGCCCATCGTTGGCACCGTCTTCATGACCCAGTCCACCAGCGAGTCGGACGGGTTCATCATGATCATCTTGGATTTGTTTTCCGAACCGCCACCCTTGGCAGCGACTTTCACGTCGACGGTATTGCCTTCGACCAGTTCCATGTGCACCACGGCTGGCGTGTTGTCCTTGGTGTTCTTGCGGTCGAAATGCGGGTCGGCCACGATGGAGGCGCGCAGCTTGTTGTCGTCGAAGTTGTACGCGCGGCGCACGCCTTCGTTGACGGCGTCGGTGACCGTGCCGGAGAAGCCTTCGAAGCGCACGCCCATGCCGATTTTCAGGAAGACGTTGACGATACCCGTGTCCTGGCAAATCGGACGCTTGCCTTCCGCGCACATGCGCGAGTTGGTCAGGATTTGCGCGATCGCATCTTTTGCCGCCGGGCTTTGCTCGGCCGCGTAGGCGCGCGCCAGGTGCTCGATGTAATCAGCAGGGTGGTAGTAGCTAATGTACTGCAACGCTGCGGCGACGGATTCGATCAGGTCTTCTTGCTTTATGACAGTCATGGTGTTCTCGCGGTGGATAAGAAGGGTAGGACTTTGATGCTGTTTGCTAATCAGTATGGGAGCGCCGGAACTTAATGGGGTGCTCTGGCCTGGTTTTGCGTGACCGTCATGATGCGGTCCGTGTACGCAATCGCCATCGCCGACAGGATGAAGACCATGTGTATCACCGTTTGCGCGATGATCACTTCGATCTTGTACGAGTTGGCGTTGATGAAGGTCTTCAGCAGGTGGATGGACGAGATGCCGATGATGGCCATCGCCAGTTTCGTCTTCAGCACGGACGCATTCACATGCGACAGCCATTCCGGCTGGTCCGGATGGTCATCGAGGTGCATGCGCGAGACAAACGTTTCATAGCCGCCGATGATGACCATGATCAACAGATTCGAGATCATGACCACATCGATCAAGCCCAGTACCACCAGCATGATGGTCGCTTCATTGAGCTTGGTCGGCAGGGCGCTGCCTGGTACGGCCACGGCCGTCAGGACGTGCTGCAGGGCCGCATCATTGCCGAATACGGCGCCGATCAGGTCCGACAGTTCCACCCAGAAGTGAAATACGTACACGCATTGCGCGAGGATCAGGCCCAGGTATAGTGGCAGCTGCAGCCAGCGCGACATGAAGATGAAGGCGGACAGGGGATGCAGTTTGCTATGTTTGGGTTTTTGTGAATGGTCGATCATCTGGAGTTTCCTGGGGGTAAATACCAATTTTTGGTATGCCCGACATTTTACACTTGCTGCTGATCCCTGCGCATGCCCTCGATTTCGATTCTTGGCCTTGATGAAACACAAAGTGGCATCAAGTAGTTGGTGAGTTATCAGTTTTTCCATTCAGAATGCTGGACGGCGCGCCCTTGACGCCCATCGCCGGTGGCGATTATGGTTAGAATGGATCGAGGAAAACGCTGCATGTAAGGCGTCCGTAAGACAGCAGGAATATGGTGTTACCAAACAATTACTACACTGGAGACTAGCATGGCCGCTATAGAGAACCAAGGGCAGGGCACTGAGCAGCAGGGACCGGAAGAGTCGCGCGTATTTCAACCGTCGGCAGCGTTTGCCGCACAGGCAACGATTTCCGGCATGGACGCCTACCGCGCCATGGTGGCCGATGCCGAACGCGACTACGAAGGCTTCTGGGCCAAGCTGGCGCGCGACAACCTGAGCTGGAAAAAGCCGTTTACCCGCACCCTGAACGAAGACAACGCCCCGTTCTACAAATGGTTCGAAGACGGCCTGCTGAACGTGTCCTACAACTGTCTGGACCGCAACATCGAAAATGGCCTGGGCGACAAGACGGCCATCATCTTCGAAGCGGATGACGGCACTGTCACCAAGGCAACGTATACAGAGCTGCACGAAAAAGTCTGCAAGTTCGCCAACGGCCTGAAAGCCAAGGGCATCGCCAAGGGCGACCGCGTGATCATCTATATGTCGATGTCCGTCGAAGGTGTTGCCGCAATGCAAGCCTGCGCGCGCATCGGCGCCACGCACTCCGTCGTCTTCGGCGGCTTCTCGGCAAAGTCCTTGCAGGAACGCATCATCGACGCGGGCGCCGTGGCCGTCATCACGGGCGACGAGCAATTGCGCGGCGGCAAGAAGCTGCCATTGAAATCCATCGTCGACGAAGCGCTGGCGCTGGGCGGCTGCGAGTGCGTGAAAAACGTTATCGTCTACAAACGCACGGGCAGCGACTTGCCGATGGTGGCCGGCCGCGACACCTGGCTGCACGACCTGGTCGAAGGCCAGAGCGCGCAATGCGAACCGGAATGGGTCGATGCCGAGCATCCACTGTTTATCTTGTACACCTCCGGTTCGACGGGCACGCCGAAGGGCGTGCAGCATTCGAGCGGCGGCTACCTGCTGTGGGCCGCGCTGACGATGAAGTGGAGTTTCGACATCAAGCCGGACGACGTGTTCTGGTGCACGGCCGACATCGGTTGGGTGACGGGTCACAGCTACATCGCGTATGGCCCGATGGCCGTGGGCGCTACGCAAGTGGTGTTCGAAGGCATCCCGACCTACCCGAACGCGGGCCGCTTCTGGGAAACCATCAAGAAGCACAACGTCAGCATCTTCTACACGGCGCCGACGGCCATCCGTTCGCTGATCAAGGCAGCCGACGTGGACCCGAAAGTCCATCCAAGCAACTACGACCTGACCAGCCTGCGCCTGCTGGGTACGGTTGGCGAGCCGATCAATCCGGAAGCGTGGATGTGGTACTACAAGCACATCGGCGGCGAGAAATGCCCGATTGTCGATACCTTCTGGCAAACGGAAACGGGTGGCCACATGATCACCCCGTTGCCAGGCGCCACGCCGATGGTGCCCGGTTCCTGCACCTTGCCATTACCGGGCATCATGGCCGCCATCGTCGACGAAGCGGGCCACGACGTGCCGAACGGCCAGGGCGGCATCCTGGTGGTGAAGCGTCCATGGCCATCGATGATCCGCACGATCTGGAACAATCCCGAGCGATTCAAGTCCAGCTATTTCCCGGAAGAACTGGGAGGCAAGATGTACCTGGCAGGCGACGGCGCCATCCGCAACAAGGAAACGGGCTACTTCACCATCACGGGCCGCATCGATGACGTCTTGAACGTGTCGGGCCACCGCATGGGCACGATGGAAATCGAATCGGCCCTGGTAGCCAACCCGCTGGTGGCCGAGGCGGCCGTGGTGGGCCGTCCGGACGACACGACAGGCGAATCGATCTGCGCCTTCGTGGTGCTCAAGCAAGCGCGTCCGACGGGCGAGGAAGCGAAACGACTGGCGCTGGAGCTGCGCAACTGGGTCGGCAAGGAAATCGGCCCGATCGCGAAACCGAAGGAAATTCGTTTCGGCGACAACCTGCCGAAAACCCGCTCCGGCAAAATCATGCGCCGCCTGCTGCGCGTGCTGGCCAAGGGCGAGACGATCACGCAAGACGTCTCGACCCTGGAAAACCCGGCGATTCTGGATCAGTTGAAAGAAACGTCGTAAGAAGGTCGGTCCCTGCGGGATCGGCCTGCGCCCCACTGGCGCGCAGGCCCCCTCAGGGTCCGACCCCAGTCCTTACCTGGTTACTGTATGGCGCTACTTTTACCCCAGGGTAAATAACTTTGGCAGTCCGTAGAATCTTTGCTATAATCTGCGGCTTCGCGACAAGCGATATGCAATACACAATGTGAGCAAGCAAGACGCGCGCATTGCCTTTAGGAGAGATGGCTGAGCGGCTGAAGGCGCACGCCTGGAAAGCGTGTATAGGGTAATACTCTATCGGGGGTTCGAATCCCCCTCTCTCCGCCACGGATAGTAATTAAGTAAGATCAGGACGTCTCAGGAAGTCCCTCAAAAACCGCTTAGAGCCTTGATTCTAAGCGGTTTTTTCGTTTCTGGACGTTGCACAGCGTCCCAGGATATCAACCTCAAGTAGGCGCAAGTTTGGGGGCACCTCGCACTCAGCCATTGCCGCTTGCCCCAAAAATTCAAAAAAACGACTATATTGATCTTTACAGCATGCCGCACAGGAGGTTTACCGTGCCAAAGATCATTGCTCCGCTGACAGATTTACTCATCCGCAACGCCAAGCCACGCGAGCGGCCATACAAAATGTTCGATGGTGACGGCATGTACCTCGTCGTCGCGCCTACCGGCTCCCGCATCTGGCGGTTCAAGTTCCGGCAGGCCAACGGCAAAGAGAATACGCTGACGTTCGGCCCTTACCCGGAAATCACCTTGCAGGATGCACGAGAAAAGCGCCTGGCGACACGCCGCCTGCTGCTGCAAGGAATCGACCCCGCCAAGCATCGCGACGACGCCAAACGCTTGGCAAAGGATAAGGCGTCCAACACGTTCGAAAAAATCGCGCGGGAGTGGCATGGCAACAAAGTGCCGACCTGGAGCGAACGCACAGCCAAGAACACCATCCAGCGCTTGCAAGCGGACATCTTTCCAGCCATCGGCCGCATGCCGATCGATGAGATAAAGCACCGCGATCTGATTGCCGCGCTGCGCAAGATCGAGGAGCGTGGCGCAAGCGAAGTCGCCCATCGCTTGAAAGCGGTATGTGCGTCAATTTTCAGCTACGCGATTCAGTGCGGATTCACAGAGCGCAATCTGGTCACCGATATGAAGGATGTGTTGAAGACCGTCCGCGCCGGACACTTCGCCGCCATCAACGCCGACGAGCTACCGCAGTTTCTGGCCATTCTGGACCGCAACGAAGCGCGCATGTTCGCGCCGACGCGCATTGCGCTGCGGCTGATGCTGCTGTGCTTTGTGCGTACCAGCGAGTTGATCGAAACGCCCTGGAGTGAAATCCACCTGGAGCGCGGCGAGTGGATCATTCCATGGCAGCGCATGAAGCGCGGCAAGCTGACCGTCAATCCGGATATGACCAACCATCACGTCTGCCTGTCGCGCCAGGCGCTGGAGCTGTTGCACGAACTGCACACGATTACGGGCCGCAGCAAGTACCTGTTCCCGAATCAGCGCGACCATGAAAAGCCGATCAGCAATAACACGATACTGGTGGCGCTTGGACGCATGGGATACAAGGGCAAGATGACCGGCCATGGCTTCCGGGCGCTGGCCATGAGCACCATCAAGGAGCGCCTGGGCTACCGGCATGAAGTCGTGGACCGGCAACTCGCACATGCACCAAAGGATAAGGTGGCCAGCGCCTATGACCGGGCGCAGTTCTTGGCAGAACGGCACAAGATGATGCAGGATTGGGCCGACTACATCGATGCTGTCAGCGGCAAGGGAGCGCCGCCGCAGGCGCCCAGATTAACGCTGGTCAGCGGTGAATTCAGCCGGGATGGCGGAACAGGAGGGCACCATGTCTAAGTATGTACTGCGTCTCACGGATGCGCTTATCAAGTAGCCTTCCCCCGAGGATAAATTACATAAACTAGCTATCGGAGAATCCCGGGTGCAACGCTGCCGGTTAATGCCAGTGGGACCAGCCCAGTCCGTGCCGGTCCCAACTCTACGTACTACCAAAAGCGCACTTGATGAAACGAACCGCTTGCAAACGTCGTTAACCGGCATAAAATGAAGCTCTCTTATGTGGGAATCGCTCCCACGAGGGCATGCTTCGAGCATGTCCCTATGCTTAGCGGCATAGGCGTTGCGGTCGTTACCCGCCACCATGATACATAGCAGTTTCTGCTAGATTTATCGCCGGGCCATGCAGAAGCATGCACATCTCGGCCCGATAAAGCGCTGCCTTCAGCGCCTACATATCCCACAATCCGCAAGACGGATTGCCTGGATGATTGCGCCCGGTGGGCGCTTCTTCAAACAGGAGCAAGACTCCTGCCCCGATTGGTTCGCATGCCCGCGAGGTAGCGCACCCTATGAAGCACAGCATGGCTTTGCCGCAAGCCGCACCGTCAGCAGAAATGCCAGCGATGCGATGCCATCGCGGGTGCCGCCAGCGCATGTGCTTCAGAGTCGCCAGTATCGTCACCGCGAGTGCGATGCTGGCATGTATGCCGTCACATGCCATGGCTACGTGCGCGCGTCGTTACTGGCGGCGTGCTGCCAGTGACGACGCGCCGCCGACGGCATAGGCCCAGGCGGCAAGTACAGAGCGTCCGCGTGACGGTGCTCAGTGACGAGGCCAGGTGCCTCTCCATCGCAGGCTAGCCTTGCGATTTCCTTCGCCCGCTACGGGCTGATTAGTTGAAGTTGATCCGTGCACGATGTGCACTCCATGGACCCTGGGTGATTGGTCCCCGCTGCGGCAGCTTCCTCCGAGAGCGCGCAGCGGTGCCACACGCGCATGCGGCGCGGGCAGGCAGTAACAGCAACCGCATACACGGGAGTGGTGTCCCGAGGCCCTTGATTCAACCTATTCTGCTGAGGCAGTGAGGGTGGCCAGAAACACTTACCAGACAGGATTACACCACGCAGCATCGATGTGGAAACCAAAGATCGAAGGGATGACTTTGCCATGCGCGACCTGAACTACCAGCTCAAGCAACTGTGTCACCGCAACCGGGACGGCAGCTTTGCGACGCAGGCCGACCGCGAGCGCTTATTGAACCTGTGCGCCAACGACCTGGCGGAACGAGGCTTCCAGCATATGAGCATGGACAGTCTGAAACCGAAGCATGTGGCGGCGCTGCTCGACAAGTGGAAACAGGATTCTTCGCCGACCCGCATAGCCCATGGCAGCGCGGTACAAACGAAAATACGAATGGCCTACTGCGGCAGTACTTCCCAAAGGGTACAGATTTGTCTCGGTGGAGCGCTCAAGAGATTCAAGCCGTTGCTAATGCGCTGAATTCCAGGCCCCGGAAAACGCTTGGTTGGAAGTCGCCGGCAGAAGTACTGGACGAGTATCTAAAATCTGCTCAATAATCTGGTGTTGCGAGGACCGGTTGAATCCGCCCAATACGCCAGTCGAAAATTCCGTCAGCGCTTGTGGCGCTACCGGATACGGCAGAGTATGAGCCGTCGGGGAAATTGTTGGGATAACTCACCTATGGAACGGCTGTTCCGCAGCTTCAAAACGGAATGGCTGCCGTCAACCGGTTACATGACGGCACGAGAGGCACAACGGGACATCAGCTATTACCTGATGCACCGGTACAACTGGATACGACCGCATCAGTTCAACCAGGGACTGGCGCCGGCTGTCGCCGAAGAAAAACTTAACGTAGTGTCCGGGATGGGTTGACCACTACAATATAAGGAGGTACGCGAATTGCGTACACAAGCACTCGAAAAAGTGGCTGACGTTTGGTTCGGCATCTGTGGCTGCATTGATGAGCTAATTGAAAGAATTTTGGGATTTAATCCGCTTTCTAATAAAGGAAGGGCGGTGGTTTTGATCATCAAATCTTTGTCCGTCGCCGTTGTTTTTGCGGGCGCGATAGCGCCGTCACATGCGCAAAATACGGACGCCCTTTGGGACAAGGTCGTCGTGCAACTGGATGCCGCGCACCGCTGGGTCGCCGGCGATTTTGATTTGTCCAGCGATGTCGATACCGGAAGCGAAGTGAAGCATATATCAACGACCATGCGTTTGAGCGCCTGGAAGGAGGGGCAGCCTTTGTATGAACAAGTCAAGGCACAGCCGCCTGATAGCGGCAACGGCCCGCGCAAGGACTTTAAGTTTTTGAATGCCTTGACGTCGCTTGCCGATGCGCTAAAGGACGGTGATGCGCCACATCGCATCAACGGCCAGTCGCTGACAGGCGTTCCCTGCGTACTGTTCGAAACTCACTTCGATAAGGCGCTGCAAACCGGCGCCGTCAAGCTGTGGGTAGATCCGCAGTCAGGTGCGCCGCGCCAGATGGTTGTTACCGTGCATATGCCTCTGATGCTCGACGCCACGATTACCACACGCTATGTAGCGGGCCCCGAGGGCTCTGTGATGCCGGCTAACGTCGAATACGCACTTGAGGTGCTGGTGCCGTTTAAAAAATCCAAGGTACACATGGAGCAGATCACTACTTCTTGGGTGGCCCGGCCCCTCGTTGTCTCTAAGGATTGATCACCATGCTTGCATATTGTGGCGTTTGCCGATGAGTTCGCGCCTTAGGTTGAGTTCTACCTGTAGCGACCTGCATTCAAAAACGATGAGACCTGCATTCAGGGGGTGTACGCCGGAACCCCATGAAGGGCAAAAACTCGTATACTGACACAGGGGGGGGGGGCCCTCTCGCAAGCCAGCTTGTTTCCGATGTAGTCCATGCTGTATGCCGCATCAGGGCTGCTCCAGTAGTAGTCGCTCATATATTAACCCTCAACCGATTATCGTAAGCTACATAGTCGGGTCTGAACAAATCCTAACCGTTTGATTTTGCTGGGGAAAGGCCAAAAAACAGTAGCTGGGATTTGCAAGCTTTCGCTAAAATGGTGGCAATTCCTTGCAAATTTCAGAGGCCTGAATGGGACCGAAGCCAGCTGGATCACAAAGCGCAGACATGTTCCGCCAACGGCTGGACGAACTGGTCAACCTGAAGCATCCACTGGCACAGCTGGCCACCCATATCGACTGGAGCGTCTTCGAGCGCGAATGGGCCGGTCATTTCCCTTCCTCGCGCGGCCGTCCCGCCACCGCTACCCGGCTCATCGCGGGCCTGCTGTACTTGCAGCACACGTTCGCCTTGTCCGATGAGGACGTGGTGTGGGGCTGGGTAGAGAATCCATATTGGCAGTTGTTCTGCGGCGAGACCTGGTTCCAGCACCGGCCGCCGATCGATCCCAGTTCGTTGACGCGCTGGCGCAAGCGCATCGGCGAGACGGGCCTGGAATGGATGCTGACGCAAACGATCAAGGCTGCCGAGTCGGCCCGGGTGGTCAAGCCGCAGAGCTTCCAGAAAGTGATCGTCGACAGCACCGTGCAGGAAAAAGCCATCGCCCATCCGACCGATAGCAAATTGCTGGAGCGGGCAAGGCAGCACTTGGTCAAGCTGGCCGCCGAGGCGGGGCTGGCGCTGCGCCAGAACTACAACCGCGAGGCGCCAAGACTGGCCGTGCAGGTGGGCCGCTATGCGCACGCCAAACAATACAAGCGCATGCGCGCCAGCCTGAAGAAGCTCAAGACCGTGGTCGGCCGTGTCTGGCGCGACGTGGAGCGCCAGCGCGACAAGATACCTGGCGCCTTGCGGGACAAGGCGTCCGACCTGCTGGCCAAAGCCAAGCGCCTGCTGGCGCAGAAGCAGCGCGACAAAAACAAACTCTACAGCCTGCACGCTCCCGAAGCCGAGTGCATCGCCAAGGGCAAGGCGCGGCAACCTTATGAATTCGGCGTGAAGGTTAAAGTGGATCCATCAGTCAAGACACTTTGCCGACTAATTTAAGCTGCACCCGTTTCCGCTGCTTCAGCCGATCGGCGCTGACCCGTATTGCTCTTTTCCTGTGACTTCTTATCGTCATCACCGAACCGGTCGACGATCAGCGCACCGCCGCCGATCCCGTCGCGGTAGACTTGGTCGGGCGTCTGGTAGCCCAGCGACTGGTGCGGTCGCTCAGCGTTATAGAACGCGAAATACTGCGCCAGGCCCACCATCAATTCCGCCATGTTGGCGTACCCCTTCAGGTACACATCCTCGTACTTCACGTTGCGCCACAGGCGCTCGACAAAGATGTTATCCAGTGCTCGTCCGCGCCCGTCCATGCTGATGGCGACGCCTTCGCGCTTGAGCACGTCAGTGAAGGCCGCGCTGGTGAATTGGGCGGATTCAACCGGTCCTCGCAACACCAGATTATTGAGCAGATTTTAGATACTCGTCCAGTACTTCTGCCGGCGACTTCCAACCAAGCGTTTTCCGGGGCCTGGAATTCAGCGCATTAGCAACGGCTTGAATCTCTTGAGCGCTCCACCGAGACAAATCTGTACCCTTTGGGAAGTACTGCCGCAGTAGGCCATTCGTATTTTCGTTTGTACCGCGCTGCCATGGGCTATGCGGGTCGGCGAAGAATCCACTATAGGTGTCGATCGCCACCACGCACAAGGAGGGCTTGGTGGTGACTAAGTTCGATAGCGGGGCTATGAGGATGCGATTGGCCTGCAGTGATAGACCACAGCAATCCAACTGGTCTTGAAATTGCGCTTCTGCAGGTGGCTTCAACGAGCATGTCACATGTGCATTATTGCTTGTGCATATGGTCGCATTGCAATACCGCCTGCACTGGTCGCCCATTTTTAAGAAAGCGGCTATCAACTGGAAGTATGCGAATCATCAGCAAGGCAATCACGCGGCCCTGCATATGGGGCAGGCGCTGGATGGGATCATTGAAATGGATCAGTGGTCGGGCAAGCGCCCGGGCGCCGTGACTTCGCGCACCGTGCGTTCCAAAGGCCAGTACAAGAATGGCTTGCATATCGACCCCAGCAACAATGCCGATGCTTTTTTCGTCATCGAATAGGGGAGTGTCCATGCAAGCTAAACGTTTGTTGACCGGCGCCGCCTGCTGCCTATTCCCTCTGTTCGCGCAGGCTGCGATGCCCGCCACCCATGCTTGCCCGGAAAGCGTGCCAGCAACATCAATCAAACTGGATGCCGTGCCGGCCGGCTGGACGCCGTATATCGACAGTCCGCTCTACCTGAGCGCCGCGGCGCCTATCGATGGCGCACCGCAGCGCAGGGGACAGCTCGTACCCAGCGGGGAGCGCAAGAAGAAAGGGCAAACGACGCTCAGCTACCGTCTGGAAGGCCGCTATCCAGACGGCAAGTGGCTGCAATGCGGCTACGGCGTGCATGGCGAAGTCACACTGTCGAGGAGGATGGACGACAGTGTCAGCGTTTGCGAATTTACCTACAGAAAAGGCAGCAAGGCCGGGCAGAACGAGATCGATATCGATTGCCGGTAAGTGAGTTGGTATCAGCACTATTGCTGGCGGGATCGCAGGCCGCAAAGCCCGATGCGCCTGCGGCTGTGCATGTCGGCTTACGCGTTCGCTAAGCCGACCTACGAAATTGCCACTTGCCAGCAGCGCAGACGCAAAAAAACCCGCCGAAGCGGGCTTTCTCACTCTACAGCCAAACCAAAAACTTAGAACTGGTTCATGGTGTTGTCTTTACCAGCCGCTTTCAATGCCGCTTCGCCGCTGAAGTAATCCTTGTGATCGTCGCCGATGTCCGAGCCGGACATGTTTTGATGTTTCACGCAGGCGATGCCCTGGCGGATTTCTTTGCGCTGTACGCCGGCAACGTAGCCCAGCATACCTTGGTCGCCGAAGTATTCCTTGGCCAGGTTGTCGGTCGACAAGGCTGCCGTGTGGTAAGTAGGCAGGGTGATCAGATGATGGAAGATGCCGGCTTCGCGGGCCGAGTCGGCCTGGAAGGTGCGGATTTTCTCGTCGGCCGTGATCGCCAATTCCGTCTGGTCGTATTCCACGCTCATCAGCTGGGAGCGTTCGTAGGCGGACACGTCCTTGCCGTCGGCCTTCATGATGTCATACACCTGCTGGCGGAAGTTCAGGGTCCAGTTGAACGATGGGCTGTTGTTGTACACCAGCTTGGCGTTCGGGATGACCTTGCGGATTTCGCTGACCATGCCGCCGATTTGCGCAATATGCGGTTTTTCCGTTTCGATCCACAGCAGGTCGGCGCCGTTTTGCAGCGAGGTGATGCAATCGAGCACGCAACGCTCTTCGCCGGAACCGGCGCGGAACTGGAACAGGTTGCTCGGCAGGCGTTTTGGACGCAGCAGCTTGCCTTCGCGCTTGAGGATGACGTCGCCATTGCCCAGTGCGTCGGCCGAGACTTCTTCGCAGTCGAGGAAGGCATTGTATTGGTCGCCCAGGTCGCCTGGTTCATTGGTGACGGCGATCTGCTTGGTCAGGCCGGCGCCCAGCGAATCGGTGCGGGCAACGATGATACCGTCGTCCACGCCCAGTTCCAAAAAGGCGTAGCGGATGGCGCGGATCTTGGCCAGGAAGTCTTCATGTGGCACCGTGACTTTACCGTCCTGGTGGCCGCATTGTTTCTCGTCGGATACCTGGTTTTCGATCTGGATGCAGCAGGCGCCCGCTTCGATGAACTGTTTCGCCAGCAGGTAGGTGGCTTCCGCATTGCCGAAACCGGCGTCGATGTCGGCGATGATGGGCACGACGTGGGTGATGTGGCCGTCGATCTTGGCCTGGATCGCTTGCTTCTCAGCACCTTGGGCCGCGTCCAGCTGGCGGAACAGGCCGCCCAGTTCGCGGGCATCGGCCTGGCGCAGGAAGGTGTAGAGTTCGCGGATCAGGCTGGTGACGGCGGTTTTTTCATGCATCGACTGGTCTGGCAGCGGGCCGAACTCGGAGCGCAGGGCGGCAACCATCCAGCCCGACAGGTAGAGGTAGCGGCGGTCGGTGCTGTTGAAGTGCTTCTTGATCGAGATCATCTTCTGTTGACCGATGAAACCGTGCCAGCAGCCGAGCGACTGGGTGTACTTGGATGGGTCCGCATCGTAGGCAGCCATGTCGTTGCGCATGATCTTGGCCGTGTAGCGGGCGATGTCCAGGCCGGTCTTGAATTTGTTCTGGGCGCGCATGCGGGCGGCGGACTCGGGATTGATGGCGTTCCAGGCGCTGCCTTGTTGCTCTTTCAAACCAGCAACAGCTTTGATGTCGTCTTGATATTGGGACATGTGAATCTCCTAAAAAGAAAAGCTATGTTTGAGAAAATCGCCGAGTGCGCCACAACGTCTTGTCGAAGCAAACTGCATGACTAAATAGTAGGCCGATTCGCGCCAATGTTCAAGTCTTATATAAGACATATAACTTAAATTAAGTCTTTGTTTTTCAATGGCTTAATTATGATTTTTCGGTATGTGAAATGAATTTTCAAAAAGTGAGAGCATCAATGGCTGAGTTTGCTGTTTGAAATTTCGCGATGTGAAACGCCTTTTCAGAATTTGGTGCAGCGCGACAAATCGTGGCGAAAAAAAACCGCCCGAAGGCGGCTTGGGGCGCAGGCGGCGCGTTTAGCGTCCCACGGTCTGCCGCTGGTCCTTGATGAACAGGGCCGTCAGCATGCCCACCAGGCACACGCCGATCACATAATAGGCGGGGCCCAGCACGTTGTTCTTCAGCATCAGGGTCACGACCACGGGCGTCAGGCCGCCGAAAATCGCGTACGACAAGTTGTAGGAAAACGACAGTCCCGAGAAGCGCACCTGGGCCGGGAACGCTTGCACCAGCACGTAGGGCACGGCGCCGACGACGCCGACGAACAGGCCCGTCATGGCGTACAGGGGCAGCAGCAGGTCGGGACGGCTGCCGACGGTGGTGTAGAAAATATACGTGGAAATGGCCAGCAGCACGGAACCGACGAAGATCACGCGCTTGCCGCCCAGGCGGTCGGCCAGCATGCCGGCGATGATGCAGCCGAAGGCCAGGCACAGGGTCGCCACGGTATTGGCCACCAGGGTGGTGCGCGGCGCGATGTGGTGGATCTTTTGCAGCAGGGCAGGCGTCATCAAAATCACGACGACGATGCCGGCCGACAGCATCCAGGTCAGCAGCATCGACACGGCGACGGCGCCGCGGTGGCTGCGCAGTACGGATTTCAAAGGCATTTCCGTGGACAGCGCCTTGCGTTGCTGCATTTCCGCAAAGACGGGGGTTTCATGCAGCCAGCGGCGCAGATACATGGCGCCAAAGCCGAAGAGGCCGCCCAGCAAGAACGGATAGCGCCAGGCGCCATCGGTGATTTCTGCCGGCGTGTAGACGGTGTTCAAGCCCGTCGCGACGAGCGAACCCAACAAAATACCGACAGTCAGGCCGGCCGTCAGCACGCCGCAGGCAAAGCCCGTGAAACGGCTCGGTACGTGTTCGGATACAAACACCCAGGCGCCCGGCACTTCGCCGCCCACGGCCGCGCCCTGGAAGACGCGCATCAAGAGCAGCAGCAGCGGGGCGGCCAGGCCGATGGTGGCGTAGGTCGGCAGCAAGCCGATCAGCAGGGTCGGCACGGCCATCATCAGGATGGACAGGGTGAACATGCGCTTGCGGCCGAGCAAGTCGCCAAAGTGGGCCATGACGATGCCGCCCAGCGGACGCACGACGTAGCCGGCGGCGAAGATGCCGAAGGTTTGCAGCAAACGCAGCCATTCCGGCATTTCCGGCGGGAAGAACAGTTGGCCGATGGCGTTGGCAAAGAAGACGAAGATGATGAAATCGTAGAATTCCAGCGCGCCGCCGAGGGCGGCCAGCGACAGGGTCTTGTAGTCTTGTTTGGTGAGGGGACGGCTTGCGGCGTTGATTGCGGCGGTGTTGGAAGTAGGCATGTGTCTCGTTCTTGTGTGTTATCGGAGATTGCCAGACCTAGCATACGCATTTCCGCCGCGTGAGTAAATGCGGCGCGTATGGGGAACAGCCTCAGCTGTGCTTAATACAACGCCGCTATCATCAGCGTTGACTTCATTGGAAAGGACACACAATGCACATCATGATCGTGGGCGCCAGCCGGGGCTTGGGACGCGCGCTGGTGGACGGTTTGCTCGCTGACGGCCATACCGTCATCGGCGTATCGCGCCAGCAACCCGCCGACTTGCCTGCCGGCCAGGGCACACAGCTGCAATGGATCGCGGCGGACCTGGCCGCACCCGCCGAGGCCGTCGAATGCATCGCGTGTGTCGCGCCCGCCGTGCTGGACGCGGTGATCTACAACCTGGGCGTGTGGGAAGAAAAAGCCTTCAGCGATGACTACGCTTTTCTTGGCGATGCGGACGAGGCCATCGTCGACATGGTCAATACCAACATCACGGCGACGATATTGCTGCTCAAGCGCCTGGTGCCGCGCTTGCTGGCCAGCAGCAAGCCGCAGCTGATACTCACGGGGTCCACTTCTGGCCTGCGCCAGAGCGGCCGCCCGGAAGTGACGTTCAGCGCCTCGAAATTCGCCCTGAACGGCATCGCCGACGCCTTGCGCGAAGGTTTCCGCGCGCAGGGACTGGCTGTAACGGCGCTGCAACTGGGCTACCTGAATACCTACGATTGCTTGTCCGTGCCGCTGGCGGACGCCGCCGCGCGGGGCGAGGGTGAGCTGATTCCCGTGCATGACGTCGTTGCCGTCGTGCGCATGCTGCTGAATCTGTCGAATGCCTCGTTCGTGCGCGAACTGGTGCTGCCGGCGCTGCGCGACGAGCGTTTCTGACTGTTATGCACCTTCGCCGTAGACCTCGGACCAGCCGAGACGCTCTTCCAGCCACTCGTCCACCTCCGAGCTATCCATGTGCAGCAGGGCAGCGCCCAGCCGCAGCTTGCCCTTGGCAAGGGCCAGCACGGCAAACACGGATTCCAGCATGACGGGATCGAGCTGGCCCTGCAAGTCGCGCGCGGCGATGGCGGGCAGTTGCGCCCAGGCGGCCTGGTAGCTGTCGGCCAGCCAGTCTGGCAGCGGCGGATTGTGCTTGCGGTGGCGCTCGATTTCAATCAGGGCGATGAGCGCATAGAAATCTTCCTCGCGTGATGGCGCGCCGCCCAGCATGGCGACGAGCTGGGGCACGGCCGCATACGAGGCGACGCCCACGTCGCCCTGGTGATGCAGCTCTTCCCACAGTTCATGCCAGACGTCTTCGCCCGCCTGCATGGCCTTGAGCGCTGCGGCCACGTCGTAGGGCATGCGGTAGCCGCCTTCCAGGGTGGGCCAGATGGGGTCGTCGAGTGATAACAGCATGGGTTTCCTTCTTCAAACATATAAGTCATTATGCCTGGCGAGCATACGCCAACATATTAGTGCTGGAAGCGCCGCTGGGCTTCGTCGGGTGGTGTGAGGTTGTCGCCATCCTGGATGATGTTGCCCACAATTAGTAATTCGGCTTTCCAGAGTTCAAAGGCGGTTGGCATGGCTGTGGCTGGCGAGAGTGGCGGCGACCCTGATTATGCCCCGACCATTGGTGTTTCAGCGTGCCGGTTGAACATGCTACAGTCCGCCTTTGCCGCCAGCCCGGTGCGGCTTTGCCTGGATCAATGCGCTATGCCCACCTGGACTTCCCCGCCACAACTCGTCGCCCTGGCCGCCTTTTATGCGCAGGCGCAAGCCCATCCGGAAACGCTCAGTGATGCTGTCTTCCTGGACAACGTGAAAAACGCCCACTGGCCCACCAACTGCTGGAGTTACGCGCAAGCGTCGTTCGCCATCATCGCGCCTGCCTGCCTGCTGCGTCCGCATCTGACCGCCGAGCTAATCGCATGCCCCATCGACGCCATGATCGCGGGCGGCCTGGAAGATGCGGGGCAAGTGATCGCGATCGGCCTGGACTGCGCCAGGCGCGACGCGCCGTATGTGGCGCCCAGCGAAGAGGGCAAGCGCTGGCTGACACAGGTGTGGCCGGGACTGGGGGAGGTGGTCGAGACCGTGTTTCAGGCCAGGCTGCAGGCGGCGCTGGCCGATGATGAGGACTAAGCAAGCCTGTGCTTGACCTGGAAAGCTGGTTTACGTTAGGGTATACGTAACTACTTACATATATTCATTCAACATGTCTTCCAACCTGCAAACCTACGGCTCGCTGATGCTGGCCAGCCGCCTGCGCCGTCTTTCCGATCAACTGTATGCCGGCGTCGATACCAGCTATCTGGCGGCCGGCGTCGAGCTGACGTCGCGTTGTTTCCCCTTGTTATTGCTACTGCGTGACAATGGCCCCACGGCAATCACGGCCCTGGCCGCGCAGATCGGGCAGACGCATCCGGTGGTGGTGCAGCTGGGGCGCAAGCTGCTCGATGCCGGCGTGGTGACGGAGCTGCCGGACGCCAAGGATGAGCGGCGGCGCCTGCTGGCGCTGTCCGACGCGGGGCACGCCTTGCTGCGCAGCATGGCGTCCCTGTGGGATGATGTGCGCGCGGCCGTCGATACGGTGTTCGAACACGGCACGCCGCAGCTGATGGCGAGCCTGGACCGGGCTGAAGCGCGCTTGCAGTCGCAAGGTTTCGGCGAGACGATCGCCGCCTGCCGGCGCCAGCGCGAACGGGCCGCCGTGGAGATTATCGCGTACGACGTCCAGTACGCGGCCGATTTCAAGCGCCTGAATATCGCCTGGCTGGAGCGCTACTTCTATGTCGAGGCGCTCGACGACAAGGTGCTGTCCGATCCGCAACGCTCGATACTCGACGCTGGCGGACAAATTTTTCTGGCGCGCCTGGACGGCAAGATCGTCGGCACGTGCGCGCTGATCCGTGCCGGCGAGGCCAGCATCGAGTTGTCGAAGATGGCCGTCACGCCGGAATGCCAGGGCTTGGGCATCGCGCGCCGCCTGATCGAGCGGGCCTTCGACGCCTTCGAGGCCAGCGGCGCGCAGCTGCTGTTCCTGGAGTCGAACAGCAAGCTGGCGCCCGCCATCCGCCTGTACGAAAGCAGCGGCTTTACCCACGTGGCGCGGCCCGCCGGCGACGCCCATTACCAGCGCGCCGACGTCTACATGGAGTGGCAGGGCAGGTAGCACACGCGAGGGCGCCACGCGGCGCTCCCCATCGGCCTTCTCCCGCGTTACAATACGCGCACCCCATAACGGAACTCAGGTTCCACTATTCGAGACGCCGACGCCGCATGCCTTCCTTCCCGATGCCCTTCCCGCAGATGATCGTTCCACCGGAGCCCACCCAGGCGCGCAGCAAGCAGGCGTTCGAGCGCCTGCTGCTGGTGGGCGAACAGTTGCTGGCGGAAAACCGTTTCGATGAAATCGGCGTGGCCGATCTGGCCAGACTGGCGGAAACATCTGTCGGCACCTTTTACCGTTTATTAGGCGACAAGGACACCTTGAGCCGCTTGCTGCTGCAGCGCTTTTTTTCCGACATGGTGGAAAAGGTCGAGACCCTGACGGAGCTGCGCCAGTGGGAAACACGCAGCCTGGAAGACTTCATCCGCGCCATGGTGGCCATGTTCGTGGCCGTGAATGGCGGGCGCAGCGGCGTGTTGCGGGCCCTGATCACGCGCGCGTCGCAGGATGCGCAATTTCGCGACAGGGTGCACCAGATCAATCATTTGATCTCGCAACGCACGGTGGCCGTGCTGGCCAGCAAGTCGGCCAGCATCCGTCACCCGAACCCCACGCAGGCGATGATGGTGGTGCCACCCGTGCTGCTGGGCATCCTGAACCAGCATACCCTGACGGGTTCGCTGTCCTTTTTATCGGCCGCGGCACTGGAAGATGAACTGGTGCGTGTTGCTTTAAATTATCTGACCTAAGATATTTAGCGATTTAACTTGAAATCGGAATTCGGATTCCGTATTATGTTTTCCAACAGCAGGAAAACATATTCCTGCACCTGAACACAAAGCATGTTCAACAGCAAGGAGACAGAATGCGGCGTCACACGACATCCGATGTTCCATTGCATTACCTCGACCTGGGCAAGGGGCAGGGCGATCCCGTGTTTTTGTTGCACGGCCTCGGTTCCTGCGCCGCAGACTGGCGCCCGCAGATCGACGCCCTCGGCGCAAGCTACCGTTTGATCGTGCCCGACCTGCGCGGCCATGGCGCCAGTCCCGCGCCAAACGGCGACTGGCAGATCGGCGACTTCGCCAACGACCTTTTCAACCTGATGGACCAGCTCGACGTGCCGCGCGCGCACATCGTCGGCTTTTCCCTGGGCGGCATGGTGGGCCTGGAAATGGCCAACCGCGCGCCGGGCCGGGCGGCCAGTTTGTGCCTGATCAATTCCCAACCGTTTCAGGGCAGCAAACCGGCGTCTTTGCTGTTTGCCTACTGGCTGCGGCGCACGGTGATTGCCACCCTGGGCTTGAAAGCCATGGGCAAGATCATCGGCAAGAAGCTGTTTCCCGATCCGTCCCAGCAAGCGCTGGTCGAGCGCTTCGCCACGCAAATGGCGGGCATGGACAAGCGCGCCTACCTGGCCGCGCTGGACGCCATTTTCCACTGGGATATCGACATTCATTTCCAGGCCCTGGCCATGCCCGTCTTCATCATGGCGGCCGACCAGGATTACACGCCCGTCGCCAGCAAGCGGGCCTTTGCCGCACAGTTTCAGCAGTGCGAGATCGAGATTATCGCGAACTCGCGCCACGCCACGCCCCTGGACCAGGCGCAGCGTGTGAATACCTTGTTGCAGTCCTTCCTCGCCACACATTCAAAATAAACAGGCCACTCGCCGCACGGGCAGGGGGCCGGGAAACAGTCATCGCAGGACAGGTGCACGCTTTTTGCGCGCGGGTACCGTTACGTCTTGCGATCCTGGAATCCGGCCGTCTACCCTGGTGGCAAGCAAGCCTGACATTGGAGACGCTATGAAACTTGCTTTGAAATTGATGCCCGCCGCCCTCGCCGTTGCCGGTGCCTTTGCCACCCAGGCCCAGGCGCAGGAAGCCACTCCCGCTGCTGCCAGCACGGCCCAGGAAGCCAGCGATGCGAAAGAACGCATGGAAACCGTGACGGTCTCTGCCCGCCGCCGCGAAGAGCGGCTGCAGGACGTGCCGCTGGCCGTCACGGCGTTTTCCGCCAAGGCTCTGGAACGGGCGAATATCCAGAACCTGGCCGACTTGCAGGAGCGCGTGCCGAACCTGACCGTGTACGCCTCGCGCGGCACGAACACCACACTGACGGCCTTCATTCGCGGCGTGGGCCAGGCCGACCCCGTCTGGGGCGTGGACCCGGGCGTGGGCATTTATTTTGACGATGTCTACATGGCCCGTCCGCAAGGCGCGCTGCTCGATGTGTTCGACGTGCAGCGCATCGAAGTGCTGCGCGGCCCGCAAGGCACCCTGTACGGCAAGAACACCATCGGCGGCGCCATCAAGTACATTTCACGCCCTCTGGCGAAGGAAAACGGCGCCTCGGCGGAAGTGGGCCTCGGCAATTACAACCAGCGCAACTTCAAGGCCGCCTTCAATGTGGCCAACGAGAACGGCACCTGGCGCGCGCGCCTGGCCGCCGCCAAGCTGGACCGCGACGGTTTCGGCCGCAACACGTTCAATGGCGAACAGGTAAGCGACCAGGACAGCACGGCCGCGCGCCTGTCCGTCGGTTACTTTCCGCAGGACATACCGCTCACTGTCGTGCTGAGCCTGGACGCCACGGACGATAAATCGGGCGTGCGCGGCTTTCAGCGCATGGGCGTGAGTGCCTTCGATCCGCTCAAGCGTCCCGCCAGCACCAGCGCCTACGATATCCAGAGCGGCATGCCGGGCAACAACTTTACGCATAACCGGGGCGGCTCGCTGGTGGCCAATTACACCTTGTCGAACGAGTGGTCCGTGAAAGTGATCGGCGCCAAGCGGCGCAGCACGTCCGAGCAAACCATCGACTTCGACGGCTTGCCGCAGCCGATTGCCGACGTCTTCGGCGATTCGCGCGACGAACAGAAAAGCCTGGAATTGCAGGCCTCGTACAGCGGCGACTATGGCGCCGGGGTGATCGGCCTGTACCGCTTCGAAGGCACGGCCGGCGGCGGCATCTACAACAACTTCCTGGGACGCCAGTTCACGGCCGCCGTCAGCACGGTAGAGACGGACAGCACGGCGCTGTACACGGACTGGACCTGGCCGCTGGGCAAGGTGTGGAGCATCAACGCGGGCTTGCGCCACACGCGCGAGGAAAAGCGCGCCATCGTGCTCAACCGTGCTTTTGCCGATGTGGGCTTCACGCGGCCCATCCAGACGGCGGCCGACTTCGACAAGTCCTTATCGGTCAGCAATACCTCGCCGAAAATTTCCGTGCGCTATGAAGCGTCGAAGACGACGAATTTCTACAGCAATCTGTCGCGCGGCTTCAAGTCGGGCGGCTACAACGTGCGCGCCAACAACCTGGTGGTGCCCGATTCCGCGCGTCCCTACAAGGATGAAAAACTCGACGCGCTGGAAGTGGGCATGAAGTACGCGGCGCCCGACGACACGTTTGACGTCAACGTGGCCCTGTTCTACAACCGCTACAAGGATATTCAATTGTCCGTCTTCACCAGCTATGTGCAGCCGGGCGGCGTGCCGGGCTTCTATGGCGACTTCACGAATGCGGGCAAGGCGACGGTGAAAGGCGCGGAATTTGAATTCTCGTGGCGGCCGAACCGCCAGTGGGAAGTCAACGGTTTCCTCGCCTTGCTCGATGCCAACTATGACGAGTTCATGAGTGGCGGCAAGAACATTGCGGATACGCAAAAGTTCAGCAATACGCCAGCCCGGCAAGTGGGCTTGAACGTGACGCGCACGGACCGCGACGTCTTCGGCGGCGCCCTGCGCAGCATGGTCGGCTACGGCTATCGCAGCAAGGTCTACCCGACCACGGACTTGAGCGCAACCCTGGCGCAGGGCGGCTACAGCATCTGGACGGCCGGCGTCGTGTGGGAAGCGCCAAAGAACTGGACCTTCAGCTTGCACGGCAGCAACCTGGGCAATAAACGCTACCGCACGGATGGCTACAACATTCCCGCCGTCTTCATCCTCGACGGTTTCTATGGCCCGCCGCGCCAGATCATCGCCAAGGCTGGCTACAAATTTTAAGGGGTGGTAGAAGTGCCGGCTTGACGGGTGTCAAGCCGGGTCGTTGTCGCTGTTTTCGTCGTGAATAACAATCAGGAGACTGGCATGGCACATCTGCATCAGCAACTGCGTCATTTATTTTCTGCATTCATCGCCGCCTGCGGCTTGCTGGCTGCGCTGCCGGCGGCCGCTGGCCAGTGGGACTTCGGCCTGTACGCGAGCCTGTGGGGCACGCGCGAATACCAGGTCTGGCTACCGAGCAATTACAACGCCAACACGCCGCTGCCCGTCGTGCTGATGCTGCACGGCTGCGGTTCCGAACCGAACAGCATTGCCGCCGTCAGCCGCTACAACCAGCTGGCCGACAGCGAAAATTTCATCGTCGTCTATCCGCGCCAGAACGCCACGGCCAACCCCATGCGCTGCTGGAATTTCATGTTGCCGCTGAACCAGGAACGGGGCACGGGCGAACCAGCCGTGCTGATGGGCATCTTGAACAAGGTCAAGAGCAAGTATGCGGTGCAGGACAGCCGCGTGTATGTGACGGGCATCTCGGCGGGCGGCGCCATGGCTTCCATCATGGCCGCCTGTTATTCGGACGTGTTCGCCGCCGTGATGGTGCATTCGGGCGGCATGTACAAGGGCGCCATCGGCATGCTCACGGCTGCCGATTCGCTGTTCAACGGCAGCTCGTTCGACCCGAAAGTGCGCGGCAAGGATGCCTGGCGCTGTTCCGGTTCGCCGCGCCGGCTGATGCCGACGATGGTGTTCCACGGCACTTCCGACATCGTCGTCAACCCCGTCAACGGCGAGCAAACCATCGAGCAATTCCTGCAGACCAGCGATGTCGGCGACGATGGCCTCGACAATGACAGCGTGCGCTACCGTGCCGACAGCATCGTGCGCCAGACCGTGCCATACGGCCGCAGCTATTCCATCGATACGTATCTGCACAACGGCGCCGTCATCGCGCAAAAGTACACGGTCGAGGGCATGAACCACGCGTGGAGCGGGGGGCCTCCCGGCTGGCCCTTCAGCGATGAGCTGGGACCGGACGCCACCGTGATCAGCTGGAATTTCTTCAAGCATTACCAGCGTTGATGGGGGAGGAACTTGCAGCCTGGATAGTGGGGCGCAGCGATGGCGCTCCATTGTGCCGCTCAAGGCCCGCCCTGCTGGCCAAGAGGAAAAGGTTGATGCAAGTATTGGGAACCTTGGCGGATTCTTACTAAATATCAAGTATTTCCTTGCCATCCCATGGCATTGTCGGTTCTCCAGCTTGATTAGATGCAAGTGTGAATGAGGAGAGCGCCATGGACGGTGATGCATCGATGTTGGGTGGCGAACGTCCCTTGCGCCTGCGCCTGGGCGTATCCCCAAAGGTGCCCGCTGGTGCGCTGATACCGCAGCGCATCGTCGGCAACGAGGCCATCTGTGGCGGGATTGAATACCGTGTGCTGTGCGTCTCGACGCATGCGGATTTGCCGCTGAGCAGTTTCATCGCCTTGCCGGCTGCAATCGACATCGTCACCGACCAGGGGCAGCTGCGCAGCATCTGCGGCCTAGTCACGCAAGCGAGCGCCGGCGACAGTGATGGCGCGCTGGCCAGTTACCAACTGGTGCTGACGGACGCCTTCGCCATCATGGAAAAACGCTGCAATACGCGCGTCTTCCGCCGCCTCACGGATATTGAGATCGTCAAGACCCTGCTCGATGAATGGATACGCAGCAATACGGTGATGGCGCATGCCTTCCAGTATGTGTTTGCCGATTTCTTCGAAGCGCAGACGTATCCGCAGCGCGAATTTGTCATGCAGCACAATGAGTCCGATGCGGCCTTCGTTCGGCGCCTGCTCAAGCGCAGCGGCGTCGCCTGGTTTTTTCGTGCCGAGGGCAATACGAATGCACATGCCGAGCCGGCGCATATCCGAAAGTACCGTACGTGGTGGGCGAGGAAGTGGCGCTCCTGCATTGCGAACGCACCGTCTGCAAGAAGGTGAAAGTACGCCGCAACCTGCCGGGCAATATCATCGTCATCCATGGCGTCAACGATGTGGGTGTCAGCTACAAGGCGGTGGAGCACGGTTTGTGCGAGGGCCTGACGCAAAGGCTGGGGCGCGGCTTTACGCCCGCGTCGTATCGCATGCCCGTGGCGGCGGACAAGGACAAGCTGGAAGACGACCCAGATGCCGTCTTTTTCAAGCGCACCATCACCAAGGATACCAACAGTCCGGTGATTCCATTTTACTGGGGCTACCGCGAAGTGGGAGAGAAATGCCGCACCATCAACGGCCAATTCGTCGACCGCTACGGCAACCGTCTCGACAAGGACCTGTCGAAGGAAGGCGGTCCCTTCGGCAACGCCACCAGCAGCCTGCCCGACATGTGGCGTCCAGGCATGTATGCGCCTGCGGATCCCATGGGCGATGCCTTGCGTCCGCTGAAAACGGCGCCTGGCCGCATGTACATGGTGCTGGCGGCCCAGCGCCTGGCAGCACTGATTTCCATGATCCGCGATTACGACGCGAATGATACGGTCAGCATCGTTGCGCACAGTCAGGGCTGCCTGCTGTCGCTGCTGGCGCAAGCCATGCTGATGGAGAAGGGGTTGGTGCCGGCCGATAATTTGATACTCACGCATCCGCCGTACAGCCTGGTGGACAGCCTGCCTCTGTTGATGCGAGGTGCTGCCTGGTTCGATGGCGGCGAGGATGCGGCGATGAAGCCCTATTACCATTTGCTCAGTGGTGCGCAGACCATGGGAGCGCGCCTGCAGACATTGGTGAATATCGTGGCTGGGGTGACGAAGGGTAATGGCCAGGCCTGCCAGCCGCCGTTTGCCGAACTGAAAAAGGATGAGCATCGCGGCATGGTCGGCAGCCGCTGGCAGAGTGCCGACGACCGCGACAACCGCCGCAAGGTTTATCTGTATTTCTGCCCTGAAGACATGACGGTGGCACTCGATAACATCCAGGGCATAGGGTGGGATGGCGTGCCCGATCATGCATCGGGAAGTGAATTGGTGGAAGAGGAAGAGACATCCAGTCTGGATGGGTACAGTGTCTCATCCGGGCACACCAAGATAGTGGAACATAAAAAGGTGCGGAGCGCGCTGGCGGAACTGGGTGGCAGATTTTATCAGCGGGTATTCAGCAACAAGACCCGGCTGGATCCGGCCACGGGAAAGACCACGGTGTCGTTGGTAGGCAAGCCGCCACCGTTTGACTTTCCGTTGCGCCTGTTGACGGAAACGGAGCAATCGCACGTGGAGGTTTCTCTGCGAAAACACCGCGCACAACATCAAGCGGTGGCCTGGCCTGTCAATACCCGGTTGAGCAAGATAGAGCAGCGCAATGGCATACGCACCATCACGGGCGAAGCATTGAAACAGCCGGTTGCCGCCGACTTGCGTGGCACGTCGCAAATCGATCCGGCGAATATCCCGGCAACGTCCATGATGAGAAATCGTCCTGTTGCCGATCAGGGACCTGCGGAAGATGTCGATCCTTGCGATGCATCAGTGGCACTTACCAGCGGAAGCGGCCTGCATGCAACCGCCGAGGATCGCCCGGATCCGGCCGGCTATCGCCGCTTTCCAGAGCGCGATGAAGCCATACGCGGGGCCGAATTGGCCTTGATGACGACTGCCTATAACAAGGAAAAGAAACTCGATGGCAAAGGGCCGCTCGATCAACGCAAGGTCATTGCCGCCACCCGCTACACGGAAGGGAATGTCTTGGCAACCATCCAGGAAAGTCCGAATGAGGCCCGCTTGCGCTGGCAACGCGAAGTCAGTGCCAAGTCCTTCCACAGTTCGATTATCGGAAGCGCCAAAAATCACAGCCAGGTAACTGCATATGACGTGGCGATTGGCAGCGGCAAGGCTAGTTCGGACCCGCAGTTTTATGCGTATTTATGTGCGGTGGCGGATTGGCGGGTGAAGATATCGTACGAAAGCGGAAAACGACGGCCAGGAATCCTTTTGTGGTCGGAGTTCCTTGATAATTTTCGTATGTATTTTGATGCGGAAAATAGTTGGAGAAAAAATGTAATCAAAGGGAACATATCTTATTACAACTCAGGTGTTTTACCCGCTGATCTACCGTTGCTGACAGGATCTTTGTGGAAAATCGTCATATCAGAGACCAAAAGCGGAAAAAGGACTTCTGACGTCAAGAAGTCGAAGACTTGAATGACTGTAGATTGCTATAGTTTTCTGCTCGCTCTGTGATTAACCGGGGAGCGATACCTTTCAATAGTTAGAGCAGGAGCTCATCATGACCATCGTTCGTTGGATTGGTATTCCATTGCTAGTACTGTTTCTTGTCCTATTTGTTCGGTGGATCAGTGTATCTGTACAAGCAAGTGAAAGAGAGTCGGCATCGAAAAAGAGATCTGCGCAGATGCAGAAAAAGAGTGTAGATGACACGACAGCACGGGATGAATATGTCTTGGAAGTAATAGGCATTGGTGTGACCTTTGATAGGTATCGGCAAGCCAAGCTTTGGGATGCCTTACAAAAAGGAAGTGCTTTTACTTCTATCCGAGAACAGGACAAGAGCAAGTACGCATGGAGCGCCTTGGATAAAAATGGGGTGAGTGGAGGGCGTGCATACGATGCGATGGAGAACGGAATCAACTTTACGCCTCTGTACTGGGGAGTGCCGTCATTTTATGCTGGCCCACCCATTCGTGATTCCAAGCAGCAACCTGAAGCTGGAGTACCGATGGCTGGATTGATTGCAGGCGCGGGAACCTCCGGCATGGCATGGCATTTGTTTTCAATCGCTCCCTGGAGCCTGGCTGAACATCCTGATAAATTGTTACTCAACGTTTTTGATTTTTTTGATACCCATCCTGACGTGCCGTACGTGGTTCTGATGGCCGATGATAGTGCGGGGACGAGAGATGGTATTCGCGCGAAAGGGGATACAAAGATGTTGCGAGATGGATACTACATCCCCGATATGCCAGATACCACCGTGGCATTTGTTCTGGCACGGCGTGAACGTATTGAATTCTTGCGATCATCAGTATGGGAAGATCCTGGAAATAAGTTCGTCCAAGAGCAATTCAGAGCGATGTATTATCAGTTGATGGAATCTCTGGCGAAACCAGATAAGGAACTAGGAGCGGATTTTCCTCCCATACCTCGTCAACCCACTGTCGCCGAATGGCTCTCCGCTGCCGCCGCTTTCGCCCAGCGGCCCGATATCCGTGGTGTCGGCTTGCATACGTTCGACAAGCTCAATCTCTGGGAAAATCGTCCCCCGCGTGACTGGAAGCCGACGCCGTGGTTTCCCATTCCGTGGAACCGGGAGCAGATGGAAACCTTTGACCGCCTGCCCTCGTTCGGTTTCGTGCATCGGCCCGTGTTCGTCAAGTTCACGGATGAGGACGGCAAGCCCGTCACGCGGCGCGATGCACGCCAGCATATTTTCAACGCGGGCTGGCGGCAGGCGCTGCAGACCTTGCCGGAAGCCGAGCGCGGCAAGGGGCCGGCGCGCATCGTGGCCGGCACGGGAAATCAGCCGGAACAGTTGCTGATGTTGGAAAGCCTGTTGCATGACTACGCGGCACAAGGCGGACCGGAAATCGACAGCGGCAAGAGCGCGCAGTTCATCAATACTGATTTTCGCCTGGGCAACACGGGCGCAGCCACGTGGTTCATGCAGATGGCCATCGGCGTGATGGGCAGCTATCGCGATGGTGGCGCCAGTGCCGCGATTAATTTACGCGACAGCAACGAGGCCAGCATCATTTTTATTACGCCACCATCGGATGCGAAACGCCGGCAGCAGGATGCCAATGGTGATATCTTCCGCAGCCGCATCACGCCAGCCGTCGATCCGGCCAACTACGCGGTGCCATCGGTGGAAGCCATCCTGGAAAGCTCGGCGGACAAGTAGAACGGGAGGCAGCATGCGCAAAGTCATCCGCTTGGGCGACGCCACGTCGCATGGCGGCAAGGTGCTCAGTTGTGCCGCCACGCACTTCACGGTCAATGGTATTGCTGTCGCCTGCGTCGGGGACTTGTGCAGCTGCCCCATCAAGGGACATCAGGGTTGCAAGATTGCCAGCGGCTCGTCCCGGCATAACATCAACGGCATTGCCATCGCCTTTGAAGGCGATACCACCACCTGCGGTGCCACGCTGCTCGCTGGTGGTGTCAACTTCCGCACGTCCTGACGTCCGCTCCTCCCTGTATTTCCTGGTAACTATATAATCTGCGCTTGGGCGATACCCGCCCCTGAACGTCGATTGAAGGAATGCCATGCCAGGATATTTCATGCGCTGTGTAGCGCTCTTTACCGTATCGGCCGTGTGCATCTCAGCCAGCGCCGCCGAGGTGGTGGCAGTGGATGCGCAGCAGCGCGCGTCCTTGCTGGAATTTTATGCGCAGCAATATCCGGACGAGCCGGCTGCGCGCACCGTGTTCGAGAGCGTGCCCGTGGTAGGCGGCCGTGGCAGCGAAGTGGTGGGCAGCGTGGAAACGTCGCCGTATCGTGGCCATGGTGCGCTGTGCCGCACGCAGCGCACCAAGTTCGTGCTGCACGGCGAGGGCAAGCAGGCGCGCTGGCAGGAGGCGGGCATGGAGTATTACGCCTGGCTCGACCGTGGCACCTGCCGCGCGGTGGCCGAACCCGTGCGCATGCTGCAACGGATACCGGATGTGGAACTGGAAGGCGTGTTGCTGTACCAGAAGCCGCTGCTGGAGCGGGCGCGATTATTGATGGCGGGTAACACGGCCTGCGCGCCGCTGCGGGCGCTGAAGTTTACGCTGGCGGCCGTCGACGTGGGCGCCGCCGCACCGCGCGCCGAAGAGCGTTATGCGCTCGTGTTCAAGAGCGACCGCGACAGCTACGCCCGCGTCTGGCTGCGCAAGAGCGGCGCCCAGTATGACGCCTGGAATGTGACTTGCCCGCCCGTACTGTAAGCTGCGCCTCCTCGATTTATTTTTTTGACTGTTGCAACCATGAACGAAAATTCCACTTCCGCCCGCAGCTGGGGCACTATCGTCACGCATAGCGACGAGATTGCCATCATCTACCGCTATGTCGACACCTTCCATGACGACTGGGACCTGTCGTCGCAGCCGGACCGCATCATCATCGCCTGGCGTTATGAAGATGAAACAGGCATGCCCGCGCCGAACGAGCGCGAGCACATGGAAGAGCTGGAAGCGGCGCTGGCGCCCGTGGTGGAAGAAGGCGGCTTCGCCACGCTGGCGCTGGTGTCGACCGGTGAAAACCTGCGCGAATGGATTTATTACACGCAGTCGGGCGAAGAGTTTTTCAATCGCCTGAACACGGCGCTGGCGCCGCGTCCAAAGTTCCCGATTGAAATCCGCAGCGCGGCCGATCCCGCCTGGTCGACGTATGCCGGCTTCATGGCCGCGTTACCGAAGTAATTACGCCAATGCGGCCGTCACGATGCGCGTGGCGGCCGTGATGATGTCCTGGTTGGTGTCGGCGTTTTTCTGTTCGCGCGTGTAGTACACGGCGATCACCAGCGGCGCGCCGCTTGCCGGGTAGGCCACGCCGATATCGTTGACGCTGCCATACGCGCCCGAGCCCGTTTTATCTGCCACCTGCCAGCCGGCCGGCACGCCGGCGCGGATGCGCTTGTCGCCCGTCGTGTTGCCGCGCATCCAGGCGTCCAGTTGCTGGCGCTGCGGCGCTGGCAAGCTATTGCCCAACAATAATTGCTGCAAGCTGTGCGCCATCGACGCAGGGCTGGCCGTGTCGCGCGCTTCGCCGGGAATGGCGCTATTGAGTTCTGTTTCCCAGCGTTCCAGCTGGAATACCGTATTGCCGATGCTGCGCGCAAACGCCGTCACGGCTTGCGGCCCGCCTAATATTGTCATTAGGAAATTGGCTGCGCTATTGTCGCTGTATTGCAAGGTGGCGGCGCACAGGTCGGCCACGCTCATGCCATCGGCCAGATGCTTTTCCGTCAGCGGCGAATAGGTGACCAGTTCCTTTTTCTCGTAGCGCACGTGCTGGTCCAGCAAGCCCGGCTGGCTGACGCTGCGGGCCAGTACGGCGCCAGCCAGCATGGCCTTGAAGGTGCTGGCCAGGGGGAAGCGTTCGTCGGCGCGGTAGGCCACGCGCAGCTCGCTGCCCTGGCGCCAGGCGGCAACGCCAAGGCGTCCGCCGGCGGCTTGTTCCAGCGCGGCCAGCTGCGTGTGGGCGGTGGCGAGGCTGGTGGCGGGTGCGGCAAACAGCAGCGGTGCCGGGCACAGCATGGCGGCGCCGCCGGCCAGCAGGAGGTGGCGGCGGACGTGGTTCAGGGATTCAGTCATGGTTTGTCGGTGTTGTTGGTGTGGAAAGAGTGGCCAGCAGTTCGCCGATGACGAGCAGGTTGGCCGGTTTGGTCAGATGGTGGTCGAAGCCGGCCGCGCTCGATTGGCTGCGGTCGTTTTCGGCGCCCCAGCCCGTCAATGCGACAAGCACGACGTTGGCGCCGGCCGGTATCCGGCGCAGCGCGCGCGCCACCTCGTAGCCGTTTATACCAGGCAAGCCGATGTCGAGGAAGATAACGTCTGGCAAGAATTGCGGCGCCACGGCCAGCGCCTGCGCGCCATCGTGGGCCACTTGCGTGGCATGGCCCATCATGTCGAGCACGGCGGCCAGGGTATCGGCCGCATCGACGTTGTCGTCGACCACCAGCACGCGGAAGCGGGGGCCGCTGGTGGCGCTGGCCGGCACGGTCGGGACGGCGGGAGCGGCTGGCTGCGCTGCCAGCAGGGGCAGGCGCACGCTGAAGGTGCTGCCCAGGCCGGCGCCAGGACTGGCCGCCGTGGCGCTGCCGCCATGCAGCTCGGCCAGGCGCCGCACCAGCGACAGGCCGATACCCAGCCCACCCTGCGCCCTGCCCATGTTTTGCCCCACCTGGGTAAACATGTCGAAGACGGTGGCGATCGATTCGGCGGGGATGCCCACGCCGCTGTCCCTGACCTCGATCAAGGCCTCGTTGCCATCGCGCAGGGCGCGCAAGCTGATATGGCCGCCCGCAGGCGTGTACTTGGCGGCATTGTTGAGCAAATTGCCCAGCACTTGCGCCAGCCGCGTGGGGTCGGCCTCGAGCGGCAGCGGGTCTTCAGCGAGTTGCATCTGGAACTGGTGGCGGCCCGCTTCGATCAGCGGCATGCTCGTTTCCACGGCGCTGGCGATGATGGTTTTCAAGTCCGCGCGTTCCAGCTTGAGTTCGATCTGCCCCCGCGTGATGCGGGCCACGTCCAGCAAATCATTGACCAGGTGCACCATCTGATTGACTTGCCGCTCCATCACGTCGCGCACTCTTGCCACGGTGGCGGGCTTGTCGGCGGCCAGGTGCATGATCTGCAAGCCGTTGCGGATGGGCGCGAGCGGGTTGCGCAATTCGTGCGCCAGGGTGGCCAGGAATTCCGTCTTGCGCCGGTCCATCTCGGACAGGTTGTCGGCCAGCTGGCGCAATTGCTGCTCCGAGCGCTTGCGCTCGCTGATGTCGCTGAACAGTATCGTCAGCAGGCGGCTGCCGGGGCCCCCCAGGCGCGCGGCGAAAACTTCGAACCAGCGCTCCATGGCGACGGCTTCGTTTTCATAGCGCACGGGCGCGCCCGTTTTGATGACCTGGTCGTACAGGTCGAACCAGTGCTGGTCGTGGTCGGGCACGAAGCTGCGGATGGTTTTGCCGATGGCATTGTCCAGACCCGACTGCTTGACGAAGGCGGCGTTGCCTTCCAGGTAGCGGAAGTCCACGGGGCGGCCTTGCTCGTCGTACAGCATTTCAATGACGCAAAAGCCCTGGTCCATCAGCTCGATCAGGGTGCGGTAGCGTTCCTCGCTGCGCCGTAGCGCATCTTCCACCTGTTTCTGGCGCGTGACGTCGAGCAGGACGCCGGGAAATTGCAAGGGCGTGCCATCGGGCGCGTATTCCGCGCGGCCCCGCGCGATGACCGAGCGGTACTGGCCATCGCCGGAACCGATGCGGTAGCTGGCCTCGAACGGCGTGTGCGCCTGCAGCGCCTGAGTAATCTGCGCGCTGACTTGCTCGCGCTCATCGGGATGGATGATGTCCAGGTAGCGCGCCAGCGGCGCCGCCGTGGGCGCACCGGCATTGACGGGGAACAGGCGCGCCATGTTGCTGTCGGCCGTGACCCGGTCGGCAACGATGTCCCAGTTCCAGGTGGCCACTTCACCGGCCTCCAGGGTCAGGCGCAGGGTTTCTTCGTTCTGCTTGCTGGCCGTCAAGTCGAGCGAGATGCCGGACAAGGCGATCACGTTGCCGGCGCCGTCGCTGGTGCAGGTGCCGCGCATGTGTGCCCAGTGCAGCGCGCCATCGGGCCAGCGCACGCGGATGTCGATCTCGAAATCGCTGGCGCTGGCGAGGGCTGCGTGCACCACCGTTTGCCAGTGCTGCAGCTCGCCGTCGAGCATGGCGCCCGTCAGCTGCGCGTAGTCGATGTGGCTGGCAGGCGGCAGGCCCAGATTGGCCTTGAACGCGTCGGAGCAGGTCATGCTGCCGCTGCCCAGGTCGATCTCCCACGTGCCCATGCGGCCGCCCTGCATGGCCAGGCGCAGCCGCTGTTCCGTCTGCCGTTGCTGTGTCACGTCGCAATGCGAACCCAGCCATTCAACGATGCTGCCATCGGGCGCCAGCACAGGCAGCATGCGCACGAGCATATTGCGGTAGGTGCCGCTGACGTGGCGCAGCCGGTATTCCGCTTCGAACACGCTCGTCAGATGTGACGGCATGACGTAAGGCAAGTTGCGGTCGTCCGGATGCAGCGCATTGAGCCAGCCGCGGCCCAGCAGTTCGGCTTCGGTCTGGCCCGTGAAGGCACGCCAGGAGGGCTGGTCGGCATCGAACTGGCCGAAGGTTTTCGTGCTCCAGACGATGTCGCAATGGACGCGCAGCAGTGAATGGGCGGCCTGGGCGGCAGCGATGGAGGACGGGACGGCGTTGCTGGGCTGGCTCGGTTCTGGCATGGAGGCGATCAACGATGGTGCAAGGGGGAGGCAGGGGGCCGCCGCCGCACTGGAGTGGGGCGGCCTTGCCACTCAATTCTGGCGATATTACAACTATTTTTATCCTCTGGGCTGTCTTGCAGGACGTCAATTCTGCTTTCTGCATGCCACGAGAAAAAGTCGCGCCATCCAGCCAGTCATTGTGGGAAATGGCAAGGCGAGGGCGCTGTTGTGGCTGAATAACCACTAGTCAGCCCTTTATGTTGATGAATGAATATTTTACATAACAATATTCTTGCAGCGCATAAGGCGCTTGAATTAAATTGGCGCCTTACTCAAAAGTTGGTGTTCATCAGACATCCCAGAGATGCGGCCGCCCCCGCTGTCCGCTTGGACGACAGCCAGGGCAGAGCCAGTGACGCCAGGAGTGGAGAAACATCCGCTCGCGCTGCTGCACCATGACGGTGCAGAGAACGCCAGCGCCGTACATAAGCCGGAGACAGGTTGGAAGACAGATTTCGCAATTCTTTTTTAAACTTCTGGGAAACAACATGATCAAGATGTCCAAGATGCACCAGCGTTTGTGCGCCAAAAGCGCCGCCATGCTGGCACTGTCCGCTGCCTTGCCTATCGGCTCGGCTTATGCTGATGAAGTCGCTGCTGATACGACCCCTGCCGCCAGCCAGCTGGAAACCGTGACCGTGACGGCGCAGCGCCGCAAGGAAAATATCCGCGACGTGCCCGTTTCCGTGTCGCTGCTGCGCGACGAGAAGCTCGACGTGCTGGTGTCCGGCGGACAAGACATTCGCGTGCTGGCCGGCAAAGTGCCTAGCCTGAACGTGGAATCGTCGAATGGCCGCACCTTCCCCCGCTTTTACATCCGCGGCTATGGCAATACCGACTTCAACATCTTTGCATCGCAGCCTGTTTCCCTGATTTACGACGATGTCGTGCAAGAAAATCCGATCCTCAAGGGCTATCCGATTTTCGACGTGGCTGGCGTGGAAGTGCTGCGCGGCCCGCAAGGCACCTTGTTCGGCCGCAACACCCCTGCCGGCGTGGTCAAGTTCGAATCCGTCAAGCCGAACCTGGACAAGGTTGAAGGCTATTACAACGTCTCCGCCGCCACGCACAACACGACCAATTTCGATGGCGCCGTCAACGTGCCACTGAGCAAAGAATGGGCCATGCGTGTCTCGACCCTGCGCCAGCATCGCGACGACTACGTCGACAACACGTTTACGGGCAAGAAAAATGCCCTGGACGGCTACAACGAACACGCGGAACGCGTGCAATTGATGTATGCGCCGAACGGTACGTTCAACGCTCTGTTCAATGTGCATCAGCGTAGCACCACGGGCAGCGCGCGCGTGTTCTTCGCCAACGCCATCAAGCTTGGCACGAATGACCTGGTCGACGGTTTCGATCCGACCAAATCCTACACCGATGCCCTGAACTTCCAGGAGCTGCGCACCAATGGCGCCAGCGCTCGCCTGAGCTGGGAACTCGACGGCGTCAAGCTGTACTCGATCACCGGTTTCGAACGCGTGGGCAAGTATGTGTCGCATGGCGACATCGACGGTGGCGCACCAGGCATGGTGCCAGCGATTCCATTCCCGGTGGAAACCGCTGGCGGCATCAGCAGCGTGAAACAGTACTCGCAAGAATTCCGCGCCGAATCGAAAAATGCCGGTCCGCTCAATTGGCAGGCTGGCGTGTACTACTTCAACGAAGATGCCAACGGCTATACGGATAACTTCGGCGGTAGCGACCATGCGCTCGTTTCGCACCTGGCCAGCCGCCAGAAAAACACGGCCTGGGCCACCTTCGGTTCCGTCAACTATGCCGTCAACGATGACTTCATGCTGCGTGCCGGCTTGCGCTACACCAAGGACAAGAAGGATTTCAACACGGTAGTAGCGAACAACGTCCCGCAAATCAACCCAACCAGCGCCGATGTCAGCAAAGCCAAGGTCAACTGGGATCTGAGCGGTACCTACAAGTACAACAAGGACGTGAACTTCTACGGCCGTATCGCCACCGGTTTCCGCGCGCCAAGTATCGCGCCAGCCAGCAAGGATGTGTCTGTGACCGTGGCCGACGCGGAAACGATCACCTCGTTCGAAGCGGGCATCAAGGCCGACCTGTTCGAGCGCCGCGCCCGGGTTGCTTTCAGCCTGTACAACTACCAGGTGAAAAACCAGCAATTGACGGTCGTTGGTGGCACCTCGAACGTGACGCGTTTGATCAATGCAGCCAAGACGAATGGCCGCGGTGCGGAACTGGAACTGGAAGGTTTTGTCACGCCTAGCCTGAAGATGTCCCTGGGCGGCAGCTACAACTTCACGGAAATCAAGGATCCATCCCTGTCGGTGGCCACATGCCGCAGCTGCACCGTGACCGATCCGAAAAACGCCGCCGGCTTCGCCATCATCAATGGCAATCCATTGCCGCAAGCGCCGAAGTGGACGGTCACGGCCACGGGCCGTTATTCGATCCCGATGGAAAACGGTGAATTCTTCGTCTTCACGGACTGGGCTTACCGCAGCAAGATCAACTTCTTCCTGTACGAGTCCACTGAGTTCACCGGCAAGCCGATGGTCGAAGGTGGCTTGCGCGTGGGCTACACCTGGGATGCTGGCAAGTATGAAGTGGCCGCGTTTGGCCGCAACATCACCGATACCCAGCGTATCACGGGCGCCATCGACTTCAACAACCGCACGGGCTTCATCAATGAGCCGCGTCAGTTTGGGGTGCAGTTCAAGGGCAACTTCTAATTGCCTGATACCAGGCGCCGGCCCTTGCGGCCAGCGCCTGCTTCAACCCGCCCGGTTTGCGCCGCGGCGGGTTTTTTTATGTGCGCTCGGGAAGGCGCGCCAGCCGCTGCGCCCAGGCGGGAATGGCTTGCCGCCAGAAGTCTTCCACGTCGTCGGCGCGCACGTCGAGACTGAGGAAGCGGGCGGCCGGCAGCAGCGCCGACGCCAGCAGTTCGCCGGCATGCGTGCCCGTATCGAAGGCCAGGGCACCCGTCTGCTTCGACAGTTTCTCGCCGCTGGCATTGTTGACGACAGGCACGTGCAGAAAGCCCGGATGCGGCAAGCCCAGCACATCCTGCAGATACAGCTGGCGCGGCGTCGAATCGAGCAAATCCGCGCCGCGCACCACCTGCGTGATGCCCTGCACGCCATCGTCAACCACCACGGCCAGTTGGTACGCCCAAAAGCCGTCGCCGCGCAGCACGATGAAGTCGCCCACTTCGCCAGCCAGGTCCTGCCGCTGCGAACCATGCCAGCGGTCGGCAAAGTCATATACGGCTTGCGGCCCCTCTGGCACGCGCAACCGCAAGGCCCGCGCCGCCTTGCCCGGCGCCAGGCCGTGGCGGCAAGTGCCTGGATACACGGCGGCGGTGCCCTTGGGTGCACTCGCCTGCAGCACCGAATCCTGAATCTCCTTGCGCGAACAGCCGCACGCATACACGAGCCCATCGTCCTGCAAGCGCGTCAGCGCCGCCTGGTACAGCGGCAGCCTGCGGCTCTGCCACGTCGCCTCGCCATCCCACGTCATGCCGCAGCGCTGCAGGGTAGCCAGGATCGCCATATCGGCGCCCTCGACATTGCGGTCATAGTCCAGGTCCTCGATGCGCAACAGCCACGTGCCGCGATGCACCTTCGCATCGAGATAGCTGGCCATGGCGGCTACGAGCGAGCCCGTGTGCAGGGGACCGGAGGGAGAGGGGGCGAAGCGGCCGATGTAGGGGGAGGGCATACGGAGAACTGTTGATTCTGTATAGTTGTGGCGCGATTTATGGATGACTTGTTATTGGCTGCAATGCAGGCAGTGGCAAGTATCGTTCAGAGTATATGTCAAGTCAAATGCATTGCTAATTTTTACTATCTAAATGAGTTATTTATTAATATTTATGGGGGCGGATAATACTTTGTATTGATCGCGGTTTTTTTTTGATGGGCATCGTGGAGTTATTTTTTTGAAATGGCGGTTTCCATGACGGAAATTACATGTTTTATCCCGTTGGTTATGGCTGAGTTGTTGTTGATGTATTTATCCTTTATTTTCTTTAGTATTTCAATATTCGCAATTTTTTCTATGTCCATGTCAATTGCATTCGCTACATTGTGATCAATGTTCGTTTCATCTAGAATTTTTATTATTATTTCTATCATCTTTTCAATTTGTTTTTTGTGTAAATAAAATTCGGCAACTAATAGTCGAATTTCGCCTGATTTATTTTCAAGTAATTCATTTTCAATGCTTTTGATGTCATTATTTTCTGATTTAAATAGTGCGTAACATATCGCGTAATTTAAACTATGCGAAACGGTTGAATATTCTTCGAAGTTTTTTATGGACTGTATTTCTTTCTTGGCTAATTTCAGTAATTCGCTATTTTTATCTCCTTTTAATGCGATTAGCCAGAGTATTTCTTTTTTTCTTGCGCTTGTGTTTTTCTGATTGATTTGTTTAAATATTTCATTTAAGTGTTCATCTTTTAATGTTTTCTCGTTGGATGATCTTGATAGATCCTCCAATTCAATTATCCCACCTTTTTTTATGATGTCTAATATTTCTGAATTTATTGATTTTTTCATTTTCCCAATATTCCATTTTTAATTTCAATGTGCATAGCTTTGTAGTCACCGGCTGCGGCTGGTTTTCCAGTGTCATCACATAACTTTGCTCCAGAGATTTTTGGCGGGGCATAATTTCCGTTGGTTACGCTAGATGTTGGAACAATTTCCTTGTGGGCATGTGGTACTTCATCTGCATTTCCTAGTGGTATAGCGCGTTTTTCAGCTGGGTCAATGCGCACTGCTGCTGTATTTCCATCTGGTAGGTTCTTTGTCCAGACTTGCCCTCGTTTATTGGATCCTGAAGGGTTAGTTCTGGAACCCACCATGGTGTAACCTCTTCTCCGTAAAATTTTTCTTATATCACTTGGAAGCATATTATTCAATGCTGGTAAGTTTTTTATTTCGTCTACGGCGCTGGAAATGATGACTCTGCATTTTGCCAGTCCTAATGGGTCGCTCCACTGAATAGGATTTGTTGCATATGCGTAGCCATTCAGTCCGCCTAGAATGCCGATAGGATCTTGACTAAGATAGCGTCCGCAATCAGGCTCATAGTACCGATACCGGTTATAAAACAGCCCAGTCTCTTGATCCTCATACTGCCCCTGAAAGCGCAGCGGCTGTTCGATTTCTCCCTCTGCGTGCAGCAAACGCCCCCAAGCCTTGTAGCGCCCGCTCCAGACCACGTTCCCTTGCGCATCCGTCAACTCGCGCGGCGTGCCCAGGTGGTCGCAATGGTAGTGGGTGATGCGGTCGCGTTCTGCCGCGTCATCGGCTGCTGTCTGGATACCTTGCCATGCCGAGACATGCAGCGCTTCGGTGTCCGCTTGTTCTTGCTCAATCGCGGCCTGCAGTTCGGCGTCGTGCCGGGTTGCAGGCAAATCCCATTGCGCGACGCGCGGCAGGTGGACCGCGCTGGTCTGGCGGCAGGCCGGCGAAGCGATACTGGCCAGCGGCACGAAGCTGTCCGGCTCGTACAGGTATGTGACCGTTTCTTCCTGCCCAAGTTCCTGTGCCAGCGTGTCGCCATCCCAGACGAAGAAGGTGGTGGCGGCGCTCGTGCATGCTGGCTGGTCAGTGGCGATGGCCTGCCAATTGCTCCAGCGTGCTTCTTCTACCCGCTTGGCGATGCGGCGGCTGAAGGCGTCATAAAAGTAGTGGGCGCGGTGGCGTGATTGGCGTTCCGTCCTGGTGGCGTGGCTGAGGCGGTTTTCGGCGTCATATTGCAGTTCCAGGTCGCTCCAGGTCGACTCCCTGCCCGGCGGATGGAAGCGCTTGCTAGTGGCGTTGCCTTGTTCGTCGTAATCGTATTCGGTATCGCCGTAGTTGTTCAGGATGTTGCCGGGCGCGGGAGCCTTGTCGAGCAGATTGCCTGCCGGATCGAAGGCGAAGTGTTCGGCCAGACCCGGTTGCACGGCGGCCAGCAACTGGCCGACGGGGTCGTAGGTATAGCTGAGTTTGCCAAGCGGGCCGGCAGTGGTGGCGCCTGTTTGAAAAATGGTGCTCAGGTTGCCCTGCGCATCGTAGTCGAAGCGGCGTTCGCGCACGGGGGCGGGCGCATCGGCGCCGCGCGCCAGGGTCATTTGCGTGAGCCGCGATTGCGGATCGTACTGGCGCGTGGCCAGTAAACCGCTGCTGCCGAGCTGCCGCTGCTTTTCCCGGTGCAGCTTGTCGCGCTCGACATCGACCACGGTCTGGCCTTGCCACAGCACGCCATGCCAGTGGCCGGAACCGTAACGCAAGGTGTCGATGCGGCGTCCGTTCGGCAAGACCGTCTGGATGCGGTTGCCCAGCTCGTCATAAGAGTGCGTCATGACAAAGCTGGCGTCTGGCGCGCGCGGGGCATTCGGCAACCTGGCCATCTCGGGCAGCGTTTGCAAAAAGCAGGCGCTGCGCTCTTCGATCAGCTGGCCCAGCGCATCGTGGACAAAGCGCTGTTCTGCCTGCGGCGCGGAAACGGCTGTCAACCGCCCCAGCGCATCGTAGGCGTAGCGCACCACGCCGTCCGCCGTGGTCTTGACGGATAACAAACCGAGCGTGTCGCGCAACAGCTGCGTGCGCTGGCTGCCGCAATCGGTGGCGGTGAGGTTGCCGGACTGGTCGTAGCTGTATTGCGTGCGCTTGCCGTCGAAGCCCGTTTCCGACGTCAGCCAGCCTTCCGCGTGATACGCGAGCTGGTAGCTTTCGCCCTTGGCGTTGATCAATTCCGTCAGTTGCAGTGCGGTATCGTAGCGGTACTGCACCGTCTGGCCGACGGCGTCCGTGCGCTCCACCGGCAAGCCCTGGCCGTTGTAGCGGTAGCGCGTCTGCTGGCCGGCGCCATCCACGTGCAAGACCAGATTGCCGTCTGCATCGTAGGCGTAGTGTTCCCGTGTTTTGTCTGGTGCGATGAGCCCGGTCAGGCGGCCGAGGCCATCGTACTCATAGCTGCTGACGTGGCCCATGGCATCGCGTGCAGCCGTCAATCTTCCCTGCTTGTCGTAGCTGTATTCGCTGCTGTGGCCGGAACAGTCCGTGTAGCTGATAGGCAAGCCCTGGCGGTTGTACTGGAAATGCTTGCTGCCGCCCCTGGCGTCGATCAGTTCCACCAGCTGGCCGCGCTGGTCGTAGCGGTAGCGCGTGACGTGGCCCAGCGCATCCGTGATGCTGACGGGACGGCCTGCCGCATCGTATTCGCGGCGTGCGGTGTTGCCCAGCGCATCGGTGAAGGCGACGGGCTGGTTCTGGCCATCGTATGCGACGCTGCTGCTGTGCCCCTTGGCATCGGTGCTGCGGGTCAGGTTGCCGGCTGCATCGTAGGCATAGCGCGTGGCGGCGCCGTTGGCGTCGATATCGGCCAGCAGCATGCCATCGCGGTCCCATTCGCGCCGGCCCAGCGAGGCGGTTTTGCCATCGATGACGCGGCGCACTTCGGTGACCAGCCAGTTGGCGTCGAATGTGAATTCGAGGACGCCGCCGTTATCCGCGACGCGGCTGGTGTCGTTGTCCACGTAATCGATGCGCGTGTGCTCGCTGCCATCTTGGGCGCGCGTGATGATGGCGCGCGCCTGGTAACTGTTGGCCAAGCTGATGGGATGGCGCTGCGCCAGCTCCGGTTCGCTCAAGGGGGAGCCGCTCCAGCGGGCGCGCAGCGCGTCCAGGCTGATCCATTCCAACTCGTAACTAAAACCCGTGTAGCTGCTGCACGATGTGAGCAGGTGGTGACGATAGCTGTAGCGGCGCGTGTCGCCCAGCGCATTCGACTGGCTGACCAGGTTGTGGCGGGGCGCGAAGAGCGGTTGTGCATCCTCCGTTTCGCTGGCATAGGCGTAGCGGACATGGCAGAGTCGGCTGCCGTCGGGTAATACCTCGTCGATTCTCCCGATGTGGATGGCCTTTTCCGTCTCCCCGCGCATGGCTTCGAGCACGCTGCCATCATCGCTGCGCAGGCGCAGCAGCACTTCGCCCGGTTTGGCATCGATGGAGCGGTCGATGCTGATGCCGCGTCCATCGCGCCCCTCGCTGCGCGCGAGTGCAAAGCGTCGCGTGGCGACGGGCGCGGACGGGGCCAGCATGGCGTTGACGCCGTCGTAGCCGTGCGGCAGCCAGCCGTCTTCAGCGCGCGCGTAGCGGTCGACGCTGCCGTCGCGCCACAGCACGGTAAAAGTGTCGGCGCCGTCGCGCGTCAGCGTAAAACCTTCCTTGCGGCTGTCGTGTTGCTGGCCTTGTTCCAGGCCAGGCAGGCGCAGGGCGCGGCCGCTATCGTCGTGCAACACGATGCCCGCATCGCACAGCGACAGGCTGGTGGTGTAGGGCGTGGACCAGCGCGCGCCCAGCAAGCCCCAGTCTTCGCATTCGGCGCCGGAGCGGTAGCAGCGCGTCCAGGCGATGGGAATGCTGCGCTCGAGCGCGAAATCCGTCTGGTACAGGATTTCCTGGCCCGTGCCGAAATGCACGGGCTTGCGGCCCTTGATGGGTTTCTTGGCCGGGCCGCTATCTTTCGGGCAGCAGTCGGACGGCGGCTCCGATTTCGGTTCCTTCTTGCCGCGGCTCTTGCCGTCGTCACCGCCGTTTTTCGGAGGAGGTTTGTCGAGTTTGGGCGGTTCCTTGATATTCTTTTTTGCCGGCAGCTTGTCTGTCAGTTTTTTTATGTATGGCGCCAGTTTTTTCCCCAGTATTGAATTCAGTACTTTGCCAAAGGGAATTTTATTGAGTGCCAGTGCATCAACCAAGGGATACGCGACGTCGCGAATGACGCTACTTCCGAGTTCTCCCAAGCTTGGGAGATGGCCAGTGATCACATAGTCTGCAGTGTGATCCATGGCTGTTGCAGTGATATTGACTACACTGCCAACTGCCATGGCAAGGTTTCCACTGCCTACGGCGACGGGGGCTGCACGAATTGTGACAGGGGCAATTTGAGGCGCCACGACCGTTGCAGCAACCATTGCTCCGCCGCTCATCACAAGGTTGCCGCCAGTATTTACCAGGGCATCACTCTCTTGATGTAATTGCTCTGATATTTGATCCTGATAAATCTTTGCCGCAGGTTTGAGTTCCTCTCGCGCCCGCTCAACTGCCAAGGAAATCGAGTTGAGTGTCGGCTTCGCCGCCTCCGCGCCCCGTTCATAAATCTTGCCCACGGTATTGCGCGAATTCATCCATACTTCGCGCCCCATCTGCACCAGGCTGGCGCCGTTGGCGCGGTGGATGGGGCTGGCGACCTTGGTGTCGACCTGCTTGCCGACGGTGCCGCTCTTGACGCCGCCCGCCTTGCCGGCCGCGTCGCCCTTGACGGTGGGAATGGTGCTGCGCTGGTGCAGGATGACGGGCTCGCTGTGCGACTTGACGTTGGGCGAGGCGTTCTGTGCTTCCGAGAATTCACCGATGATGCTGTAGGGAATAGGCGGCGTGCTGGAGCCGACGGGCGTCTTGCAAATGTCGGGGCTGAGGCTGACGCAATAGAAGCGCGAGGCTTTGGTGACGGTTTCATTCGTCATTGTTTTGACCTTGCCCGGCCGCCTTGCCCAGTGCTTCCTGGGCCTGTTCCAGCAGTGCTATGCGTGCGATCTGCGCCGGCTCCATTACGTGCAGCAAGCGCGACGCGACCTGGCCCGCGTCGGCCGGCACGATGGCGCGCCACACCAGTTCCACGCTGGCCGCTTCGGGGTCGATCAGCACCGTATCGATGGCCAGTCGCCAGACGAGCAACTGGTCGTTCTTGTCCGCCAGCAGCAGGCACAGCACCTGTTGCGGCAGGGCGAAACGCAGCACCGTGTTGCCGAGCGGGTCGATGCGGGCCGAGCGATGGTCGTGGCGGCACAGGTTGGTCAGCGTAAATTGCTCCCGTCCCGCCAGGTGCGGACATTGCTGGTCCGGGGGCGTGCTGTTCCAGTAGGCGAAATCGAAATCTTCCGGCAGGGCGGGGACTTCATCGGCATCCCATTTGTCCTTGACGACGATGTGGCCGGCCAGCGCGCGGCGCGGCAGCCAGCCACGGCCGATAACGGCCAGCCCCGCCGGCGCGGGCAATGCCTTGCCGCCCGCGCCTTGCCAGAACTGGGCGGCCGTGCATGGCAGAGATGCATCCGTGATACGCGGTGCGGGCACCTCATTGATCTGTTTCGCATCGAGGTACCAGTGCCGCGCAAAACCCCGTCCCAGCGGATTGGCCTGGCAAGAATCGTGCTTCGCCGCGTTGCAGTCGTCGGCCTCTATGCGGCACTGCCCGCCATACGCGTAGGCATAGTGCAGCGGCAATTGCAAGAGCGCTTCTGGCGCCGACAAGTGCCACGGGTTCGGCCGCAGCAAGCCCGCCGTGGCAATGCGGGCGCAGCCTTGCGCCAGGCGCGTGAGGATGGCTTTCTTGCGGAAGGCGCGCTCGCCACACACTTGCAAGGTCTTGTCGATCAGGGTCTTCTTTTCTGACCGCACCTTCAGGTTGACGAGAAATTGTGGCATCGCCTGCCCGCGCGGCGCGTGCGCCACGCCATTGACGATCACGTCGCAGCGCGGTTTATAGGGCGCGAAGTCGCTTTCCTGCACCGTGCCCGCCTGCGTGTCGTCGTGCAGGTGCCGGTCTTCCGTGGCCAGCGGCGACTGGCGCGCCATGGGCAGCAGGCTGGCCACGCCGTCCGTGCCGCAGGGGCCGAAGGTGTAGCCCATGCGCGCTACCACCACATGAAAGGCCTCGCCAAACTGGTCGACCATGTCGAACTGGCTGGCCGCGTGCGGCGTGCGGTTGTCGAAGAGCAGGTTGGGGATATTGAAATGGGCTGTGCCGGCGTCGTTCATCGTCAGCCCGGGTTGTTGTCGATGTCGTCGCCGTGGATCTGCACCTTCGATCTGCCGCGAATGATGATTTCATCGGCAACCAGTTCAATGCGCCCCGGCGTGATGGTGATGCTGGACGTGCCCACCGTCATCGTGTGCGAATCGGTGGCCGTGAGCGTGCTGTCGGCGCCGACGATGACGCTTTTCGTCAGGCCGACTTGCTCGGCCTGCGCCAGCACCACGGTGGTGTTCATGGCACCGATGACGGTGGTCTGGTAGGCGGCGCCGATGGTCAGCACCTTGGCCAGGCCGATCGTTTCGTCCTTGGCCAGGGTCACCCGTTCCGAACGGTGGCCGTCGATCTGCACCTGCTCGTTGCCGCCCACGTGTTCGCGGCGGTTGTCGCCGATGTCGATGTGTTCGTCGTGATCGACGCGCTCACGGCGGTTGTTGTGCACGGTGATGTCTTCATCGTGGTCCACCGTTTCCGTGCGGTCGCGCCTGACGTGCACGGTTTCATCGCGGTCGATGGTTTTGCGCCGGTCGTTGCCGACCCAGTGCGACTCGTCATGCTCGACTTCGATGCGCTGGTCCTTTTCCGCATGCAGCCACAGCTCCTCGGCATCCTTGCGGTCCTCGAAACGCAAGGCGTTGGCGTGCGCAGCGGAACCTTTTTTTGAGGAACGGCTCAGCATGCCGCTTTGCGTCTTGTTGGCCGGTAGCTCCCATGGCGGCATATTGCGCGCGTTGTAGACGCAGCCGATGATGAGGGGCATGGCGACGTTACCGTCGAGAAATTGCACGGCCACTTCCATGCCCACCCGGGGCAGGCTGATGTGGCCGAAATTCGGGCCGGCCCAGTTCGATATCACGCGTATCCACGGCGAACTCTTGTCGTCGAAGGTACCGAGTCGGTCCCAGTGGAATTGCACTTTGACTCTTCCGTAACCGTCCGTATGGATTTCCTCGCCGGGCGGCCCGACCACGGTGGCCGTCTGCACGCCGTAGATCTTCGGTTCGCGGCTATGAAAATTGCGGCCGGGGCGCCAGGGGATGTCACGGGCGATGCAGGTAAATGTGTTGCTGTAGTGCGAGGTGGCGCCGTGCCCTTGCTGATAGTTGTTGCTGGCGTAGTGGTGCACGGACAGGATCAGGTATTCGCTGGCTGCGCTGTCGAAATGTCCGTCCAGCGTGAACCAGCGTCCCGGCTGCGCCGTGCGGTCATTGCCCTGCGCCTCGAACAGCTGGCCCTGGGCATCAACCTCTTCCATGCGGCGCTGGGCCAGGGATTCGCCATCGTCGATGTTTTTAAAACCGTAGCTGCCCGTGTTTTCATATACTTCCAGCGACGGCACGGCGCCTTGCCGGTTCAGCGAGTCGCGGCTGGCGCGGGCGCTGCGCGGATTCTTGAAGTTGAAGCTGGCGACCGTCATCTGGGCCGGGGCCATGCGCCGCCCCGTGCTCCATTGATGCACGCCATCGTCTTCCAGGGAACCGGCCTGGTGCTGGAAGGGCATGGCGTTCGATTCTCCATCGATGGGCTTGCCGGTGGTGCTGTCGTCGTCCAGCCACAAGGTGTGGCCATCAATGCGGTGTTCGTAGCGGTAGTGCCAGCCCAGTTGCTCCCAGTGGCGGTGCAACAGGTTGTGGTCGCTCTCGTTGTGCTGGCACGTGTAGGTGATGGCGGGATCCAGGCCGCTGGCGGCCAGCTTGTAGTCGCGCATCAGGTAGGCATCGAAGACCTTGTCCGTCAGCGCCGCCACCGTCAAGCCGTGGAAGGCGACATTGTTTTGCCGCAAGTGCAGATGCGCCAGCCATGGCTCCAGCACCATTTGATAAAAGGCGAAGCCGCCGTCTGTGCGCAGGAAGCGGAACTCGAATACATAGCCGTTGAAGTAGCGCAAGGTACCGTCTTCGCGCACCAGTTCGATGGTCACCATCTTGCCCATCACCTTGTCGAGCGCGATGGAGGCGTCGTCGGACAGCACTTCCACCACATGGGAAAAGTCGCGCGACAGGCTTTCGCTGGCGGCCAGGCTGTTGGCCAGGAACTGGACGTTGACAGGGCCGTCGCCATGCGGAAAGTGCAGGCGTAGCAGGCGCTGGCCCTGCATGTCGCCCGTTAATGCCATCCATGCCGCCGTCGTATCGGGGAACAGGCTCATCGCGCATCGCTTCACGGTAGGAATCGTTGACCGACTGTAGCAATAGCGAACACAGGCGTTTTGCGCGGCCGCAAGCTTCAATCTTTGAGTGATGGCATCAATTGCATTTCGTAATGCATGTCGTCGCGGTGGCACGGTGATGCCGCGTCGCCGAGGAAACTGTTGCAGCCGAGGCCAGCTTGCCCGGTGGCCGTCAATGCCAATCCCCGTACCTCGCTGGCGCGCAGCACCAGCACGATCTGGTAGCGCACGAGCGGCTGGCCGAACAGCATCAGCATGTGCCGCAGCTGCTCGCTGGCCGGGGCGCGCGGCAAAAAGCTGGCGTGCTGCTCTGCTGTGAGGGGGCCGAGGCGCAGGCGTACGGCCAGGTCGGGGCGGCGGCAGCGCTCGCCGACGGTGGCGCGCTGGCCCAGCACGGCATTGGCCATGCCCAGCGCCGTTTGTTCGCGCGGCGCCAGCGCGTCCATGGCGCCCGTCGCCTCGTCGATGTGGCAGGGCACGCCGAAGTGGTCGCCGAGGATGCGCGCCATGACGATGGACGAGATGTTGCGCTGCTGCAGCAAGCCGCTGTACAGGCCGATCGCCGCCTGGTACTGGTCCAGACCCTGGCCCTGGCCCGGCTGGCACGCGGCCAGGTCCAGCAGGCGCGACAGGAAGGCGCCGCTGTGGCCGGCCTGCTCGATGCGGTATTTTTGCCAGGCCTGGTAAAACTGGGTCACGGCGCGGCTGGAAAACAGGTCGAGAAAAGCGCGCGCGCTGGTGTCGCGCTCGCTATGCTGGTGCGCGGCGATGCGCTCCGAATAGTGGCTGGGCAAGCTGCCTTGGCAGCCCAGCAGGCCCATGAAGGCGGGCGTGAGGTGGATATGTGGTAAATGACCCGACAGCAGCGCTTGCAGCAGGGCATCGGCATCGGCGATGCCGCCTGTCGTGAGCGCCTCGACCTGGCTGGCGGGAAAGCGCAGCGAGACGCTGTTGTCGAAGCGCATGATCTTTGCCAGCGCCGTGTGCTCATCGATGCCGTGTTCGGCCAGCCACGCCAGCAGCAGGCGCAGCGCCTGAAAGCACTCGAAGCGCTGTGGCGCGTCGAGCAATTGCTGGATCACGCTGGCGTGGCGTCGGCGCTGCGTTCCGGGCATCGCAGGATTTCCTCGCCGCTGCGCTGGGACCGCAGCGTCAGTTGGCTAAAGCAGTTGAGCTGGCTGTTCAGGGCGAAATAGCGCTGCAGCACCTGGGCAAAAATATACATGCTGCTGCCGACGAAGGCTTGCTCGTCGATGCCCAGGCGGATGGCGATGCCGGGCATCAGGGTAGGGAACGGCACGGTCGGCATCCATGCGCGCGTGCTGCCGTGTTCGAGCGTGACGATGCCCTGGATCAGGCGCTGCGTGGTGGGCGAGCGGGGCAGGTCGTACAGGCTGAGCATTTTCTGGAATTCGCCCAGGTCCGCCTGCGTCAGGCCCGAGTAATTGAGCGACAGGTGGGCAATCAGGCGCCAGTGCGTGTCCGCCAGGAAGCGCATGCTGGGCGTGGGCTTGCGCAGGAAGCGCGCGGGGATGCCGTCGGGCACGTCTTCGGCCAGCAGGTCGCCGCCGGGCAAGCCGTAATGCAATTGCGTGGGCAAGTCGCGGTTGCTGCACAGCAGCTGCGTCGAGACGGTGGCGCAGGCCGCGTTGTCTGGTGAAAACTGCGGGTCGATCAGGCTCAGGCGCATTTCATGGCCGGGACTGATGGCCGCCACGGTTTCGTCGCGGCGCGCCAGCCAATACTGTCCCTGCTCTGCCTGGGCACCTTGCAGCGAGGCATACAGCGGCAAAAAGGTGCTCAGGCGCTCGCCGGCCTGCTCCTTGCGCACCACGGTGACGGCCTCGATGCTGTGGATGTCGTAGGCAAACGCATGCGTGGCATCGGCCAGCAGGGCGTAGTCGGGCTCGGTATGCGTGAGGCGGATCGGCACGCCGGACTTGGCAAACAGGTTGACGACGGGCGTGCAGCCGAGCAAAAGATTATCGGGGCTGACGCCGGACAAGAGTCGCGCCTCGTGGCTGTCGCTGCGCACGCCCTTGAGCGGCAGGTGCAAGGTGAACTGGCGGCATTGCTTCGGCAGCAAGGCCGACAGCAGGGACCAGGCGATATCGATGAAATGGAATTTTTCCGGAAAGGCGAAATACTCGGTCAGCAGGCGCAGGGCCGGGTGCGAACGGGCGGAAATGGGGATCAGCGCATCGTCTTGGGCATAGCCGGCCGGCGCCAGCGGAATGCCGTCGACGGCCAGCCACGGGCTGTGTTCGTCCAGCGCCACGTACGCGCCCGCGCCGCGCAGGAACAGGGCGTCGAGCAGGGCCGCGCGCACGGATGGTTCGCCATCGGCAAACAGGCGCAGGCTGGCAAAACCCGGCTGATCGAGATGATAGTTGTCGCTGCTGCTGGTGAATTGAATGCTGAGCAAGGCGCTGGCGCCGTCGGGCAGGCGCAGGCCGGGCGGCGCGTCGATGATCGCTGAAAAGTGCAGGCGCGAAATGGCCAGCGGCGCCAGGGTCACGTCATACGCGCTGGTGAACTTGCAGGCCACGCCTTGCACCGGTTGCGAGCGCAGCACGGTGCCGCGCGGAACATGCGCAAGCTGGGCCAGTTGGCCGCCACCGTGCGCTTCGTCGGCGGCGATGCGCACGATGGAGCACGAAGGAAACGGCCGCAGATAGTGCGGGTACAGGGTGTCGAGCAGGGACTGGGTGAATTGCGGATAGGCGTCGTCAAGGCGCTTGGCGACCCTGGCCGTGAGCAGGGCGACGGACTGGATCAGGCGTTCGACATGCGGATCTTCGCAGGTGTCGCCGGCGATCAGCAGGCGCCCGGCCGCTTTCGGATAGCGGCTGGAAAACTCGCGCGTGTACTGGCGGAACAGGCCCAGCTCGCGCTCGTAATATGGCAATAGTTGTTCCACGGTCGCGCTCTCCGCCAGCAGGAAAGCTTCATGCTGGCATCAGGCGCGACCGTGTGTGTTGATGCGTGACAATGATTCTTAGAAATGGTACTCCGCGCGTATCATCGGCGTCTTCGCCGTCTGGCCCACATTGCCCGTGGTGGCGGGCGAGTTGCCGAACTTGTTTTTCCAGTACTGGTACTCGATGCCCACGCGGAAGGTGTTCTTCGCGCTGCCCAGGGCCGCGCCCACGTCGTACATCACTTGCATGTCGATATTCGTTTCCACGGCCGTCTTGCGCCCCACTTCATCGTTGCCTTTCGAGTCGATGAGGTTAAAGAAACCTTCGAACGAGAACAGCGGCGACAGCGGAATGCCCCAGGCGCCCGTCAGCATGGCGTGCGTTTTATACGTGTAGCGGCCCGTCACTTGCGAGATGGGCGGGAAGGCGCCGCTGGGGGCGTTGCTTTCACGTAGCAACAGCAGGCTGGTGTTGAAGAAGCCGGGCACGTCCCACATCAGCGTGGGGCCGGCCACCAGCATGCGCTTGCGCGAGTTGTAGCCGACATCATTTTTCGTGTTGACGTCAAAGCCCAGGGTGACGCCGACGCCGCGCACGGGGCCGAACTTGATGTCGCTGCCGCGCACCTTGCCGATGTCGATGGTGTTGCGGTACACCAGATACGCCTCTTGCGCGCCGGACGTCTTGCCCAGCGCACCGGGGTCCTTGCTGTCGGAGATCAGGAAGTCCAGGTTGACGAAGTTGCTGCCGTATTTGTAGCCGCTGGCATGCGTGATGGCAAAGATGTTTTTCTTGATGTCATCGGGATTGAACGGCTCGCGGTAGTCATTGCCGGCGCGCCAGCTGAGCGAGGTATCGCTCCATTCGGCAGCCTGGGCGGTCGCTCCCAGGCCCAGGGTCGTGGCAAGGCACAGGCAAGGCAACAGACACGGTAAGATTTTTGGCACTTTCGGCTCCTGATGGCGGTGTTGGAAAACGGATACAAGGGATGGCGGGGCGCGTAGCGCGCATGATGCGCTGCGTTGCCGCAGAATGCGCGCCGTTCAATCCATGATGCGAGAGGCGCGGCATCAGACAATATGCAGTATTTACATACTTACTATCATTTCTTGCATATAATCATCGCATTTTCCAGCCCCTGTGGGGCAAGGCGGGGGCTGCAAAGCAGCTAATTTTTTTCAAAATTGTATACAGGTGTTGTTTTTTTGCAGAAATAGAAATGGACTGCCAAATGCCAGCCCCCAAGCATCCGCGGATGCCGATACGATAGCTATCGCGATGGCTTGATGCCGCCCCGATCGATAGACGGACAACTTGTAACGAGGCACGAAAAAAACAATGACGGCACGTCTGGAATTACACGACATCAGCAAGCGCTATCCGTCCGTGGTGGCGAATGACGGCATCCACCTCACCGTGGCGCCCGGACAAATTCACGCCGTGCTCGGCGAAAACGGTGCCGGCAAATCGACCTTAATGAAAATCATCTACGGCGCCGTGCAGCCCGATGGCGGCCGGATCCTGTGGAATGGCCGCGAGGTCGAGATCGCCAACCCGTCGGCCGCGCGCGCGCTGGGCATCGCCATGGTGTTCCAGCACTTTTCCCTGTTCGACACGCTCACCGTGACGGAAAACATCGCCCTCGGTTTGCCCGCCGGCACCAACATGACGGAACTGGCGCAGCGCATCGAGGCGACGGCGCGCCAGTACGGCCTGGACCTGGAGCCGCAGCGTCACGTGCACACCTTGTCGGTAGGCGAATGCCAGCGCGTGGAAATCGTGCGCGCCCTGCTGGCCAAGCCGCAACTGTTGATCCTCGATGAACCGACGTCCGTGCTGACGCCGGGCGCCGTGGAGAAACTGTTTATGACCTTGCGCCAGCTGGCGGCCGAAGGCTGCAGCATCCTGTACATCAGCCACAAGCTCGACGAAATCCGCGCCCTGTGCCACACGTGCACGGTGGTGCGCGCCGGCAAGAACGCGGGCGTGTGCGACCCCACCGAGGAATCGGCGGCCAGCCTGTCGCGCATGATGATCGGCGCCGAGCCGCCCGCCGTCACGCGCGTGGCGCGCACGCCCGGTGCCGTCATGCTGAGCGTGCGGCAGCTGGACTTGCCGAAGAGCCACCCGTTTGCCACGCAATTGATCGATATCAATTTCGACGTGCGGGCGGGCGAGATCGTCGGCATCGCGGGCGTGTCCGGCAATGGCCAGCAGGAATTGCTGGCCGCGCTGTCGGGCGAGGACATGCGCGCGGCCCCCGCCAGCATCGTGCTGAACGGCACGCCGGCGGGACGCTTGCCGCCGGGACGCCGGCGCGCGCTGGGCTTCGGCTTCGTGCCGGAGGAGCGGCTGGGACGCGGCGCCGTGCCCGACATGGGGCTGGCCGACAACGTGCTGTTGAGCTTGCAGACCCCCGCCACCATCCGCCACGGCTTCGTGCGTCATCACGTCATCGCGCAGCGGGCGGCCGCCATCATCGCCCGCTTCCAGGTGAAGGCGGGCGGGCCGCAGGCGCTGGCGCGCAGCTTGTCTGGAGGCAATTTGCAGAAATACATAGTCGGACGCGAAGTCATGCGCGAGCCCACCGTGCTGGTGGTGGCGCAGCCGACCTGGGGCGTGGACGTGGGCGCGGCCGCGCAAATCCGCGCCGAATTGCTGGCGCTGCGCGACGCCGGTTGCGCGCTGCTGATCGTCTCGGAAGAACTCGATGAATTGTTCGAAATCAGCGACCGTTTGCTGGTGATGGCGAAAGGAAAAATTTCACCATCGCTCGAGGTGGGCGAGGCCAGCGTGGCCCAGGTGGGGCAATGGATGAGCGGGCTGTGGCCGCAGGAGGTCGCCCATGGCTAAGTTTGCCTTGCGCCTGGAAGCCCGGCCAACCCCGTCGCGGCTGATGTCGTGGCTGTCGCCCGTGCTGGCAGTCTTGCTCACCGTGCTGTGCGGCGCGCTGCTATTTGTTGCGCTGGGACACGATCCGCTGGCCGGACTGGCCGTCTTCTTCGTCGAACCCTTGCGCGACGCGCACGGCTGGTCCGAGCTGGGCATCAAGGTGGCGCCCCTGCTGTTGATCGCCGTCGGCCTGGCCATCTGCTTTCGCGCCAACATCTATAACATCGGCGCGGAAGGCCAGCTGACCCTGGGCGCCATCTGCGGCGGCGCGGCGGCCCTGTACCTCGATGACGGCGTGGGCGGCGCGACCGTCATCGGCGTGTCCCTGCTGGCCGGCATGGCGGGCGGCATGGCGTGGGCGGGCCTGGTGGCGTGGCTGCGCGACCGCTACAACGCCAGCGAAATCCTCGTCTCGCTGATGCTGGTCTACATCGCGCAATTGCTGCTCAGCTATCTCGTGTATGGCGTGCTGCGCGACCCGGAAGGCTTCAACTTCCCTCAGTCGAAACTGCTGTCCGACGGTTTGCTGTTGCCGATGGTGATCAGCGACACGCGCTTGCATGTGGGCATTATCTTCGCCCTGCTGGCCGCGCTGGGCGGCTGGCTGTATTTATCCAGGAGCATCGCCGGCTTCCGCCTGCGCGTGGGCGGCATGGCGCCGGCCGCCGCGCGGTACGCGGGCTTTTCTTCGCGCAAGACTTTATGGTCGTCGCTGCTGATCTGCGGCGCCCTGTCCGGCCTGGCGGGTGCCTGCGAAGTGCTGGGGCCGATGGGGCAGCTCACGCCCACGGTCTCGCCCGGCTACGGCTTTGCCGCCATCATCGTCGCCTTCGTGGGGCGGCTGCATCCCGTGGGCGTGATTTTTTCCAGCTTCGTCATGGCCCTGTTCTATATCGGCGGCGAACTGGCGCAATCGCGCCTCGGCTTGCCCAGCGCCATCACGGGGGTGTTCCAGGGCATCTTGCTGTTCGCCTTGCTCGCTTGCGACGTGCTGATCCAATACAAATTGCGCTGGAGAAAACATGGATAACCTGGCCCTGACGATAGCGCCCTTGATCGCCGCCAGCATCAACGCGGGCACGCCGCTGATGCTGGCCGCCCTCGGTTTATTGGTGAATGAAAAGGCGGGCGTGGTGAACCTGGGCGCGGAAGGCATGATGCTGGTGTCGGCCATCACGGGCTTTGCCGTGGCCGTCAACACGGGCAGCCCCACGCTGGGCTTCCTGGCGGGGGCGGGCGCCAGCATGCTGCTGTCCGGCTTCTTTGCCTGGCTGACCGTGTGGCTGGGCACGAACCAGTATGCGACGGGCCTGGCCTTGTCGCTGTTCGGCGCGGGCGCGTCCACGTACATCGGCCTGAAGTATGTGGGCAACAGTTTGCACAACGGCAGGTTCGGCATTCCCTTCCTGGAAGACATTCCCGTGCTGGGGCCGGCCCTGTTCCGCCAGCATCCGATGGTGTATCTGTCGCTCTTGCTGTGCCTGGCCATCGCCTGGTTCCTGTACCGCACGCGGGCGGGACTCGTGCTGCGCGCCGTGGGCGAGTCGCCAGCGTCCGCGCATGCGCTCGGCTACCCCGTGCGCCGCATCCGCCTGGCGGCCGTGTTGTTCGGCGGCGCCTGCTGCGGCCTGGCCGGCGCCTTTTTGTCGCTCGTGTACACGCCACTGTGGGTCGAGGGCATGGTGGCGGGGCGCGGATGGATCGCGCTGGCGCTGACCACGTTTGCCACCTGGCGCCCCGCGCGCGTGGTGGGCGGCGCCTACCTGTTTGGCGGCATCACCATTCTGACCTTCCATGCGCAGGCGCTGGGCGTGCCCATCGCCTCGCAGCTGTTGTCGATGCTGCCGTATGTGGCGGCCATCGTCGTGCTCGTGCTCATTTCCAGCAATGCCAATTACATCAAGCTCAACATGCCCGCTTCGCTGGGGAAAAATTTCAATCCCGGAAATTAATCACTCACCACAAGGAAAACCATGTCCAAGAAATTACTGTGCGCCGCCGTTTGCAGTGCCATTCTGATGCCTGCCATGGCCGCCGCGCCCGCGACAGCGCCGCTGAACGTCGGCTTCGTGTACATCAGCCCCATCGGCGACGCGGGCTGGACCACCCAGCATGACCAGGCGCGCAAGGAAATGGAAAAGGCGCTGGGCAACAAGATCACCACCAAGTTTGTGGAAAACGTGCCGGAGAGCGCCGATGCGGAACGCGTGATCCGCGACCTGGCGCAAACGGGCAGCAAGCTGGTCATCACGACTTCGTTCGGTTACATGAATCCCACCTTGAAAGTGGCGAAGCAATTTCCTAATGTGAAGTTCATCCACCTGACTGGCTACAAGACGGCGCCGAACGTGGCCAACACCAACGCCCGTTTCTACGAAGGCCGCTACCTGGCTGGCGTGTTGGCAGGCAAGATGAGCAAGACGCATGTGGCCGGTTATGTGGCGGCGTTTCCCATTCCGGAAGTGTTGCAGGGCGTCAACGCCTTCACGCGCGGCATGCGCAGCGTCGACCCGAAGGCGGAAGTGAAAGTGGTGTGGGTAAATAGCTGGTTCGATCCGGGCAAGGAACGCGACGCGGCCATCACCCTGATCGGCCAGGGCGCGGACGTGGTCACCCACCACACGGACTCGACCGCCGTGGTGCAGGCGGCGGAAGAAAAGGGCAAGTATGCGATCGCTTATCACTCGGACATGAAAAAGTACGGGCCGAAGGCGCAGCTGGCCGCCGTCACCCACCATTGGGGCGAGTACTATACGAGGCAGGCGCAGGCCGTGCTGGACGGTACGTGGAAATCCAGCAGCACCTGGGGCGGCATCAAGGATGGCATGGTCAAGCTGGAAGGCATCAATGCCGCCGTGCCCGCCGATGTGAAACAGTTTGTATTGGCGCGCGAGAAAGACTTGGTTGCTGGCAAGCTCAATCCTTTCAGTGCGCCGATCAAGGATAACGATGGCAAGGTGCGCCTGGAGAAAGGCGTGCTGGACGATGCGGCGCTGACGAAGATGGATTATTTTGTCGAAGGCGTGGCAGGGAAAGTTTCCGGAAAGTAATAGGTTTGAGTTTGAACTTGCTGTAATATTGCCGGGAACGGGAACAAGGCCGGGGATACATGCGCATTCCCGGCCCATCCACATAGCAGAGCCTGCATAGGCCCGTACCGGAGATCGACCCATGGACAGATTGGAAGTATTCAAGATTATCGCGCTGCAAGCGAGCAAGGGCGAGCTGACGTTCCCCGCCAACGTCAAGGCCACCTTGAAGCTGCAGGAAGCGCTGGACGACCCCGATTGCCATATCGAGGCGGCCGCCCGCATGGTCATGGCCGAGCCGCTGCTGTCGGCGCGGGTCGTGGCCTTGGCCAACTCGGCCGCCTACAACCGTTCCGGCAATGAAATCGCCAATGTGCGCGCAGCCGTCTCGCGCCTGGGCTTTGCCACCTTGAAATCGATGGTGGCGTCCGTTATCGTGCGCCAGCTGGGCAGCCAGATCACGGACCCGCAATTGCGCGCCAAGGGGGGCAAGCTGTGGGAGCACACGGCCCACGTGGCGGCATTGAGCCAGGTCATCGCGCGGAAAGTCACGCATGTGGACGTGGAGACGGCCATGTTCGCGGCCATCGTGCACGAAGTGGGCGGCTTTTATCTGCTGTCGCGCGCCGAGGAATATCCGGGCTTGCTCGACGACAACACGGAAGACTGGATCGAATACGGCGAAAAACTGATCGGCCGCGGCGTGTTGCGCCAGCTGCAAGTGCCCGACATGGTCTTGCAGGCCGTGGAAGGCATGTGGCATGGCGGCAGCCCGTTCCCGCCCCGCACCTTGGGCGCGACCCTGGTGCTGGCCAACGATCTGTCGCCCGTCGGCTCACCCCTGCACCCGCCGGAAAGCGCCGAGCGGCGCCTGGCGGCCGCGAAGATCGACTTCGGGATTGGCGGCAGCACCCTGCACACGATACTCGAGGAATCGGCCGAAGAGATCGAATCCTTGGCGGCCGCCTTGCTGGTGTAAATTACGCCTCAATGAAATCCCCGCCCTTGCTGCGGGGATTTTTTTCGTCCGCATTTTGCTGCGCCTGCCCCATGGCATACAATCGCCGGTCCGGCTATCCGCCGGACTGAATGTTTCCTCTTACCCAAAGGATCTTATGCAGAAGCTGTTTTCTTCCCTCGCCTTGACTGCGCTGGCGTTTTCCGCCCAAGCCGCTACCGTTTTGCCCGTGGTACAGGAAGCGCCGCTGCGCGCCCACCTGGCCTTCCTGTCCAGCGATTTGCTGGAAGGCCGGGGCACGGGCCAACGCGGCGCCGACCTGACGGTGGCGTACCTGGAAACGCAGGCGCAGATGGCCGGACTGCAACCCGTGCGCGGCAACAGCTACCGCCAGAGCGTGCAGATCGCCGGCGTGAAGTCGCTGCCGGCCGAGAGCAGCCTGCAGGCGGTGGCGGGCGGCAAGGCCGTGCCGCTGGCGTTCGGCCCGGACTGGGTCTGGGCCACGGGCGACTCCGTTGCCGCGCACACATTCGATGCGCCGCTGGTGTTCGTCGGCTACGGCATCACGGCGCCGGAAGAGGGCTGGAACGATTTCAAGGGTGCCGATGTCAAAAACAAGATCGTCGTCATGCTGGTCAACGACCCGCAGCCGACCGCGCTTGATCCGAACCGTTTCGCCGGCAAGGCGCTGACCTATTACGGCCGCTGGACCTACAAATTCGAGGAAGCCAAACGCCAGGGCGCGGCGGGCGTCTTGCTGATCCACACGAAACCGTCGGCCTCGTACGACTGGAGCGTCGTGCAGAACAGCTGGAGCGGCAGCGAGCGCTTCCAGTTGGCCGACCGCACTGCCGGCACGCCCCTGCAGGGCTGGATCGCGGAAGACGCGGCGCGCCGCCTGTTTGCGGCCGGTGGTCAGGACCTGGACGCCTTGCGCGCCAAGGCGGAAAGCAAGGATTTTCAGGCTGTCGCGCTGGACGCCAAGTTGTCGGGCGACATGAAGTCCATCGTGCGCAAGGTGGAGCAATTCAATATCGCCGGCATGGTGCCGGGCACCGACCCGGCATTGAAAGATGAAGCCGTCATCTACAGCGGCCACTGGGACCACCTGGGCCAGCAGGGTAATTCGGGCGACACGATTTACAACGGCGCCGTCGACAATGCCTCCGGCATTGCAGGCTTGCTGGCCATGGCGCAGGAAGCCGTCAAGCAACCTGCGAAGCGCACGCAGATCTTCCTGTGGGTGGCGGCCGAAGAGCAGGGGCTATTGGGCAGCGCCGCCTACGCGGCCGATCCGCTGTGGCCTTTGAACAAGACGGCGGCCGCGCTGAACCTGGACAGCCTGAACTTCGTCGGTGCCACGCATGACATCGGCGCGCAAGGCAGCGAGCGCACGGAGCTGGGGGCGATGGCGGCGGCAACGGCCAAAGCCATGGGCATGCACATTGCTGCCGCGCGTCCCGACCTGGCCGGCGGTTATTTTCGCAGCGACCATTTCAGTTTTGCCAAGGCCGGCGTGCCCGCGTTTTCCATCAATGGCGGACGCGAGTACATCAAGGACGTGGCCGCATCGAAAGCCAAGGCGGCCGCTTACGGTCCCCGCTACCATCAGGTCAGCGATGAGTACGATGCCGGCTGGGATTTGTCGGGCATGACGCAGCAGGCGCAATTCACGCTGAACCTGGGGCAGGCCGTGGCGAATGCGGCGAAAATGCCGGCCTGGAAGGCGGGCGATGCGTTCGGCAAGGCGCGTGAGCAAGCCGCGAAATAAGGCATGGTCTGTGCAAACAATGTTGGCGCCGCAGCGCCGGATCAAGCCGCCCGTTCCAGCCTGCGTTGCGTGTGGCGGTACTTGCTCCACACGATCAGCAGCAACAGCGGCATGGCGCCACCCACGGCGCACAGGGCGGGCCAGCCGCCGGCGGCGAAGCTGGCGCTGGCCAGCGCCGAGCCGGCCGACGCGCCGATGAAGCCGCCCGCGATGAACACGGTGGTGACTCTTGCCCGCGCATGCGGCGCCAGCTTATAAATGATGGACTGGTGCGTCACTTGCAGGCCCATCACGCCCATGTCCAGCAGGACGATGCCAATCAGCAATAGCACCAGCGAGTGCGCGCCGAAGCCGATCAGGGCCCAGCCCGCGATCGAGGCGACGGCCAGCAGCCAGGTGGCCTGGCGCGCATAGCCGCGGTCGGCCATGCGGCCGGCCGTGTTGGCGGCAAAGGCGCCCGTGGCACCCGCCAGGCCGAACAGGCCGATCTGCATTTCCGAATAGTGATACGGCGCGCCGCTGAGCAAAAAGGTCAGGCCCGTCCAGAACACGCTGAAGGTGCCCAGTCCCAGGCCCGAGAACAGCGCGCGCTGGCGCAGCAACGGTTCCTGGCGGATGATGTCGGCCAGCGAGGCCAGCAATTTTCCGTACTGCAACTTGCCGCGCGGCGCCTCGTTCGGCAGGATGCGGCGCAGCATGACGAGCAGGGCGGCCACGACGATGGCGGCCAGCACGTAGACGCTGCGCCAGCCGCCGCTGATCTGCGACACCGTGCCGGACACGGTACGCGCCAGCAGAATTCCCAACAACAAGCCCGTCATGACGGTGCCCACCATGCGGCCCCGGCTATGATCGGGCGCATACGAGGCCACCATGGCCGTGACCACCATCAAGGCGCTGGCCGTGATGCCCATCAAGACGCTGGCGATGGCAAAGACGATGATGTTCTGGCTGGTGGCGGCCAGCAGCAGGGCGCCTATCTTGGCGATCAGCATCCACGTCAGCAACTGGCGGCGGTTCAGCACGTCGCTGAGGGGCACCAGAAACACGATGCCCAGCACATAGCCGATCTGCGTGGCCGTGACCAGGTAACCCGCTTGCGGCACGCTCACGCCAAACGAGGCGGCTAGCATCGAGGTGAGCGGCTGCACGTAGTACAGGCTGGCGACGAGCACGCCGGCGGACAGGGCGAACAACAGGATGCGGGTGGAACTCAGCAGGGTGCTGGCGTCGATATGCGAGGGTGCGGATTTCATGCGATACAACTTTCTTGGAATGACGCTTTTGGATCAGCATGATAGCGGGGCTGCGCATTTCCTGCCGGGCAGGGCCGATTTTGACCTTGCCCGGCATGCGGATCTGCAATCATTCAAAGGCCATACCGCCGCCATTCAGCTGTCGCGCAGCACCGTGCGAAAGCCGATATGCGCGGCGCCCAGGTCCGCTTCCTGCGCTTCGCGGGCCGAGGCGCGGTAGCGCACGCAAAAGTCGGGCGAACACAGGAAGGAGCCCCCCTTGATGACCATGGGCTGGTTGGGCTGTTGCGGCAGCGCGCGCCGCGCCGCGGCGGCCACGGCGGCCGTGTCGCCATTCGCGTGCGCCTGGTGCGCGCCGCTGTAGGCGTCGCGCGTCCATTCCCAGGCATTGCCGATCATGTCATACAAGGCAAAGGCGTTGGCCTGATAGCAGCCGACGGGCGCCAGGCCCGCGTGATGGTCTTGCTGCGTATTGAGCAGCGGAAACGCGCCTTGCCAGTAATTGGCCGTCGGCTGGCGCTGGCGGTCGACGGGCGCCTTGTCCAGCTCGGCGTCGCTGCGGCCCGCCTTGGCCGCGTATTCCCATTCCGCCTCCGTGGGCAGGTCGCGCCCGAGCCAGCGCGCATAGGCCAGCGCATCGGCTTGCGTCACCATGGTGACGGGCGTGTTGCCGGCAGGCGCGCCAGATGCGGGACCGGTGGGATGGCGCCAGTCGGCGCCCTTCACATACGACCACCAGGCGTAGGGCCGCCGGGCCAGCTCTTCCTGCGTGGGTTGCTGGAAGACGACGGCGCCGCCTTCCTGTTCCGCCTGCGTCACGTAGCCGGTGGCCTGCACGAAAGCGGCGAACTGGGCGTTGCTCACTTCCGTCTGGTCCATCCAGAAACCGGCCACTGCCTGCGACGCCTTGGCCGGGCGCTCATCGGCATAGCCTTGCTGGCTGCCGAGGGTAAAGTTGCCCGATGGTATCCAGGCCATGCCCGCCTGTTTCTGCCGGCCCCAGCCTGCGGGCAAGCCCGTGCCCGCCGCGCACAGCACTTCGCTGCCCAGCGCCGCCGGCACGGGCCGGGCGGCGGCCTGGGCGGCAGCCAGCCGGTCGCAGCCGCTCAGCTGCAGGCTGGCCAGCAGCATGGCGGCCAGGGAGGCGATGCGCAGCCTCATGGGCGGCCCGCCGCGGCTTTTTTATCATCGTTGGGCTCGGCGGGGAACTTGGTGCCGTAGAAGCCGCCCGGACGCAGCGGTTCGACGCCGCCCACTTGCTGCATATAGGTCTTCCATTGCGCCACCAGCTGCGCCGTCAGTGCCGCATGCTGGCCCGCCACGTCATGGTTTTCACCGCGGTCCGTGTGCAGGTCGAACAGTTGCCAGGCGCCGGAAACGGGGCCTTGCGGCGGTTCCGCCCAGACGGCTTTCCAGCGACCATCGGCGCTGAACAGGTAGGCGCGGCCATACGATTCGTCGCCGAACGGCGCCGTGTGTACGGGACCGGCATGGCGCTCCTGCAGCAGCGGCAGCAGCGATTTGCCCGTGATGGGGTAGACATGGCGCGCGCCATGCACGACCTTGCCCAGGTTGCGGTCGCGTCCCGTCTTCGCGTCGATGTCGGCCGGCGCCGGCTGCGAGGGCGCGGCGATGCCGGCCAGGTCGAGGAAGGTGGCCGTGTTGTCCGTCACAAAAGTAAAGGCGCGCAGGGGCGCGGCACCCTGCTGCTGGCCCGGCAGGCGCACGATCAGCGGCGTTGAGACGCCCCCTTCGTGGAAGTTGCCCTTGACGTTGCGGAACGGCGCCGCGCTCACCTCGGCCCAGCGCAAGCCGTACTGCAGGCGCTGCGCGCTGGCCTTGCCATTGTCGCGGCCCAGCTGCGCATAGGCTTCGGGCTGGGCGTTGGCTTCGTCGGTGCGTTTCGGATCGTCGCCGCCATTGATGGGCCAGCCTTCGGCGCCGTTATCGGACTGGAACATGATGAAGGTATTCTCGTACTCGCCGATATCCTTCAAATGCTGGATCAGCAGGCCGATGTTGTGGTCGAGGTTATCCACCATGCCCGCGTAGATTTCCATGTAGCGCGCCTGGGCTTTTTTCTCCAGCGGCGTCAGGCTGTTCCAGCGCTTGTTGACATTGCCGGGGCCGTGGTCGACATAGCCCAGTTCCGCGCCATGGTTGGCGTTTACGTAGCGCGCCCGCGGCGTGTCGTTGTTGGCGCTGGCCGGCGTGCGCGTGGGCAGGTCGGGCACGCCGCCGAACGGCGTGAAGTCGGCGGGAATGATGCCCAGTTCCTTCATGCGCGCGATGCGCGCGGCGCGCACCACCTCGTAGCCCTGGTCATAGCGGCCCTTGTATTTGCTCAGGTAGGGCTCCGGCACTTGCAGCGGCCAGTGCGGCGAGGTGTAAGCGGCGTAGGCAAAGAAGGGCTTGCCGTCGCCGCGTCGGGAATCGATGTAGCTGATCAGCTTTTGCGTATAGAAATCGGTGGAATAAAACGCTTCCGGGCTGCCGCCCGGCGTGCCGGGCTCGCCCGGGCGCACATAGCGGCCGTCTTCCGTGTAGTTGCGCGAATCGGCCGGCTCATGGCCGAAGTGATTGCGCGCCGCCCCCGGCAACAGGGCGTAGCTGCGCTCGAAGCCCCACTGGTCGGGCGTCTTGCCCTTGTTGGCGGCGCCGCCGACGATGCTGGAACCGAGGTGCCATTTGCCGGCCATGTAGGTGTGGTAGCCGCCATCGTTGAGCAATTGCGCCACCGACAGGGCGCTGTCGTTCAGGTAGCCCTCGTAGCCGGGCAAGCCGCGCCGCTCGTCGCGCGGCGCGCCCATCGTGCCTTCGCCGACCAGGTGGTGGTCGGTGCCGGAAATGAGCATCGAGCGCGTGATGGCGCAGACGGTGCCCGTATGGTGGTTGGTCAGCAGGCGCCCGCCGCGCGCCAGGGCGTCGAGATTGGGCGTCTCGATTTCGCCGCCAAAGGCGCCGATGTCGGAATAGCCGAGGTCATCGGCCATGATGTAGAGGATGTTCGGCCTTTTCGCCGCCGGCGCGGCGGGCGTGACGGGTGTAGCGAGGATGGTGGTAGTGGGCGTCACGTCCAGCGCGCCATACGCGCTGAGGGTGGCGGCCAGGCCGCTCAGGGCCAGGATGGCGCCGATCTTGCGGCCATGGCGGCGGGGGAGGGCAGGAGTGGTCATATCAGCTTTCCAGGATTTAAAGATCGATGCGGGCATTCAGCGAAATGGTGCGCGGCGCGCCGGCCTGCAGCGCGTTCGAGCCGGTGGAATTCCAGTAGGCGCGGTTGGCCAGGTTGCTGATTTCCAGGCGGTAACTGACGGCGTTTTCGCCCAGGCGGCTGCGGTAGGCGCCGCCCGCGCTGGCCAGGGTGACGGCCGGCACGCTCCAGGCATTGGCGCTGTTGGCCGCCTGCGCGCCCACATAGCTGGCGTTGGCATGCAGTGACAGGCCGGACACGGCACGCACCTTGGCGTTCACGCCCAGCGCCGCCTGGAAGCGCGGCGTGCTTTCGATGCGGTTGCCGACGATGGCGGGACTGGTGGCCTGATACGTGGCGTCGAGCCAGGTGGCGCCGGCCGTCGCTTCGAGGTCGCGCATGAGGTCAGCGCGGCCGTTCAGCTCCAGGCCCTGGTAGCGCAGTTCGCCGCCCTGCACGTAAATGCCCTGGCTGTTGCTGCTGTAGTCGGCGTACGCGGCGCCGCGCCTGATGCGGAACAAGGCGGCGCTGGCGCCCCATTTCGCGTGGTCGGCCTTCAGGCCGAATTCCACTTGCCGGCTTTTCAGCGGGGCCAGCACGGTATTCGCATTCGCGTAGACATTCGAGACGGTGCCGCCGTCTTCCAGCGCTTCCACGTAATTGCCGTACACGGTCAGCGTGTCCGAGGGCTGGTACAGCAGGGCCACGGTGGGCGTGAGCGGTTTCTTGTGATAGTTGCTGGTGCGCGCGCCGCTGGCGGCGAAGTTGTTGTTCTCGTAGTCCATGTAGCGCAAGCCCGCCAGCAGCGACCAGTGCGGCGCGAATGCCACTGTATCGCTGAGGAAGACCGATTTCTGCGTGTAGTCGGAAATGGTGTAGAAGGCCTGGCGGTTGACGTTCGAGGTATCGACCAGCACGGGTGGCGCCTGGTACAGATTGCCCGTGGTCTTGCCGCTGAAAATGCTCAGCGACGGCGTCACGTTGAGCGTGCGGTCCAGCGTCTGATAATTGAAGCCGGCGGCGATCTTGTGCACGATGGCGCCCGTGTGAACGTTGCCTTCGAGCATGCCTTGCAGCGAGTCATACGTCAGCGTGGGCGCGTAGAACGGATTCAGGCGGTTGCTGTAGCCGCCCGACTGGCTCGTCAGGTACAGCGTTTCATAGGCACTGTCGATGCGCTTTTCCGTATGGCCATAGCTGACATTGGCTTGCCAGTCGCTATTGATCTTCCACGCCAGCGCCGTACTGGCCAGCCACATGGTCGAATCATAATAGGTGCTGGCATAGGCGCCCAGGTCGCGCTTGCCGCTGACGGGAGCGGGCAGGGCGCTGCGCACTGGATACACGGCCAGCGACATGGTCGGCACGCCGCCTTGCAAGTCGCGCTCCTGGTACAGCAACTGCGCGCTCCAGGTCACGCCGGGCTGCAGGCGCGCATCGACGGCCAGCGCGCCCGCCTTGCGGCGCAGATCGGCGCCGTTGTACGTTTCGCCCTGCTCGTGCGACAGGTTGACGCGGTAGCCATAGCGGCCATCCTCGCCCGCGCGGCCGCCCACGTCGATATGCTGGCTGAACACGCCGCTGTCCGTGTAGCCGATGTCGGCGCTGAACAGGGGATGCTCGACGGGCTTTTTCGAAACGTAATTGATGATGCCGCCCGGCGCGCTGAAACCGTACAAGAAGCCCGTGGCGCCTTTCAGCAGCTGCACCGATTCGAACATCTCCAGCGGCAGTTCGACGCCATACATCTGGAAGGGCTGGCCATCGATCTTGTAGCCGTTGGTGAAATCGAGGGTCAGGCCGCGCACGCTGACGGCGTAGGCGCTTTGCGTGTAGGTGCCGCCTTTCGACGCCACCGAAGCGTCATCGGCAAACAGCGTGCCCAGGCTCTTGATCTGCCGGTCCTCGATCTGCGCGCTGCTGACCTGGGCCGTGGAAAACGGCGTTTCCAGGTCCGAGCGCGCACCGAGGGCGCCCGCCGCCAGCCGCTCCGCCGGGGCGCGGTCGCCGTTGACGGTGATGACGGCGATTGGGCCGGCCGCGGCGGCGGCCGATTCCGCCGCCGCGTCCGCCGTATCGCCTGCCGCCTGCGCCTGCAGGCCTGCACCCAGCATCAGGGTGGTGAAGAGGCCGAGTGTCCGGTAGCCTTGCGCTGCCTGTCGTTGCTTCATTGCGTCTGCTTTCATGTCAAAGGTGCGGTCAGCTCATGCGGACAGGCGTGTCGCGGCCTGGCCGGCGTGGCCATGGAAAATGGAAAGGGTGATGCTGCGTGGTGCCCGGTGCTGGTAGCAGGGGCGGGGAATCAGTGCGCCGCCATGGCGCGCCATGGTGCTTCAGCCGTGGTAACGGCTGTTTCAACGAGAAACATCATAGAGGCCGCCTGACGCCGATGGAACGACTGATTTCGTATAAGGTAAGCCGGTAAATGTTGCAGGCAAAAAAATCCCGGCGATCGTTGCCGACGGCCGGGAAAAGGGTATACGGGGATATACCGAGGGAGGAAGATAAAACGTGTTCTAAACTTACTGCGCGTCGTTAGTCGCGGCCTGCGATGCTCACTGTGCATCCGCACAGTTCCGCGTATCGTCCACAACTCACTTCCGCTCGCGACAGTTTAGAAAACGTTTTTATGACCGCTTGCCAGCTCCGCATGCACCTGCGCCGTGATTTCATACGAGCGCAGCCGGTGCTGGTGCTCGAAAATCTGCGAGGTGATCATCAGCTCGTCGGCGCCCGTTTCGGCGATGAAGGCGGCCATCTTCGCCTTCACTGTCTGCGGCGCGCCGATGGCCGTGCACGACAGGACGGAATCGAGCATGGCGCGTTCCTGCGGGCCCAATTGCTCCAGATAACCGGGCACGGGCGGTTGCAAACGCGACGGGCGGCCCGTGCGCAGGTTGACGAACGCCTGCTGCATCGAGGTGGCGCGCAGGTGCGCTTCGGCATCCGTGTCGGCGGCGAACACATTAAAGCCCAGCATCACATACGGTTTGGCCAATTGTTTGGAAGGCTTGAAGTGCTCGCGGTAATACGCCACCGCTTGCAGCATCATCTGCGGCGCGAAGTGCGAAGCGAACGCATACGGCAAGCCCAGGTGGGCGGCCAGCTGGGCGCCGAACAGGCTCGACCCCAGTATCCACACGGGCACTTTCGCGCCCTTGCCGGGCACGGCCAGCACGCGCTGGCGCGGCTCGTCGGACATGTAGTCGATCAGTTCCAGCACGTCCTGCGGAAACTGTTCCGCGTCGGACTGCAGGTCGCGGCGCAGCGCGCGCGCCGTGGTCTGGTCGGAGCCGGGCGCGCGGCCCAGGCCCAGGTCGATGCGGCCCGGGTGCAGCGCTTCCAGCGTGCCGAACTGTTCCGCGATGACGAGCGGCGAATGGTTCGGCAGCATCACGCCGCCCGCACCCACGCGGATGGTTGTCGTGCCGGCCGCCACATGGGCGATGACGACGGCCGTGGCGGCGCTGGCGATGCCGGGCATGCCGTGGTGTTCGGCCAGCCAGTAGCGGTTGTAGCCCCAGCGTTCGCCGTGCTGCGCCAGGTCGAGCGTGTTCTTGAACGACTGGCTGGCGTTGCTGCCTTCGGCGATGGGCGCGAGGTCGAGTATGGAAAATGGAATCATGGTAGCGATATCGGGACGTGGTGGAAAATCACAATGGACGATTTGTCTATCCCCTGACGCTGGCAGGGTCACCCAGGACAGCGTGGCGGGGAAGACAGGCTGGACACATGATAATGCGAATCGGGAATTTGCGTACTGATCGGTAAAAAACTCGTATCGAGCGGAAATCGGTGCGGGCGATACGTCAGGATTTATGGTGAAATGATGAAGAACAAAGAAGCTGGAAAATTGCCGGGACGGGGCACGGAAAACGGCGTCAACGCCATCAACATACTGGCCGACGCGCTGGAACTATCAATTTGCGCCGGTTTCCGAACGCCGTCAGCTTCGGCCCGGCCATGCCGCACGCGGCGTACACGGGGCATGCCGAAGACGAGTTCATCACGGAAAAACAGCTGCTGCTGAACTTGCCGATGTACACGGCCGTGCTGATCGAACTGGCGAAATAGCGGCTTGCAAAAATAGAAGGAAGTCATAGACTGCAAGCCTGAGACCAGTCCGGGCGCCGAACTTTTTATGCGCATGCCGGTCTTACGTTTCCATGTAGGAAGGGAGCAGCTATGCATGCACAACAGGAAGCCCGGCTGGTGCCAGGCAGGGCAGGCGGGGTCGTGCCGCGCCTGAACCCGGACGAGGAGTGGTCATGAACTGGCCGCTGGAACTGGAAGTGGCGCACAAGCTGGCGCAGATGCGGGGCTGGCTGGAACAGGAGCGTGCCGGTGCCGTGCGCCTGCGGGGCGTGGACTGGTTCGCGTGGGCCACGGCGGGCGCGTCGAACAGCCATTGCCATACGGCCGAGTGCGGCTGCGCGGAAGTGCTGGTGACGCGCGACGCGGCCTACATCCTGACGGACGAAGCCGAAGCCATGCGCATGCGCGAGGAAGAAGTGCGCGGGCCATGGACGTGGCAAGTGTCGCCCTGGATGCAGCCGCAGCTGTATGAATTGCGCGAGCATTTCGTGCAGCATGTGGCCGGTGGCGCCCTTGTCTTGTCCGACCGGCCAGGCTTGCACGAGCGCAGCCTGCCCGTGGCCTTGCGCGAAGAGCGGCTGGTGCTGCTGGAATCGGAGCAACTGCGTTATCGGCAGGTGGGGCAGCTGGCTGCCGGCGCGGCCGCCGATGCGCTGCGCCAGGCCCGTCCCGACTGGAGCGAGCTGGAACTGGCTGCCGCCTGCGTGCGCGCGCTGTGGCTGCGGGGCTTGCAAGCCGTGCACGTGCTGGTCAGCGGCGAGGAGCGCCAGCAGCGGTATCGGCGCGCGCCGCCGGCCCAGGTGGTGCTGGGCACGCAAGCCGTGCTGGCCCTGTGCGCGCGGCGTTTCGGCCTGTGCGCCAGCCTCAGTCGTCAACGCCGCTTCGGCCCGGCGCAGCATCGCGCCGATGGCGTGGCGCTGGTGATGGGCGATGCCGATGCCGCCATGCTGGCGCTGGAAGCGGTGGCGCTCGACGCTTGCGAAACGGGTCATGCGCTGAGCATGGTGTATCACGCGCTCGACAGCGCCTACGCGTACGCAGGCCAGCCCGATACGGTGCGTACCAGCCGGCAGGGCGGCATCCATGGCTACCTGGCGCCCGAAGTGGCGGCTGGCGCGCACACGGAAATCCTCCTCAAGCGGGGCATGGCGCTCGCCTTCCACCCCAGCTTGCCCGGCAGCACGGTGGAAGACACCTTTCTGCTCGACGGTAACCAATTGCACAACCTGACGCATGACCCGGCCTGGCCCTCGGCCATGGTGCAGGGGCGCAGCCGCCCGCTGACCCTGGCCTTGGCCTGATTGATGCGGCCGGCCATGTGCGCAAAACATCGGCAAACCCCGACACCTGTCAATAGCGCTGCATCACGCCTTTTTGCACGCTGACCCGGTCGCCGATCTGGAAGGCGGGCTGGGTGTTTTGCATGAAGGTGCGCGTCGTGCCGTCGTCCAGGCGCAAGGTGACGCGGTACAGCATATTGTCCGCCGCGCCCGAGGTGCTGCCGGCGGTGCCCGATGTGCCCGCCTGCATGTCGGCACTGCCTTGATCCATGCCGCGCGGTACGGTTTCTATCGACTGTACCGTCGCTGAACTGATGTTCATGCTGGACTGATCCGTATCGCTGCGCATGCCGCTGGCTGGCATGCTGCTTTGCGGCGTCGTGCCGGCCGGTGCGGCATAGGTCTCGCCGCTATTGCTGCGCGCCAGGCTGGTACTGTCCGTGGAATGACAGGCTACCAGCAAGGTACAGGCCAGGCCGGCCAGCAGCAGGGTTTTTTTCGATCTCATCTTGGTCTCCTCATGGTCGAACACTCAGGATCGGCACCCGCGGTGATGCGGATAGCAGCGATGGCTGCATGTAAGAGCATGGCGGCGCACGGATGTTCTGCAGCCGTCATCAGCGATTGAGCTAGATCAAGTGTCTAATTGCCGTGCTTGGTATAAACGATGCTGGTAATCACTAGGTCGTGCGCCGCACGATTCCTCACTGTTGAACCGGGAGAAAAAATGTCATCTGGTCCTACCGCAAAACTGATCGATGAGTTGGTGCTGGCTGTCGTCGGCACTGCGCGCGATGCCCGTGCGCGCCATGTACTGGCGCAGGCCTTGCATGGCCTGGTGCGGCTGGCGCGCTCGGAACAGTTGCTGGACATGCAGCGCGATGCTGCACGCGCCATGGGGGCCGGCAGCCGGCGCGAGACGCGCGCCCTGATGCGGCGCCTTGGCGCGCGCAGCCAGGGACAGTTACCGCTGGCATTGCAGGATAGCGAAGCGGACCGCGCCTGACGGGCGGCCATGCCCGCTTCAGGCATTCGCTTGCGGCGTCCCCTTGCCGAGGGCAGAGGCGACCATTTTGGGCCAGAGGAAACACAGCGGCAGGCAGACCGCCGCGGCGGCCGTGATATCGACCACCCAGTCGCTCACGGCGCCATGGCGGTACGGCAGGAAACTCTGGATGAACTCGTCCAGCGCGCCCATGGCCGCCACCATCAGCACCGATAGCAGCGCCCGGCGCGCCATGCCGCCGCCCGTGCCGCTGAACAGGATCAGGGCCAGTACGCCATAGCCGAAGGAATGCAGCACGCCGCCTGACGCATATTCGCCCACGTCCGCGCGCACGCCCGGTATGTCGCCGATCAAAATCACCAGGGCATACAACACCAGGGCCGTGCGGTAGCGCAGGCGTGCGTGGCGGTCGGAAAAACAGAGTTCGGGCAAGGGTGCAGGCATGGTGCGTCAGGACAGGTGGAAAGGCAGTCACAATATCATGGCCATGGCGGGCCACCGTGTTTTTGCGCAAGAGCTTGCCGGACAGGCAAAAAAAGGCCCGCGGGGGCGCGGGCCAAAAACCCAAATGAAATGGGTCAAGAGTGAGAGTTGCTCGGTACTCACCATGTCGTGCGCCTTGCCGGCGCCCGCCACGGTCATGAAAGGGGAGTGGTGTGCCATCGCGGCACACCTGTCTGTAGTCAGGCATATCGGTTGCCTGTACAGCAGATGAAGCAAGTATAGGGGGCGAAAATGACGGGCCTATGACACGCCGCAACATTTCTTGCAGCGCAGGCATATTTACTGGAAAAACCGGGCAGCATGGCAAGAATGGCCATGTTTCATTCGTGATAGCAAAAAAAAGCCCGCTGGTGAAAGCGGGCTTAAAACTATTTTCTTGGAGGAGAATAGTGGAGACAGGTGCATTATGCTGCGTCGCACGATATGTGTCTAATGGTCTTTTCAGATATCTATTATGCTTTTTTGATATAACTTGATTGTTTCACTCTTTCACGGGCACCGTGTAGTTGAGCGCCATGCGTCCGCCATCGACATAGATGGTCTGGCCCGTCATGTAGGTGGCGTCGTCGCTGGCCAGGAAGGCGGCGATGCCTGCCACTTCTTCCGGTTCGCCGCAGCGGCCCAGCGGCGTGCGCGACAGGATCGTGTGGCGCGCCTCGGGACTCGACAGCACCGCCTGCCTGGCCAGTTCCGTCAGGATGGTGCCCGGGCCGATGCCGTTCACGCGCACGCCATGCGAGGCAAGATTCAAGGCCATGACCTTGGTCAGCTGGTTGATGGCGCCTTTCGACACCACGTACGGCACCTGGTTCGGGATCGCCAGTTCCGCATTCACGCTGGACATATTGATGATGCAGCCGCTGTTGTGCTTGACCATCTCGCGCGCCACGGCCTGGCCGCACAGGAACATCGATTTCAGGTTGATGCGCATGACCCGGTCGAAATCGTCTTCGCAGACATCGAGGAAATCGGCCGCGTGCGTCACGCCCGCATTGTTGACGAGGATATCGATGTGGCCGAACTGCGCCAGCGTTTCCTTCAGCATGGCGTCCACGTCCGCCTTCTGGCTGACGTCGGCGCAAAAGAAGCGCGCCTGCGGGCCGAGCGCGGCGGCCGCTTGCGCGCCTTCTTCCTTGATGTCGACCAGCATCACTTGCGCCCCTTCGGCGATCAGGCGGGTGGCGCAGGCCAGGCCGATGCCTTGCGTGGCGCCCGTGACAATGGCGGTTTTATTGACAAGTTTCATGTAATCACCTCGGCGGAAAGGAATCAGAGGAGGATGGGTTCGTTCGGCAACTGGTTGCCGCGCGTGCCATCGGCGGGGAAGTGGCTTTGCAGCAAGGTATTCAGCTGCTGCAAGGCATTCAGCGTGCTGTCGTGGTAATTGCCATCCTTGAAACCTTTGGTCATGGTGCGGCATACGCCTTGCCACTGTTCCGGCGTGACGCGGCGGCCCACGTTGCGGTCGGCGACGATATCGACCTGGTGTTCGGCCAGGTTGATATAGATCAGCACGCCGACGTTATCTTCCGTATCCCACACGCCATACTGGGCGAACAGTTCGCGCGCCCGCTCGCGGTTGCTCACGCCCTGGTAGGCCATGCCCGGCGTCAATGCCGCCTCGACGATCAGGCGCACTTCCGCCCGGTGCATCGCTTCACCGTCGGCAATCGCCGTCTCGATGGCTTTCAGGGTGCGTTCGGGAAAGGACTGGCGCGCCGTCGCCGGCGTGCCGCGCAAATGTTTTAAAGCGCGTCCGCAGCGCTGTCCGAATGTCAGATGTTTCGTCATTACCAATCTCCCGAGGCGCCGCCGCCGTCAAAACCGCCGCCGCCGCCACCGAAACCACCGCCACCGCCAAAACCACCGCCGCCGCCGAAGCCTCCGCCGCCACCGCGGTTGTTCAGCGCCTGGCTCAAAATGCTGCCCAGCACGACACCCGTGGCGCCGCTGGACCAGTTGCTGCCGCGCTGCAGCCGGTTCGGCCCGCCGCGCGAACGGAACACGGTCACAAGCACAAGAAAGCTGAAGAACAGCAGCGGCAACCAGAAGGTCAGGCCGCCCGCTTCCACTGTGGCCGGCGCCTTCTGCTGTGCGGGAGCGGGGAATTGCTCCTGGTTCAGCAGGGTGGCAATCGCGCCCACGCCGGCGACCAGACCGCCGTAATAGTCGTTTTGCTTGAAATGGGGGGCGATCACGTCTTGCAGGATGCGTTTCGATTGCGCATCCGTCAGCACGCCCTGCACGCCGCGGCCCGCTTCGATGCGCAGGCGGCGCAAGGACGATGGATTGTCTTTCGCCACCATCAGCAGCACGCCGTCATCGACGCCCTTGCGGCCCAGCTTCCAGGCATCCGTCACGCGGATGCTGTATTGCTCGATGGCTTCCGGTTCCGTGCTCTTGACCAGCAGCACGGCGATCTGGCTGCCCGTCTTGGCTTCGTAATCGGCCAGCACGCCTTCCAGCGCCGCTTTTTGCTTGGCATCGAGCATGCCGGCGTTGTCCGTCACGCGCGCGGCCAACGGCGGCACGGGCTGCAAGCCCTGCGCGCCGGCCGGCGGCATCGTCCACAGCAGCAGCGCCGTCGCCAGCGCCGCGAGGTAGGACCAGGCTTTCATCTTATTTGCCAAAGTTGACGGTCGGTGCGGTCGAGATCGCTTTTTCGTTTTCCACCGTGAACGATGGCTTGACCTTGTAGCCGAAGACCATGGCCGTCAGGTTGTTCGGGAAGCTGCGCGCATGCACGTTGTAATCCTGCACGGCGACGATGTAACGCTGGCGCGCCACCGTGATGCGGTTTTCCGTGCCTTCCAGTTGCGACTGCAAGTCGCGGAAGCTGGTATCGGCCTTCAAGTCCGGGTATTTCTCGGACACTACCATCAGGCGCGACAGGGCCGACGACAGCTGGCCCTGCACTTGTTGGAATTTCTCGAACGCGGCCGGGTCGTTCAGCACTTCGGGCGTGATCTGGAAACTGGTGGCGGCGGCGCGCGCCTTGGTCACCGCTTCCAGCGTTTCGCGCTCGTGCGTGGCATAGCCCTTGACGGTATTGACCAGGTTGGGGATCAGGTCGGCGCGGCGCTGGTACTGGTTGACCACTTCGCCCCAGGCGGCCTTGGTGGCTTCATCCTTGCTCTGGAAGTCGTTGTAGCCGCAGCCCGTCAGGATGCCGGCCAGGACGGTGATGCTCAGCGTCAGGCGCAGCCATTGGGTGAATTGTTTGGTGATTTGCATGATGGTTTCCGTGCAGAGTAAAAGGGATGCGGCAAATATACCTGAAACGGCCCGCCATGTCGGTTTAATAAGCGCCGGCCGCCGCCACCGGCTGACTTGACAGGTCCGCGCCGCGTTACAATACGGGGTTTGCAACTGAATATAGAGAAGGTGTGCCGTGAATTTCATCAATAAATTATCCGCCGCATGGACGGCCAATAATTCCCTGCTGTGCGTGGGACTGGACCCAGATCTGGCGAAACTGCCGGCCGAACTGCGCGCTCTGCCCGATGGAATCACCACCTTTTGCACGCGCATCATCGACGCCACGGCCGACCTGGCCTGCGCCTTCAAGCCGCAGATCGCGTATTTCGGCGCGCTGGGCGCGGAAAAGCAGCTGGAAGACATCTGCCGCTACGTGCGCGAAAATTACCCGCACATCCCGCTGATCCTCGACGCGAAGCGGGGCGACATCGGCGCGACGGCCACGCAATACGCGCGCGAAGCGTTCGAGCGCTACGGCGCCGACGCCGTCACCGTGAATCCCTACATGGGCGAGGATTCGCTCGACCCCTACCTGGCGTGGCAAGACCGCGGCGTGATCATCCTGTGCCGCACCTCGAACCCGGGCGGCTCGGACCTGCAATTCCTCGATACGGACGGCGTGCCCCTGTACCAGCGCGTGGCGCGCCTGGTGGCCGAGAAATGGAACAAGAATGGCCAGTGCGCACTCGTCGTCGGCGCCACCTTCCCTGAAGAACTGGCGCAAGTGCGCGCCATCGTGGGCGACATGCCGCTGCTGGTGCCCGGCATCGGCGCCCAGGGCGGCGATATTGCCGCGACCGTCGGCGCGGGCCAGACAGCGAACGGCATGGGCATGATGATCAGCTCGTCGCGCGCCATCATCTACGCCACGCCGCAGGCGGGCGAAGATTTCGCCGACGCGGCGCGCCGCGTGGCGATTGAAACGCGCGATGCGATCAATCAACACCGCGCAGCGTAGGTCGGATTAGCGGCGACGCCGCGTAATCCGACAACATCAGTAACGTTAACAATGTTGTCGGATTACGCGGGGCTTTGCCCCGCTAATCCGACCTACCCGACTTGCCGGGTCCTTCAGTCGCGCATGGGCGCCACCATCTCCGCGTAATCGTACAGTTCACCAAGAATCTCTTCTCCCCGCTCATCGACGGATTCCGACAGCACGTCGATTTCCGTAAACAGCATTTCGATGGTGCGGGCACCGCCGTCGCCGTCGAACAGGCGGGCGGCGCGGTGCTGTTCCCAGCGCAGGCTTTCCGCTTCGCTCAGGGTTTGCGGGAAATTGCGGGCGCGATAGCGGAACAGCAATTCCTGCAGGCGCTCGTCGGCAAACGAGGGGCGGGCCGTGGCCAGCCTGGCCGGCGTGTCGCGGCGCAGCGATTCGAGCAGGCGGCGGTCGTCGTTGCTGACGAAACCATTGTACAAATCCTCATCCACGTCCAGCGCGACATTCGCGCCCGGGCGCTGGAACACTTCGGCCCAGATGGCGTCCATGTTCGGCGCCGTGGCGGCCAGCTGGGCGTTGACCTTCGCCGCGTCCAGATCGATGCCCCATTGCGCGGCCATGGCCGGCGACAGGGTCTTTAAATTGCCGACCAGCATGGGTGACTTGTTCAGGTGCACGCTTTTCACGGGCAGGCGCGTCATGCCTTCCGGCATGGCTTCCTTGCGCGTAAACAGGCGCGTGCGGATGGTGTCGGCGTCCAGGCTGAACAGTTCGCGCGGATCGTAGGCGCAATCCCAGACGAGAATTTCATTTTTATTGCTCGGATGCGTGGCCAGCGGCCAGACGACGCCCAGGCAGCCCCGTTCGGCGGGGAACATGCCGGACACGTGCAGGAAGGGCTGGCGCTCGCCAGCGGCCAGGTGCATGCCCATTTCGCTGGCGACCCTGTCCTTCTTGTGCAGGGCCAGGCAGAATTCGAACAGTTTCGGCTGTTTTTCGCGGATCAGGCGGGCCAGGGCGATGGTGGCGCGCACGTCGGACAGCGCATCATGCGCCGCTTCGTGGGCCAGGCCATTGGCCTTGCTCAAGTGTTCCAGCTTGAAACTGGTCTGGCCATCGTCGCGCTTCGGCCATTGAATCCCTTCCGGGCGCAGCGCGTGCGTCATGCGCACCACGTCGAGGATGTCCCAGCGGCCGCAATGGTTTTTCCATTCGCGCGCATACGGGTCGATCAGGTTGCGCCAGAACAGGAAACGCGTGACTTCATCGTCGAAACGGATGGTGTTGTAGCCCACGCCGATGGTGCCCGGTTCCGAAAAGGCCGCTTCGATGGTGGCGGCGAACTGGTGCTCCGGCACGCCCAGCTGCAAGCATTGCTGCGGCGTGATGCCCGTGATCAGGCACGCTTGTGGATCGGGCAGGAAATCATTTGCAGGCTGGCAATACAGCATGATGGGTTCGCCGATCTCGTTGAGTTCGGCATCCGTGCGGATGGCGGCGAACTGGGCCGGGCGGTCGCGGCGCGGCTGGGCGCCAAAGGTTTCGTAGTCGTGCCAAAGGAAAGTCTGGGTAGTCATTGATGTCGTTGCTTAATTGGTTATCTGGGCCGCTCAAGGAGTCGCTGCTACAGTTTTCTGAAAACCTGCCGATACTACACGAGAGGATGGTCATCACTGCGTTTCCCGCATGGTGGCATACATTGTCCGTTCAAGGAGGTCTATCGTGTCAATTCCCATCGCCGCAAGCGGCAATTCCACCCCTTCCGTGACTTCCGTCAGTACGGGTGTTGCCGGCAAGGACGATAAAGTCCAACAAAAGGACGGCGTCAACACTGAAATGAGCGTGAACGACCGCACCAAGCTGCAGTTGAATGCCTCCATCATGCAGGCGTCGCTGAATGTCTCGATCGGTTCGGAAAACGAGCCGCTGGCGCTGCTGTACAAGACGGCCATCACGAATATCAATGAAGCGCTGAAGGGCCAGTACGGCGACGATGCGATCCAGAATGCGGCCTCGCAAGACAATAGCGCCGAAGCGACGGCGAGCCGCATCGTATCGCTGTCGACGGGTTTTTTTGACGCGTTCAAAAAACAGAATCCCGGCCTGGACGACGATACGGCCCTGACCAAGTTCATGGACACCATCAGCGGCGGCATGGAAAAAGGCTTCAAGGAAGCGCGCGATATCCTGGGCGGCTTGAAAGTGCTGAATGGCGATATCGCCGGCAATATCGACAAGACGTACGAGCTGGTGCAGAAGGGCTATGCGGATTTCATCGCCGCCCACAGCAGCAAGAAGGATGACGCCGCCAAGCCGGCCGACAGCAAGGCTGCCTGAGCTACAGCATGACCCGGTTGCGGCCGCCAGCCTTCGCGCGATACAAAGCCGCGTCGGCCGTGGCGATCAGCGCCTCGTCGTCCTGTTCGGCCGCCAGGCTGGCCACGCCGAAGGAACCCGTGATGTGCGGCAGCGCGCTGCGCATGTCGGAGAAGATGACGGCCTGCTGCATGCGCTCGCACAGGCGCTCGGCCACCCGCAGGGCCACGTGTTCGTTGGTATCGGGCAAGATCACCATCATTTCCTCGCCACCATAGCGCACGGCAAAATCCGTGGGCCGCAGCGCTGCACCCAGCACTTGCGCGGCGATGCGCAGCGCCTGGTCGCCCGCCTGGTGGCCGTGCGTGTCGTTGAAGCGCTTGAAATGGTCGAGGTCTATCATCACCAGCGACAGCGGCGAGCCGCTGGCGTGGGCCGTGATGATCATGTTCGGCAGCAAATCAGTCAGCCAGGCACGGTTGTACAGGCCCGTCAGGCTGTCGACCATCGACAGCTGGCGGTAGAATTCGCCCAGTTTCTGGCGCCGGCGCAGCAGGGCATTGGCGGCGCGGATGCGGAAGGACAGCAAGCGCAACAGGTTGCGCGCCAGGCCGTTCGATTGCTCGATCAATTCCCAGACGACGGCCGCGTCGATCACCAACAAGTCGGTTTCTTCCAGGGCGGAAATGGCAGCCAGGTTGCTCGCTTCATCGAGCACCGATTGTTCGCCCACGCTTTCGCCGGGCAAGACCTTGCTGACGGTGCCGTCATCCATGCCCGTGTGGGTGTCGGCCGCCACGGCCAGCGAGCCGCGCAGGACGATGTACAGGCTGGTGCCCTGGCTGTCGGCAATGGCTTCGCCCGCTTCGAGGCGCATGACGGGGCAGGGCGCCAGCATGGCGGCCGTCTGGCTGTCCGCAGCATCGCTAAATAGCTGTAAATCGCCGATGTTGCAGCCTGAAGCGCCGAAGTTACCGATCTGTTCCACAATCACACTTTCAAAAAGCCGGTGCGCGCGAGCAGAGGACCGGTGTCTTCATGATAGCGTAAAGCGGCCTTGGCTGTAACGGCAAAGGCTTGCTTGATGTCACTTACTGTGGGAAATACGACAATTATTTCATTGCCGTGTCAGTAAGCTGGAATGCAGCTGGTTCTGGCATTGTTGTTGCCGCACGCGAAAGGCGGGGCGGATGTGCAAAGGCAGCCTTGAACGGCTGCCTTGGTCACTGAAGAGTGCTGCAGTGGGGGAAGTTACTCGGCGGTTTCTTCCGCTTCAGCCGTATCGATCACGGCATTCTTGCCGGTGGCGTGGCGCTTGCTGTCTTGCAGGCGGCCCAGGGCGCTATCGATGGCGCGTTTCAATTTGTCGGTGGCGCCGGCAACGGATTGATGCACGGTGGCGTTCTGTTCGGTCACGGCAATCGGTTGATAGCCAGCAACGCGTGCTTCCATGACGCAGCGGATATCGTCGGCGCCGCCTTTCGGGCCATTCGTGTCGCTGATGTGGACTTCGATGCGGGTCAGGTTGTCGCGGAAGCGGTTCAGTGCGCTTTCAAGTACGGATTGCACATGTTCGTTCAGTCCAGCGGTGTTGGCGATGGTGCTGTCGGTATGAATATTGATTTGCATATGCTTACTCCTGTCAATTCAAAAAAAACCCATCTCAGGCGTGCTGCGGCCTGGTTGTTGCTTCATGCACATGACCTCTGTGCATGGAACTTATCTTACTCCTCTTTCCAGTATTTCAAGAGGGTGCGCACGATTAAGATGAGCTTAACCCTTCAGCCAGGTCAAGTTTCCTTCTGGAATCTTTTTTCCCTGCTGCTTATCCATTGATCAAGCCGGCGGCAATATTGATGGACAGCCCCAGCACGACCAGGTTGAAGAAAAAGCTCAGCACGGATTGTCCCAGCACGATCTGTCGCATCAGGCGCGTCTGCACGCACACGTCCGACGTTTGCACGGCCACGGCGATGGTGAAGGCGAAATACAAAAAATCCCAGTAATCGGGGTTCTGCTCGTCGTCGGGAAACTTCAGCGGGCGCAGCGCGGGGTCGGCCTGGTAATACAGGTGGGCATAATGAAAGCAGAACAGGGTGCCGACGAGGAACCAGGAGCCGACCAGGGTGAGGATCGTCAAGCCGTAATGCAGCGCGCGCTCGTCCGGCGCCATGTCTTTCATCGAGGACAGCTGCGAGACGATGGCTACCAGGCTCATCACGGATGCGACGGACAGGGCCGACAGCACCGTGGCCGCCCGCTCATCCTGGCGCGCCGCCATGGTTTTGACCTTGTGGTGGTTGGCGCGCATCATCATCCAGGCCATCGTCGCCAGGTAGAACCAGACGGCCACGTTCCAGGCCGTCAGCAAACGCGTCATTTGTTGCCAGGACGAGGGCAGCAGCAGGCCGGCCGCCACGCCGATGGCCGTGGCCATGCTCAGGTGGGGGCGGCTGCGGATGAAGCTGTGCAAGGGAAACGTGATTTTCATGGTGCAAGTTAGTCAGTCAGTGGCAATAGCGCATCTTAGCTGTTAGCTTGCGCTTGCGGTGGCCGTTCTGGCGGCCGCTTCCTTTTCGTGGTGGGGGAAGCGGTCCATGCGCGACAGCACGGGGAACAGCACGGCCCACACGCCCGTCACGGCCAGGGTGGCGGCGCCGCCGAAGAGCACGGCGCGCACCAGGCCGAACCAGCCGGCCGTCAAGCCCGATTCGAATTCGCCCAGCTCGTTCGAGGCGCCGATGAAGACGGCATTCACGGCGCTGACCCGGCCGCGGATCTCGTCCGGTGTCTCGAACTGCACCAGCAGGTGGCGGATGTAGACGCTGACCATGTCGCCGGCGCCCATCAGGAACAGCGCCGCCAGCGCCAGCGGGAAATAGCTGGTGCTGCCCAGCACCAGGGTGCCCAGGCCGAAGACGGCCACGCCGCCGAACATCCACGCGCCCACGCGGCGCGTGATGGGGAAGATGGCCAGCGCGATCGAGCACAGGGCGGCGCCGGCGCCCGGTGCCGTGCGCAGCAGGCCCAGGCCGCTGGGGCCGATGTGCAGCACGTCATGCGCGAGCGCCGGCAGCAGGGCCGTGGCGCCGCCGAACAGCACGGCGAACAGGTCGAGCGAAATGGCGCCCAGCACGATGGGTTTCGACCAGACGAAGCGCAAGCCTTCGAGCAAGGTGTGCCAGCTGACGGGTTCGCGTTTCACCACTTGCGGCGCGGGCGTGGTGGCGCGCATCAGCAACACGGACAGCGCCAGCAGCGCGGACGAAATCAAATACACCACCTTGGGGCCGAAGTAATACAGCAGGCCGCCCAGGGTCGGTCCCAGGATGATGGCCACGTGCGAGCTCGATGAGCTGAGTGCGACGGCGCGGCTGAAGTGTTGCGTGGGCACCATGTTCACCAGCACGGCTTGCGTGGCCGGCATCATGAAGGCGCGCGCGCTGCCGAACAGCACCAGCACGGCAAACACGGGCCAGACGATGGAAATATTGCTTAACGTAAACGCCAGCAAGGCCAGCGCGCAAGCGAGCTGAGCAGTCAGACACCAGGCGATGATGTTGCGGCGGTTGTAGCGGTCGGCCACGTGGCCGGCCGGCAAAATCAAGACGAGGAAGGGCGCGAACTGCGCCAGGCCGATCAGGCCCAGGTCGAACAGGCTGCCCGTGATCTGGTACACCTGCCAGCCGATGGCCACGCTTTGCATCTGCACGGCCACGGTGCCCAGCACGCGGGCGGAAAGATAAAAGGCGAAATTGCGGTGACGCAGGATGGCGAGAGACATGGCATTTCCAGGAAACAGCGGGGTGGGGCGGTGCGGCAACGGATGCCGCGCCAGCAGCCCCCGCTGTCTGGAGGCTTACTTGGCCAGGTCGGCTTCCGTGGTGAAGGCGTCCGCGTAGAACTCGTCGGCTGGCAACTGGCACAGTTGCACGAAATCGCGGTTGGCCGACTCGACGACGATCGGCGCGCCGCAGGCATACACCTGATACGCGGACATGTCGGGCAGGTCGGCCATGACGGCCTGGTGCACGAAGCCCGTGCGGCCGCTCCAGGCGTCTTCCGGCAGCGCTTCCGAGACGACGGGCACATAGGTGAACTGCGGCAAGTCGGCGGCCCACTGGCGGCACAGCGCATCCATGTACAGGTCGTGCGGACGGCGTGCGCCCCAGTACAGGGTGATCGGGCGCGGGGATTGCTCGTTGATCATGTGTTCGATGATGGCTTTCAGCGGGGCAAAGCCCGTGCCCGAGGCCAGCAGCACGACGGGCTTGTCGGAATCTTCGCGCAGGAAGAAGGTGCCCATCGGGCCTTCGAAGCGCAGGATGTCGCGCTCCTTCATGCTGCCGAACACCTGGTCGGTGAACAGGCCGCCCGGCATGTGGCGGATGTGCAGGCTCACGGGGCCGCCGTCGACGGGCGCGCTGGCCATGCTGTAGCTGCGGCGTTTGTTATCGCGCAGCATGATTTCGATATACTGTCCGGCGCGGTAGTGCAGGCGCTCGCTGGCCGGCAACTGCAGGGTCAGCACGACGACGTCGGGCGCGACCTTTTCAATCGTGGTCACGCGCGACGGCATTTTCTTGATCGGGTAGTCGCTGCTGCCCGCCACTTCGCGCGCCTGTACCACCAGGTCGCCCTGCGGCACGGCGCAGCACAGCAGCGAGTAGCCGGCCGCCGCTTCATCGTCCGTCAGGGAGCGGGCCTGGTATGGCTTATGCTGTACATTGCCGGACACGATCTTGCCCTTGCAGGAGCTGCAGGCGCCGCTCTTGCAGCTATACGGCAAGCCCACGCCGGCGCGGATCGCTGCCGACAGGACGGTTTCGTCCGCTTCACAGCTGAATTGGTGGCCGCTGGGCTGAACAGTAATTTGAAAAGTCATACAATCCTTGAGATGAAAAATATGTTAATGCACTCTTTGCGCAAGCCGGTGGGCTTGCCGCGCCTGCTGATCCTGGGCTGCGGCGACGTCGGCATGCGTCTGCTGCCGCAGCTAGCGGCGCGCTTTCGCGTCTTTGCCGTCACCAGCCAGCCGGCGCGTTGCGCGCAGCTGCGGGCGGCCGGCGCCGTGCCCATCGTGGCCAACCTCGACGACCGTGCCAGCCTGAAACGGCTGGCGGGACTGGCGACCATGATCGTGCACCTGGCACCGCCTCTGTCGTCGGGCTTGCTGGACCGGCGCACGCGCAATCTGGTCGCCATTTTACCCGAGCATGCACGCATGGTGTATGTGAGTACCAGCGGCGTGTATGGCG
>NZ_LT607483.1:275905-307536 GCF_900095235.1 Janthinobacterium sp. UMAB-60
GCCGGCGAATGCGCGCGCGAAGCGGCGCGTCGACGCGGAACAGGTCTTGCGTGGCTGGGGCGCGCGCTGCGGCGCCAAGGTGGCCATCCTGCGCGTGCCCGGCATTTACGCGGACGACCGCCTGCCCCTGAAGCGCCTGCGCGAAGGCACGCCGGCCCTGGCCGCTGGCGACGATGTGTACACCAATCATATCCATGCCGATGACCTGGCGCGCATCATCGAACGCGCCTTGTGGCAGGGCAAGCCGGGACGCGTGTATCACGCCAGCGATGACAGCGAACTCAAGATGGCGGAGTATTTCGATGCCGTGGCCGATGCGTTTGGCCTGCCGCGCCCGCCGCGCCTGCCGCGTGCCGAGCTGCGGCAAGTGGTCACGCCGATGCTGCTGTCGTTCATGTCCGAATCGCGCCGCCTGCACAATACGCGCCTCAAACGCGAGCTGGGCGTGCGCCTGCGCTACGCGCGCGTGGCCGATGCCTTGCAGTCGCTGTCTGCCGATGCGGCCGGCATCGGGTAAAATGGTCGGTTATCTGCGCACTTTGCCGGACCGGTGCGCAGCGCCATTCACTTAAGGATTACAGCATGACCACCCTCAATTACGAAGAATACCTGGACGAGGTCACCACCGTCCTGACGGAACTGTATGACCTCGACGACGACGCCGCCATCAAGCTGGTCGTGGCGGCGCAGGATGCCGAATTTTTTGTTCCGCACGATGCGCATGAGGAAATGCGTACTGCCGAGCAAGCCAAGAAAGATGCGGTCACCCTGTTCGAGCGCAAGCAGAATCGCCAGCAAACGCAGGAAAAACAGCAACAGCGCGTGCGCCAGCAAAAGAAATAAGAGCCAGCCATCGGCCGCCAGGCCGCTGGAGCATGGCGCAGTGTGGGCTTCGGCGCAACACCGGGGCCTTGCCATTTGATGCAACGCAAACGCGTCATGGCGCGCTGGCGATATGGTGAGCAATGTCGTCACGCGTCCTGGCTAGTTGTGGCGGGCTCTACGATTAGTGCGACGCTGTTTCCCGTCAGCAGGAGCGATCCATGCGAGCTACGAGTCACCCCAGCAAGGAACAGGTGCGCGCCTATATGCGGCGGCGCGAACGTGCGCTGCAGCCGCCGCCGCCGCCCGATGAAATTCGCCGGCAACTGGCCTGGTGCCGCGTGGACACCTTCCCCGACACTTGCCTTCCGGCCACCCCGGCCGGCGTGGCCGCGCAAGGCTGGCATTTGTCAGCGGACATGGCCCGCCTGGGCACGCTCATGGCGATTGCCTGGCTGATGCGCAGCGGCGTTCCTCATTGTAAAAATTGATGACTTGCAGCAAACTTCCCCGATTTGAGTTATCCTCTAGCACATTCAAAGTGCGTCAATTCTCTTCAATTATCACAATTTTGCTTTAAGTTACGCAAAAATCAACAATAGCGTGTATTATATTGTTTGTGGCGTAAAAGCCGCATAAGTGATGGCGCTTTTTAGTGTGTTTACCCTGAATTATTGCAAAAGAGACATTCGGTTTCTTTTTGCCTTAATACAACAAGTACGGATTTTCGATCATGTCTCTCAAACAAATTACCTCTTTGCCTACCTACAACCCGAATCGCGTCCTCGATGCGATCATCGACAAGCTGCAACTGAAAAACGATGCCGCCCTGTCGCGAGCGCTGGAAGTGGCGCCACCGGTCATCAGCAAGATTCGTCACAACACCTTGCCGATCGGCGCCACGATCCTCATCCGCATGCATGAAATCAGCGATTTCAGCATTCGTGAACTGCGCGAGTTGATGGCTGCCTAAGAGCGCCTGACAGACGGCAAACTGAGAGGTGCCGTCTGGGTAAGTCAGGCTTGCCGCGTGCGGCAGCCACATCTGTTTTTTCTATTGCGGGTCGCCGTTCAACACCGGACGATCGACATAGAAACGCCCCATTTCCAGGCCGCTCGAAGACGACTTGAGCAACGCTGCTGTCAAGGTGGCGGGTGCGCTGGAAAATGCGGTGCTGGCAGCGCCCGTCGCGCGGCCCGAATACGCCGTCGCCTGCACCGCCGCGCTGGAAAACGCCGTTTGCACGGCCCGGCCCGAGTATGCGGTCGCCTGTACCGCGCGCCCTGAATATGCGGCCTGCACGGCCCGTCCCGAATACGCCGCCTGTACGGCGCGCCCCGAATATGCCGTTTCTGCGCGGATATAATCTTCCCCGAACGTTTGCTCATACAGCTGTTTCATGCGCTCGCCCACGCGCTGGTGCGCCGCTTCGTCGTCTTCGCCGCGCAGGCCGATGTACGGGAAGTGATGGAGGAAGTAGCCGAACACCTGTTCGCAATCCGCCGCATATTTCAGGGTATCGAGGATGTGGTAGTGCCAGAAGGTATCGACGTCCATCAGCGGCGCCGTTTCTTCTTCCGGAAACTGTTTCATCAGGATCAGGAAACGCCGGTATTCGAATTCCACCGCATTCGCTTTCTCCAGGCTCCATCCTTCGCCTGACTCCCGGTGCATCAGCTTGACCTTGATCGCGTCCAAATTCAAATCGGCAATTGTCTTGAAACTGTCGTTCGTATCCATGAATGTCCTTGTGGTAAAGAGTGTTGTGGGAAATACAGTGAAACAAAGGTGGGTGTGTACTCCTGGCAAGTCGTCGAGGAATGCCTGGCCCATGGCGGGCTGGCGCTGAGTTGTTCTACATCAATATTGCATCTAATTACAAAATACGCAAGCTGAGCTTGTTTCAAGCGGAGCGCGCCTGTCAGGCGCTGGCCCGGCCATCTTCCTGGTAGGGAAACGCGGTGGCGTCCGCGCTCAGCGGCACGCTGACATGCACGCTCATGCCTGCGCCGGGGCTGCTTTCGATGTAGAAAGTGCCACCCAGCAACTTGATGCGCTCTTCGATGCCGACCAGGCCAAATGAGCCCAGCTTGTTGCGTCCGTCGATGGCTGCGCCCACGCCGTTGTCGCTGACGCTCATCGATACGGTGTCGCGGCACTTTTCCAGCTTGACTTGCACGCGGCTGGCATTCGCATGCTGGGAAATATTGCTGAGTGACTCTTGCAGAATGCGGAACAGGGCCGTGGCGCACTGGTCGCTCAAATAAATATCGTCATGGCTTTCGCTGATTTCGCAGGCGATGCCCGTGCGCTGGCGAAATTGCGCCACCTGCCATTCGACGGCCGCATTCACGCCCAGGTCCAGCACGGTTGGGCGCAAGTCGTTGATGATCTGCCGCACGCTTTTAATCGTGGCGTCGATCTGCTCCAGGGTCGAGCGGGCGCGGGCGTTCAGGCGCGGATGGCGGCGCTGCGTGCGCGAGGCCAGCATGTCGGCGTCGATGCGCAAGACCAGCAGGTTCTGTCCCAGGTCGTCGTGGATTTCGCGCGCGATGCGCTTGCGCTCCTCTTCCTTGATCTGGTCGGCGTGGGCCGCCAGGCGGCGCAGTTTCTGGTGCGACAGCTGCAGGCGGATCTGGCTGGCGCGCAATTCCGCCGTCATGCCCGTCGCCATCTGGATGGCGCGCCGGCGCGACGACGCCAGGGCATGAAACAGCATGTACAGCAGTATGGTGCTGGCAAAACCGGTCAGTAGTGCCAGCCACGGCAGGAAGGCGTCGAAGCGGGTATACAGGTCGCTCTTGCGCACGCTGAACAGCGCTTGCCACGCGCGGCCATTGTGCTCGATCAGCATCGTGCTGCTCAGATAGCGGCCCGAGTTGCCGGGTAGCCACCATGGCGCATGCATGCCCGCCGTCGTGCTGTCGAAGATGGGGCGCATCTCGTGCGGCAGTTGCAACGGCAAGTCCGGCTGTTCAAACGGCGCCTGCGGGCCGATATCGAACAGGGTCAGGCGGACATTGCGCACCGGCATGTCGGCCAGCGCGCTGCGCATCATCGTCACCAGGTCGTAACCGATGCCGACGGAACCCTGGTAAGCCGCGCGCCTTTGCTCCAGCGTGCCGGTCGGCATGCCGAAGCGGTACACGGGCAGGCGCATGGCCATGCCCGTCAGCTGCGGCCGGCCTTCCATCGGCACGGGCACGCCGGAATTGCTGATCTGCCCGGTATCGCGCGACTGCGCCAGTGCTTCGGCGATCAGGGGCCGCGCAGCGATGTCATAGCCATACTTTTCCGGCGCGCTGGCAATCGGCTCGATGTAGACCAGTACGGAATAACGGGGGCGCGGGCCGGGCGGATGAATGGCAAACGCCGGATAGTCGTCGCGCCCGGGCGGATAGTCGCGCTGCATGGCCGCTTCGAAGGCGGCGCGCTGCGACTCGTCGAGTTCCCGGCTGTAATTGAGATTCATCACGCCCGGGTAGTTCTGTTGCAAGGCGAGGTTAGCCACGTAGCGGTGGAATTGCTCGCGGCTCACGTGTTCATTCGCGTGGAACAGGCTGGCCGTACCGCGCAGCAAGTTGGTATACGACTTGAGGCGCGATGTGATGTTTTTCTGGGTATTGCGCGACAGATTGTTGAACAGATCGCTGGCATCGTTTTCGATCGACAGCGAGGCGGCCATGTAGAACAGCAGGCCCACCATCAGCGACATCACGACGCCGAGAATCCAGAGCGGTTTTTTTTCAGCAGATAAGTGTTTGCCGGCAGTAATAGACATCAACATCCGCATCAGGAAGAGGAATCGGGTGCCGCCTGTGTGCTGGAGGCTGTACTGAGTTGCATAATCACTATCAGCATTGCAAATTGCTCAATAGCTGCCTAATATACAAAATTATCGTGAATATAGTCAACAGGCAATATTTCTCTGTTGATATATGTTGCTAAGACGAAAAAAAACCGCCGCAGCGGTTTTTTTTGTGGCTCGTCCGGCGCCTTATTTTGCGGGCTGCCAGCTGTCTTTCAGGGTGACGATGCGGTTGAAGACGGGCTTGCCCGGCTGGCTGTCGACGCGGTCGGCGGCAAAATAACCGTGACGCTCGAACTGGAAGCGCTGTTCCGGCTGAGCCAGTTCCGCGCCCGGTTCCAGCCACGCCTGCACCACTTCCTTGGCCAGCGGGTTCAGGGCCAGCTTGAAGTCCTTGCCGCCCGCGTCCGGCTGCGGGTCGGTAAACAGGCGGTCGTACAGGCGGACTTCGGCGGGAATCGCCGTCGGCGCGCTGACCCAGTGCATATTGCCCTTGACCTTGTAGGTCGAGCTGCCTTCCGTACCCGACTTGCTGTCTTCAAAGTAATTGCAATGCACGGCGATGACCTTGCCGTTTTCATCCTTGTCGTAGCCCGTGCACTCGACCACGTAGCCATAGCGCAGGCGCACGCGGCTGCCCGGCTTGTCGTCGGTGGGCGGATACAAACGGAAATAGCCTTTATTTGGCACTTCCATGAAGTCGTCTTCCTCGATCCACAGCTCGCGCGAGATGGGGAAGGTGCGCAAGCCCCGTTCCGGGAAGTGCGGGTGCACGGGCGCCGTGCATTCCACGCTGTCGTTTTCAGGGAAATTGTCGATGATCAACTTCAACGGACGCAGCACGGCCACCGTGCGGGGCGCCTTCGGGTCCAGGTCTTCGCGCAAACAGCCTTCGAGCACGCTGTAGTCGATCCAGCCGTCGGATTTCGTGACGCCCGTGCGTTCGCACATCAGTTGAATCGCTTCCGGCGTGTAGCCGCGGCGGCGCATGCCCACCAGGGTCGGCATGCGGGGGTCGTCCCAGCCATCGACGATGTGTTCTTCCACCAGCTGGCGCAGCTTGCGCTTGCTGGTGACGATGTAGGTCAGGTTCAGGCGCGAGAATTCGAACTGGCGCGGCACCGGTTGCTGGAAGAAGCCGCCGGCGGCCAGGGTTTCCAGCAGCCAGTCATAGAACGGGCGGTGGTCCTGGAATTCCAGCGTGCAGATCGAATGCGTGATGTTTTCCAGCGCGTCCGAGATCGGGTGCGTGTAGTCATACATCGGATAGATGCACCAGGCGTCGCCCGTGCGGTGGTGGTGCGCATGGCGGATGCGGTAGATGGCCGGGTCGCGCAAGTTCATGTTCGGCGAACGCATGGCATCTTCGCTCATCTTCGCGCGCAGGATGTGCTCGCCATCTTTGTATTCGCCTGCCTTCATGGCGCGGAACAGGGCCAGCGATTCGTCGCGCGGACGGTCGCGGAATGGCGAATTCTTGCCGGCCTGGCCGAAATTGCCGCGGTTGGCGGCCATGTCTTCGGCGCTCTGGCTGTCCACATAGGCAAAGCCGGCCGTGATGAGGTACTCGGCCATCGCGTACAGCTGGTCGAAATAGTCGCTCGCGTAGTGCAGGTGGCTCTGGCCATCGGCAGTCTTCGGTTCCCAGTCAAAACCCAGCCATTTCACGCTGTCCATGATGGTGTCGACGTATTCCTGCTCTTCCTTCGCCGGATTGGTGTCGTCGAAGCGCAGGTTGCACTGGCCGGCGTAATCGCGCGCCAGGCCGAAGTTGACGCAGATCGACTTGGCGTGGCCCACGTGCAGGTAGCCGTTCGGCTCCGGCGGGAAACGCGTGATCACCTGGGGCAGGCCGGGACGTACGTGCGCGCCGGCAGCCAGGTCGGCTTCGATGATGTTACGCAAGAAATTGGGCGCCAGCGCTGGCGCGGCGGTATTCGGTTTATCGTTGCTCATTGATCAATGCGGAAGAGTGACAGTAAAAAGCATTTTACCGTACCGCAAGCGCTTTATAAGCACGTATTTGCCCCCATATCCCAGCATGCAAGCGACGCGGGCGCCGTTCTATAGGATAATCTGCCTTTAATTAGCAAACAAAACGTGACCCCGGAGCCATTTATGGAAAATTTATATAACGTCCTCGGTGTCGCGCCCAATGCCAGCGACGATGAAATCAAGAAGGTTTACCGTTCGCTGGCCATGCGCTTCCACCCCGACCGCAACCAGGCCCCCGGCGCCGAGGCACGCTTCAAGAGCGTCACCAAGGCGTATGAAATCCTGGCCGACCCGGCCAAGCGCGCCGAATACGACCAGAGCGTGAACCACCGCATTATCATCGATCCGGAAGCGGAAGCGTATGCCCTGTGGTGCGGCGTGTTCCGCCTGCACGGCACGGTATTACCTGCCGATTAAATCGACGCGGCCAGCATGAGCCGGCTTGAATTACTTGAAAACAACAACAACGGCGCTTTGATGTCGATAACAGCGCCGCGCATCACATTGGAAAGCACAGCATGAGAAGAGTACACCCTGAATTCGCGTACCAGTCGCGCGAGCTGGAAGGCCAGATCGACGGCATCCTCGGCGACCCGCCAAACCGCAAGAACTATAAAAGCATGGTCGACGCGCTGGTGAGCGAGTACGCCAGCGGCGGCGGCATCGAAGACGTGAACATGCTGGCCTTCGCGCTGGTCGACCACATCACCTTCAGCGACCCGAAGGGCTTGCTGGCCGAAAGCGAAGACTACGAGTTCGGCGACCCGGCCCGCGTGTTTTCCATGGCTGCCTGCGCCGCGCCGGAAGCGGCGAAGATGTATGCCGCCATCGAAGAGAGCTTCCCCGACCTGGCGCGCCAGGCCATCATCACGGCCTTTTTGCACAAGAACCCGCGCCTGTGGGACGACGACGACCAGTCGCTCGACCAGCTGGCGGCCAATGACGACGGCGACGACGAGATGGATGACGACGAAGCCACCGACGATTTCGCCCAGATGTTTGACCAGGATGGAGATGACCATGGCCGATAACAAGGATGATCAAAAAAGCAACCTGCCCGCGCTGACCAAGCAGGTCATGGAACTGGTGCTGTCCGGTTCGCTGGGCCATGCCGAGCAGGCGTTTGCCGATGCGGCCGACCAGTACGGCGATCTTGCCGTGGTGGAAGTGCTGAATGCCATCCCGCCGCAAGTAACGGCCCTGCACCTGGCCGGCTTCGACGGCGGCAAGATGTCGCTGGCGACCTTGCTGGTGCCGCCGAAAGCCTGGGCCGACAGCCTGGCTTTCATCGCCGCCACCTGGAGCGACGACCAGATCGAAGATGATCCTGAACGCATCGCCGAGTCGCTGTTCGCGCACATCCACGGCGTGGTGTTTTCCACCGACGACGCCGAGCGCCGCCGCGAGCTGCTGCTCGAAGCGTCCGCCACCGACTGGGGCGCCACCGCGTTCGCCATCCTGTTCTCGATGGCGCCGAAGGAAATCCTCGAAGTGGCGGGCGAAATCGTCATCAAGGGACCGTATGTGACGGGCGTGACCTCGTCCGACAACGACGTCGTGCCGCTGGCCATCGAGCTGGCGCAAGCGAATGAAGACGGCTGGGACCGCTCGCTGTTCGAACTGTTCCCCGACTTCCGCCACAGCGCCGACCTGGCCGATGCCGAATACTCGGACGACCCGGACGAAGAACCGACCATGTTGCAGCGCAGTACCAAGGAATTGCTGTACCGCCTGCGCAAGCAAGTGCCGAGCACGCGCAGCGCACCGCGTTCCAGCACGCGCCGCAGCCTGGGCACCGGTATTTTCTCGTAATGAAAGCAGGGAACGTCTAATGCTGCCAGCAATTGTTGTAGAGAATCTTCCGCGCCTGGTGCGCGCCATCAAGCTGTTGCCGAACGACCCGCGCGAGGATGCGGCGCTGGACCTGGCTGACGAGTTGACGGGCATCACGGCCATGGTGGCCGAGAAGTTCACGAATGAACGCACGGCCGACGGCATCCAGAAAGCGCTGTTCCTGACGGTGGGCGGCGTGTCCTTGGGCCTGGAGCAGGCCGTCGCGCATGAAGGCGACCAGGCCGCCCTCGATTTCCTCGTCGAGCACGGCGCCGAGCACGCGTTCCAGGTGGGCTTTCGCCTGATCAAGGAATTGTCGCAGCTGCCGGAAGATGCCCTCGTCGGTGAATACGACCAGGACCCCGTCTACCTGCAGCGCCGTTTGCGCGAGCTGTTCATCGATATTTGCCAGGCCGACCCGAACCAGAACTGGGCCGGCTATGAAAAGTATGCGGTGCAGTTGCAACAGCGCAAGGAAGTGCAAGCCGTGGTGCGCCTGGCCAGCTGGCTGCGCCGCCACCACGACAACGGCCCCGTCAGCGATAGCGACCTGAATGCCGAGGGTGTGATTGCCGTGGCCATCATCTTCGCCATCGAAGGTGGCGGACGCATCATGGCGCGCACGGGGCAGAAGGAGTTTGAACGCTTCGTGCGTTCCGTGCGCAAGAACAAGCCCGACTTCGAGGAAGGCTGGGCCGCCCTGGTGGCCAAGGTGCCCGTGCAGCATCACCCGGTGTTGCTCGACCGCATAGAATCCTACCGCCGCAGCTGCACCGTCGTGCATAAGATCCTTACGCGGGCCAGCATGAAAAGCCTGTTCGAGGACCTGGAGAATTACGCGGGTTCGGAGCTGGACGCGGATTATTCGTGACCGCTAGTGTCGGATTACGCCATACGGGCTAATCCGACCTACGCTCCCCCTTCCAGCGCCGCTGCCTCGGCCAGTTTCACGAACGCCGCCACCAGCGGCGACGTCTCATCTTCCCGTTGTGCCAGTAACAAGCTGGTGGTCGCCTGCGGGTCGGCGATGGGACGGTAGCACACGCCATCCATGCGGATGCGGTCGAACGAGGCGGGCAGCACGGAAATGCCGCAGCCGGCCGCCACCAGGCCGATGATGGTCGATGCCTCGCCTGCTTCCTGCGTTACCTGCGGCACGAATCCGGCCGCCTTGCACAGGCGGAAGATCTGCGGATAAATCCCCGTGCCCGCGTCCCTTGGGTACATCACAAAACCTTCGCCCGCCATATCGGCAATCGCGATGCTGTCCTTGGCCGCCAGCGCGTGGGCGACGGGCAGCACGAGGAACAGCGGGTCCTGGCGCAATTCGGTGAGGCGGATGTCGTCCGGGTACGTCGTTTCCGGCGGGCGTACGAAGCCCAGGTCCATCGCTCGCCCACTGATCGCTTCCAGCTGATGCAATGTCGCCATTTCGTGCAGGGTCAAAGTGACGTGTGGGAATTGCTGGCGGTAGCGGTTGATGACGGTCGCGAAGTAGGGCGTAAACGGCGTGGAAAACGTAAAGCCGATGCGCAATTCGCCTGCTTCGCCCCGCTGCGCCCGGCGCGCCGTCACGGCCGCCTGTTCCGACAGGGCCAGGATGCGCCGCGCATCGTCGAGAAACAGCGCACCCGCCTGCGTCAGGCGCACGGAGCGCTTGTTGCGCTCGAACAACTGCGCACCGAGTTCCGCTTCCAGCGCCTGGATTTGCTGGCTCAGCGGCGGCTGGCCGATGTGCAGGCGCTCGGCCGCGCGCGTGAAGTGCAGCTCTTCGGCGACGGCGACGAAGTAACGCAGGTGGCGCAGTTCCATATAAGTAATATTTTAAAAGTATGAGTTGGGCCTTGAATATATATTGGACGATATGAGTTGGCAATCCTAAGATGAAAACTCGCTTCCTTTCCGAAACACGGCCATGTCTGATTCATCGCTCGCTTATGCCTCTGCCGCCACCCCGGTGCTTTCTCCTGCCGCTCCCGCTCCCCGTTCGGCCATCGCCAAAGGGACGGCTGAATTCAAGCGCAGCAACCGCGCCCTGTTCTTCGGCGGCTTTTCCACCTTCAGCTTGCTGTATTGCATACAACCGCTGTTTCCGCTGTTGTCGCAGCAGTTCCACCTGACGCCCGCGCAAAGCAGCTGGTCGCTGTCCGTGTCGAGCGGCTTGCTGGCCATCTCGCTGGTGCTGCTCAGCGCCGTCTCGGACCGCATCGGCCGCAAGCCCTTGATGGTGGCGTCGATGTTTTCCGCCGCGATATTGACGATCTTGTCCGCCTTCGCGCAGGATTACGCGCAGTTGCTGGCGATCCGCGCCGCGCTGGGCATTGCCCTGGGCGGTATGCCGGCTGTGGCCATGGCCTACCTGGGCGAGGAAATCGAGGGGCCATCGCTGGGCCTGTCGATGGGCTTGTATATTGCCGGCAGCGCGTTTGGCGGCATGTCGGGACGCTTGATCGCTTCCATGCTCAGCGATTTCCTCTCGTGGCGCTGGGCCCTGGGCGTGCTGGGAGTGGCCGGCGTGCTGGCGGCGGCGGAATTCTGGCGCAGCCTGCCCGCATCGAAAAACTTCGTGCCCAGTACCCGTGGCTGGAATGCGCTGCCGCACGCGATAAAACAGCATTTTTCCGACCGCGGCTTGCCGTGGCTGTTCTGCCTGGCGTTCCTGCTGATGGGGTGTTTTGTCAGCCTGTATAACTACATCGGCTACCGCCTGCTGGCCGCGCCGTTCAACTTGCGCCAGAGCACGGTCGGCTTGCTGGCCTTTCTGTACCTGATCGGTATCTTCAGCTCCGTCTGGGCGGGACGCCTGGTGGACCGCCTGGGGCGCCGGGGCGTGCTGTGGATCATGCTGTCGGTGATGCTGTCCGGCATTGTATTGACCCTGTTCGATTCGCTGCCGCTGATCGTCATCGGCATGGCGCTGGCCACCTTCGGTTTCTTTGCCTCGCATTCGATCGCCAGCAGCTGGGTCAGCCGCCGCGCGCGCGCGCCGCAGGCGCTGGCTTCGGCCTTCTATCTGCTGTTCTATTACCTGGGATCGAGCCTGATCGGTTCCGCCTCGGGCATGATGTGGGGCTTCGATGGCTGGACGGGCGTGATCATCATGCTGGGCCTGTGCCTGGGCGGCGGCGTGCTGATTGCCTTGCGCCTGCGCCACTTGCAGCCGCTGGGCGCGCGCGAAGCGGTGGGCTGAGCGGCTATTTGGGGCAGTTGCCGATCATCGTTTCCCCATTCCTGCCTGCGCCCGTGGTCACGCACAAGGTGCCCAGCGCGCTGGTGATCTTGTAGGTGTGGCTGCCCTTGGCCGCATTCGCGCCCACTTCCTCGATTTTCGATGCCTCGTACCATTTCGGCGGCACGGCCGCGTAGGCCTCGGCAAACCCTTGCTGCATGCGCTTGAAGCCCGTGTCGTCGAATTTCTCCCCGCCCCGTTGGGGGAATTCCTTGCGCAAATCCTTGTCGATCTTGCCCACGTCGCGTTTGGCTTGCGCCAGGATGTCGGCCGCGCTGGGCGCTGGCGGTGCCGTGATCGCTTCCGGCATTACAGGCGCTGGCGCCTGCTCGACGGTGGGGGCGGCGGGCAGGGGGCGGCTGACGGGCGCCGCCATTGGCTGGCGCGGCGGGCGCGCGGCGGCTGGTTTGATGCTGGGCAGGGGCTTGGGCGGCGCCGGGAGCGTGTGGCGCAGCCAGGTGATGGCCGGACCTTGCGGCAGGTGCTCGTCAAGGGCAAGGCGGGGCCGCGACTGCAGGATGACATAGGCCAGCCCCGCGTGCAGCAGGACGATCAGCAGCAGGCCGGGAGCGCGGCGGGGCAGGGGGGGCAAGGAGGTCATGGAGGGCATGGTGGTTCAGGTACGCCAATGTATCCGAGGTATTTGATCATTATCTAAAATGTCACAAGCGCTTACAAAAAAAGTGCCTCATGGAAATTTCAATGCCGTGGCGGGTGATGGGGAACCCTGGATCGGCCTGACGATCCAACTCCAGATAGCATGGGAGGACACATCATGATGCAGGTAAAGGAAGTGGCACGGCGCTTTGGCGCCATCGAACACGCGATCGGCCAAGCGGCCCAGCTGTGCGGCAAGCAGCAGGGCATGCCGATGGACTTGAAGGATTGCATCAACCAGCTGGACCAGCAAAAGAGCGCCGTGCGGCAAGCCATCGACACGCAAGACGATGCGCGCATCCGCCAGGCCGTCGACCAGATGGAATCGCTGGGCGACCGCGCCAAGCGGGCCTGCGGCACGGCGACCAGCGTGACGCCGGAAATGAAGAGCGCCGTGCTCAAGGTGCACGATGAACTGTCTGACTTAAAGCACCAGTTGCATTAGCTACATCTGCCGGAACAGATGGGCATACAAGGGACTGACGCGCAGCTGCGCCGGATGCTGGCGCAGGGTCAGTGACAGCTTGCCCGCGTCGTCGCGCACGGCCGTGGCGATGGCGCTGGCGTTGACGATGGTGCCCCGGTGGATTTGCCAGAATTGTTGCGGGTCCAGCTGGGGCAAGAGTTCCTTCAGGCTCGTGCGTATCAGCGCTTCGCTGTCCTGGCACACGACGTTGATGTATTTGTCCAGCGCTTCGAAATACACGACGTCGGCCAGCGCGATCATGCGCACGCTGTTGCCGACGGCGGCCCGTATCATGTGCAGGCGCGGGGCCGGTGGCAGCATGGCTTGTAGCTGGCTTAGCAGGCGGGCCAGGTTGTCGTCGCTGGCGGCTGTTGTTTTCATCGCCGCCATGGGCGCCAGCGTGGCGGCTGGCGCTGGGGTTGCTGTTGTTGTACCGCTGCCGCTGTCGCGCAGGCGCTGCTGCAGGCGTTCCACCGTCTTGCCCAGGCGCGCATCGTTGACGGGTTTTAGCACGTAATCGGCGGCCGCATGCTCGAAGGCGGCCAGCGCGTATTCATCGTAGGCGGTGACGAACACGATGTGCGGAAATGGAACGCCGTCCGGCCACTGCTCCGCCAGTTCTTCGGCCGCTTCCAGGCCCGTCTTGCCTGGCATCTTGATGTCGAGAAAGAGGATGTCGGGCTGCAGCGCCAGGCCTTGCCGCAAGGCTTCCACGCCGTTGGGGCAGGTGGCGACAATGTCGAGTTCCGGCCACAACCGCTGCAAGGCGTGCGCGAGGGCGGCGGCAAGGATGGGTTCGTCTTCGGCGATCAGGGCGCGCGGGGTGTGGTGGCTCATGCGAGGGGACTCGTGATGGTGGGTGGAAGGGGGAGTGTCAGGCGGGCGATCGCGCCTGCCGGATGGTTGGCGGCCAGCGACAGGCTGGCGGCATCGCCATGCATGCCGCGCAGGCGTTCGCGGATATTCGCCACGCCCAGCTGCGTGCCCTTGGTCTGGCCCGGATGTCCAAGGCCCAGGCCATCATCGCTGACGGTCAGAATGAGGACGCCAGCGTCCGTGGACGCCTGCACGTGGATATGGCCGCCTTCGATCTTCGGTTCCAGGCCGTGCTGGATGGCGTTTTCCACCAGCGGCTGCAGCAGCATGGGCGGCACTTTGATATCGCGCAAGGCCTCGGGCAAGTCCAGCGTAAAGCGCAGGCGCGCGCCCATGCGGATCGACATCAGGCCCAGGTAGGCGCGCATCAAGGAAAACTCCTGCTCCAGGGTGGTGGACCCGGCGCGCGAGGAAGAGAGGGTGGCGCGCAAATACTGGATCAACTGATCGAGCAGCAGTTGGGCGCGGTCCGGATCAAGGCTGATCAGGCCCTGCAGGTTGGCCAAGGTGTTGAACAGCATGTGTGGTTCGATCTGCGCCTGCAGCAATTGCAGCTGGGCCTGCATGGCCTGGCGCGCCACGGATTCGGCGCGGGCTTTTTCCTGGGCCGCCTCCATTTGCAGGCGGGCGATTTTTTCGCGGCTGCCAAAGAACAGGATGGCCGCTCCCGCCGCCGCCAAGGTGAACACCGTCATGCCGACATTGCGTGACGACATGGAGATGGGCGCGGGAACGTCGATATTTGCGAGCCAGCCGAACAGCATGGTGCCGGCCACCTGCGCCACGGCGGCACTGACGATGACGAGGATGCTGAACGGCAGCAACGGGGCGCGCCGATGTTCGCCCCACCATGCCAGGCGGATACCGTCGATGAGCAGGAAGACGATGCCGCCGATGCACATCGAGGCCAGCAGGTTGAGCCAGAAGCTTTGCCCGCCGCTCAGCACGAAGGTGACGAAGAGCGCGCACAGCACATTGAGCAGCAGCGCATAACGGGCATCGGCCAGCAGGCGCCGGTAGGGAAAGCCCGTCTTGCGCGGGACGGTATCGGTGGTGTGCATGCGGGACCGCTTTCTGGTGGACGTTTGGGTTGGCAATGCGACAATTATGGGCGGCTCTGCATGCGGACGCAATGGCACTGCGACGAAACCGGGCGGTGACGGCGCCAATCGCCTGATCGCGTCCTTTACATGGTGGCGCTTGCACGCGATGATGGCAAGACGTCCTCATCGACAACTTCATCATGATAAAGGAACACCATGTGGCCCTATCCACGCACCCTGGCGCACCGCGGCGGCGGCACCCTGGCGCCTGAAAACACCCTGGCCGCCCTGCGCTGCGGCCTCGCCTACGGCTACCGCGCCGTGGAATTCGACGTCATGCTGGCGTCCGACGGCGTGCCCGTCGTCGTGCACGATCCCGAACTGGGCCGCACGGTGGCCGGCAGCGGCGCCGTCAGCGACTACACGGCCGCGCAGCTGGGCGCGATGGAAGCGGGCGCCTGGTTCGGCCCGCAGTTTGCGGGCGAGGGCGTGCCCACGTTTGACGCCGTCGTGGCGTATTGCAAGGCGCAGCGCATCTGGATGAATATCGAAATCAAGCCGGCGCCCGGCGTTGACGTGCCCACGGGTGCGGCGGTGGCGCGGGCCACGCGCGATTATTTCGCGAAGGAAATTGCTGCTGGAGAGTTATTGCCGCTGCTATCGTCGTTCAGCATCGTCGCACTGGAAGCGGCACGCCAGGCGGCACCGGAACTGGCACGAGGCTGGCTGGTCGAAGCCATTCCCGCTGACTGGGCGCGCATGGCGCAGGAACTGGGCGTGGTGGCGCTCCATTGCGACCACCAGCAACTGACGCCGGAACTGGCGCGCGAGGTCAAGGAGGCGGGATACGGGCTGTTTTGCTACACCGTCAATACCCCGGAACGGGCCAGCGAGCTGCTGGCCTGGGGCGTGGATGGGTTTTGCACGGACCGGATAGATATTATTCCATCCATGGCGTAGGTCGGATTAGCGGGGCAAAGTCCCGCTAATCCGACAATATTGTTGACGTTATTGGTGTTGTCGGCTTACGCGCGTGCGCGCTAAGCCGACCTACGTTTCAAACAGCTTAGAAGGTCACGCGCATTCCCACAGTCAAGTTGCGCCCCATCAACGGCGCCGCGTTCTTGATGAACGAGGTATGGCTGTACGCCAGTTCATTCGTCAGGTTGTTCGCCTTGATGTAGAACTGGGCGGGCGTGGTGCCGATGCGCGTGTCGTAGTTGGCGGACAGATTGAGCATGTTGTAGCCCGGGGTTGCCGTTTCGAACGCGGCGACCTTGTCTTGCTTGCCCACGCGGTAGAACTCGGCCACGCCGCTCCACGCTTGCCAGCTGGCGTCAAACTTCACGCCGACGCGCTGGGCGGGGATGCGTGGCAAGTTGCCACCACCGTCGGCCAGCTTGGCCCTGACGTAATCGCCGAACACGCTGGCGCCGAACATCGGGTTCAGCTGCTGGCGGATCTGGCCTTCGACGCCCGTAAACGTGGCGTCGCGCTGGGCGTACTGGATCAGCTGGAAGCCTTCGTGGTTGTCCAGCGTGGAGCCGAAGATGTAGTTGTCGACCTTGTTGCGGTAGGCGCTGGCCGAGAAGGTCGTGGCGCCCGCATATTTGCGCAGGGTCAAGTCGATATTGTTCGACGTTTCCTTGCCCAGGTTTTGGTTGCCCAGCTCATACGTGGCCGTGGCCATGTGCACGCCGTGCGCATACAGTTCCTCGGCGCTGGGCAAACGGTGCGTGCGGGAAATGGTCGAACCGAGCGAATACTGCGGCGCGAATTTCCACACGGCGCCCAGCGAGATCGAGGTGCCCTTGGCGCTGCGGTCCTGCAGGGTGGCGCTGTCGACCGCGATGTCTTGCCATTCATGGCGCAAGCCCGCTTCGAAGCGCCATTGGTCGAGCTTGTATTCCTCCACCAGGAAGGCTGCGTGTTTCTTCGTTACCGTCGGCGCCACGTATGCTTCCTCGCCCAGGGCCGAGAAATCGCGCTTCGACGTTTGCAGGCCCACCACGCCGCGCCAGCCGAAGACGGGATGGTGTTCCATTTCCAGGCGCGCATCGTGGCCCTTGTTCTTGAACGTGGTGGCGATTTGCGTGCCTTCGATTTCGTCGTGCTTGTAGTCGGTGAACGCGGCGCGCAGGCGCAGCTTGGCGAAGCCGGGCACGGGATCGCGCAATTCGCCGCGCACATCCCAGCGCTCGCTTTTCAGCTTCACGTAGGGCACGCTGCCGTGCTCGTGCTCATGTTCCTCTTCAGCGCCGTGGTCGTGGCCGTCGTGGCCGCCGCAATGCAGGTGCGCGCCGTGCGGGTGGCAGCTCTCGAATTCGTGGTTGTGGCCCGGCAAGCCGTATTCCGCATGCTGGCTGGTGAAGGCCAGGCCCAGGAAGCCGCGTTGACCCACCCACGACACGCCCACGCTGCCCGTGTCCGTCTTGTTGTAGCTGCCGGCCACCTTGGAGCCGCCTTCCCAGCCGCTGCCGACCTTGTATTCTTTCGCATCGCGCTTGACGCCTTCCGCGTGGACAGCGATGTTGCCGGAGCCGCCAGTCACTTCAAAGGCACCCGCCTTTTCGCGCGCCGCCGAGTTGGCGCGCACTTCCGCGCTGCCTTCAACACCTTTCGCCGGTACGCGGGTGGGGATTTTCTTGTCGATCACGTTGACGACGCCGCCGACGGCGCCGCCGCCGTAGGCCAGCGCGGACGGGCCGCGCAAGACTTCAATCTGTTCCGACAGCATTGGTTCGGCCGCGACAGCATGGTCGGGGCTGATGGTCGACGCATCCTGCACTTCGGCGCCATCGGACAGCACCTTGACGCGCGGGCCATCCATGCCGCGGATGATGGGACGGCTGGCGCCGGCGCCGAAATGGCTGGACGTGATGCCGGGCTGTCCCGCCAGGGTTTCGCCCAGGGTCGCAGCCCTTGCCAGCACCAGTGCTTCGCCTTCCAGTACGGTCACTGGCGTGCTCATGTCGTCGCTGCCCAAGGCCAGGGCGCTGGCCGAAACGGTGACGGCAGGCAAGGTGGCTGTTTGCTGCGCCAGGGCGCTGGCAGGGGTGGCAAAGGCCAGCATGATGGCCAGCGCGAGGGGAGTGGGTTGTTGAGGACGGACGGACATGGGCAAGAATTCCTTATTCGCTATCGGTGGTGGCGGGGTTGGGGCAGGCCATTGCCGTATGGGTTGGCTGCCAGAAGATGATAATGATAACCCATTATCATTACTGTGTGACAGTTTTTCCGGGCGGTGGATGCAGGCGGATGGTGTATTCTGTCGGCTATGGAACGCACAACACGTCAAAAAACCGCTATTCAAGCCGCCATCGAGTCGGCCCAGCGCCCCCTGTCGGCGCAGGAAATCCTCGAACAGGCCAGCTTGCAGGTGACGCAGCTGGGCATCGCCACCGTTTACCGCAATTTAAAATCGCTGGTGCTGGAAGAAAAGGTGCACGTGGTGACCTTGCCGGGCGAAAACCCGCGCTATGAGTCGAACACGGCCGCCAATCACCACCACCACCATTTCCAGTGCACCACGTGCCAGCGCGTGTTCGACGTGCATGATTGCCCGGGCGACTTGAAACGCATGGCGCCGCAAGGCTTTGTCGTCGAGCGCCACGAATTGACTCTGTACGGCCGCTGCGCCGATTGCAATGCCGCCGCCGGCGCCACGGCCGCAGCGGGGAGAGCCGCCGTTGCCACCACTGTGCACGCCTGCGCCAGCGGCCACGACCCGGCCTGAGCGGTCCAGCCCTTCGTGTTGGCACGGGCGCAACAATGCCCTGGCCAGCCGTCATTGCCGCACCCCATATCACGTATAATCTTCCCTTTAAAGCTGCCGCCACTTTTTGCCAAAAAAACATGAAATCATCTGAAATCCGCGACAAGTTCCTCAAATTTTTCGAATCCAAGGGCCATTCCATCGTCCGTTCCAGCTCCCTGGTGCCAGGCAACGATCCGACCTTGCTGTTGACGAACAGCGGCATGGTGCAATTCAAGGATGTGTTTACGGGCACGGACAGCCGCCCGTACACGCGCGCCACCTCGGTGCAGCGCTGCGTGCGCGCTGGCGGCAAGCACAACGATCTGGAAAACGTCGGCTATACGGCGCGCCACCATACTTTCTTTGAAATGCTGGGCAACTTCAGCTTCGGCGACTATTTCAAGCGCGACGCGATTCAATACGCGTGGGAACTGCTGACCAAGGTGTATGGCTTGCCGGCTGACAAGCTGACGGTCACCGTGTACATCGAGGATGACGAAGCGTACGACATCTGGGCGAAGGAAATCGGCGTCCCAACCGAGCGCATCATCCGCATCGGCGACAACAAGGGTGCGCGCTACGCTTCGGACAATTTCTGGCAGATGGCTGACACGGGCCCATGCGGTCCATGCACGGAAATCTTCTACGACCACGGCGCCGACATTCCTGGCGGCCCGCCGGGCTCGCCGGACGAAGATGGCGACCGCTTCATTGAAATCTGGAATCTGGTGTTCATGCAGTTCAACCGCGACGAAGCGGGCGTCATGCACAAGCTGCCGAAGCCGTGCGTCGACACGGGCATGGGCATGGAGCGCCTGGCCGCCGTGCTGCAGCATGTGCATTCGAACTATGAAATCGACCTGTTCCAGCATTTGATCCGCGCCGCCGCGCGCGAAACGGGCGCCACGGACCTGGAAAACAAGTCGCTGCGCGTGATCGCCGACCACATCCGCGCCGCCGCCTTCATGATCGTCGACGGCATCATCCCGGGCAGCGAAGGCCGCGCGTATGTCTTGCGCCGCATCATCCGCCGCGCCCTGCGCCATGGCCACAAGCTGGGCCAGACGAAACCGTTCTTCTACAAGCTGGTGGCCGACCTGGCCATCGAGATGGGCGGCGCCTATCCGGAGCTGGAAGAAGCGAAAGACAACGTCGCCAACATGCTGAAAGCCGAGGAAGAGCGTTTCGGCGAAACCCTGGAAACGGGCATGAAAGTGCTGGAAGCGCAGCTGGCCAAGGATGCCACGGGCATCGACGGCGCCACCGCTTTTACCTTGTACGAAACCTACGGCTTCCCGCCGGACCTGACGGCCGACATCTGCCGCGAACGCAACATCACGTTCGACCAGGTGGGCTACGACGCGGCCCTGAAAGAAAGCCAGGAACTGTCGCGCAAGGGCGGCAAGACGCACAAGGACAGCAAGGTCGAGTACACGGGCGAGAAAAACAAATTCGTCGGCTACGATCAATTGACGTTCAGCAGCAAGGTCGTGGCGCTGTACGCGGCCGGCACGCCGGTGCAGGAACTGAAAGCCGGTGACACGGGCATCGTCGTGCTCGACACCACGCCGTTCTATGCGGAATCGGGCGGCCAGGTGGGCGACCAGGGCGTGATCGCCGCGGGCGCCGGCAGCTTTGCCGTCAGCGACACGCTGAAAATCCAGGCTGACGTGTTCGGCCACCACGGCGTGCTGGAATCGGGCACCTTGAGCGTGGGCGACGCCGTCTCGGCGCAAGTCGACACGGCCAAGCGCGCGCGCACCATCCGCAACCACTCGGCCACGCACTTGATGCACAAGGCCTTGCGCGAAGTGCTGGGCAGCCACGTGGCGCAAAAGGGCTCGCTGGTCGATCCGGACAAAACCCGTTTCGACTTCAGCCACCATGCGCCGATGACGGCGGAACAGATCGCCGCCGTGGAAACCATCGTCAATAAAGAGATCCTGGAAAACCGCGCCACGCAAGCCCATTTGATGTCGTTTGACGATGCCGTCAAGCATGGCGCGATGGCCCTGTTCGGCGAGAAATACGGCGACGAAGTGCGCGTGCTCGACATCGGCAGCTCGAAAGAGCTGTGCGGCGGCGTCCACGTGCAGCGCACGGGCGATATCGGCCTGTTCAAGATCATCGCCGAAAGCGGCGTGGCCGCCGGCATCCGCCGCGTGGAAGCGGTGACGGGCGAGGGCGCGCTGGCGCTGGTGCAAACGATTAACCGCCGCCTGGTCGAAGCGGCGCAAGCGCTGAAGGCGCAGCCGGAAGAGCTGACTGCCCGTATCGGACAGGTGCAGGATCATGTGAAGGCGCTGGAGAAGGAACTGGCCGCGCTGAAATCGAAACTGGCGTCGGGCCAGGGCGATGAGCTGGTCACGCAAGCCGTCGATGTCAATGGCATCAAGGTGCTGGCCGCCGTGCTGGACGGCGCCGACGTTGCCCGTCTGCGCGAAACCATGGACAAGCTCAAGGACAAGCTGAAAACGGCCGCCATCGTGCTGGCCAGCGTGGCTGACGGCAAGGTCAGCCTGATCGCCGGCGTCACGGCCGACGCGACTTCCCGGGTCAAAGCGGGCGAGCTGGTGAACTTCGTTGCACAGCAAGTGGGCGGAAAAGGCGGCGGACGCCCCGATATGGCGCAGGCGGGCGGCACCGATCCGAGCGGCCTGGCGAACGCCCTGGCCGGCGTACCGGCCTGGGTCGGCGAACGTGCCACACAGGCGTAAGCTAGAGGATATGCGGGGTTTGCGCCCCATAGCCCCTTGAAAACGGCCCGCAGACGATGTTTGCGGGCCGTTTTGCCGTGTGGAATCCCGTTGTGACCCCACAACAGCCGATGAACTATTTTGGTGCAGCGCGTCAATGCCCCTGATTTAGAGTAGTATGTCGAAAATCAGTACAACAAAACAATGGTGGGATATTGATGATGAGCGACACACTACTTGATACCGAGATTATGGAATTTCACAAAGAACTCGACGCGCGCGGCTTGAATTGCCCGTTGCCGATTCTGAAGGCGAAAAAGGCTTTGTCAGAGCTGCAGAGCGGGGAAGTGCTGCGCATCATGGCAACCGATCCCGGTTCCGTGCGCGACTTTCAGGCTTTCGCCAAGCAAACGGGCAATGCCCTGCTGTCGCATGTGCAGACGGGTACCGAATTCGTCTTCCTGATGCAACGCAAATAATTCTGCCAGCCGGGGCCGCCGTGGCGCGGCCTGCTTGATACCTTGCCGTACCGCGCTTTTGCGTCACTTTCGCGCCCTTTTGCTGCCCTGCAGCGTAGCGGCAGACTCCCCTGAAATCCCCGAAGCTGGACAGTTTAGATGGATTGCTCTAACAAAAAATCGCACGATCGTGCTTAAATTCGGTTCAGGATTCAAATTTCTCTTATAATCGAACGCACAATCAGCACTTGATCCGTCATTTTTATAATTTCCCAAAGGCATAGCTATGAAAGTCTTGGTACCCGTCAAACGCGTGGTCGACTATAACGTCAAAGTCCGCGTCAAGAGCGACGGCACTGGCGTCGATACCGCCAACGTCAAAATGTCGATGAACCCTTTCGATGAGATCGCTCTGGAAGAAGCGATGCGCCTGAAAGAAGCCGGCAAGGTCACGGAAGTGGTCGCCATCTCCTGCGGCGTGACGCAGTGCCAGGAAACCCTGCGCACGGCCATGGCCATCGGCGCCGACCGCGGCATCCTGGTGGAAACGACGACCGAACTGGAACCGCTGGCCGTCGCCAAGCTGGTGAAAGCCCTGGCCGAGAAAGAGCAGCCGCAACTGATCATCCTGGGCAAGCAAGCCATCGATGACGACAGCAACCAGACGGGCCAGATGCTCGCTGCCCTGCTGGGTTGGCCGCAAGCCACGTTCGCCTCGAAAGTCGTGCTGGAAGACGGCAAAGTCACCGTCACGCGCGAAGTTGACGGCGGCCTGGAAACCCTGGCATTGACTTTGCCAGCGATCATCACCACCGACCTGCGCCTGAACGAGCCACGCTATGTGACTTTGCCGAACATCATGAAGGCCAAGAAAAAGCCGCTCGAGACCGTCAAGCCGGAAGACCTGGGCATCGATGTCGCGCCACGCCTGAAGACCCTGAAAGTCGTCGAGCCAGCCAAGCGCTCGGCCGGCATCAAGGTCCCGGACGTTGCCACCTTGGTCGCCAAGCTGCGTACCGAAGCCAAGGTTATTTAAACATACCCCAAGACAAAAACTGGGGTCAGACCTGGAAGGTCCGACCCCCGGCACTTGCACATTACTAGGAATCATCATGGTCGCATTAGTTATTGCTGAACACGACAACGCTACCTTAAAGGGTAGCACCCACCACACCGTGACCGCGGCCGCCCAGTGCGGCGGCGACGTGCACGTACTGGTCGCAGGTTCGAACGCCTCGGCTGCCGCCGCTGCCGCAGCGCAAATCGCCGGCGTGACGAAAGTCATCGTGGCCGACGCGCCCTATTTCGCCGACGGCCTGGCCGAAAACGTGGCCGAGCAAGTGCTGGCCATCGCCGGCAACTACAGCCACATCCTGGCGCCAGCCACCGCTTACGGCAAGAACATTCTGCCGCGCGTCGCTGCCAAGCTGGACGTGGCGCAAATCTCGGAAATCACCAAGGTCGATTCGCCTGACACGTTCGAGCGCCCGATCTACGCCGGTAACGCCATTGCCACCGTGCAATCTGGCGACAAGGTCAAGGTCATCACCGTGCGCACCACCGGTTTCGACGCCGCCGCTGCCACCGGCGGTTCGGCTGCCACCGAAACCGTCGCCGCCGTTGGCGACAATGGCAAGTCCACTTTCGTGGGCCGCGAACTGGCCAAGTCCGACCGTCCTGAACTGACCGCCGCGAAAATCATCGTGTCCGGTGGCCGTGGCATGGGTTCGGCCGAGAACTTCCACATCCTGGAACCGCTGGCCGACAAGCTGGGCGCCGCCATGGGTGCTTCGCGCGCCGCCGTTGACGCCGGCTTCGTGCCGAACGACTGGCAAGTGGGCCAGACGGGCAAGATCGTCGCGCCATCGCTGTACATCGCCGTCGGTATCTCGGGCGCGATCCAGCATCTGGCCGGCATGAAAGACTCGAAAACCATCGTCGCCATCAACAAGGATCCGGAAGCGCCGATCTTTGCCGTGGCCGACTACGGCATCGTGGGCGATCTGTTCGAGATCGTGCCGCAACTGGTCAAAGAACTGGGTTAAGTCACACCCCTTCCGGTTTTGTTACTGACAGAGCCACGCCGGCCCGCCCCACACGGCGAGCCGTGCGTGGCTTTTTTCTTGGAGAAATAGATGAGCTATCAAGCCCCGCTGAAAGACATGTTGTTCGTCATGAACGAACTGGCCGGCCTCGCCGAAATCCACACTTTGCCTGGCTGCGAAGACGCGACGCCCGACACGGCCGAAGCCGTGCTGGAAGAGAACGCCAAATTCTGCGGCGCCGTGGTGGCCCCCCTGAACTGGCCCAGCGACAAGGAGCCGAGTTTCTGGCACGACGGCCAGGTCACGACGTCAAAGGGCTTCAAGGAAGCCTTCAAGGCGTATGGCGAAGCGGGCTGGCAGGGCGTGCAGCATCCGACGCAGTTCGGCGGCCAGGGTTTACCGAAGCTGCTGGCGACACCGTGCATCGAAATGCTCAACTCGGCCAGCATCTCGTTCGCTTTGGTCGCCCTGCTGTCGGATGGCGCCATCGAAGCGCTGCTGACGGCCGGCAGCGACGAGCAAAAGGCGGTCTACCTGGAAAACCTGGTGTCCGGCAAGTGGACGGGCACCATGAACCTGACGGAGCCGCAAGCGGGGTCCGACCTGGCGGCCGTGCGCACGCGCGCCGTGCCGCAGGGCGACGGTACCTATAAAGTCTTCGGCACGAAGATTTTTATCACCTACGGCGAGCACGACATGGCGGAAAACATCGTCCACCTGGTGCTGGCGCGCACGCCGGACGCGCCCGCTGGCGTGAAAGGCATTTCGCTGTTCATCGTGCCGAAATTCCTCGTCAACGCCGACGGCAGCCTGGGCGAGCGCAACGACGCGCATTGCGTGTCGATCGAGCACAAGCTGGGCATCAAGGCCAGCCCGACGGCCGTGCTGCAGTTCGGCGACCATGGCGGCGCCATCGGCACCCTGGTGGGCGAGGAAAACCGCGGTCTCGAATACATGTTCATCATGATGAACGCGGCCCGCTTCGGCGTGGGCTTGCAAGGCATCGGTCTGGCCGAGCGCGCCTACCAGCAGGCCGTGGCGTTCGCCAAGGACCGCGTGCAGTCGCGCGACCTGGCCGGTTCCGCCGGTCCGGTGTCCATCATCCACCACCCGGACGTGCGCCGCATGCTGATGTCGATGCGCTCGCAGACGGAGGCGGCGCGCGCGCTGGCCTACGTGGGCGCGGCCATCAGCGACGTGGCGCACCACCATCCTGATGCCGAAGTGCGCGCGGAAAGCCTGGCCACCTATGAATACCTGGTGCCCGTCATCAAGGGTTGGGCCACGGAAATGTCGCAGGATGTCACGCGCGACGGCGTGCAAGTGCATGGCGGCATGGGTTTCATTGAAGAAACAGGCGCCGCCCAGCATTACCGCGACGCCAAGATTCTCACCATTTACGAAGGCACGACGGCCATCCAGGCGAACGACCTCGTGGGCCGCAAGACGGTGCGCGACGGCGGCGCCGTGGCGAAAGCCATCATCGCCCAGGTGCGCGCCACGGAAGCCCAGCTGGGCGAGCTGACCGGTGCCGATTTCCAGGCCATGCAGCGCCACCTGGCCGAAGGCAGCGCCGCGCTGGAAGCGGTGGTGGAGTATGTGGTGGCGAACATGAAGACGGACATCAAGGCCGTGTTCGCGGGCAGCGTGCCGTACCTGAAGCTGGCCGGCATCGTGCTGGGCGGCTGGCAAATGGCGCGCGCGGCCGTGGTGGCACAGCAAAGGCTGGGAGAGGGCGGCGGCGACGCCTCGTTCTACAAGGCAAAAATCGCCACTGCGCGCTTCTTTGCCGACCACATCCTGTCGCAGGCACCGGGCTTGCGCGCCACCATCATCGATGGCAGCGCCGGTGTGATGGCCTTGTCGGAAGAGCAGTTTTAAGCTTAACCAACCCAACTGCAAATGCTGGGGTCGGACCCTCAGGGTCCGACCCCAGTCCTTGCTTTTGGGTTCAGCTTACCTTCTGGCGATGCCATTGCCGGAATTGCGCACCAAATCCCCCGACTGCAGCCCTGGATCCTGGTCAAACGCAAAATCCGCCTTGGCGCCCGTCTCATACTGCACGGTGACGGTCCACACCTTGCTGTTTTTCATGTGGCCTTCGACTTGCTTGCCTGCATAGGCGCCGCCAGCGGCGGCGGCCAGGGTGGCCAGGTCCTTGCCGCGTCCGCCGCCCACCTGGCGGCCCAGCAGGGCGCCGGCCACGCCGCCGCCTATCATGCCCAGGGCGCCGCCTTCGCCCGCTTTTTCAGTGACGTTGACTGCCAGCACCTTGCCGCAATCGGCGCAGATCTGGTGTTGTGGCTGCTTGGAAGGCTGGCTGGCGTAGGAATTGCCCGCTTTCTGTGCGGCCTTGGCGTTGATGATGGCCTGGTCGTATTCGCTCTTGGCGTCGCGCAGGCATTGCATGCGGGCTTTTGAGCTGGTTTCTTCTGTGCACAATTTCTTGTCGTCCGCATAGCGCGTGCTGGCCTGTTTCGTATCGTAGGTGTACTGCGCCTTCGGCGACAGGTTTTGCGCGAAGGCGGAGGTGCTGAACAGGGCCGTGATGGCGACTGCGAGGATGAGTGGGCGACGAATCATGATCTTCTCCTAGGGGGTGTGGAATGTGCCAGTAATGTTGGCATTGTGAATGCAGTATAGGGGAAAATCATGATTGCTTACCAACACTTACATGTGGGCCTGATGCAAGTGATTTGATGTTGTTTTTAAACTGAAATTAACCGTAGGCGCCGCCCGTGTACAGCAAGTCGAACAGGCGCGCCATGGTGGCGATCAGCACGCCCGCGCCTAGCATCAAGGTAGCGACCAGCACCACGGCCAGGGGCCAGCCCGTGTCCGACAGGCGGCCCGAGGCGGCGTTGTAGCGCGCGTCCCATTTGTCGTCCGGCATCAAGCCCAGCACCAGCGCCTCCAGGAAGCCGACCAGGGCGGACAGGGTCAGCGGCAATATCTGGTAAAACCAGTCGGCCTCGGGAAGCAGTTGGCGCAGCAGCAAGGCGGCGGGCAGGGCGGCCAGGTGGAGCCAGCCCCAGCGGTCTTTGGCGCCATGCAGGTAGAAGCGGTGCGCGCCCAGCATGCCCAGCAGGAAGGCCAGCAGTGTCGTGAAGGCCTTGTTCTTGTGCGACTGTTGCAAAATGGTGGCGGTGGTCATGGGACTCCAGAGTTGCTCATCGGTATAGATTGCCAGTATCGGCCATTGTCTCGCACAACGATAGCACTTTCCTGTGGCGTTTATGCAATGATTTCGCGTGATTTCAAGCCATGGCCGGCACGATAGGCGCAGACGCCTATTGCGTCTTCGGCCATGACTGGTCATAATGTTTGATTAGCCCAAATTACACGCCCGTCATCATAACGCTTGCTGCCTGGCGGTAAAGCGCGCTATAATTTGCGGCTTTTTCCGCCTCAGCACACTTTTTGGAAATATTATGGTCGTTATTCGTTTAGCTCGTGGAGGCGCCAAGAAGCGCCCGTTCTTCAACATCGTCGCTACAGATTCGCGCAATCGCCGCGATGGTCGCTTCATTGAGCGTATCGGTTTTTACAACCCGATGGCGCAAGGTGGCGAAGTTCCACTGCGTATCACCGCAGACCGTCTGGCCTACTGGCAAGGCGTTGGCGCACAATTGTCGCCAACCGTTGCTCGCCTGGTTGCCAGCAACAACAAAGCAGCAGCTTAATTAGATCACTGGTTTGACGGTCAAGACTGCATCCGGGGTGAAAGTCCCCGATGACCTGGTACAGGTAGGCTATGTCTCCGGTGCTTATGGCATTGCTGGCGGGGTCAGGATCACTCCTTTCTCCGACGACGCGGATGCATTATTAAGCGTTAAAACCTGGTGGTTTGATAAACCGACCTTGCATGATGTTGAAGTCAGGCAAGCGAAGTTACACGGCGGCGACGTCGTGGCCCAGCTGGTGGGTGTGGTCGGGCGGGATGCCGCAGAAGCGCTGAAAGGCGTCTCTGTGCAAATTCCGCGTAGCCATTTCCCGACGCTGACGGCCGATGAATTTTATTGGTCCGATCTGATCGGACTGACAGTCGAGAATTTGCAAGGCGAGTGCCTCGGCACAGTGCACGACATGATGAGCAATGGTCCGCAGTCGATCTTGCGCGTTACGCCCGTCGCCACTGCCGATGAGACCGTTGAAAAGGCGCCTGAGCGCCTGATCCCGTTTGTTGGTCAGTTTGTCATTAACGTTGACAAGACCGCCAACAAGATCACGGTCGACTGGGGCCTCGATTATTAAACCGCCTGCGCATAATTTTGCGCCGGGCAAACATTGCAGGATGGTGAACGATGCAATTTGATGTCGTGACCCTGTTCCCGGAAATGTTTGCCGCGCTGACGCAGTCGGGTGTGACCCGGCGCGCCTTCGAGCAGGGGAAATGTGGCTTGTCGCTGTGGAATCCCCGTGATTTCACCACCGACAATCACCGTACCGTGGATGACCGCCCGTATGGCGGCGGCCCCGGCATGGTGATGATGGCGCGTCCCCTCGAAGCGACAATTAATGCCGCAAAGCAACGCCAAGCCGAACTCGGCCTGGCGGCGCCCCGCGTGGTGTTCATGTCGCCGCAAGGCCGTCCGTTGATGCACGAGCGCGTCACGCAGCTGAAAGCCGAACCTGGTTTGGTGATCCTGTGTGGCCGCTATGAAGCCGTGGACCAGCGTTTGCTGGACCGTTGCGTCGACGAAGAAATCAGCGTCGGCGACTTTGTCCTGTCGGGCGGCGAATTGCCCGCCATGGCGCTGATGGATGCGGTGATCCGCCTGTTGCCGGGTGTCTTGAACACCGAGGCATCGGCCATCGAGGACAGCTTCGTCAATGGCTTGCTTGATTCGCCGCACTACACGCGGCCGGAAACATATGAAGGCATGGCCGTGCCGCCCGTCTTGATGGGCGGCAATCATGCCGAGATCGTCAAGTGGCGCCGCCAGCGCATGCTGGAAGCGACCGCGACGAAGCGGCCTGACCTGCTGGTCAGTGCGCGCGCCGCCGGCTTGCTCAGCAAGACCGACGAAAAATTCTTGGCCAGCCTGTAAGCCGTCTCCGGACGGCCGGCAGGGTGACCAGTAGTGCCGGGCATGTTGCCCAAATTGTCTTACCCATCCTCTACCGGGCGGATACTTGCTATCCACAGTGCGCCGGCATGATGGTTTTCGGAGTGTTAAAAATGGACTTGATTCAACAATTAGAGCAGGAAGAAATTGCTCGTCTGGGTAAAACCATTCCTGAATTCGCACCAGGCGATACCGTTATCGTCAGCGTCAACGTAGTCGAAGGTACGCGCAAGCGCGCCCAGGCTTACGAAGGCGTCGTTATCTCCCGTCGTAACCGTGGCCTGAACTCGAACTTCATCGTTCGCAAGATCTCGTCCGGCGAAGGCGTCGAGCGTACGTTCCAACTGTACTCGCCGCTGATCGCTTCGATCGAAGTGAAACGCCGTGGTGATGTTCGCCGCGCCAAGCTGTACTATCTGCGTGAGCGTTCGGGTAAATCGGCGCGTATCAAAGAAAAATTGCCAAATCGCCGCGTTGTGGCGAAAGCAAGCGCGTAATATCAGCGTCTGCGTTGGGAAAAGGGGTGCCTCTCGGCGCCCCTTTTTTATTCTGAATTGTCTATGGGACAAGCTGCATGGCCACCATCGCATTTGATCCACAACAATTAGCCATCGATTCGATCGCCGGCGAGGCGGCGCTGGACGCCGTGCGCCTGACGCCGGACTGGCTGCGCCAGCGCCTGGCCGAACAGCCCGACTGGCAGCCCGAGATTACCCAGGATTTCCTGTCCGCCCGCGCCGTGCCCGTGCGCGCCGCCGTGCTCATTCCACTGGTGCAGCGACCGCAGGGCTTGACCATCTTGCTGACCATGCGCACGGACCATCTGAGCAGCCATGCGGGCCAGGTCAGCTTTCCTGGCGGGCGCAGCGAAGCCTTCGATGCGTCGCCCATCGCCACGGCCCTGCGCGAAACGCAGGAAGAAGTCGGCCTGGCGCGCGAGCACATCGAAGTGCTGGGCCGCCTGCCCGACTACCTGACGGGCACCGGCTATCAGGTCACGCCCGTGGTGGGCCTGGTGACGCCGCCGTTCGAACTGCGCGCCGACCCGTCCGAGGTGGCGGAAATCTTCGAAGTGCCACTGGCTTTCCTGATGGATGGCCTCAACCACCAGCGCCTGTCGGTGGAATTGCCAGGCGGACGGCGCTCGTTCTACGCCATGCCCTACGAGCGCTTCTACATTTGGGGCGCGACGGCCGGCATGCTGCGCAATCTGTTTCACCTCTTGCGCGCGTAAAATGGTGCCGCGCACGTAATAAGTTTGATTCCAGCACGGCACTGCGCTATCGTAGCGGGCATTGCGGTATTGCTGAAAAAGACAAAAAGGACGTTTGATGACATTTCTCTCCATACTTTGCGCATTGCTGATCGAGCAGCTCAAACCTTTGCGCGCGGACAATCCGATCTACGCCGAAATCAAGAGCCTGGCAATGCGCATGGAGACCTGGTTCAATGCCGGCCACGCCAACCATGGCCGCATGGGCTGGTTCCTCATGATCGGCGTGCTGATGGTGCCGACGGCAGGCGTGTACTGGCTCTTGCGGTATTACCAACTGACCCCCCTGGTCTTCGTCTGGAACGTCCTCATCGTCTATCTGACCCTGGGTTTTCGTCACTACAGCCATTACTTCACCTCCATCCAGCTGGCCCTGAGCGCCGGCGACGAGGCGTCTGCGCGTACTTTGCTGGCCGACTGGACCAAGCTCGACACGGTGGGCATGGAAACGAGTGAAATCGCCCGCATCGCCGTGGAAAAAGCCCTGATCACCACGCATCGCAATGTATTTGGCGTCTTTTTCTGGTTCCTGATGCCGCTGGGCCCTGCCTGCGCCGTGATGTACCGCGTTGCCGAATACCTGGCGCGCGCCTGGAACGAGCCCGAGCACATGCGCAATGAAGCGTTCGGCCAGTTCGCCGCGCGCGCCTTTTACTGGATCGACTGGATTCCCGTGCGCTTGACGGCCGTGGCGTTTGCCGTGGTCGGCAATTTCGAGGATGCCATCTACGCCTGGCGCAATTTCGCCCAGCGCTGGCAGGACGAGGCCATCGGCATCATCCTGACGGCCGGCGGCGGCGCCATGGGCGTGCGCCTGGGCACGCCAGCGGAAACGGCGGCCCGTGTGCTGGTGACCCCCGACATGGCCGTCGATGACAGCGACAGCGAAAGCGATATCCTGCCCGGCGAAGAGCCGGGGGCGCGCGCCTTGCAGAGCACGGTCGGGCTGGTCTGGCGCGCCTTGCTGCTGTGGATGCTGCTGCTGCTGTTGATGTCGGGCGCCGTTTTCCTCGGCTGACGCGGGCGCACACGCGCCATCCATGCGCCTTGCGCGCGGAACAAGGTTAAAATAGGGGCTGGCGCGTTACGCGTGCCGGCCCCTGTTTGCAGCGTCAGGGCAGATCGAGGTAGAACCCAAGTCTTCTATAAGATATAATACTGGCTTACCGCAGCAAACGTAGTTGAATTACCAGCCCGGCTTACCCGCCGGGGCCATTCACGCAATCCAGTCCCGACAAGCCACATGGCCGAGTTATCTCAAAAAACAGGGGAACTCTCAGACGAGTTCTTCATCCTTGGTCTCACCAGCAATGGCAAGCAATTTCGACCCAGCGATTGGGCCGAGCGCCTTTGTGGAGTGATGTCCTGTTTCAATCCCGAAGGCGGCGGGCGCAATGCGCACCTCCAGTATTCGCCCTACGTGCGCCCGACCGTCGTCAATGGCGTCAAGTCGGTGGTGGTCAACACCAAGCTGCGCGAGATCGAGCCGATGGCGTTTCACTTCGTGCGCGAATTTGCCAAGGATAACGACCTGCAAATCGTCGAAGCCTGCTTCCTGCCGCCCCCCGAAGAAAAGTAAGACCGTTTCAATTGATCTGCCGCA
>NZ_LT607483.1:307589-309995 GCF_900095235.1 Janthinobacterium sp. UMAB-60
CAGCGTGACACCAGCGTGCAGGACGTGGCGCTGCTGATGCGCCAGCATCATGTGGGCGACCTGATCGTGGCCGAGCAGCCGAACGGCGAGCGCGTCCCCATCGGCATCCTCACCGACCGCGACATCGTCATTTCCGTCATCGCCCTGGGCCTCGACCCCGCCAGCCTGCTGGTGGGCGACATCATGAGTGCGCAACTGCTCACCGCCAGCGAAGACGAAGACGTCTACGACATCATCGAACGCATGCGCGTCAACGGCATCCGCCGCTTGCCCGTGGTCAATAGCCTGGGCGGCCTTTCCGGCATCGTCAGCATCGACGACCTGCTGGCCTTTCTGGCCCAGGAGATGGCCGAGCTGGCACGCATCAGCGGCGGCCAGCTGGTGCATGAAAAGCGCACCAGAAAATAAGCCCGTATTGCGCAATTCCGGTCAAGCCACGGCTTGCTGAAAATGCTACAGTCGCTGCTCGTTCAACGGGAAGCGCTCATGCACTATCTGGCCAAGGCACTCTGGTATATCGAATCGCATTACGCGGACAATATCTCGCTCGGCGACATCGCCCACGTGGGCGGCGCCTCGCCGTGTCACCTGACGCGCGCGTTTGGCCTGGCCACGGGCCACTCCCTGATGCGCTATGTGCGGGCGCGCCGGCTTAGCGAGGCGGCCCGCGCGCTGGCGCAGGGCGCGCAAGACATCCTTGACGTCGCGCTGCAGGCCGGTTACAGCTCCCATGAAGCCTTTACGCGGGCTTTCCGCGAACAGTTCCACGTCACGCCGGAAAAGGTGCGGGCCCAGCGCCACGTCGCCAACCTCGCGCTGGTGGAAGCCATCAAAATGGATGTGGCGCCTGGCGTGCCTTTGGCACCACCCCGTTTCGAGCAGAGCCCCGTCATGCTGCTGGCGGGCCTGGTCGAACGTTATCGCGCGGAAACATCTGCCGGCATCCCCGCCTTGTGGCAGCGCTTCCTGCCCCATGCGGCACCCGGCCAGGTGCTGTATGGCGTGTGCTGCAACAATGACGATGCGGGTAATTTCGATTACCTGTGCGCCATGCCGGTGAGCGACTTTTCCCGGGTGCCCGAGGGCTGGACGCGGCTGCGCATCGCCCCGCGCCGCTACGCCGTATTTCACCACCGCGGGCATATTTCCACCATCCGCGCCACCTGGTACACGGTGTGGAACGAATGGCTGCCCCAGTCCGGGCTGGAAGTGGCCGACGCGCCCGATTTTGAACGCTACGACCGGCAATTCGATCCCGCCAGCGGCATCGGCGGTGTGGAAATCTGGCTCCCCCTGAAAGCATGAAGATGCTCCATACCTTGTCTGCGCCCATCCTGTTTGCCGGCGGTACCGCGCTGCGCCGGCGCCTGTCGCAAACCGCCGCCGCGCTGGCGGCGGGCCTGCCCCTGTACTGGGTGCTGGGGCCGCAGCCGCTGGGCCCGCTGGCCTGGTGCGCGCCGCTGCCCGTGCTGTGGCTGGCCCTGCGCTCGTCGCGCCGCGATGCCGCCTGGATGACCTTCCTGGCTGCCTTGCTGGGCTTGTCATCGAACTTCAGCTATTTTCGCTTGCTGATGCCCTTGCCGGCCGTGCTGGCCGTGATCGTCGTCAAGGCCTTGCTGTGGCTGCTGGTGGTGCTGGCCACGCGGCGCCTCGTGCTGCGTTACCGCTCCGGCTGGATGGTGCTGGCGTATCCCGTGCTGTGGGTGGCCATCGATACCCTGATGGCTGCCTTCTTGCTCGATGGTAACTGGGGCAGCCTTGCGTATTCGCAAACCGATAACCTTGCCGTGCTGCAGGTGGCAGCGCTGGCGGGCGTGCCTGGCCTGCTGTTTTTGCTGTGCCTGCTGCCCTCGGCGCTGGCCTTGCTGCTGGCGGGCGGCCGCGCGTATGCGCCGGCGGCGGGTGCCGCCGTGTTGCTGCTGGCGGTAGCGTTCGCCGCTGGCGCCTGGCGTGTGCACGATGCGCCGGCAGCAGGCGGGCCGCTGGCGGGGTTGGTGGCCATCGATGACTTCATCGGCCCGGCCACGCCGCCGGCGCGCGCGCAAGCCATCTGGGACCAGTACGCGCGCCACGTGGCGCGGCTGGTCGGGCAGGGCGCCCGGCTGGTGCTGTTGCCGGAAAAGATAGCCGTGCTGGCGCCCGCGCAGGCGGATGCCGTGCGGCAGCGTTTCCAGGCGCTGGCGCGCGGCACGGGCGCATGGATTACGCTGGGCATTGGCGTGCAAGACGCCGCTGGCCGGCGCAACCTGGCCTGGCTGTTTTCTCCCGATGGCGCCGCGCCCGTCAGTTATCAGAAGCATCATCTGGCGCCGCCCGAGCGCGAGTTTCTTGCTGGCAGTGCGTATGCCGTGCAGCCCGTGGCGGGGCAGGCCATGGGCCTGGCCATCTGCAAGGACATGCATTTCG
>NZ_LT607483.1:310020-333399 GCF_900095235.1 Janthinobacterium sp. UMAB-60
GGCGCAGGCGATGCTGGTGCCGGCCTGGGATTTCCAGCTCGATGCCTGGATGGGCGCGCGCATGACCGTCGTGCGCGGCGTGGAAAACGGTTATGCCGTGCTGCGCGCGGCGCGCGAGGGTATGTTGACGGTCAGCGATGCGTATGGACGGGTGCTGGCGGAACGGGCCAGCAGCGCCATGCCGGGCAGCACCTTGCTGGCGCCACTGCCGGCGGCGCTGCCTGTGGCAACCTGGGCCGGCTGGCTGGGGCCGCTGTTCGGCTGGCTGTGCGTGGCGCTGGGCGTGATCCTGCTGTGCGTGGGGCACCGCGCCGCGCCTTCTGCCTGAGGGAAAATGTCAGGTTTTGCTGCAATGCGCAAAACCGCATTGCACGGCCCCTTTTATATTCTCCGTACGCAGGCCCCCTAATCGCCGCCGATTAATTCACCATGCCGGTGCAATATATCGGCGCGGTGCCGGCATATATATTGCACTGCAATAAGTGGTGTTATCTGGTATTGATTAATTCGGGCGGCTGGTATTAATTGGTACTTAATTCGGCCACGAAGTCATACATATCGCCGCGGAAGTAGGAGCGGCAAAATTCCACGGCGCGGCCATCGCGCAAAAAGCCCAGTCTTTCGACCGACAAACCGGCGTCGCCTTCCTCCGCCTGCAGCAGGCTGGCCTGTTCCCCCGTCAACAACAAGGCGCTGAGGCGCTGCAAGGCGCGCACGGGCCGGTTGCCCGCCAGTTCCAGCGCGTCATACATGGACACGTCGACGGCGTCGAGCGCCGGCAGGCAACTGGCGACGATGGTCGCGTACTCCAGGCACATCGGTATCTCGTCCGCATAGCGGATGCGGTGAAAGCGGTACACGGGCGCGCCCGGCGACAGCCGCAGGCGCAAGGCCTCTTCCGGCGTGACGGTGCCCTCCGCGCGCTTGAGCCACACGCTGCGGGGCGTGCGCCCGCGCGCGCGCATGTCCTCGGAAAACGAGGTCAGCTTGGCGAAATTCTTCTCGATGCGCGTATTGATGAAATTGCCCGAGCCGGGGCGCCGCACCAGCAAGCCCTCGTTGACGAGGCCATCGATGGCCTTGCGCACGGTGATGCGCGAGACGGACAGGTCGCTGGCCAGCTGGCGCTCTGCCGGCAGGGCTTCCTCGGGGCCAAGGATGCGCTTGTCGATCGCTTCGCGCAGTGCGCGCTGCAGTTGCTGGTACAGGGGCAGGCTACTCGTCTGCCCCAGGCCTTGCATGATGTGAGCCAGGGTTGTCATACGCTGAAGGTCTCCGTTACGGCGCGTTGCAGACGCGCTCTGTATCTGTTTTGTGTCGCTGGATAATACCAAAAAAGACCGTTATAAAACCAATTTGAATTATCAGGCCGGCAATTTATGCCTGGCCTCGCTGGTATTTACCCCGCTCATACGGGCTACGGATTGATTCAGCTGAAGTGGTCTGTGTGATTCAAACAACGTTATAAAAAAAAAGTTGCAACTGGTAGTGTTCTGGTATTGGATAGTAGTATATTGGCGTTGAATTGGTTTTGTAAGTGGTTGTACCGAAGGGTCTGCAGCATGCCGGCGAGAGTGGGCGGGCTGGAAAGAAGACCTACGTTAAAAATGAAAAGGTTCCAATCCTGGAGCCTAAATCAAGGGGGAGTACATGAAACGCAATTTGACAGCTAGCGGTGTAACGCGACTGACGCCTATCGCGGCAGCCGTGGGGTTGATGGTACTGGGTGCGAGTTTTGCCGCCCAGGCGCAGGAAGCAGTACAGCCGGATTCAAGTGTTGTGGTGGTAACCGGCGTGCGCGCCGCAATGGCCCAGTCGCTCAATCAAAAGCGTAATTCCGACTCCCTGGTCGAAGTCATCACGGCTGAAGACGTGGGCAAGATGCCGGACAAGAGCGTTGCCGATTCGCTGCAGCGTATCCCTGGCGTGTCCGTCGCCACGGCGGGCGGTTCCGAAGGTGGCTTTGGCGACAATGACCGCGTCAGCCTGAAAGGCACGCCATCGAATCTGACCTTGACCACCCTCAACGGTCACACCGTGTCGAGCGGCGACTGGTATATCTCGAATATCACGGGCGGTGGCCGCAGCGTCAGCTACTCCATGTTCCCGTCCGAGCTGATCGGTCGCGTGACTGTGCACAAGAGTTCGCAAGCCGACCTGATCGAAGGCGGCGCCGCCGGCAATGTCAATATCGAAACCCGCAAGCCCTTGAGTTTCAAGAAGAATTTGACACTGATGGGTTCGATCGAAGGCGCTTACACGGAATCGTCCAAGAAAACCGACGTGCAAGTCAGCGGCTTGATCAACTGGAAAAACGAAGCCAACGACCTGGGCATCTTGCTGCAGGTGTTTGATGAGAAACGCACCTTGCGTCGTCAGGGCCAGGAATTCCTGTGGTGGGAAAAACTCGACAACTCGAATGCGAAAGCCTGGATTGCCGCCAATCCTGGCATCGAGGGCAAGTACCTGTCCCTCCTGACGGGTTCCTCGCTGTTCGAGCAAAAGCGCGAGCGCAAGGGCGGCTCGCTGGACATCGAATACAAGGTGTCGAACGACCTGAGCTTCAACGTCAACGGTTTCTATACCCGCCTCGATGCGGACAACGTCAATACCAACTTCATGCTGGCGCCGTATCAAGTCCTGACGAATAACTGGAGCAATGTGGGCGGCGCCATCCCGTCGTCGTACACGCTCAAGGGCAACACGATTACGTCGATCGCCTTCCCGTCGAAGTGCCCGGTCGCCGATTGCTCGGCCATGGGCGCTTCGGTGCAAGACATCATTGCCCGTCCAGGCTCTTACAGCGATTCGAAATTTGTCGACTTTAACTTCAAGTACCGCGCCAACGCCAATCTGAAGTTTACTGGCCAGGTTGGTACCACGCGCGGTACGGGCCATGCCCGCGACTACGCGTATGAAGGCTGGTTGGCCTATTCGGGCAGCAGTCTGACCACGCATGGCATCGATGCGCCGGCCAATGTCGTCATCGACAATGCCGCGACGTTGAATCCGCGCACCGGTGCCCCGTTCTTCTCCGGTTGGGCAACGGACGTCACCACGCGCGACAAGGAAAACTATGGCCAGGTCGACGGCGCCTACAGCACCGTATGGGATGCCGTGCCGACCATCCGTTTTGGCCTGCGCACCGCCAAGCATGACCGTTCCCTGACCTGGCTCGCAGGTGCCTATCCGGAGGCCGCCGGCCTGCTGGAAAATGTGCCGAAAGGCTTGACGAGCTATCCGACCAGTCCGTTGCCTAACGTGCTGCAGAACCCCTGGACCTTCAGCGGTTCCTCGATGAAGGAGTGGGGCGACAAGTACGCGACGTTCAGCAAGCATGCTTACCAGAGCGAATTCCAGATGACGGAAAAGGCCAATGCCGCCTACGTCATGGGTGACCTGAACTTTGCCGACGTGCAAGGTAACTTCGGCGTGCGTTATGTCAAGACCCAGATCGATGTGGCGAATGCATCGCCGAACGACGTGTGGAAACCGACCCTCAGCTCGAATACCTACAACAACTTCCTGCCGAGCGTGAACTTGCGCACGGACCTGGCGAAGAATGTCGTGCTGCGCGGCGCGGCCAGCCGCACCATGGCGCGTCCTGACTTTGGTGCCCTGGGTGCCTTGAGCCTGAACGACTTGACGATGTCCGGTTCCGGCGGCAATCCGAACCTGAAGCCGATCATGTCGAACAACGTCGATGCGGGCGTGGAATGGTACTTCATGCCGAAGTCGCTGATCGCGGTGAACCTGTATCAGATGAAACTGGGTTCGTATGTCACCTACGGTTCGTCGGTGACGAAGTTCTACAACGCAACTCTCGGTCGCGTAACCGACTACAACATGAGCGCCGCCATCAATACCAAGGCGCGCGTGCGTGGCGTGGAACTGCAGTACACCCAGGACCTGAGCAATGGTTTCGGCTTCAGCGCCAACTACACCTATGCTGACGGCAAGGAAACGCAAGCGGCGCCAAAATCGGCTTGCGCCGATGAAGGCAACTGCGATATGGTCGGCACGTCGAAGAACTCGTACAACCTGTCGGGCTTCTTTGAAAACGCCAAATGGAGTGCGCGCCTGAACTACAGCTTCCGTTCCGCCTTCCTGAATGGCCTGGATCGCAAGAGCGCCATTTACCAGGATGATGTCGGCACCGTTTCGGCTTCCATCAACTACAACATCAACGAGTTCCTGACCCTGTCGCTGGAAGGCAAGGACTTGAACGATCCGCTGTTGAAGTCGTATGCGTCGACCAAAGACCAGCCGCGCGCGTTCTACAAGAACGGCCGCCAGGTATTCTTTGGCCTGCGCGGCAAGATGTAAGACGTTTTACTTGGTTAATGCCTCCCGGCGGACACCCGGGATGGCATGACAATGGCGGAGCGCAGCTGGCTCCGCCATTTTTTTATTGCAAGATGGTTTTCTTTATATGGTGGGATACCTCCGATGACATTACACGCAATGCTGGCTTGCTTCGCCTGCGCGCTGCCACTGGCCGCCTCTGCCGCTCCTGCCGCGCCGACCTTCGCGCCGGAAGTGGTGGCGTATTATCCCGGCTGGAAATCGGCCGATTTTCCCGTTAACGAGCACAATATTCGCGCTGGCAATGTCAGCCTGATCCAGTACGCGTTCGCCGACATTTGCTGGGATGGCGAACATGGCAACCCGGCGCCCGAGGGCGGTGGCGTGAGCGCCTGCCTGGATGCGCAGGGCCAGCCGTCCCGGCCGGCCAATGGCAGCATTGTGCTGCCGGCGCCGCAAGCCGATGCCGACAACTTGCGCAAGCTTAATGCGCTCAAGCAAAGTCATCCACGGCTGCGCGTCCTGCTGTCGGTGGGCGGCTGGATCTGGTCGAACCGCTTTTCGGACGTGGCCGCCACGCCGGCCGCGCGCCAGGCATTCATCGCTTCCGCGCTGGAACTGGTGCGCCGGCATGGCCTCGATGGCGTCGATATCGACTGGGAACATCCGGCCACGGGGGGCATTCCCTGTATCGAAGGCAAAGTCTGTCATCGCGGCGACGACAAGGAAAACTATGTGCGCCTGGCCACCGAACTGCGCAGCGCCTTTGACCAGGCTGGCAAGCAGGCGGCTGGCCGCCATTACCTGATCACCATCGCCGCTGGCGCGCATGCCAGCCTGAGCGATGACAGCGACGCCGCGCCGGGCTGGATCGTCCGCCTGGCGGCGCAGCTGGACTGGATCAACCTGATGACGTATGACTACCGCGGCGTGTGGGATGCCGAAAATGGCCAACTGGCACCCCTGTATGCCGACCCGGCCGATCCGCAGCGCGACAAACATTTGTATGCGGACGCCACCGTGACGCGCTTCCTGCGCGCCGGCGTGCCTGCCGCCAAGCTGGTGCTGGGCGTGCCCTTCTATGGCTATGGCTGGAAGCAGTGCGCCGCCGGTCCCCATGGCGATGGCCTGTACCAGGCGTGCCAGGGCGCGGCCAGCGGCAATGACGCCACGCCGACCTTCACTTACCGGCATCTGCTGGAGCAAGGCTACCTGGTCGATGGCAAGGGCGCGCGCGGCTTCCAGCGCCATTGGAATGCCGCGTCGCAAGTACCGTATCTGTACAACCGCGACAGCGGCGTCTTCATCAGCTATGAAGATGCGCAGTCGGTGGCCCATAAAGTGCGCTATATCCGCGACAAGGGTTTGCGCGGCGGCATGTTCTGGGAATTGAGCGGCGATGCGCAGCAGGTGCTGGGCACGGCCCTGGCGCCCATCCTGAAAGGGGCGCAGCCATGAACCAGCGCTACCTCGCCCTCGACGTCCTGCGCGGCCTGACCGTGGCCCTGATGATCGTCGTCAATACACCCGGTGACTGGGGCAGCGTGTATGCGCCGTTCCTGCATGCCGAATGGCATGGTTTTACGCTGACGGACCTGGTCTTTCCCAGCTTTTTGTTTGTCGTCGGCAATGCGCTGGCCTTTGCGCTGGGCAAATATGAGCACCTGGGCCATGGCGCCGTGCTGGCCAAGCTGTGCCAGCGCAGCGCGCTGATCTTTCTGCTGGGCTTTCTGCTGTACTGGTTCCCCTTCTTCAAGCTCGATGATGCGGGCCAGTTCGCCTGGTCGCCGCTGTCGCACACGCGCATCCCCGGCGTGCTGCAGCGCATCGCCGTGTGCTACCTGGCCGCCGCCCTGATCCTGCATTACTGGAAGACACGGGGCGCGCTGGTCTTTTGCGCCTGCGCCTTGCTCGGCTACTGGGCCATCCTCGCGACCTGGGGCGACTATACGCTGCACGGCAACGCGCCGGCCAAGCTCGATCTGTTCCTGCTCGGCGACAATCATCTGTATCACGGCGAAGGCCTCGCCTTCGACCCGGAAGGCGTGCTCGGCACCTTGCCGGCCATCGTCAATGTGATTGCCGGCTATCTGGCGGGCAGCTTTTTGCGCCAGGCGACGCCGGCACGGCTGCGCTCCAGCTTGCTTCAACTGGCCGTGGCCGGCGTCATCTGCGTGGCCGTGGCCCTGTGCTGGAACGAGGTGTTTCCGATCAACAAGAAGCTGTGGACCAGCTCTTACGTGATGCTGGGCATCGGCCTGGACTTGCTGCTGCTGGCGCTGCTGATGTTCATCATCGACGTGCGCAAGATCACGGGCTGGACGTATTTTTTTGAAGTCTTCGGCAAGAACACCCTGTTCATCTACCTGGTGTCGGAAGTGCTGGTGATCATCGCGTTTACCGTGCGCATCGGCAGCGTCAACCTGTACCAGTGGCTGTACCAGCAGTGGTTTACAGGCTGGGCGCCGGCGCGCGTGGGTTCGCTGCTGTTTGCCGTCAGCTTCATGCTGCTGTGCTGGCTGATCGCCTACGCCATGGACAAGCGCAAGATTTATATCAAGGTCTAGCGCTAGAACTTCAGCTTCAGGCCGTAACGCGTGGCCAGCGCGGTGAAGAGCAGCATCAGGGCGGTGACGGCGGCGGCATTCCACAGGCCGGCCGCGCCGCCCGTCTCCAGGTAGGGCCACCAGAAGCGCGGCAGGTGCAGCACGGCCGCCAGTTGCTGCCACAGGTCGGGCACGATGTAGGCGAACAGGGCATTGGTGCCGGCGGGCAACAGCAGCACCGCCCAGGCGCGCCAGCGCCACACATCGATGACGATGTAAAACACGAGGAACAGGGCCAGGATGAGGGCGCTGCAGACCAGGGTATACGATTCCGTCGCCGCGATCTTGTTGATGTGGTGATACGGCCGCAGCAGCAGGCCGGCCGCCAGCAGGCCCAGCGCGAACCACGCCATGAAACGGATGCGCTGCCCATGGCTCAGGGCCGCGTCGCGCAGGAACAGCTGGCCCACCAGGGTGCCGGCCAGCACGTTGGCCGCCGTCGAACCGAGCACTTGCGGCACATTGACGATGGCATTGATGCCTGCCGGCAGGAAATCGAGACTGCCCGCCGTGCCGCCCATGTACAGCACGAGCAGCAGGGCAAACATGCCCATCAGCGCCGTGCCGCTGCCCCGGCACGCCAGGTACAGCAAGCTGCACAGCAGATAAGACCAGCCTATCATGCCGAGGATGCCCCACCATGACGGTTGCAGCCAGGTGCTGGAAAACTCGCTATTTAATTCGCCGCGGAACGTCGCCAGCAGGAACAACATCAGCACGCCGCCGGCGGCCAGTTCCAGCTTGCCCGCGCCCTGGCGCCACAGCAGCATCATGGCCATATAAAACAGAAGCAAGTACACGGCCTGCGGCAGCAGCGCCGCCTGCGCATCGTAGCGGTAGGCATTCGCCAGCACCACGCCGGCCAGCATCAGGCTGGCGGAGCGCCACAGCAAACGCCCCAGCAAGGCTGGCGTGACGTGGCCGCAATGGCGCTGCAAGGCCAGCGGTATGGCCATGCCCACCATGAACAGAAAGCCGGGAAAGACCAGGTCGGGCACGCTGATGCCATCGGCGCGCGGTCCCGCATGTTCGAGCCAGAAGGCAATGCCTGGCATGCCGGCCAGGTAGTTGACCCAGATCATGGTGACGATCACGCAGCCGCGGAAGGCGTCCAGGCTGATCAGGCGTTCGGCGGGGGAGGTCGATGGCGGCATGGAAGGATGAGAAAAGGTCGAAAAAAAAGCAGCCCCGGCCTGAGCCGGGAACCGCTTTGCGCATGGTGCGGGAGCAGGAATTACTGCGCCGCTGCTGCCGGTGCCGCCGCTGCCGTGGCAGGACGGTTCAGCCACAGGATCCAGTAGCGGGCCAGGTCGCCCACGCCGTCGCCGCCCTTGACCGTTTCCAGGACCTTGATGGCTTCATCTTTCTTGCCGGCCATGGCGTAGGAATAGCCGAGGCGCAGTTTGGCGTCTTCAGGACGCTTCAAGCCGCCCTTGGCGATGCCTTTCTGGATCAGGTCGATACCTTTGTCGAACTGGTCCATCGTCACGAAGGCGTAACCGAGGTTGATCAAGCCCGTGCCATCCTTGCTCTTCATGGCCGAGGCTTCGCCGCTGGCGATGTTTTTCGCATCGTCGGCGGCAGCCTTGTTGGCTTGATCGCGCAGTTTCTTGTGCTTGGCGGCATTCGCACCCGTGCCCAGCACACCTTTGGCAAAGCCCGCGTCGAGGACTTTTTTCGCTTCCGTCGGGAAGGCGTTCTGCAAGGCGATTTCAGCCATGTCGCTGTAATCTTGCGGTGGCATGGTGCCCACGGCCTTGAATTGCAGGCGCAGCACGTCGAGTGCGAAGCGGTCCGAATAGCCGGCCTTGCCTTGCGTGCGGCTCAGCAAATCGCTCCAGTAGTCATCCGACGGGTAGTAGCGCACCAGGTTTTCCATGGCGACCAGGTAGGTGGCCGGGTCCTTGCTTTTCGAGCCCGTATTGGCCAGCAATTGCAGTTCTTCGAGGGTCGGCGTCTTGCCCGCCTGCTGCTTGGCCGTCAGGTCGGCCATCAGTTCCTGTTTCGCGCGCGCGAAATCGTTGCTGAAGTAGTAGGCGCGGATGATGTAGGGACGCACGGTGGCCACGTCGCCTGTTTCCGTTTGGTAACGGGTGAACCACTTGATGGCGTTCGGATAATCCTTGGCGTTGTAGTGGTAGTTCGCCAGCGCCTGGATGAAGTCGCCCTGGGCTTTCTTGTCCAGCTTGCCCGATTCGATCACCGCTTCCAGTGCCGTCATGGCCATGGCCGCATTGTTGGTGGTGGAAGCCAGCGCCACGCGCAGGCGGTTCAGCACGAACAATTCGTAGGGCGTCAGGGCGGGAATGGCGGCGGCCTGGTCGATGCGGCTTTGCACGTCGGCGTAGTTTTTCGCATCCATCGAGGCTTTTACGGCGGTCGGATCGAGCAGTTTGAATACTTCAGGACGTACCGTGTCTGCGGGCACGGCGGCGGGCGCACCGGCGGTAGCGGCTGGCTTGGCATCCTGCGCGTGCGACAGTGTTGGCAGGACGTTCAGGCCGATGGCGGCCAGGATCAGGCTGAGACGGGCAAGACGGAATTGGGACATGGGTTATCCTTCAATCAATAACAAAAATACGCACCTGCAGTGGCAGCCGCAACATCGCGCAGCAGCCTCGCAAAGGGGCAGGGAAGCTCGAAAAAATACATTTCCGCCAGTCTGCCTGCATAAGACAAACAGAAACGGCATGATACAGAGCGGCTATTGTCACATAAACGGCTGAGCGGGTGCGGCAAACGTGCGCGCCAGTGCTTGCCCTGCGGCATCGAACAGCAGGCAGCGCTGCGGCGGCAAATGCAGGCGCATGGCGTCGCCCGCCCGGCGCACGCCATCCTCGGCCGGCAGCTTGACGGCCAGCATGTCGTTTACGCCCGGCATGCTGGCGTAAACGATGGCCACGTCGCCCAGGTATTCGACATGGCTGACACTGGCATCGATCACGTTGTTGTTCTCTGTCTCCCTGTGCTGCAGGCTGACATGCTCGGCGCGCACGCCCAGGGTCAGCTGCTCGCCCGGCGCCACGGCGTCACCGTGCGCCTCGACTTCGATCACGGCGCCGCCGGGCAGGCGCACGGCCACCGAACCGGGGCCGCAGGCGACGGCCTCGCAGGCGATGAAGTTCATCTTCGGCGCGCCCAGGAAGCCGGCCACGAACAGGTTGCCGGGATGGTTATATAGCGCGTGCGGACTGCCCACCTGCTCGATGCGCCCGCCGTTGAAGACGACGATGCGCTCGCCCAGGGTCATGGCCTCGACCTGGTCGTGCGTGACGTAGATCATGGTGGTTTTGAGTTCCTGGTGCAGGCGCGAAATCTCCACGCGCATCTGCACGCGCAGCGAGGCGTCGAGGTTCGACAGCGGCTCGTCGAACAGGAAGACCTTGGGTTTGCGCACGATGGCGCGGCCGATGGCCACGCGCTGGCGCTGGCCGCCCGACAGGTCCTTCGGTTTGCGTTTGAGCAAAGGCGTGATCTGCAGGATCTCGGCCGCGCGCTCGACGGCGGCGCGCACCTCCGCCTTCTTGTGCCCGGCCAGGCTGAGGGCGAACGCCATGTTCTCGTACACCGTCATGTGCGGATACAGGGCATAGCTCTGGAAGACCATGGCCAGGCCCCGCTCGGCCGGCGCGATGTCGTTGGCCAGCTTGCCGCCGATATGCAGCTCGCCGTCCGTGATGTCTTCCAGCCCGGCGATCATGCGCAGCAGGGTCGATTTGCCGCAACCGGACGGCCCCACGAAGACGACGAATTCACCGTCGCGGATATCGAGGTCGATGCCGTGGATGACCGGGTGCTTGTCGTCGTACAGCTTGACGATATTCTTTAAAACGATATGTGCCATGGGGTGAGTGATTCCTAGCTGGCGCTGGCCGGCGCGGAAGTGGCGCCGGCATCAGATGGGTCGGAGGTATCCTTCGGGCCGATGCGCATGAAGCGCGACAGGATCAATACGGGCACGGCCGACACCAGCACCCACAGGAAAAAGGTCTTGTAGCCGAGCGCCGTCTGGATGTCGCCGCTGATCATCTTGAACAGCACGAAGCCCAACTGCATCACGCCCGTGGCGAACGCATAGTGGGCCGTCTGGTACTTGCCGACGGAGACCACCTGCATCATGAACAGGATCAGGCCGACGAAGCCGAAGCCATAGCCGAACATTTCCACGCTCAGTGCGGCCGTGATCAGGGTCAGGTCGGTGGGCATGCTGTGGCTCAGGTAATAGAACACCAGGTTCGGCAAATTCATGGCCAGGATCAGGAAGAACATGGCGCGCTTCAGGCCCAGCCACGACGTGAAGTAGCCGCCGCCTATGCTGCCCAGCAAAAAGGCCACAGTGCCGGCCGTGCCGTACACGGCGCCCACTTCCGTCGTCGACAGGCCCAGGCCGCCCAGCTCGCGCGCTTCGCGCAGGAACAGCGGGCCGATGGTCTGCACTTGCGCCTCGCCGGCGCGGAACAGGATGATGAAGGCGATCATGCCCCAGATGCCCGGTTTTTTCAGGAAGTCCACCAGCACGTCCCACAGGGTGCGGCTGATGCCTGCCACGCTCTTGTCGGCCACGGCCGCATTGCGCACCTGCGGCAGCGCCCACAGGTGGTACGCGGCCAGCGACAGCATCATGGCGCCGATGATCAGGAAGATGACCGACCAGGCAGGCTTGACGCCGATATTTTTTTCCAGGTAACCGGCCAGGATCACCAGGCCGCCCAGCGAGATGAATTTGCCCGCATTGAAGAAGGCGCCCTGCCAGCCCGCGTAGGCCGCCTGCTGCTTGTCGGACAGGCTGGCGATGTACAGGCCGTCGCAGACGATGTCGTGCGTCGACGAGGCCAGCGCGGCGACGAACAGCACGGCGATGCAGGCGGCGAACCACAGCGGCGTTTGCAGCGCCAGCGCGATCAGGCCCAGGCTCAGGCCGCCAAGGAACTGGAACAGCACCACCATGGTCTTCTTGCTCGACGCCAGCTCCAGGAAGGGGCTCCACAGCGACTTGAAGACCCAGGCAAAGCCGATCAGGCCCGTCCAGCGGGCGATCTGGTCGTTCGGCACGCCCATGCTCTTGAACATCAGGCCGGCCACCAGCGCGACCGCGTAAAATGGCAGGCCCTGGGCGAAGTACAAGGTGGGCACCCACGAAATCGGGCTGCGGACGCCGCCCTGGCTACGGTTGCTGCTGCTGGTCTTGTCGGTCATGGATGCTTCCTCGGGTCGTCTTGAAAGTGCGGTTTGATTCGGTGGCAAGGGCGGCGCTCACTGGCAGCGTCGCCTGGCCTCGGCCATGATGATGCGGTCGGCCGCCTCCTGCGCGTACACGCCGCTGGCGGCCGGGTAGCGTGCGGCCATGGCCGCCAGGCGCTGCAGCCGCGCGCCCACCGCTTGCAGCGGCAGGGCGCCAGAGGCCAGCGCGGCGCTCACGTCGTCCAGCGCGGCCGGCAACTGCGCGGCATCGGCCAGCAGCGCCATGTCGGCGCCGGCGAGCAGGGCGCGCGCGCCGACGTGCGCGCCTTGCGCGTCGATGCCGGGCGTGAGCAGCACGCCGCCATAGCTCCACTGCTGGCGCAGCAAGCCATGCATCACCGCGGGCGACAGGTTGGCGGGCTGGCTTGCGTCGAGGGCTGGATAGGCCACGTGCGCGCCCATCATCGAGGCCGTCCGCGTGGCGGCCTGGCGAAACGGCACGAAATCGTGTTCTTCCAGCTGCGAGCGGGTCTTGTCGACGCTGCGGAGCTGGCCGCCGGCGCCGTGCCGCGGCAGGTACAGCCTGGCGCAGCACGCCACGCCCTCGGCCTGGCAGCCCGCCGTCCAGGCTTGCGCCATGGCGGCCGCTTGTGCCGGATCGCCGCCAAACGCCTGCGCCGCGCCGGTGTCGAGATTGATCAGGGGCGCCAGCAGCCAGTTGATGCCCAGTGCGCGCAAGCCGCGCGCCGTCGCCGCGCCCGTGCCGTTGGCCAGCTCCGCGTCGCCAAGGGCGCACAGGTCCATGGCGCCCGGTGGCTGCGGCAGCCATGCCGGATAGGCCGAAGACACGCCGGCCGGGTCGATGGCGATCAGCGCTTGCGGACCCAGGGCACGGCGCAAGTCCGCGCTCAGGCGCGTCAGCTGCGCCGCATCGCGCAGATTGGCCGCGCGCAGGCACACGGCGCGCACGCCGCTGGCCTGCAGCCATTGCGCCGTGGCCGCATCGAGTTCGATGCCGGGGATGCCCGTCATCAGCAGCTGCCCGGCAAGCCGGCGCAGGTCGGTGGCGATGGCGGCGCTCATTTGACGGCGCCGTCCATGCCGCGCATGAAGAAGCGCTGGGTAAACAGGAATGCCAGCAAGGTCGGAACGATGGTGATCAGGGTGCCGGCGGCGATCACGCGCGTGCTGCTGCCGAACGTGCCGCGCAAATACAGCACGCCCACCGACAGGGGGAATTCATCGGGCTTGCTCATGACGATGGAGGGCCAGATGTATTCATTCCACGATTCGACGGCCGTCAGGATGCCGACGGTGGCCAGCCATGGCGTGATCAGCGGCAGCATGATGCGGCTGAAGATGACCCACTCGGAGGCGCCGTCCACGCGCGCCGCGTCGATCAGGTCTTGCGGCACTTCCTCGAACGCCTGCTTGAGCAGCAAAATGGCCACGGCCGTCACCACGTTGGGCAGGATCACGCCCGTGTAGGTGTCGACCAGGCTCATTTGCGTGATGGTGATGAAGTTGACGAGAAAATTCACCTCCGACGGCAGCACCAGCGTGGCCAGGATCAGGCCGAACACGAGTTTGCGGCCACGGAATTTCAGGCGCGCCAGCGGATACGCGGCCAAAGAGCACAGCAGCAGTTTCCAGAACACGGTGAACACGGCGATCAGCACGGAGTTCTTGAAGAACGACCAGATGGGAATCGCATTGAACACTGCGATGAAGTTCTCAAAAGACGGCGCCTTCGGCCAGAAGGTGGGCGGGAAGGCGAAGATATTGCCTTCCGTGGAAATGGCCGTCACCAGGGTCCACCAGAACGGGAAGACGCAGACGACGGCGATCGCGCACAGCACGGCATAGTGGCCCAGTATTTGCAGGCGCGTTTTCAGGGGGCGGGAACGGGTTTTCATGGTCAGCGGTGCTTCGGTTTCAAATAGCGCAGGCACAGCAGGGCGATGCCGATGCAGAACAGCGAGACGACGAAACTGGCGGCCAGCGCGCGCGGCAGTTTCAAGTGTTTGAGGCCCTGGTCGTAGGCGTAATACAGCGCCGTGAAGGTCGAGTTCATCGGGCCGCCCTGGGTCAGCACGTCGACTTCCTGGTAAGCCTTCAGGGCCGCCAGCACGGACAGGATGGAGCACAGCATGATGGTGGGGCGCAGCATCGGCACGGTGATTTTCCAGAAGCGCTGCCAGCGGTTGGCGCCATCGAGCATGGCCGCTTCCTGCATGTCCGACGGGATCGACTGCAGCGCCGCCAGGTACATCACCATGTACCAGCCCAGGCCGCGCCACAAGGTGACGAACATGACGGCGAACAGGGCCAGGCTGTCGTTCGTCAGCCAGCCCACGGGCGCGTTCACGAGTTTCAGGGTCAGCATCACGTAGTTCAAGGCGCCCTGTTCGTGGAACATGAAGCCCCACATGATGCCGACCACGGAAACGGTGGTCACCACGGGCACGTAGAAGGCGGCGCGGAACAAACGGATGCCGGGCAGGCGGTTGTTCACCAGCACGGCCAGCACGATGGCGCCCACTTGCACGAAGGGCACCATCAGCAAAAACATCAGCGAATTCTTCAGGCCCGAGACGAACATCTCGTTGTTGAAGATATAGCGGAAATTGTCGAGGCCGACGAAGCGCGTCTCGCGTATCAGGCTGTAGTCGGTGAACGCCAGCACGGAGCCGTAGCCGACGGGCCAGAAGGAAAAGGCGGCCAGCAGCAGCAGGGCCGGGGCGAGAAACAGCCAGGCTTGCAGAGTGTGGCGGTGGGCGAGTTTCATGGTGTCCTTAGTGGCGCGGCAGGGTGGCCAGCTTGCGGTTCCAGATGGCGACGGCCTGGTCCAGCGCCTGTTTCACGTCCTGCTTGCCCGTCACGCCCGCCTCGACGGCTTTTACCAGCGAGCGGCGCAATTCGTCGTAGTCGTCGATGCCGGCCACGTACAGCGTGCGCGAGTGGCCCATCGACAGGGCGCCGGCGGCGACGGCTTTCTCGGCCGCGCCCGCGTTCTGCGGCGTGGACAGAAAAAACGGGTCGGCCGCCGCCTTGATCGTGGTGGGGAAGACGCTGGCCTGCCTGGCGAATTCGAGCTGGTTGGCGTCGTTCGTCAGGAAGCGCGCGAACTTGCCGACCGATGGCAGCAGGTGCGCCGGCACGCCTTTCGGGATGGCGAAGTGCACCAGCCAGCCGCCGTCGGCGATGCCGGTGGGCCCCAGTGGCGCGGGCGCCACGTCGGTGATGGCGTAGATGTCTTTCGCATCGCCGCGGATGCGCTGCATGGCCGTGGGCGGCGCCAGCAGCATGCCCAGGCGACCGCCCTTGTAGGCGTCGATCACGGCCGGGAAATTATCTTCGGCGAACAGGCTTTCCTTCAGCAGGCCGCCAACCTTGTAGGTGTCGGCCAGTTTCTGCACCAGCGCCACGTGTCGCGGCGAATTGAAGACGGCGCGGTTATCGGTGATGACGGCCAGGCCCTGCTGCATGAACAGGCCATCGATTTTAGAGAGGGCGGGGGCGATGCCGGCCTTGCCCGTGCGTTGCGCGATCTGGCGCGCGAACGCCAGCTGTTCATCGAGGCTGGCGGGGCCGCGCGTGAGGCCCGCCTGTTTGAAGATGGCGGTATTGAAGGCGATCACCGCGACATTGCTGTACATGGGGAAGCCATAGGTGCGGCCCTTGAAGCGCAAGTCTTCCAGGGCGCTGGGAATGTAGCTGGCGCGCGCTGGCGCGATCAGGCCATCGACTTGTGTGAGCAAGCCGTCGCGCGCAAATTCATCGGCCCAGGGCACGTTCAGGCTGACCAGCGCGGGCGGCGTGCCGGCCACGATGCGCGTGACCAGCTTGGTCTGGATGATGTCCCATGGGAAGTCGATCCATTCGATTTTGATGTCGGGATTCTGCGCTTCATAGCGCGCCACCACCGCATTGAAATACGGCGTGAACTTGGGCTTCATGCTGAAGGTCCAGAATTCGATTTTCTCGGCAGCCCATGCCTGTGGCGCGAGCAGGCCCGCGCAGGCAAATGCTGCCAACAGTCTCTTGATCATTATTATTATCCTGGCGACTGACCCCGCAAGTGCCGGGGTCGGACCCTCAGGGTCCGACCCCCGTCTCTGCCTTTTGGGGGGGAGTTACTACTTGTTGCTTAGTTTGTTTTTGTTACTTTGCTCAGGTGGCGCGGCGCATCCGGGTCCATGCCGCGCGCGGCCGACAGTTTCGCCGCCATCACGTAGAAGGACTGGATGGCGACGATCGGATCGAGATCTGGCGTGGCCGCCACGGGCAGGGTCAGGTCGCGCTCGGCCACGTCGGCGGGCGCCGCCAGCAGAACCTTGGCGCCACGGCCGCGCATCTCTGTTGCCAGTTGCAGCAGGCCGGCTTGCGTCGGGCCGCGCGTGGCGAAAATCAGCAGCGGGTAGCCGTCTTCGATCAGGGCCATCGGGCCGTGCTTGATTTCGGCACCGCTGAACGCTTCGGCCTGCAGGGCCGAGGTTTCCTTGAATTTCAGCGCCGCTTCCAGCGCCACGGGGAAGCTGATGCCGCGTCCCACGACCATGATGTTACGCGCCGGTGCCAGCACATCGATCGCGGGCGACCAGTCGATGCGCGTCGCTTCGAGCAGCGCTTCGGGCAACGCTTCCAGGCCCGCCTGCAGCTCGGGGTCGTTCTGCCACTGGGCCACCATGCGCGCGCCGGCGACCAGGCTGGTGATGAAGCTTTTCGTCGCGGCGACGCTTTGTTCCTTGCCGGCGCGCAGGGGCATGGCCCATTCGGCGGCGTGCGCCAGCGGCGAATCGATGTCGTTGACGAGGGCCACGGTGGTGGCGCCGCCGTCGCGGAAGTAGCGGATCGGTTCGACCACGTCCGGGCTTTGGCCCGATTGCGAAATCGAGATGGCCAGCGTATCGCGCGTCACCAGCGGCGATTTGTTCAGGGTCACCAGCGACATCGGCAGCGAGGCGACGACACGCCCCAGGCGCGCCATGATCAGGTAGGCGACGTAGTTGCAGGCGTGGTCGGAGCTGCCGCGCGCGATGGTCAGCGCGGTCGAGAACGAGGTGCTCCTCAATTTGCGGCCCAGTTCCGCGTAGCGTTCCGTGTCGCTGGCCAGTTGCAGGGCGACGCATTCGGCGGCGGAAATGGCTTCTTTAAGCATCATTGAGGTCACAGATTTCTCCTTCTATATATACAGCTTTGAGTTTGAGATCGCGATCGAGTACCACCAGATCGGCGTAAGTGCCGGGGGCCAGCCGGCCGCGTTCTTCCAGGCCCAGGTAATCAGCGGCATTGGTCGACACGCGCTTGGACGCGTCGGCCAGGTCCAGTCCCAGTCCCACCAGGTTGCGCAGCGCCTGGTCCAGGGTCAGGGTGCTGCCCGCCAGCGTGCCGTCGGGCAGGCGCACGCCGCCCATGCATTTCTGCACGGCGTGGCGGCCCAGCATGTATTCGCCGTCCGGCATGCCGGTGGCGGCGGTCGAATCGGTGACGCAGTACAGGCGCGGGATGGCGCGCAGGGCCACCTTGATGGCGCCCGGGTGCACGTGCAGCAGGTCGGGGATCAGTTCCGCATATTCGGCGTGCGCCAGGGCTGCGCCGACCATGCCCGGCTCGCGGTGGTGCAGGCCGCTCATGGCGTTGAACAGGTGCGTAAAGCCCATGGCGCCATGCTCCAGCGCGGCCACGCCGTCCTCATAGGAGCCCAGCGTGTGGCCGATCTGCACGCGCACGCCGGCGTCGGCCAGGGCGCGCACCAGGTCCAGGTGGCCGGCGATTTCCGGCGCCACGGTGATGACGCGCAGTTTGGCCAGCGTTTGCAGGCGCTCGATTTCGGCCAGGGTGGCGGCGCGCGCGTAGTTCGGCTGCGCCCCGAGCTTGCCGGAATTGATGTACGGGCCTTCCAGGTGGGCGCCCAGCACGCGCGCCGTGTTCGGGCGGCGGTGGTTGGCGGCGATGCCGATGGCCGTCAGGGCCACGTCGATATCTTCCGGCGGCGCCGTCATGGTGGTGGCCAGGAGGCTGGTGGTGCCGTGGCGCGCGTGGATGGCCGCGATGGTGTAGACGGCTTCGCCGCCTTCCATGATGTCCTTGCCGGCGCCGCCGTGCACGTGCAGGTCGATAAAGCCGGGCAGAATATAATCGTCGCTGTTGCCTGACGGGTGGAGGGAATCACCGGTGATGCTGTCGACGCGCTCGCCGAAGGCGATGGCGCCGTGGATCCAGCCGCCGGGGGTAAGGATATTGCCTTTGATAGTGCTGCTCATCTGCGCGACTCCGCTACGAATTCATAATAATCACTGCGGCAATACGAGTGGGTCAGTTCCACCGCTGCGCCGTTGTCGAGATAACTGACACGGGTGATGTGCAGCATGGCTTCACCCGTCTTGATATTGGCCAGCTTGGCCTGTTCCGCCGTGGCGTTGACGGCGCGGATATGCTGCAGCGCGCGCATCGGGATGGTGCCGCGCGACTCCAGATAGCCGTACAGCGAATCGGTGACCTGCTGCGGGTCCGGCATGTACAGCGCGGGGATGGTGGTCGTCTCGATCGCCATCACCACTTCGTCGGCCGTGCGCAGGCGGCGCAAGCGCGCCACCGGCATGTGCGGCGACAGGCCCAGCGACAGCAGTTCCAGCGGCGCCGCCACGCCGATATCGCGCTGCAGCCAGCGCGAGCCGGCCGTGAAGCCCCGCTGGCGCAATTCTTCCGAAAAGCTCGTCAGGCGCGACAGCGGCTGCTCCAGCTTGGGCGTGATGTAGGTGCCCGAGCCGCGCCTGCGCGTCAGCATGCCCCGGTCGCACAGCATGTCGATGGCCTTGCGCGCCGTGACGCGCGAGATTTCCAGGATGTCCGATAGCACGCGCTCGGAGGGCAAGGCCTGGTTGGCGCGCCAGTCGCCGCTGGCGATGCCGTCCGACAGCATGTTCGCCAGTTGCATGTAGAGCGGCGTGTCGCTGGCGGGATTCGGTTTGAAGGCGGACAGTTTGGTCAGCATGGTCATTGCTCCTGCAAGTGCTTGCTGATCAGGCGCAGGCCGCCTGCGGCCGAGTCGCCCTGTGCCGGCACGACCAGTTGCAACAGTGCCGCCGGCAGGTAGGCCGACAAGGGCGCCGCCAGGCCGCCGCACAGGGCCACGGGCAAGGTGCCGGCCGGGTCGAGCGCCCTGGCGATGAGGGCGATCTGCTGGCCCGCGTCGTTCAGGATGGTGCGCGCCACCACGTTGCTGGCCGCATGTTCGAGCACCAGCCGCGCCAGTTGCGCGAACGTGGTCTGGCTGGCGGCCGCCAGCCACACTTGCATGGCGTTGCGCTGGCCGCCGCAGGCGTCGATGACGGCCGTGGCGAAGGCGCTGCCGGGCACGCGCCCGTCGACCACCTGCTGCGCGTGGTTGATGGCGCGCATGCCGATCCAGGCGCCGCCCGCTTCGTCGCCGGAGGGAAAGCCCCAGCCGCCCACTTCGTGGCGGCTGCCGTCCGCGTGCAGCACTTCGCCTACGCTGCCGGTGCCGATGGCAACGATGACGCCGGGCTGGCCCGCGTGCGCGCCCAGCAGGGTGGTCAGGGCATCCGATTCGAGTGCCACCAAGGCATAGCCGGGATTGTGTTCGACAAAGCTGGCGGCCCACTGCTTGTTGTGCACGCCGGCCAGGCCCAGGCCGATGGCCATACGCTGCAAGGAAGGCTGTTCCAGGCCGGCGGCGCGGAAGGCCAGGGTGACGGCATGCGCCACGGACGTCCAGGCCCGTTCGATGCCCAGACCCAGGCCGGATGGGCCGCTTTGTCCCTGCGCCAGTTCCTGGCCATCGAGGCGCGCCAGGCGTACGCGGGTGCCGCTGCCCCCGCCGTCGACGCCGATTATGTATTCGATCATGTTGTGCAGTCCCGCATATGGTTGATTGCGCCTGTCTCGTTTTTTTATTTGTCGGGCGGCGAAAAAGCTGAAGGCACTATATTGTCGCCTCGATGGCTTGTCAACAGGTATTTAAGTGGTATTAACAAATGCTTTGTGCGATGCCGCGCCATGCCCGAGGTGGTGGTTGCAAGTATTTGTTAATAAAGGGATTTTTGTGTTTCGTGAATGGTATTGAAATTGGCCTTGTTTAATGCCAATTTTTTCAGACTGGTCTATGTCTGGTGTTGCGCTATTGCTTGTATGCATGCTTGGCAAGGCGCGCCATGAAGAGTAAAGTCCGCCTTTTACACCTGAGTTGGAAGAGCATGATGAACGACAAGGCAGCAAAGAGCGAGTACTGGGACGACTGGCAGCAAGAGGCGCTGGCCGCCGGCGTGTCGGCGCCGCTGGCCAAGCTGGGCATGGAAATGATGCGCACGCACCGCAAGAACCGCTGGCCGAAGGATTTCCTGGGCCGCGAAAGCGATGGTCCGGTCATGATCGAAATGTGCCTGGAAGACGAGGCCGAAACGGAATTGTTCTTTATCGAGAACCTGTATCCCTACGATGCGGAGCTGATCGAAAAGACGCGCCGCCGCCTGTGCCTGCACTGATAGGGCGCTGATGCCTGACTGGAACGGCCGCCTTGTGCGGCCGTTTTGCTTTTCGGGTGGCATTTTCATGGGGGAGTGTCATAATGGCCCAGGCATTTTCGCCCAAGCATGGAGTAGATGATGAGCAAGGCACAGGACAGCAAGAAAGAAGCCAAGAAGGAACCGGCCAAGAGCATGAAGGAAAAGAAGGAAGCCAAGAAGGTCAAGAAAGAAGAGCGCAAGCGCTGATCATGCGCGTGCGCCGTGCATTGATGCGCCCCTGGCGTGCGCCGGCCCTGCTGGCGGCGTTCGCCTTGCTGGGCTTCGGTGTCCCCGTGTCCGGCGTGCTGGCGCAGGCCAAGCCGCCGCCGTCCACGTTCGGGCAAGTGGTGGGCAATGCCGTGCTGTGCATCGACCAGATCGACAACAAGGCCTTCTATGCCTATCTGCTGACGGCTTTCGGCCCCGCCTACAAGCATGAAGGGGGCGCCTACTGGTTCCGCACGGACGCCACCCTGTGGGGCGCGCCCGTGACCGACGTGATCGTCAGCGACGACACCAGCCCCCTCGTCTTCATGGGCGTGGTAGCCGATTCGACGCCGGAAAAGCTGGAACCGGCCATCCGCAGCGCCTCGGGCCTGCGTTTCAATAAACTCGACAATTCCGCCTTTCCTGTCCGTGGTTCCATGCCTGGCAGTAAAATCGTCTACTTCCGTAGCAAGGCGAAAGTGTATTGCGCCAAATACAAGCCGTTGCCGCCCGCCCGCACCCGCTGAGGGGTTCGGCTTGCCGCCGCGCATTTTGATCGTTTCATCCGCAGGGTCTCCATGTACACGCATTATTTCCAGCTCAAACAATCGCCGTTCTCGATCGCCCCCGATCCGCGCTACCTGTTCATGAGCGAACGCCACCGCGAAGCGCTGGCGCACCTGCTGTATGGCGTGGGCAGCGGCGGCGGTTTCGTGCTGCTGACGGGAGAAATCGGCGCCGGCAAAACCACCGTGTGCCGCTGCTTCATGGAACAGATTCCGGACAATTGCCAGCTCGCCTATATCTTCAATCCGAAACTGTCCGTCGAGGAATTGCTGCTGTCGATCTGCGAGGAATTCCGCATCGCCGTGGCGCCCGGCGTGGCCAGCGTGAAAGGTTATGTCGACGCCATCAATGCGCATTTGCTGGCCAGCCATGCGCAGGGCAAGAACAATGTGCTGATCATTGACGAAGCGCAAAACCTGTCCGCCGCCGTGCTGGAGCAGCTGCGTTTGCTGACCAACCTGGAAACGAGCGAGCGCAAGTTGCTGCAGATTATCCTGATCGGCCAGCCGGAATTGCGCGCCATGCTGGCCCGGCCCGAGCTGGAGCAGCTGGCGCAGCGCGTGATCGCCCGTTATCACCTGGGGTCGCTGACGGCGGACGAGACGGCCAGCTATATCCGCCACCGCCTGGCCGTGGCGGGCAGCACGGCGCAGACGCCGTTCGCGCCGCGCCTGATGGCGCAGATCCATGCCTTGAGCAAGGGAGTGCCGCGCCGCATCAACCTGCTGTGCGACCGCGCGCTGCTGGGTGCCTATGTGGAAAACCAGCCGCAGGTGACGCGCCAGATATTGCGCCGTGCCGCCGAGGAAGTGTTTGCGGAAGAGGGCAAGCCGGCTGCCGGACGGGGCTTGCGCTGGCCGCACGTGGCCGGCGGCGTGCTGGCCGGTGCCGTGATCACGGCCGCGCTGGCCTGGCACTTCATGCCGCACGCTGGCGTGCCCGTACCGGCGGTCACTGCACCGGCACCGGCCTTGGCCGCATCCGTGCCGGCCGCGTCCGCAGCGGTGGCCGCGCCTGTCCTTGCCAGCGTGCCGGACCGCAACGCCGTGCTGCGCCAGTTGGCCGCCCTGTGGGGCGAGCAGTTGCCGGCCGGCGACGCTTGCCAGGCGGGCGCCCGTGCCGGCCTGCGCTGTCTGCACAGCCGGGGCGGCATCGCCGAACTGCGCGTGCTCGATACTCCCGCCATGCTGCTCTTGCGCGATGGGCAAGGAGTGGAACAGCTGGCGTTGCTGACGCGCTTGCAGGGCGAGACGGCCACCTTGATGCTCGATGGCAAGCAACAAAGCCTGCCCCTGGCCCAGCTGGCGCAGCGCAGCGATGGCAGTTTTACCACCTTCTGGCGCGCCCCGCGCAGCTGGCGCGACGAAGTGCCGCTGGGCGCGCGTGGCGCTGACGTGGATTGGCTGGCGCAGCGCCTGGCGCAGCAGCGTGGCTTGCCGGCACCGGCCGCCAACCTGCCGCTCGATGCTGAGATGCAAGGCCAGCTGCGAGCTTTCCAGCAGAGCCAGAACTTGCGGGCCGATGGCCTCGCGGGTCCGAAAACGTATATACGCCTGAGGCAACTGGGTGACAACGCGGAGCCGCGCCTGAGCAGCGCAGCTCCTGCCGTGGCAGCACCCGCTGCGACGGCGATCGTGGCGGGGAAATAAGATGTCCTACATACTTGAAGCATTGAAAAAATCGCAGGCCGAGCGCCAGCTGGGCGAGTTGCCGTCGATTCACGCACCGCAAGTGCAGCTGCATGATGGCGCGGCGTCCGCTTCTGCGCGGCGCACGCCCGTGTGGCTGGCGCTGGGCGGCGTCGTCGTGGCCGTGGCTGCCGCACTGTTGCTGTGGCAGCCTTGGCAGGCGGACGCGGCGTCGCCTGCGGCCGTTGCTGTCGTGCCAGCCGTGCTGGCCCAGGCCGTGCCCGCCCCCTTGCCCGTGGCTGCCCCGCCAGCGGCGGTCGCACCCGCACCCGCGCCGCTGGCGGCCTCCGTGCCGCC
>NZ_LT607483.1:333448-388721 GCF_900095235.1 Janthinobacterium sp. UMAB-60
CGGAGCCGAAGCAGGAGACGCCCGGTCAGGCCGTGTCGCCGCCCGTTGCGGCCCCGGCGCCTGCAGTGCCGCCCACGCCCGCCGCCGAGGAAACCGTACCCGGCATGCGCGACCTGCCCGAGCCGATACAGCGGCAAATTCCCGCCATTGCCATCGGCGGCTATATCTATTCGAAGAATCCGGCCGACCGTCTGTTGCTGATCGACAAGGTGCTGCGCCACGAGGGCGAAGAGCTGGCACCGGGTCTGGTGCTGGAAAAGTTGCAGCCGAAGGCGGCCATCTTCAGTTTCAAGGGTTACCGCTACCGCGTGCCGTATTGACTTGTTGCGCATCAAGGCCGGGCCGCCATAGCTGAACCATACTGACCTGGCCTGGTCGAACCAGGGTCGCTGCGCCCGTGTGCGCGGCCGGGGAGTTCCCATGATTGCTGCCGCCAGTGAAGGCGTGCTTGATGCGGATGTGCCGGAAAACCTGGCGCGCATCGAGCATATCGTCGTGCTGATGATGGAAAACCGCTCGTTCGACCACATGCTGGGCTACCTGAGCCTGGAAGGAGGGCGCACCGACATCGACGGCTTGCAGGCCAGCCATGCCAATGTGCATGCGGGCGTGACGTATCCCGTGCACCATTTGCGGCGCACGGCCTTCGGCCCGCAACAAGACCCGTCGCATACGGGCCTGTCGGTGGCGCAGCAATTGCAAAACAATAACGGCGGCTTCGTCGACGACTATGCGCAAACGCATCCGGGCGACCCCGACATCGACCTGGTGATGGGTTACTACAATGCGGCCGACTTGCCCATGTATGATTTCCTGGCGCAGCAGTTCTGCGTCTGCGACCGCTGCTACAGTTCCGTGCCGGGCGCCACCTGGCCCAACCGCCTGTATGCCATCAGCGGCAAGGCGGCCGGCAGCTGCGACAGCAAGCGCGTGCCCCTGTATGCGAACAAGTCCTTCGTGCGCCACCTGGACCGGGCCCAGGTCGGCTGGAAATTCTATTCCGCCTGGAAACCCTGGAGTTTGGCCTTCAGCGACGACCATTACCGCTCGTCCGAGTGGTATGAGCCCTTCGGCTCCAGCGGTCGCCGCTATGGCTTCATCGGCGATGCGCTGGCGGGCACCTTGCCCCCGGTCAGTTGGATCGATCCGCATTTCTTCGACAATGACGACCACCCTCCGGCCGATATCCGCGCCGGCCAGGCGCTGGTGGCGCAGGTCTACCAGGCCCTGTCGCGCGGTCCCGCCTGGGCGCGCACCTTGCTGATCCTCAGCTATGACGAACACGGCGGCTTTTTCGACCATGTGCCGCCGCCCGCCGCCGCCGACGACGACCCCGCGTTTCGCCAGTACGGCGTGCGCGTGCCCATGCTGCTGGTGTCGCCGCTGATCGCGCCGGGCAGCGTCAGCCATCAGGTGGTCGATCACACGTCGATCATCAAAACCATCCTGCAGCGCTTTTGCCGCGCCGCCGATGGCGGCTTGCCCCAGATGGGCGCGCGCGTGGCGGCCGCCAGCGGCCTGGGCGCGGCGCTGACCCTGGCGCAGCCGCGCGCGGCACCCGTCGTGCCCTTGGCTGTGCTGGCGCAGCGGGCCGCTTGGGAAGCGGATGTGCGGGCGCACGACTTCGCCCCGCTGGAGCCAGCCGGCGAGATGGCTGCCGTTGCCGCCGTGCCCGTGCAATCCGATGCCGAGGCGGGCGCGATCGCCGCCCACCGGCAATTGGCGCGCATGGCCAGGAATGCGCAGGCGGTGAATGATAAAAAAGCGGGCAAACCAGCGGGCAAGACGGCGCCGAAGTCGGCGGGCCGGCGCGCGCGACAGGGCGGCAAGCCGGTGCCGTCCGACGCCAGGAATGGCGGGAAATCCGGCAACGCTTGACCTGTGTGACGAGCTGGGCAATGTCAGGCACTGGCGCCGGTAGGGCTGCGTATAATCACTGCTTCTCAATCAAGGAGTGATCATGCACGATGCGATGCCCGCCCACCCGGTACTGGGTGTGATCGGCCGTTCCGGTAGCGGCAAGACGACCCTGCTGGAATTTGTGGTGAAGGAACTGGCGGCGCGGGGCTTGCGCGTCAACCTGGTCAAGCACAGCCACCATGACCTGGCGCTGGAACCGCCGCAAAAAGACAGCGCCCGGTTGCGCCTGGCAGGAGCGGCGGAAGTGCTGGTGGCGTCGCCGTATCGCTTTGCCATCGTGCATGAACTGCGCGGCGCGCCGGAACCGAGCCTGGCGCAGCAATTGTCCCGCATGGGGCCGGCAGACCTGACTCTGGTCGAAGGTTTCAAGACGGACCCCATTCCCAAGCTGGAAGTATTTCGCCCGGAAGTGGGGCAGGCGCCCCTGTATCCGCATGACCCGCATGTGATCGCCGTTGCCTCCGACAGCCCGGCACCGGCCGACCTGCGCGAGGGCGTGCAATGGCTGGACTTGAATGCGCGCGAGCACGTGCTGGCCTGGTTGCTGCTGCAGTTGGAAAATAAGCTGGAAAAATAAGCTAAAGGTTTGCCGCGGCCATCCGTTAATACTGGTAGAACCTCATTGGAGAAACGTATGGACGTCGCAAGCATTGCTCAACTGTCAACCACGATGGCGGAGACAGGCACGCGGCAAGCCGTCGGTTTGACTGTCCTGAAAAAAGCTCAGGATATTCAAAGTTCGACCGCCACGGCCTTGCTGGAAGCGTTACCACCGGTACAGTCGGCGCCAAGCCTGCCGGCTCACCTCGGTAACCGCATCAACACGACAGCCTGAGCGCAGATCTGTAGCGCCCGTCTGGCGCTCGCACTACTTACGCCCACACCACCGCGTCATCGACGGTGGCGAGTGGGCGTTTTTGTCTGCCGTTTCGTCTTCCTTTTCGCCTTCCCTCCGTCTCCGTTCGCCATGACTCGGCCGATTCAGTAGAATGACGTCCATCACTTCGTGTTGCGCATGGCGCAGCCCGGGGCGTGCCCACTTATCGATTACATTGACTCATGCAAGAGGAATCCCCATGAACAAACGTCAAGCTCTCATCGCCGCTGCCCTCGCGGGCCTCTGTGCCGGTACCGCCGTCAACGCGGCCGCCCACGATGGTCCCGCCCCAGGCGACAAGGAAAAATGCTACGGCGTCGCCAAGGCGGGGCAGAACGATTGCGCCTCGTCCGACGGCGCGCATTCCTGCGCGGGCCAGGCGGAGGCGGACAACTTGCCCGCGGAATGGACCTATGTTGCCAAGGGCACGTGCGAACAGGCAGGCGGCTCCGTCAAGCCCATCAAGGCCGGCAAGCCAGCCACGCCAGCCACGCAGCCGTAAGCTGTCGCCGCTTGCCCATGCCGCAGCCACTTCGAGCGCTTGCCGGCGTCGGCTTGCGCGCCGCGCACTACCGCGACTTCCTGGCGCGCCGGCCCAAGGTCGGCTGGCTGGAAGTGCACACTGAAAATTATCTGCAGCCTTCGGGCTGGGATAGTCATGTGTTGTACGCCCTGCGCCAGGATTACCCGCTCAGCCTGCATGGCGTGGGCCTGGGCCTGGGTTCCGCGCGCGGCTTTTCCGAGACCCATTTGCAGCGCGTGCGCGCCGTGGTTGAGCGCATCGAGCCGGCCCTCGTGTCGGAGCACCTGTGCTGGGGTGCCGTGGCGCAGCAGCAACTCAATGATCTGTTGCCGCTGGCCTTGAATGGCGCGGCTCTCGACTTGTTATGCGCAAGAGTGGGGAGGGTGCAGGAGGTGCTGAAAAGGCCGATCTTGCTGGAGAATGTCTCCACTTACCTGCGTTTTGCCGACGATGCCATGAGCGAGGCGCAATTCCTGGCGGAACTGGCGCGCCGCAGCGGCTGCGGGCTGCTGCTCGATATCAACAACTTGTATGTGAACCAGTGCAACCACGGCGAAGATGCCTTGACGGCCATGCAGGCCATCGCGCCGGGCAGCGTGGGTGAGCTGCACCTGGGCGGCCATCTGCTGACGCCGCACGCCGTGATCGACCACCATGGCGCCGCCGTGGCCGAGCCCGTCTGGGACTTGTATGCGGCCGCCTTGCTGCGCTTTGGTGCCGTGCCCACCCTGGTCGAATGGGACACGGATTTGCCGCCGCTCGCTATCCTGCTGGGCGAAGCGGACAAGGCACAAGCCATGCTGGCGCAACACGAGCAACATTCGCCGTGGCGAGCTGTGCCGGTGCCGCCACCGCCACCGCCCGCGTCGCTTGACGCGCTGGCGGCTGGCCAGCAAACATTTGCCACGGCCTTGCTCGATACTGCGGCAACGTTGCCATCGTTCGCGGGAGAGGCGGTGCCGCAGCGTTTCTCTTTGTACCGCGGCAATCTGAGTGCCACCTGGCGCCGCAGCTTGGCGCAAGCCTATCCCGTCGTGCTGGCGCTGGTGGGCGCGGATTTCTTTGGCGGCCTGGCGCGCGCGTACGGCCGCCACTATCCGTCAGATAGCGCCGATCTGAACCAGTTTGGCGCCCGTTTCGCGGATTTTATGAGCAGTTTTCCGCCTGCGGCCGAGTTGCCGTATCTGCCGCACATGGCGCGTCTGGAATGGGCCGTGCACCTGGCCCATTACGCGGCCGATGCGCAGGGCCTGGCGCCCGAGGCGCTGGCCGCCCTGCCTCCCGATCAACTCGAAGCGCGGCGTTTTATCCTGCATCCCGCTTGCGCCTTGCTGGCATCCGACTGGCAAGTGGCGGCCTTGTGGCAGGCGCATCAGGATGGTGATGGGGAGAGAAGGTTTCCGCAAGAGATGCAATTGGCCAGCTGCGCGCTGGTCTGCCGGGCGCGCTGGAAGGCGCAGGTGCTGGTACTGGATGCGGCCGCGCACGCGGCCTTGCTGGCCTTGCAGCAAGGACAAACGTTTGGCGCCGCGCTCGATGCGGCGTTCGAGCGGGACCCTGCATTCGACCTGGCGGCACACTTGCGTCAGTGGCTGGCGCATGCGGTGTTGACGGCGTGACGGTTTTTTTATTCAAAGGCCCGCAGCAAGCGCGCTTCGCCCGTCTGATCGCGGTACAGGGCGTTCGCCGCCAGGGTGGCGTCCATCATGCGCGTCACTTGCTCCTCTTCAAAGCGGGCCAGTTCGGCCGTGGCCGCGACGAGGGCCAGTTCCAGCCTGGCGCGCGCGCTCTGGTACAGGCTGCTGGTGTATTTGTCTGTGTTACGCAGTAATTCTTCCGCGTTTTCTATTACCTGGCGCAAGTCGCCGATCAGGCGCTCCTGGCTGCGCGTACCTTGTTCGGGCTGGTCCATGGCGCTTCCCTTCCGCAATCGATATTTATCTGACAATAACGACGTGTTGCAGCTTGACTAGGGCAGCCGGGCTGGCAGCGGTGCTGGCTGGAAGCATGGGGCTGCTTTCGCGCCCCATGCCGGGATCAGGCGGGAGCGACGACCGTGATACGGATATCGCCCACGCTGACGACCTGGCCGGCGCGGATCTTGGCGGTCTTGCGCAATTCCTTCTTGCCATCGACCTTCACCACGCCGCTATCGACCATGACCTTGCCTGCGCCACCGCTGTCGCACAAGCCGACCAGCTTCAATAGCTGGTTCAGCTCGACGAACTCGGATGTTAAATCAAAGCTTACTTTTTGCATTGTATCCCTTATTGCAACGATGTGTTTTCAACACTTGATGACGACCTCAACTAATCCATAGTTTACCTGAAGCCGCCAGCAATGCAGGGTGTAAGTCAGCTTTTGTTGGGCCGCGTCATCTCCAGCGGCACGATCCACGCACCGAATTGCTCTTCCGTCACATAGCCCAGGGCCAGTGCCGCTTGCTTCAGGGTCGTGCCTTCATGCTGGGCCTGCTTGGCGATTTGCGCCGCCTTGTCGTAGCCGATGTGGGGCGCCAGCGCCGTGACCAGCATCAAGGAGCGCTCCATCAGTTCGGCGATGCGACCACGGTTCGGCGCGATACCGTGCGCGCAATGCGCGTCGAAGCTGCGCATGCCGTCGCCCAGCAGGCGCGCGCTTTGCAGGAAGTTGTGCGCAATCAAGGGCTTGAAGACGTTCAGCTCGAAATTGCCCGAGGCGCCGCCCACCGTGATGGCGACGTCGTTGCCGAACACCTGGCAGCACAGCATGGTCAGTGCTTCGCACTGGGTGGGATTGACCTTGCCCGGCATGATGGAACTGCCCGGCTCGTTTTCAGGGATGGTGATTTCACCGAGGCCGGAACGGGGACCGGACGCCATCCAGCGCACGTCGTTGGCGATTTTCATCAGCGCCGTGGCCAGGGTTTTCAAAGCGCCATGGGCGGCGACCAGCGCATCGTGGGCGGCCAGGGCGGCAAACTTGTTGCTGGCCGTCTCGAACGGCTGGCCCGTCAGGCGTGCCAGTTCTAGCGCGATGCGGCCGGCAAATTCCACGTGGGCATTCAAGCCCGTGCCGACGGCCGTGCCGCCGGCGGCCAGTTGCAGCAGCGGCGGCAACGCTGCAGTGATGATGTGCTCGGCAAAGTCCAGCTGCGCCACATAGCCGGAAAATTCCTGGCCCAGGGTCAAGGGCGTGGCATCCTGCAAATGCGTGCGACCGATCTTGACGATGTCGGCAAACTCCGTGGCTTTCGCGTCGAGCGTGGCGCGCAGCTGGCGCAGCGGCGGCAAGACCGTGTTGGCGACGCCCAGGGCGGCCGCCACATGGATGGCGGTGGGGAAGATGTCGTTCGAGGACTGGCCCAGGTTGACGTCGTCGTTCGGGTGCAGCAGGCGCTCTTCTCCCCGCAAGCCGCCGATCAGCTCGGAACCGCGGTTGGCCAGCACTTCATTCATGTTCATATTGCTTTGCGTGCCAGAGCCCGTCTGCCAGACGGCCAGCGGGAATTCTGCGTCATGCTTGCCGGCCAGCACTTCGTCGGCCGCCTGCGTGATGGCGATGGCTTTCTTGCCATCCAATAGGCCCAGGTCCAGATTGACGTGGGCGGCCGCGCGCTTGACTGTGGCCAAGGCTGCGATCAGTTCAGGCGGCATCTTTTCCGTGGAGATATGGAAGTGCTCAAGCGAGCGCTGCGTTTGCGCTCCCCAAAGCCGGTCGGCGGGTACGTCGATCGGGCCGAAACTGTCGCGTTCGATTCTGCTACTCATGGCATCCCTTTCATCGATGGAGGTGGATCGAGTGTACTCCAGACGTCAAAAAGACACAGGATGATGCTGTATTGCATCATTTTTACCTTGGCCCATCTATATTTTTGCGATTTCCTGCCGTTAAAGACAGACGAGTTCCCCTTATTTATCTTGTTATCAAAGCGATCAGTCCATGCAAAGCAGCATTGTTACCCGTTGGTCCCTGATCGCGTGCGCCGCCGCCAGCCTGGCCTTGCCGCCCGTGATGGCGGCCGAACTGGGCGAGACGGCGGTGCTATCGCATGTGGGGCAGCCCTTGCTGGCCGAGATTGAATTGACGGCGCTGGCGCCCGAAGATGTCAGCGGCGTAAGCGTGCGCCTGGCCTCGCCCGATGTGTACCGGGGCGGCGGCATCGGCATGGACCCGGCCTTGCAAACCTTGACGATCAGCCCGTTTGAGCGCGGTGGGCGCCACTATGTGCGCGTGGCCACGCGGCAAGCGATCCAGGCGGGTCATGTACATTTGTATTTGTTATTAGGCAATGGTAGCGGCGCCGTCGTGCGCCTCGCTACCTTGTGGCTGACGCCGGCACCGCCCGCCGCTGTTGCTACCGCCGCCGCTGCCAGTGTGCCGGTCCGGCCCGTCATTCCGGCGCCCGTGCCCGTGCCCGTGCCGCTGCCGCGCGCTGCGCCCGGCGCGCCGCCGCCCGATGCCGCCGTGCTGGCGGCCCGCGCGCGCGCCGAGGGTTTGGTGCGTCCGGCGCGCGTGTTCGTGCCGCCGCCCGCCGCGCCGAAGCCGGCCACCGCCGCGTTGCGCCCGCCGCGCCGCGCCACGGCACCCGTGGCCGCCTGCGCGCCCCAGGCGGATGCTGGGCAGGCGCAAGCGTGCGCGGCGCTGGATGAGAAAAACGCGGCCCTGAATGAAAAGCTCGGTGAATTGGAAGGCAAGATCGGCGCCCTGCAAAAGGCGCTGGCGCTGCCTGCCGCCGCGGCCGTGCCACCTGCCGCAGCGCCAGCCGTGGCGGAAGCGCCGCATGCCAGGCCCAAGCCCCTGACGCCGGCGGCGGGCGACAAGGAAAAGAAAGCGGGCGGCAATGGCTTGCTGTGGCTGGGGTTTGGCACCATCGCCTTCCTGCTGTTGACGGCGCTCATCGTGTATGTCGTGCGCAAGCGCAGGCAAGCGACGGGGCCGGGCGGGCCGTCGAAATACTGGGTCCTGCTGCGCAAGCCGTTCGGCCGCAAGAAAGAGGTGCCGGTGCTGACGGAGGCGGTGGAGGAGGGGCCGGACGCCGAGCCGGAAGCGGAGCCGTTCTCGCGTTAATGATGTTGTCAGGCCGCGCCCAGATTTGATATGAAAAAAGATATTTAAAAAATACATGAAAATGCATGTGTATCGCGTTGCCTGTTTTTCAAAGATGGTGATATGATTAACTCAGTGGACTTGCTCTACGACAAAACAGCCCCAGCCTGTCGCAGTCACCAACGATAGTGTGGCGCGGCAAAACAGGTGTAGCGTTGCATAAACGCCTGGGTCTGGAAGCGGTTTGCGATGCCGACGATGTGCTCGCGAACGCCGGATGCAACCGGCAGCGAGGCGACGCCAGGAGATACCTGGGGTTCGCCTTCCAAATTTCCCCTCCTTGCTTTTTGAGTGCCGCAGATGGCGCGCTCCCTGGCACGGCGGCAGACGTAAAAAAAGCACCCTCGGGTGCTTTTATCGTTTCTGGCATGGCAAGCTTGCTTATTTACATGCGGGCGCGCGATCCCGGCATGATGTTCGACAGCTGCGTCATCCACGGTTCCGTGATGGCGCGGATTTCGCGGTCATTGGCCAGGATTTGCTTGAGCAAGTCGATCTTGCGCAGGCGCGAGGCGCCAGCCTGGGCAGGCATGCTGCCCGTCATGGTCGCGCTGGCGGCGCTGGCGCACTGGTTTTCCAGGGTATTCAAGCCATCCCAGTCGCTCGAACGTGCGGCCACGACCATTTTGTTGGTCATTCCTGCAATATTTTCATACATCGAGAGAACGTCGTTGGAGGTCATGAGCACACCCGTAACTAGTGAATGGATTACCGCTTGTCCAGATTAGCGGCAGGTTCAGCGGGAACTTGAGGGTGTTTTTGAAAAAAAAGTGAAAATAATGTGCATGGTTTGGTCTGGCCGCCGGAATCGCCCGCCAAACCCGCATGGATGCTGGGATGACGATTCCGGCCGCGATCGGTTTATTTGACGAGTTCTTCCAGCCCCGCGCTCAGTTCGGCAGGCGGCGGCATCCTGTCCACCAGCACGGACGGCGGTAAACCGAGCGCTTCAGCCACTTCATTGGGGTAGCAGGCGATGATTTCTTCATTGCTCAACGCATTTTCCTCGATGCGCGCGCGCCAGGAAGCCAGGTGCACGATGGCGGCCAGGCGGTTCAACGGCGCCTTGGCCAGCGGATCGGGAAAGGCGGCGATGGCCTCGGCAAAGGCGGGCGGAAACTTCCAGCGGCGCGCCAGTTCGGCGCCCACCTGCGCATAATCGTAGCCCAGCGACACCCGTTCCGCATCGAGCCGGCGCGCATCGAGCGGCGGCGCGATCTTGTCGAGCTGCATGGCTTGCTCGGGCATGGCGGCATGGATCACCAGTTGGCCGATCGCATGCATCATGCCGATGGTGAACGCCAGGTCCTGGTTGTCGCCCGTCTGCCTGGCGATCCAGCGGGCAGACACGGCGCTGTGCAGGCTGTAGCGCCAGAACTGCGGCAGATTCAGGCCGGGTACGGCCTTGTATCCGCTGACCAGGCCCGAGCTGATGACGAGGGTGCGCACGGTAACAAAACCGAGCATCAGCACGGCGTCTTCGACCGTGCCGACGCTGCGTGAAACGTGGTAATAGGCCGAGTTGGCCAGCCGCAGCAGCTTGGCGCTCAGCACCGGGTCCGCTTCCAGCTGGCGTGCGATGTCCTCGGTGGCAATGGCGGGGTTATCGAAACTGCGCACCAGCTCATTGACGATCTTCGGGGCGGCAGGCAGGGCGTGGGGTTGCTGGAACAGCGCTTCCAGTTGCATGGCAATCTCCTTGGCGTACACGCGGCACGGGGTCGTGAAACTATAGGCCGATTTATTGTCCGCATGCAAAAAAGTTTGGGGACGGTTTTTTGGCCAAAAAAAGGTATGATTTCAGGCTATGATTTTCTTGTTTTCATCGAAAGGATCGCCATGCACGGTTTGCGTTTTTCCTGGTCCCGGACGCCAGTCCAGGCTGCCATCGTCCTCGCCCTGGCCGGCGCCTCGCTGGCCGGTTTGCCGGCCCGGGCGCACGGCCAGGCCACCGGTGCCACTGCCGTTGTCCCCGTCAAAGTCTTGCCTGGTGACGATTTCTATGACTACGTGAATGGCGACTGGCTGCGCAGCACGGAGATTCCCGCCGACCGCAGCAGCTGGGGCTCGTTCGCCATGCTCGCCAACGCCACCAACGTGCGCATCATCGGCCTCGTCGAAGGCCTGGCGGCGGTGCCACAGGCGGATGCCTCCGCGCGTCAGGTCAGCGATTTTTACCGTTCCTGGATGGATGAAGCGGCTATCGAAGCGAAAGGCTGGGCGCCGATCAAGCCCTTGTTGACAAAGATCAATGGCATACGCGACCAGGCAGGCCTGGCCCGCGCGTTGGGCGAGAGCCTGCGCGCCGATGTCGACCCGCTCAACGCCACCAATTTTTATACGGAAAACCTGTTCGGCCTGTGGGTGGCGCAAGACTTGAACGACACCACGCGCAATGTGGCCTACCTGCTGCAGGGCGGGCTGGGCTTGCCCGACCGCGCCTTTTACCAGGGCGACAGCGCCCGCATGCAGGGCTTGCGCGCGGGCTACCAGGCGCATATCGCCGCCATGCTCAAGCAGGCCGGCTACAGCGATACGGCGGGCCGCGCCGCGCGCGTGTTTGCGCTGGAACAGCAAATTGCCGCCAGTCACGCCAGCCGCGAAGATTCGGCCGATGTTGCCAAGGGCAATAATGCGTGGCGCGCCGCCGACTTCGCCAGCAAGGCGCCGGGCCTGGACTGGCAAGCCTTCTTCCAGGCGGCCGGGCTGGGCCAGCAGACGGATTTCATCGTCTGGCATCCGTCGGCCATGACGGGCAGCGCCGCGCTGGTGGCGAGCGTGCCGCTGGCCACGTGGAAGGATTTCCTGGCCTTCCACGCCATCAACCATTTCAGCACGATTCTGCCGAAGGCGGCCGCCGAGCAGCGCTTCGCCTTCTACGGCAGCACCCTGAGCGGCACGCCGCAGCAGTCGCTGCGCAGCAAGCGGGCGCTGGCCGCGACGAATGCGGCCCTGAGCGACGCCGTCGGCAAGCTGTACGTGGAACGCTTTTTCCCGCCGGAATCGAAAGCCCGCGTGCAGGATATGGTGACGAATATCGTCGCCGCCTTCTCGCGCCGTATCGACAAGCTGGACTGGATGGCGCCCGCCACCAAGGCGCAGGCGCAGGAAAAACTCAAGACCCTGTATGTGGGCGTGGGTTACCCCGAGCGCTGGGACAGCTATGCGGGCTTGCGCGTGGTACGCGGCGACGCGCTGGGCAATGTGCAGCGGGCCGAGCAGTTTCATTATCGCCAGGAACTGGCCAAGCTGGGCCAGTCGCCGGACCGCAAGGCCTGGGCCATGCCGGCGCAGCTGGTCAACGCCGTCAACCTGCCGCTGCAAAATGCGCTCAATTTTCCCGCCGCCATCCTGCAGCCGCCATTCTTCGACCCGCAGGCATCCGATGCGGCCAACTATGGCGGCATCGGCGCCACCATCGGCCACGAGATCAGCCACAGCTTCGACGACCAGGGCGCGCAATTCGACGCCCAGGGCAAGCTGCGCGACTGGTGGACGCCGGCCGACCTGGCGCATTTCCAGTCGGCATCCCAGCAACTGGTGGCGCAGTTCGCGGCCTACAAACCGTTTCCCGACCTGGCCGTGAATGGCCAGCTGACCCTGAGCGAAAACCTGGCCGACCTGGCCGGCGTGGCGGCCGCGCATGATGCGTTCACCCTGTCGCAACAGGGCAAGCCGGCGCAGGCGGACGCGGACCGCGAGTTCTTCATCGGTTACGGCGTCAGCTGGCGCAGCAAGGCGCGCGAAGCGGCGGCGCGCCAGCAAATCCTCACGGATGGCCATGCGCCGGCGCCATACCGCGCCGCCACCGTGCGCAACCTCGACGCCTGGTATCCGGCCTTCGACGTCCAGCCGGGGCAGCAGCTATACCTGGCGCCGGAGCAGCGCGTGCGCGTCTGGTAGTCATAAGCGGTGCCGGACGCTCAGCGCGCCGGCAGCGTAAAATGCGCGCATCGATGACAGGAGCGCCATGAAGCCGACCCCACCGCAAGACCCCATCCACGCCATCACCGGGCGCACCCTGGCCCATTACGACGCCAGCGCCGAGCAGTTTTTTGAAGGCACGCGCGACCACGACGTCAGCCAGAACATCGCCGCGCTGCTGAGCGCCATCGGCAAGCCGGCACCGCTGGAGATTCTCGACCTCGGTTGCGGCCCCGGCCGCGACCTGAAGGCGTTCACGGCCCTGGGCCACCATGCCACGGGCGTCGATGGCTGCCCCCGCTTCGTCGAGATGGCGCGCGCCTACAGCGGCTGCACCGTGTGGCAGCAGGATTTCGTCGACCTCGATTTACCCGCCGCGCACTTCGACGGCGTATTCGCCAATGCCGTGTTGTTCCACGTGCCCAGCGCCGCCTTGCCCGGCGTGCTGCGCGCCCTGTATGCCTGCTTGAAGCCTGGCGGCGTGCTGTTCAGCTCGAATCCGCGCGGGCAGAACCAGGAAGGCTGGAATGGCGCGCGCTACGGCAGCTATCACGACGAAGCGACGTGGGCCGCGTACGTGCAGGCCGCCGGTTTTACCTTGATCGAGCAGTACTACCGTCCGCCCGGCTTGCCGCGCGACCAGCAGCCGTGGCTGGCCACCGTCTGGCGCAAGGATTTGACGGCCTGATTGACGATGCTGGCACTGTGTTAGGAACCGTACAGAGCCTTTGATCCCCACTGCGTATTATGGACACATCGACACGCAACAAGCAGCGTGTGAGCCGCAGTACCGGCCCTTGCGGGCTGGATAACAGATGTACCAACTACAGTGAGGATTTATCATGAACAAAGATCAAGTCGAAGGTAAACTGAAGGAAGTCGGCGGTAAAATTCAGGAAGCCGCTGGCAAAGTCGTCGGCAACGAAGAACAGCAAGCCAAGGGCCTGGCAAATCAGGTTGAAGGCAAAGTGCAGAAGAAGGTTGGCGACGTCAAGGATGCAGTAGAGACCATCACCCGCAAGCCGTAATTCTTGCTGCAGTAATGTAAAAAAACCGCTGCCTGTCGCAAGACAGGCGGCGGTTTTTTATTGGATGCAGCGCAAGCTTACTGTGCTGGCTGCATCAGGTTCTGCTTGAAGAACATCTCGATTTTCCTGTACACGTGGCGCTGGCCCGCGCGCGACGAGATGCCGTGCTTGGCGCCCGGATACGTCATCAGGTCGAACTGCACGCCACGGTTCACCAGCGCGTCGATCAGTCGCGTGCTGTTGCTGAACAAGACGTTGTCGTCGGCCATGCCGTGCACCAGCAGCAGCGGCGACTTCAAGCCGTCCAGATGGGCGAACACGGTGCTGGCCTTGTAGCCGTCCACGTTTTCCTTCGGCATGCCGAGGAATTGTTCCGTGTAGTGGGTGTCATACAGCGACCAGTCGGTGACGGGCGCCACCGACACGCCCATGGCGATCTTGTCGGATGCTGCCGACAGCAAACGCAGGGTCATGAAACCGCCGTAGCTCCAGCCGAACACGCCGATGCGTTTCGCATCGACGAAGCTTTGCTTGCCCAGCCAGGCTATGCCCACCAGTTGATCCGCCACTTCGGCTTCGCCCAGCTTGTGATAGATGGCGTCCGTGAAGGCGCGCTCGCGACGCGACGAACCCCGGTTATCGAGGCGGAAGACGACAAAACCCTGCTGCGCCATGTACTGGTCGAAGTTGTTGCCCCAGCGGCGAGCCACGTGCTGCGAGTGCGGGCCGCCATACGTCGACAGGTAGACGGGATAGCGTTTGCTGGCATCGAAGTTCGACGGTTTCACCAGCGAGTAGTGCAAGGTCTGGCCATCGTTGGCTTTCAGGGTGCCGTACTGCGTCGGCAGGTGATCGGCCTTGTACTTGAAATACGGATGGCTGGCGTTGAGCGCGTTTTCTTCCAGCCAGCCCACCATGGCGCCGTCCGGACGGTGGATGCTCACTTGCGGCGGCGTGGCCGGGTCGGAATACGTGTCGACGAAGACTTCGCCATTGCGCGAGAACGTCGTGTCGTGCCAGCCGTCCGCTTTCGTCACGCGCTGCGGCTTGTCGGCCGTGCTGCCATCGAGGGCCAGGACGTAGGTCTGCTTGTCGATCACGGCGTCGCGGTTCGACGACACGAACACTTTACCCGCCTTCTGGTTCACGGCCAGCACGCTGTCGATGCCCCACTCGCCGGAAGTGACGGGGTGCAGCAGCTTGCCGCCCATGTCGTACAGGTACAGATGATTGCGGCCCGTGCGCTCGGACGACCACAGGAAGGTGCCGTTGGCCAGGAAGCGCAGGTCGTCATGGATACTGACCCAGGTTGTCGACGTTTCCGTCAGCAGGGTGCGCTGCGCCAAAGTGGCGGCATCGACGGCGACCAGGTCCAGCGTTTTCTGGTCGCGCGACTGGCGCTGGTAGACGAGCGACTTGCTGTCCGCACTCCAGTCGGCGCGCACCAGGTAGATGTCCGGGTTCGTGCCCAGGTCCACCTGGCGCTGCGCGCCCGTTTCCGGCGAGACGATCAGCAGTTGCACCAGCACGTTCGGATCGCCCGCGGCAGGGTAGCGCTGCTCGACGACGTCGGTGCGGTCGGCGAAGATTTCGAAGCGGCGCACGACGGGCACGGGCGCTTCGTCATAGCGTTTATAGGCGATGGCGGAATCGTCGGGCGCCCAGTAGTAGCCGGTGCGCTGGCCCATTTCTTCCTGCGCCACGAATTCGGCTTCGCCATTGTGGATCGTGCCCTTGCCGTCGGTGGTCAGCTGGCGTTCCTTGTCCGTCCTGAGGTCGATCACATAAATGTTTTGATCGCGCACGAACGAGACGTAGCGGCCTTTCGGCGAAATTTTCGGGTCCAGCACATTGCCCTTGGCGACCAGGCGCGCCTTGTCCGGGTGGGCCGCGTCGACCAGGTACAGATTGCCGGCCAGCGGCACCAGCAGCTGCTTGCCATCGGGCGACCAGCTGTAGCTGAGAATGCCGTTCAGGCTGGCCGTGCGCTCGCGTTCGCGGCGCGCCTGCTCTTCGGGCGAAATCGTTTCATTCGGCACCAGCGCCTTCGAGTCGACCAGGCGGTGCGTGCTCTTGTCCTTCAGCTTGAATTCCCACAGGTCGAGCTGGAACTGGTTGTCGGCGCGGCCGCGCAGGAACGTGACGCGCTCGCCGTCGGGCGAGACCTTCAGGTTGCGCACGCCGGGGCCGGCCAGCGCCGGATCGGCGTGGATGCGTTCCAGAGTCAGCTTTTCAGCCGAAGCGGGGACGCTGGCCATCGCGGCCAGAAAACAAAGAAGAAAACGCATGGATGTCTCGGTGATTGTAAAAGGATGGTCAAGCAGATGCTTGACGGCAAACGATACCAGAGCACGGCGTTTAATGCGATAGGGTCAGCCACGGAATAATCCGGCAATTGCCTTCTTTACTTTGGCGTAAAGAGTTGACTGGTGGTCCTTTGTATGGCGAAGCAGGGAAGGCGGCATGCATAAATTGTGTGCCGCCCTGTGTTCAATGCATTGTTTCAATACGTCATGCGCAGGCGCTGCAGCGACAGGCGGTTCAGATACCAGGTCAGCAGCACGGCGGCCACCGTCAGTCCCGTGACGAGGCCGATCCAGAAGCCGGCGGCGGCCATCGGCTCGGCCGGCGACCAGATGAAGCCTTGCGGCGCCAGGCCCAGCACGTAGCCGATCGGCAGCGAGAAGCCCCAGAAGGCCAGCAGCTGGATCAGCATCGGCTGGCGCGTCACCTTGTAGCCGCGGATGGCGCAGGAAGTGGCCACCTGCGTGGCGTCGGACAGCTGGAACAGGGCGGCGAACAGCAGCAGCTGCGCGCACAGTTCCTGCACCTGCGGATCGGACGTATAGGCTTGCGCGATCTGGTGGCGGAACACGGTGATGACGGTGGCCGAGACGATGGCCGCCGTCAGCGACATGGCCACGCCCACCCACGAAATGAAACGGGCGCGGCGCAGATTGGCTTCGCCCACGGCATGGCCCACGCGCGTCACCAGCGCGATGCCGAAGGTGAGCGGCACCATGAAGACGACGGACGAAAAATTGAGGGCGATCTGGTGCGCCGACACCTGGATCACGCCGAAGCGCGCCACCAGCAGGCTGATGACGCCAAAGGCGCTCACTTCGGCAAAGTAGGTGACGCCGATGGGCAGGCCCAGGCGCAGCATGGGGCCGATGGACGACGGCTGCGGCCATTCCCAGTGCGTGAACGGATACGTGGCATGGTAGGCGGGCGCGATCCGGATCCAGGCCAGCATGGCCAGCAGCATCATCCACACGCAGCAGGTGGTGGCCACGGCGCAGCCCACGCCGCCCATCTTCGGCATGCCCCAATGGCCGTAGATCAGCAGGTAGTTGACGAGAATATTCAGCGCCAGCGCGGCCAGCGCGATGACCATCACGGGCTTGGTCTGGTTGATGCTGGTGCTGTAGCCGTACAGCGCGCGGTAGGCGGCGAACGGCGGCAGCGCGCAGCTGATGATGTGCACGAACAGCTTGGCCTTGGATGCCACGGCGGGTTCGAGCATCAGGTGGTCGAACACCAGCGCCGCCATGTTCGTCAGCAGGCAGGCCACCAGGCCCACGAGCAGCGCCTTCCACAGCGACTGGCGCACGATGTGCGGCACCTGGTCGTGGCGCGCGGCGCCGATTTCATGCGCTACCAGGGTATTGATCGCCATCATGATGCCGCTCACGGTGACCAGCACGATGGACCAGATGGCCGCGCCCAGCGACACGGCCGCCAGTTCCTCGGGATTCGTATGCCCCGTCATCGCCACGTCGGCCGCGCCCATGCCGACGGTGGCCAGCTGGCCAATCAGGATGGGCCAGGCCAGCTTCCATAATGAAGACACTTCGGTGCGGACGGCGGGCAAGGTGAACGAGGTCGTGTGTGGCATGGGTGGCAAACGTGGCTAAACACGCGATTCTACTGATAATGTGCCAACTTGTCCGCGCGCCACGGGCAGCAGGATGGTGTTGCACGGGGGCATTTTCTTTCTTTTGGTAACAATTTATTGTTTTTTTCCGTATATTTGTTACACCGTTTTTTTGTCTGGCCGCTACACTGATAACTATTGATACCGACTATATCCACGGAGACTTTCCCATGAACCGCCCGCTTACCCACGCCCTGCTATGCGCAGCCTCACTCTTCATCCATGTTGGCGCGCAGGCCGGCGAGATCACGCTGTTCAAGGACGACAATTTCCGCGGCCCGTCGCTGACTTTGCGCGAACCGGCCGAGTATCTTGTCAACCAGGGCTTCAACGACAAGGTATCGAGCATCATCGTCCATTCCGGCACCTGGCAAGTGTGTGTCGATGGCGCCTTCCGCGGCACCTGCCGCGTGCTCGAACGCGGTGAATATCCGTCGATGCCGGGCATGAACGATGCTATTTCCTCGGTGCGCGAAGTGCCGCGCGGCAGCGGCGGCTACAACCCCGGCTATCCGGGGCGCGATCCCGGGCGCGATTCAGGCCGCAACCCGGGGCGCGATCCCGACCGTGGCCATGGTGGCTATGGCCGTGGTTCGACTCTGGAGATGTACACCAGCGACGGCGCCGCCGTGCGCATCAACCGCGATATCGAAGCCTTGAGCGATATCGGCTTCAATGACCGCGCCACCGGCATCTACATCGACCGCGGCTACTGGCAGCTGTGCAGCAACTGGCGCTACCAGGGCACTTGCCGCATCTTCGGGCAGGGGCGTTTTGAAAACCTGGGACGCGGCCTCGATGGCCAGGTGTCGTCGGTGCGCCAGGTCGATCCGCGCGATGCGCGCCGCCAGGAACACTTCACGGACCAGCGCGAGCCGTCGCAGGACGATTATTACCGCTGATGTACAGAGCGAGTGCCCGCACGGGCCAGTCGCGCGCAGCCGCCTGCCGGGAGTTTCCCGCCGGGCGGTTTTTACATGGGCAGGCGTGCGCTGACATTTGCTTGCCCTTTGTTACAGTCGCGTCCCGCCGTCCGCACTACACTGTCGGCCATGTCATGAAATTATCAGGAGTTTGCCATGTTGTCCCCGCTGAACACCGCACTGCTGTGCACCGCCGCCCTGCTGGCCCATGCCGGCGCCAGCGCCGGCGAAATGACGCTGTTCAAGGATTCCAGCTTCCGCGGGCCCGCCGTCAGCGTGCGCTCCGACGTGGTCGACCTGTCGCGCCTGGGCTTCAATGACAAGACCTCGAGCATCATCGTGCGCTCGGGCACGTGGGAAGTGTGCCAGGACGCGGGCTATCGTGGCCAATGCCGTCTGCTGCGCCCGGGCCGCTACAGCAGCATGCCGGGCATGAACGACGCCATCTCCTCGGTGCGCGAAATGAACCGGCACGGCCATGGCGGCGGACACCGTCCCGACATGAATGGCGCCGTGCTGCTGTTCCCCGATGCCGGCATGCGCGGCCGGCCCGTGCGCCTGGACCGCGAAGTGCGCGACTTGAGCCGCTATGGCTTCAACGACCGCGCCGAATCGCTCGTCGTCAATTACGGACGCTGGGAATTCTGCGTCGATGCCAACTTCCGTGGCCGCTGCGTGGTGATGGGCCCAGGCAGCTATGGCCGCCTGCACGGTGGCCTCGATCGCCGCATTTCCTCGCTGCGCCGCGTGCGCTGATACGCCGCCGGGCAGCGTTGTATTGTGCACACGCTGTCTGCCGCCTAATTCGTGTACTCTTCCCATAGGCAGTTCAACCATGGGGAGCAAGCGCGGTGGAATACAAGGACTATTACAAGGAGCTTGGCGTCGAGAAAACGGCGACCGAGGCCGAGATCAAGAAGGCGTACCGCAAGCTGGTACGCAAATACCATCCCGACGTGAGCAAGGAACCGGACGCCGACAAGCGCACCAAGGCCCTGAATGAGGCCTACGGCGTGCTGGGCGACGCGGAAAAGCGCGCCGCCTACGATGAACTGGGCCGCAACCAGGGCGCGCAGGGCCAGCCCTTCCGGCCGCCGCCGGACTGGGGTTCGGGCTACGAATCGTCGGGCGCCGACGACAGCGACTTCTTTGCCGACCTGTTTGCCCACGTGGGCGGGCGCCGCCGCGCCGGCGGCAGTTTCCAGATGCAGGGCGAAGACAGCCACGCCGCCATCACCATCGATTTGCACGACAGCTACCACGGCGCCAAGCGCCACATCGTCATGCGCGTGCCCGAAGCGGATGCGCAAGGCCACGTGGTGACGCGCGAGCGCACGCTGGAAGTGACGATACCGAAAGGCGTCACGGAAGGGCAGCAGCTGCGCATGAAGGGGCAGGGCAATCCCGGCAGCGGCGGCGCGCCCGCCGGCGATTTGTACCTGGAAATCCGCTTCCAGCCCGATGCGCGCTACAAGGTGGAAGGGCGCGACGTGTTCGAGACGGTGCCCGTCACGCCATGGGAGGCGGCGCTGGGTGGCGACATCGACGTGCCCACGCCATCGGGCACCGTGAGCGTCACGGTGCCGCCCAATTCGCAGACGGGGCGCAAGCTGCGCCTGAAGGGGCGCGGTATTCCCGCCGCCCAGTCGGGCGACCTGTATCTGCTGCTGGAAGTGGTGCTGCCGCCGGCGAACGATGACAAGGCGCGCGAATTGTATGCAACCATGGCGCGCGAGATGGCTTTCAATCCGCGCCAGAAGCTGGGAGGGTAAATCATGACAAACAAGGTAATTGGCGAACTGCTCGAAGACCGGGCCCTGAGCCTGGAGGAACTGGCGCGCGCCTGCGCCGTGGAGCCGGACTGGGTGGTGCGGCATGTGCAGACGGGCGTGCTGCTGCAGGACGGCCCGCCGCCCGGCCAGCTGACGGCCTGGCGCTTCACCAGCCTGGACCTGGTGCGCGCGCGCCGCCTGCACGAAATCGAATCCGTGTTCGATGCGAACGCCGAACTGGCCGCGCTGGTGGTCGATCTGTCGGAAGAAGTGGCGCGCCTGCGGCGCCGCCTGCACGTGCTGGGCGTCGATTAGACCATTAGCCCTTATGCCGGCTCGCCGTGGCGTGTCACGGTGAGCCTGGCTATATAAAACTGCCCGTCGACGACCACCCGGTGCGGGATGCCGGCCACGTCGAAGCCGGGGCCGCCGTCTTCCATCCATTCCTGCGCCACGCTGTCGAACTGCTGCGGCGTCATGCGCAGCATCTGCGCCGTGATGACGAAGCGCGCGCCTGGTTTCTGTTTGTTGACGAAGTCGTCGATGCCGGCCATGGTGAATCCTTGTAATTGAAAGTTGACCCAAGTAAAGGCCGGGGTCGGACCCTCAGGGGCAGCCCGTCCCAATGGGACGGGTTGCGATCCCGCAGGGACTGACCCCAGTGTCTGCCGTTGGGGGCTAATCATACCTGTGGCTCACTTTTTCTAGAAGCCCTGCGTCAGCAGCGGCAACTGCTCCGCAAACCGTTCCGTCAGCCACTTGCCCGCCTGGCCGGGCGGCGTGTCGGCGCGCTGGATCAGGTAAATCGGGTAATTTTCGCCCTTGTCGACGGCCAGCGGCAGGTGCACCAGCCGTCCCTGCGTCACATCTTCGCGCACCATCGCTTCGGGCATGTTGCCCCAGCCCAGGCCCGCGCGCAGCAGCGCGTGCTTGGAACCGAGGTCGCCCAGGCGCCAGTTGCGCAATCCCAGCACGCCGAAATCCTGGCCTTGCGTCAGGTCGCTGCGGTCGCTGAGCACCAGCTGCACGTGTTCGCGCGCCACGTTGGACGCTATCGGCCCTGCCAGCTGCGCCAGCGCGTGGCTGGGCGCGGCCACGGGAATCAGGCGCACGTGACCGACGGCCAGGCGCTCGAAGACGCTGGCCGTGGCCGTCATCCAGCCACCGAGGCCGATGTGGCAACTGCCATCCATCACCAGCTGCGCCACGGCGCCCATGGCTTCGATGCGCAGGCGCAGGGCGACGGTGGGGAACTGCGCCTGGAACGCTTCCAGAATGCGCACCAGCACGCAGGTGGGAAACATCACGTCGACCACCACCGACACTTCCGCCTCCAGCCCGCCGGCCAGCGCCTTCGCGCGCGCGCGCATGCCATCGACCTTCAGGGCCACGGCGCGCGCATCGGCCAGCAGGGCCTTGCCCGCGTCAGTCAGGGTGGGCTTGCGCTTGCCGCGGTCGAGCAGCACCACATTCAGTTGTTCTTCCAGGTTGGCGATGGTGTAGCTGATCACCGACTGCGTGCGGTGCAGCTGGCGCGCCGCGTGGGCGAAGCCGCCCGCGTCGATGACGGCGACAAACACGCGCAACTGGTCGAGCGAAGGCTGGCCCGGTTCTCTCATGACAACTCCCTATCTAGAAATTCGATGCTAACCATTGATATTTATACGGTTTCATCGATGGTAGACCCGAACTATGCTGTGTGCAAGGGCTGCGATGCGGCCATTCCCCGTCACCCGTTTTCCCAGGAGCACTTCATGAGCAAGGTTTTATACATCAATAGCAGCGTGCGCAACAGCGGTTCCCTGTCGCGCCAGTTGTCGGGCGAATTCGTCGCCAAACTGGCCGCGCAGGGCGCCAGCGTGGTCGAACGCGACCTGGCCGCGCAACCGGTGCCGCACCTGACGGAAGAAGCGATGGGCGCCTTCTTCACGCCAGCGGAGCAGCGCAGCGCGCAGGCGGCGGCGGCCGTGCAATTGTCCGATACCCTGGTTGATGAATTGCTGGCCGCCGACGTGCTGGTGCTGGCCGCGCCCATGTACAACTTTTCCGTGCCGTCGACCCTGAAGGCGTGGATCGATCACGTGGCGCGCGCGGGCCGCACTTTCCAGTACACGGCGACGGGCCCGGTCGGCCTGGCCACGGGCAAGAAAGCGGTGATTTTCACGGCCAGCGGCGGCGTCTACAGCGCAGGCCCGGGCGCCGCGTATGACTACCTGAGCACCTATCTGCGCACGGCGCTGGGCTTCATCGGCATCACCGACATCGAGTTCGTGCAAGCCGAAGGCGTGGCCATGGGCGAGGATGCCGTCGCCAGCGCGATCGCCAAGGGCCGCGCCTCGATCGAAGCCCTGGCGGCCTGACGCCGGCCTGCAGAGGGGTTGCCAATATGCCATGATTGACATAAGCTTGCCGGCGGCACGCCCCGTGCCAGCCTGGCGAGCGGTTCGCCATGACAACTTCATCCAGCGCTAACCACAGCGTACTCCAGCATGCCACCCGCGTTCAGTACAGGGTTGCACTGCAATAATTTTTTCGCATCGTCTATACTTTCAGCTTGCACAAGTAGATAGCCCGACAAGTGTGCCTGCACCGGCCTGGCCGTTGCAAGCAGATGCTTGTGTGTCGTCATGCATGCAGATGATGTAGTCATTCATCTTTTCTCCTGTGCCGCGTGATAAAAAGAGAGCTGAATTGAGTATCCTGAGCAATCGCGAGCGCATGGTTTTACCCTTTACCGCGTCAGTCCGTAGAGACAAGCTGTCCGGCCATGTCATTTTTGGAGCGCACATCGTGCCGATAAAGTATGTTGATTTTTATGAAGTGAATTACACGGCAGAGCGCTTGCGGGGCTGCAAACTATGGGGCGCGTACGTCGCCATCTATGCCCCCTCGGCCAACCCCATGCACCGGGTGAATCTGCTGCGCAAGCACCGGGTGTCGGCCGACCACCAGTTTACAACGGAAGCGGACGCCATGGCGGAAGCGGGCGAGGTGGCCGTCAAGCTGGTCGAGCGGCGCCGGCGCCGCTATGTCTTCCACCCCTGACCTGGCTTGTCCAGGCGCAAGTTATTGCGGATGAGCACAGTCCTGGCGCCGGCGAGGTAGGCGCGCCAGCGAAGTTGCCCGTATTATGCAAGATATCGTCACGCCAGAGGACTGCCATGAAACGCCAGCTGCACCTGCTCGTCATCGACCCGCAAAACGACTTTTGCGACTTGCCCGCCACCTGGCTGCCGCCGGATGCCGCACCGGCCCTGGCCGTGCCCGGCGCCCACGCCGACATGCTGCGTGTGGCGCAGCTGATCCGTGAAGGGGGCGGCGGGCTGACGCAGATCAGCGTGACCCTCGACGCCCACCACCGCTACGACATCGCCCATCCCGCCTTCTGGCGCACGGGCGATGGCGGCCCCGTTGCGCCGTTTACGCAGATCAGCGCGCAGCAGGTGCGCGACCGCCTGTTCCTGCCCGCCGCCAGCGGCGCCTTGCCGCGCGCGCTGGCCTACCTCGATGCCTTGCAGCAAGCGGGACGTTACCAACTGATGGTGTGGCCCGTGCACTGCGAAATCGGCAGCTGGGGCCAGAATATCCACGCGGCCGTGCGCGCCGCCTACAACGCCTGGGAAGTGGCTAACTTGCAAGTGGTGGCCAAGCTGAGCAAGGGTTCGAATCCGTGGACCGAGCATTACTCGGCCGTCATGGCCGAAGTGCCCGATGCGCAGGATGCGGCCACCCAGCTGAACCGCGCTTTCCTCGATACCCTGCTGCCGGCGCAGCAGATTTATGTCACGGGCGAGGCGGGCAGCCACTGCGTGAAAGCCAGCACCGAACATATCGCCGACTATCTGCAAGCCCAGCACGGCAAGCCGGCCCTGTCGCGCCTGGTGCTGCTGACCGACTGCATGAGCCCCGTCACGGATTTTGAGAGGCAGCAGCGCGACTTCCTGGCCGCCATGCACGAGCGCGGCGCGCGGCTGGCCACGTCCGCCGACGTCTTGCCCGAATTGCTGGCCAATGCGCTGGCCTGAGCCATTGTTGAGCGTGGCCTGCTGAAATGCTTGCGGTGGCGTACTATTCTGGCTTCAGGAAGTTGGAGAAAACACACATGACCCCGATAGTGCGCAGTTTGCTGGAAACCGATCTGTATAAATTTACAATGTGGCAAGCCTTGCTGCATGGTCATCCGAATACCCATACCGAATACGAATTTGTCTGTCGCAACGCCACCGCCTTTCCCCTGGCCGAACTGAAGGTCGAGCTGGAAGAACAGCTCGACCACCTGTGCTCGATGTCGTTTGCCGACGACGAACTGGCCTATTTGCGCACGCTGCGCTTCATGAAGAGCGATTTCGTCGACTTTTTGACGGTGTTCCGCTTCCAGCGCAAGTTCATCGACGTCAGCACCGATGGCGATACCTTGCTCGTGCATGCGGCCGGGCCGCAGGTGCACGTGATGGGTTTCGAGATTTTCGTGTTGTACATCATCAACGAACTGTATTTCCGCCGCTTCGACCTCGATGCGGCCATGCGTGAAGGGCGCCACCGCCTGGGCTTGAAAGTGGCGGCCGTCAAGGAATTCGGCAAGCTGCCGCGGCGTAAACACCCGTTTGAATTTTCCGACTTCGGCGTGCGCCGGCGCTTTTCCGGCGCCTGGCACGACGAAGTGGTGCAGCGGCTGGCGCATGACGTACCCGAATATTTCAAGGGCACGTCGAATGTCTACCTGGCGAAAAAGCTCGGTATCGTGCCGATCGGCACCATGGCGCATGAATACATGCAGTCGTTCCAGTCGTTCGGCGTGCGCCTGCGCGACTTTCAAAAGGCGGCCCTGGAAGACTGGGTGCAGGAATACCGTGGCGACCTGGGCATCGCCTTGACGGACGTGGTCGGCATGGACGCCTTCCTCGCCGACTTCGACCTGTATTTCGCCAAGCTGTTCGACGGCTTGCGCCACGATTCGGGCGACCCCGTCGAATGGGGAGAGAAGGCGCTGGCCCATTACGCGGCCCTGCGCATCGACGCCAATACCAAGCGCCTCGTGTTTTCCGACGGCCTGGACCTGGACAAGGCGTTCGCCCTGTACCAGCACTTTGCCGACCGCATCATGACGGGCTTTGGCATCGGCACCAATCTCACCAACGACGTGGGTTTGACGCCGCTCAACATCGTCATGAAACTGGTGCGCTGCAATGGCCAGTCGGTGGCGAAATTGTCGGATTCGCCGGGTAAAACCCTGTGCAAGGATGAAACCTTCCTCGCGTATTTGCGGCAGGTCTTCCATCATCCTGCCGTCTAAGCTGCGCCCAGGCGTCTAGTCGTGGCGTAGGTCTGATTAGCGCGGCAAGGCCGCGCGTAATCGGACAAGTTCGCGGACAAGTTCGCCGACAAGCTCGGCGGGCAGACGGTGTGCTGTGTAAAACCCCGACTTAAAACCCCGTCAGCACCGTGTTCATGTGCTCGACCTGGGGCGGGGCGGCAAAGAATTCACCGACCAGGCCACGCCATGCCTGGAAGTCCTCGCTGCCGCGGAAATGCACGGTGTGGTCTTCCAGGGTGCTCCAGCCGACCACCAGGCGGTAGGCATCGCCGTTTTCGATCGAGCGCTCCAGGCGCATCGATTCGCAGCCGCGCGCGCGCTGGAACAGGGGCACGGCTTTCGCTACGGCCGCTTCGAAGGCGTCATGCGTGGCCGATTTGATCTGGATGTGGGCAATTTCATAAATCATGGCAAGTTCCACTGTGGAATGAAGGAAGCTTGATCTTGCCATAATTTCGCCGCGCGGGGGAGGGTGTCAGCCCGCCAGCGCTTGTGTCCCCACATGCCGGCTTGCCACATGGCTGGCTGTGCGCTGTTCGATATCGCAGCCGTTGCAGGCCTGGACGATGGCGTGCGCCCGCTCCCGTTCCTGTGCATTGCCGATGGCGACGACGAGGCGGAACATGCCGCGCCACGCCGCCTTGCCCTGTACGGGCACGGCTTCGTCGTCGACCGTGTCGAGCTGCACGGCGTGCGCGGGGAACCCGTCGTCGAGCAGGGCGCTGCGGGCCTGCTGCGCATCGCTGAAATGGTCGAAGATACGGATCAGGGCCGACGCGACAAGAGGGTTGGCAAGGGGGCTGGTGGAGGTGCTCATGGCCAGGCTTTCAAAGAGGGTCTTCTGGATTTGACCTGCGAGCCTTGAAATAATTCTGGCTCAGCCTCTAAATGCCTGCATTCAGTGGCAAAAGTTTGATAAATATCCAGTATGGCTGCCAAGTCGCGCTAAGATACGGCTTGCGGGATCAATCTTTCATAGGAGAACTAAATGGCAGCGAAGAAAATTCTGTTTTTGACCGGCGATTTTGCAGAAGATTATGAAACGATGGTGCCATTCCAGGCCCTGCTGATGCTCGGCCATACCGTGCACGCCGTTTGTCCCGGCAAGAAAAGCGGCGAGACGATCAAGACGGCCATCCACGATTTCGAGGGCGACCAGACCTACACGGAAAAACCGGGCCATTTGTTTACCCTGAACGCCAGCTTCGACGAGATCGATCCGGCCGACTATGACGCGGTGATGATCGCCGGCGGCCGCGCGCCCGAATACCTGCGCCTGAACGAGAAAGTCATCGCCGCCGTGCGCCATTTTGCCGACGCGGGCAAGCCTGTCGCCGCCGTCTGCCACGGCGCGCAATTGCTGGCAGCCGCCGACGTCATCCGCGGCAAGCGCATTTCCGCCTATCCCGCCTGCGCGCCGGAAGTCAAGCTGGCGGGTGGCACGTATGCGGACATCGCCGTCACGGACGCCGTCACCGATGGCCAGTTCGTCACGGCGCCCGCCTGGCCCGCGCATCCGGCGTGGCTGGCGCAGTTCGTCAAGCTGCTCGGTACCGAGATTCATTTGTAACCTTCACCAGCCCGGCAGGCCGCAGCGCTTGCCGGGCGCCCCACTTTTCAGATTCGAGTTCGTCATGCATGCGCCGCGCAGTCAACCTTCCCGCAAACAACTTCCAGCGTCACGCTGGCGCCAGCGCCGCCTGGCGCAAGCCACATCGGGCCTGAGCGCCGCGCAGGAACGCCAACTGGCCACTCTGCATGAGATTTCCACCCTGCTGGCGGGCCAGCACGCCATCGATGCGCTGTGCCGTGGCTTCCTGCACCACGTGATGCAGTTCGCGCAAGCCGAAGGCGGCACCGTGCGCATCCTCGATCCGCAGCACGATACCGTGCACATCATCGTGCATGAGGGCATTTCGGACGCCATGGTAGAAGAGGAACATTGCATCCGCAATAACGATTGCCTGTGCGGCGCTGCCGTGGCGCAGGGCGTGATCCAGATCCGCGATTTCCGCCAGGTCGAAGCGCTGCAGCGCTTTCGCTGCCAGGACGAAGGTTTTGTTGCCATCGCCGTCTTTCCCATCCTCGCGCGCGACCAGGTGGTGGGTAGTTTTTCGCTGCACTTCGCGGGTCCGCAAGCGGTGCATGCGCAGCAGCAGGGCTGGCTGGAAACGCTGGGCCAGAGCCTGGGCATCGCCATCGAAAACCAGCGCCTGATCGCGCGCGAAAAGGAGTTTGCCGTCGCGCGCGAACGCAGCCTGCTGGCCGAAGGCTTGCATGACAGCATTGCGCAAAGCCTCAATTTCATCAGCCTGCAAGTACAGATGCTCGACGATTCCGTGCGCCGGGGCCAGCTCGACGAAGCGGCCGAGGTGCTGCCGCTGATGCGCATGGGCGTCGAGCAAAGCTACCAGGACGTGCGCGAATTGCTGGTCAATTTCCGCACGCGCTGGCATGGCAGCGACCTGGAAAGCAAATTGTCGGAAGTGCTGGCCAAGTTCGAGCTGCAGACCGGCGTCGCCGGCACGCTGGACATGAGCGGCAATGGCGCGCCGCTGGCGCCCGAGCAGCAGTTGCAGATCCTGTTCATCGTGCAGGAAGCGCTGTCGAATATCCGCAAGCACGCGCAGGCGAGCAACGTGGCCCTGCGCGTGGAAAACGGGCGCGATTTTGCGCTGCAGGTGCGCGACGATGGCGAAGGCTTCGCCGCCAACCTGCGCGACAAGAAAACGGAATTGCAGATCGGCTTGCGTATCATGCAGGAAAGAGCCGAGCGGCTCGGTGCGCAATTTGCCATCGACAGCACGCCCGGCGGCGGCACGACGATCTCGCTGGCCTTGCCGGCAGCCCGGCGCCAGGCCGCGTAACAGAAGATTTATTCCTACCAGGTAGAAGATACAAATACGTGAACGCTCCAATCAAAATCCTGCTGGTCGACGACCACACCTTGCTGCGCAGCGGCGTCAAGCTGCTGCTGCAGCGCAATCCTCTGTTCCAGGTGGTGGGCGAGGCTTCGAACGGGCTCGATGGCGTGCGCCTGACGGCCGAGCTGCGGCCCGACGTGGTGCTGATGGACTTGAACATGCCCGGCGTAACGGGTGTCGAAGCGCTGCAGCTGATCTTGCAGGACATGCCGCAGATGGTGGTGCTGATGCTGACCGTGTCGGAAAACGCGGCCGACCTGGGCGCGGCCCTGCGCGCGGGCGCGCGCGGCTATTTGCTGAAAAATATCGAAGCCGAGCAGCTGGGCCAGGCCATCTGCCGCGCCGCCGCCGGTGAATCCGTGATTGCCGACGCCATGACGGCCAAGCTCGTGTCGCAGTTCCGCGCGGGGCAGAACGCACCCCAGGCCGACTACGATAAATTGACGCCGCGCGAACGCGAAGCCATGGCTTGCCTGGCGCAAGGGCTGAGCAACAAGGAAATCGCGCGCCAGCTGGACGTGGCCGAAAGCACGGTGAAAATCCACGTGCAAAACATCCTCAAAAAGCTTAAGCTCAGCAGCCGCGTGCAGATCGCCGTCTACGCCGTCGAGCGCGAGTTAAGCAAATAAAGATCAAACAAAGCGCAAATAGTGCGCAAGGAATGCGCGATTGTTTGATCTGCATGGCGTTCCGGCCTAGACAACCCTAGTTCCTTTGACGTATGGCCTTGACGGTGCCTGCGCATTACACTCTTAGTCATTCGCTAATCTAATAAGAGAGTGTCATGCATAAGGTCAACGTCGATGGCTTGCTATCGAGCCAGGCTCTGTTCCGCCATATTTCCCCTTCGCAATTAGAGCAATTGCGCCAGGATGTCGTGCGCGTCGAAGTGGAAAAAGGCAAAGTGCTGTTCCGCAAGGGCGAAGTGCCGGAAGGCGCCTATGTGGTGGTCTTCGGCCTCGTCAAGCTCAGCGTGTTTTCCATGGAAGGTACCGACAAGGTACTGGAATTGATCCGTCCGGGCCAGAGCTTCGGCGAAGCCATGATTTTCCTCGATGAACCGTATCCGTTCTGCGCCGAAGCGCTCGAGCACTGCCTGCTGCTGCGCATCCCGCCGCACGCGCTGCTGCGCCTGCTGGACCAGTCGCCGCGCATCGCGCGTCAGATGATGAACAGCCTGTCGTACCACCTGATGGGTTTTATCCGCAACGTGGAACGCTGCTCCGTGCAAAACGCCACCCAGCGCGTGGTCGAGTACCTGCTGCAGGCATCGGACCAGCAGCGTTCGAACGAGGTCAAGCTGGACCTGAAGAAAAGTTTGCTGGCATCGTTCCTGAACCTGGCGCCCGCCACCCTGTCGCGCGTGCTGCACCAGTTGACGGACTTGCATTTGATTAAAGTCAGCGGTTCGCTGATCCAGATCCAGCCCGATGCGCTGAAGACGTATCGCCATGGTTCCGCCACGGCGCTCTTGAACTAAGTTTTTTCAGCAGGCAAGGTCAGCCGCCAGAACAGCAGGGCGAGCAAGCTGACCGCCGCGCCCAGCGCGCATACTGCATGCCAGCCCGCCAGCGCATACACGCTGGTGGCGGCAATCGCACCGAGTCCGCTTCCCACCGCATAAAACAGCATGTAGCACGCCACCAGGCGGCTGTGCGCGTCGCTGTCGTCCTTGAAAATCAGGCTCTGGTTCGTTACGTGGATGGCCTGGCCGGCCAGGTCCAGTGCGATGATGCCGACGACCAGCGGCCACAGGGCCGTGCCGGCAAAGCCGAGCGGCAGCCACGCGGCCAGCAGCAGCAGCAGGGCCGCGCCCGTCGTCCACTGCGCCCGACCCTTGTCGGCCTGCGCCCCGGCCCGTGCCGCGCCCAGCGCCCCGATCACGCCCACCAGGCCAAACGCGCCGATGGCCGCATGGCTGTAGCCTTGCGCCGTCAGGGGCAGCACCAGGGCGCTCCAGAAAATATTGAAGACGGCAAACATCAGCAGGGCCAGCATGCCGCGCACGCGCAGCACCTTGTTGTGCAGCAGCATCTCCAGCATCGAAGCGAGCAGGGCGCCGTAGGCCAGCTTCTGATTGGATGCCTGCGCTGGCGGCAGCTTGCGCCACAGCAGCAGCAACAGGGCGCAGGCGATGGCGGCCGAGACGAAATACACGGCGCGCCAGTCGGCCAGATCGGCCACCACGCCGGACAGGGTGCGCGCCAGCAGCAAGCCGATCACCACGCCGCCCTGCGCCATGCCGACGACCCTGCCCCGCTCGTGGCTGGCCGCCGCGCTGGCCGCGTAGGCGATCAAGCCCTGCGTCATGGCCGTGCCCAGCAAGCCCACCAGCAGCATGCCGCCCAGCAAGGCGGCCGTGGAACGGGCACAGCCCAGCGCCGCGAGCGTGATGGCAAGCAAGCCCAGCTGGAACAGGGTCAGCCGGCGCCGGTTCAGCATGTCGCCCAGGGGCACCAGCAGCAGCAGGGCCAGCGCGCAGCCGAGCTGCGTGGCCGTGATGACCATGCCGCTGGCCGCGTCCGTCATGCCGAATTCCCGCGCCAGGGTGGCCAGCAAAGGCTGGGCGTAATACACATTGGCCACGCTGAGGCCGGCCGCCGTGGCAAACAGCCAGACGAGAGTGGAAGGAAGTGCTGTTGTGAGGGGGATGGTCGTATCGCGCATGGGCTCGCCTATAAGTGGTTGCAAATTAAAACCAGTTGGAGTCTACGGTGATTAGTTTTAAAATGCAACCACTCAATCCTGGAGCATGCCGATGGCCAAGCGCAAGAGCCTGAAAACCGACCCCTGTCCCGTGGCGCGCGCGCTCGACGCGATCGGCGAGCGCTGGTCGCTGCTGATCGTGCGCGACGCCTTCGACGGCATGCGCCGGTTCGGGGAATTCCAGAAAAGCCTGGGCGTGGCGAAGAACATCCTGGCCGACCGCCTGCACACGCTGGTGGAAGAGGGCATTTTTACGGTCGCGCCCGCCTCGGACGGCACGGCCTACCAGGAATATGTGCTCACGCCCAAGGGGCTGGCGCTGTTTCCCGTCGTGGTCGGCTTGCGCCAGTGGAGCGAGGCGCAATTGTTTGAACAAGGTGAGGCGCATTCGACCCTGCTGCAGCGCGGCTCCGGCTTGCCCGTGCGCCGCATCGACGTGCTGGCCGACGATGGCCGCGTCCTGCAGGCGGGCGATACCGTCGTGCACAAGGTAGAGGCGCCATGAGCCGCACGGTGGCCGTCATCGGCGGCGGCATCACGGGCGTCACCACGGCGTATGCGCTGGCGAAACGGGGCGTCGATGTCACCCTGATCGAGCGCCACCGCTATGCGGCCATGGAAACGTCGTATGCGAATGGCGGGCAATTGTCGGCCTCGCACGCGGAAGTGTGGAACCACAAGGCAACGATTCTGAATGCGCTGAAATGGATGGCGCGGCGCGATGCGCCGTTGTTGCTGCATCCCTGGCCCAGCTGGCACAAGCTGAGCTGGTTTGCGGAGTTTCTCGCCGCCATGCCGGACTACGAGCGCAATACCATCGCCACGGCGCGCATGGCGATTGCCGCGCGCGCACATTTGTTTGCGTGGGCGGAAGAAGAGAAGATAGCTTTCGATCACCGCCGCGCCGGCATCCTGCACGTGTACCGCGACCGGCGCGGCTTCGAACGGGCGGCCGGCGTGTCGCGCCTGCTGGCCAAGGGCGGTCTTGAGCGGCGTGCCGTGAGCTTGCTGGAAATGCGCGCCATCGAGCCGGCCCTCACCGGCGACTTTTACGGCGGCTACTACACGGACAGCGATTCCACGGGCGACATCCACAAATTTACCAGCGGCCTGGCCGACGCCTGCGCGCGCCTGGGCGTGGCGTGCTGCTTTGGTCAGGACGTTACTGCGCTGGCGCGCGAGCACGGCAAGGTGCGTGTCTCCATGGGCGAGGACAACAGCGTATTCGACGCCGTCGTCATCTGCGCGGGCACGGCCAGCCGCGCCCTGGCGGCAATGCTGGGCGACCATGTGAACGTGTATCCCGTGAAAGGCTATTCGATTACCGTGCAGCTCGACGACGCCGCCAGCCGCGCGGCCGCGCCCCAGGTCAGCCTGCTCGACGATGCGACCAAGCTGGTCAGCAGCCGCCTGGGCGAGGACCGGCTGCGCGTGGCAGGGACGGCGGAATTCAATGGCGTAAATCACGACATCCGCGCCGACCGCATCCGCCCGCTATTGCAGTGGGTGGAGCAGTGCTTTCCTGACGTGAATACACGCAAGGTGATCCCGTGGGCCGGCTTGCGCCCCATGCTGCCGGCCATGCTGCCGAAAGTGGGGCCGGGCAAGGCGCCGGGCGTGTACTACAACACGGGCCACGGCCACCTGGGCTGGACCCTGGCGGCCGCCACGGCGGAGATGGTGGCCGAGCTGGTGGACAAGGCGGGTACTTAGTTCTTCGGCAGCAGATCGCTGAGCGCGGCACGGCCCTTGACGGTGAGGAAGGGGCCGACCTTGCTGTAAGGCAGTAAAAAATCGTTTTCGCAGCCGCTGCCGTTCGAGTCTTCCCAGAACGACACGCCTTCCGGTTTCAATGACAGGTGGAAGCGGCCGTGGCCGTCGTAATCCGTGCCTTTGCACTCGGCGTCGATTGTCACGTCCTTGAAGAGGGCCTGGCGCAGGCGGTCCGGCAATTCGGCCTTGTCGTCGCCATCGCTGGCGCTGGCGCCAAACCAGTTCCACACGTCCGTTTCCTGGCCCGTTTTCACGTCCCAGGTGCGGAACCGGATGGAAATGCCGCTGGCGCCATAGCCAGCCGCCCAGCGGTAGAACTTGATCGTTACCCAGCGCGGCGACCAGTAGGTGGGCTCCGCATACACTTCGTCTTCCGTCGTGAAACCGTTGCGGCCCAGGTATTCGCGGCGCGTGGCATAGAAGTCGGCCAGGTCTTTTTTACTTTTTGCCAGCACGGCGCGCAGCTGCGCGTTGATTTTCGCCACGCCGTCACCGGGCGCTATCAATTCCACCGTGATGGTGTCGCCCACTTGCAGGTTGCGGTATTGCTTTCCTTCAACGGTAACGGGTTTGCTGACCTTGGTGTTGGGAAAGTCTTCCAGCGCCAGGTTGTAGGCATCGCTGGCGCAGGATGGATGTTCGCGGTCGCCCGCCGCTTCCAGCAGGGCCAAGGCCAGGGGCAGGGTCTTGCCGCTTTTCTGCTCCGTCCAGGTGCCGGTGAGCTTGCCGCCCTGCGGCGCGTTGAGGCGCCACGTGCCCGTCGTATCGCCCTTGGCGTCGGATTCGCTCCAGTCGCTCTTGCCGTTCGGCATGGACAGCATGATCGGTGTCTTGTAGCGCGTGTAGTAATAGTTGCCGCTGCGGTCAGACCCTTGCGTGGGGCTGGGCTGGTTGAAGCAGGCGACGATATTGGCCTTGCCCAGAGTGCCCTGCCACACGCCTTGCACGGGCGGCTCGGCCGCCATGGCGATATGGAAGGCGGGCAGGGTCAGGCAGGCAAACAGAAAGCGGCGCATCGGTGGTTCCTCTCATGGGCGATGGCCGATTCTACATGGCCCCGCCCACGAGATGCCGCACGTTAACCTATGCGCCGGGGCGCTCCTGCGCCACCACGGCCATCGCCGCGCCCAGGTATTGCAGCATGGCCCCGTCGACGAAGCTGCCTTCCATCAGGCGCGGTTCCTGCTGGTGCGCCTGGCGGAATTTCAGCTGCGTGGCCGGGTCCGTGCCCGCATACGAACGGAACAGCTCCAGCCACTGCCGCGCCAGTTGCAGCACGGCCGGGTCGGTGGGCGGCGTGCGCGCATCGATGGCGGCGCGCACGGCGGCGATCAGGGCCGGCCATTCACCCGAGCGCTTGCCGTAGTTTGCCACCAGGTGCGCGTATTCCTGCTCATCGAGGAAAGGCCGGTACAGCGCCATGCGCGAGGCATTGAAGGCGGCGAGGATGAACTGCATCAGTTCCGCATCGATGCTGGTGGTCGCCTGCATGGATGGCTCCTGTTCGTGCATGCTGTTCAGGCGCGCGAACAGGCCCGGATGGGCGCCCGTGTCGCGCACCAGCTTGACCATCCATTCCGTGGCCAGCGCCTGCGCCTGCGCATCGTTCGGGTTGGCGCCCGCATCCCTGGCGGCGCGCACTCTCGCTACCAGTTCTTTCCATTCCTGTTCCACGGCCGCATCGGACAGCAGCGGCATCCGTTGCAGTTCTTCCTGGGTAAAATATTTGTCGTACATGGTCATCAACTCCATTGTGGTGAGCCACTCGGCCAGTTCCGGTGCCTGTCCCTGCGCCAGTTGCGCCTGCAGGGTGCGCAGGCGTACACGCAGGGTGGAAGCTTGCGCGATCTGGCGCTCGAGCATGGCGATCTGCCGCGCCACGATGGAGGAGAGCGGCAGATCCGGGCCGGCGAGTGCGTGGGCGATATCGGCCAGCGACAACCCGAACTTGCGCAGCGCCATGATCCGGTGCAGCCGGTCCATGTCGCCGTGCTGGTACAGGCGGTAGCCAGCTTGCGTGCGCGCCGAAGGCGAGAGCAGGCCGATGCTGTCGTAATGGTGCAGGGTGCGGATGGTCAGGCCCGTGAGCCTGGCCAGTTCACCGATTTTCAACAGCATTGCTTGTTCCTTTCCTGGTGCGTACGGACAGCATCGATCCTGACGTCACGTCAGGGTCAAGCGATATATTCAAACTGAGTCAACTGATTGTCAGCCGCTGCCGCAATTCCTGCAACAGGGTGCCCGTTTTCGGCGTCAGCTGGCGCGCCAGCGGCCAGGCCAGGTACAGGGGCAAGCCTGGCGTGGCCAGTTCCGGCACGATGGCCACGATGGCGCCCGTGGCCAGGTGTTCCTGCACCAGCCAGGTGGCCAGCTGCGCCACGCCCAGGCCCGCCAGCACGGCGGCCGTGCGCGCTTCCGCGTCGCCCACCGTCATGCGCGGCGACGCCAGGCGGTATTCCAGCTGGCCGCCCTTGTCCTCGTCCGGGAACAGCCACGGCATGGGCGAGCCGTCGCCGCGTCCGTAGGCGATGCAGTCGTGGCCATCGAGCTGCGCGATGGATGCGGGCGTGCCGCGCCGCGCCAGGTAGGCGGGCGCCGCGCACAGGATCAGCTGTTCGTCGCCCAGGTGCATCTGTCCCAGCGCGGCCGGCCAGTGCGAGGGCGCGCCGATGCGCACGGCGATATCGATGCGCTCTTCGAACAGGTCGACGAAGCGGTCGCTGAAGGCGATGGCCGGCTGCAGGCGCGGATATTTTTCGCACAGATCGATCAGCGCCGGCATCACGCGCAGGCGGCCATACGCGGCGGGCACGCCGATGCGCACCTTGCCGGCCAGTTCCGTCGCATGTTCGGCCAGCACGTCTTCCGCGTCCGCCAGTTCCTGCAGCACGCGCTTGCAGGTGGCGTAGTAGGCGCGGCCCGCCTCGCTCAGTTTCAGCCGGCGCGTGCTGCGCTCGAACAGCAGCACGCCCAGCCGCTCTTCCAGCCGCGCCACGCTCTTGCTGACGGCCGAGCTGCTCAGGTGCAGGCGTTCGGCCGCCTTGGTAAAACTGCCCGCGTCGGCCGTGGCGAGGAAGGGCGTGAGGCCCTTTAAATGTTCCGATGAAAACATGATTCGCGAATTCTATTCATGAATAAGGTGAAATAGTATCGTGGATAAGAATTTCAGTCGCGGATATGATGGTTTTTTCTTTCGGAGGCTTTCTCACATGCAAAAACACGCACTCATCATCGGCGCCAGCGGCGTCATCGGCAGCAACCTGGCCACGCATCTGCTCGGCGAAGGCTGGCAGGTGACGGGCGTCTCGCGGGGACGCACGCCCGTGCCCGCCGGCTGCACCGCCCTGCAATTGGATGCGACGGATGGCGCCGCCGTCGCCGCCGCGCTGGCGGGCCTGGACGCCAGCCACGTCTTCTTCACGGCCTGGGCGCGCCAGGAAAACGAGCAGGAAAACATCCGCGTCAACGGCGCCATGGTGGCCAATGTGCTGGCCGCGCTGGGACCGAACGGCCACTTGCGCCACGCGGCGCTGGTGACTGGTCTCAAGCATTACCTGGGACCGTTCGATGCGTATGGCAAGGGAACGGTGCCTGTGACGCCGTTCCGCGAAGAGCAGGGCCGCCAGCCCGTGGAGAACTTTTATTACGCGCAGGAAGACCGCTTGTTCGAAGCGGCCACCCGGTACGGCTTTACGTGGAGCGTGCACCGCCCGCACACCATCATCGGCTACGCGCTGGGCAATGCGATGAACATGGGCTTGACCCTGGCCGTGTATGCGAATTTGTGCAAGGCCAGCGGCGCGCCCTTCGTCTTTCCCGGTTCGCCCGCGCAGTGGCACGGTTTGTCCGACATGACGGACGCGGGCCAGATCGCGCGCCACCTGGCATGGGCGGCGGACAGCCCTTGCGCGCGCAACGAGGATTTCAATATCGTCAATGGCGACGTGTTCCGCTGGAAGTGGCTGTGGCCGCGCCTGGCCGCGTATTTCGGCGTGGCGGCGGCGGACTTGCCCGAGACCATGGCGCCTTTGGCCGACCGCATGCAGGACGCCCCCGCGCAATGGCGCGCCATCGCGCGGCAGCATGATCTGGCGGAAGCGGACATAGCCCGCCTGGCCTCATGGTGGCATACGGATGCCGACCTGGGGCGGCCGATGGAAGTGATGACGGACATGGGCAAGAGCCGCAAGGCGGGCTTTCTTGATTACCAGGATACGCAGGATGCCTTCGTCAATCTGTTCGAGCGCCTGAAGGCGCAGCGCATCATTCCCCAGTGACCTGGCTGCGGCCAACGATGTTGTCGGCTTACGCCGTTCCGGCTAAGCCGACATCCCGACATGCTATTCGGCCTTGCGCCGCTCCTGCGCCCGCTGCCATTCGAGGCCCGGGCGGTCGACGCGAAATTGCAGCAGGCGCCCCTGCACCACTTCCGTCACATACGCCGTGCGGCCGTCGGGACCGCCGAAGGTGATGTTGCTGGGCTTGGCGCCGGGCACGCTGATTTCGCGCAAGATGCGCCCCTGCGGCGACAATTTGACCACGCTGCCCTTGCCGTAGCGCGTCACGTACAAATTGCCATCGACATCCACGCGCATGCCATCCATGCCGAAATCGTCGAACTTGATCAGCAAGCGCTTGCCGCTCAGGCTGCCGTCCGCGGCGATGTCATACATCCAGATATTGCGCTGCACGCTTTCATTCACATACAAGATCTTGCCGTCGGGGCTCACTTCAATGCCGTTGGCCGTGCCCATGGTGTCGAGCGCCAGCGTCACCGTGCCGTCCTGCGCGATGCGCCACACGCGGCCCGTGTTTTCCTTCCAGTTCGGGTCGCTCGCATACAGCACGTCGTCGGCCGTGATGGCGATGTCGTTCGGCTGCGTCATGCGCGGCTCGCGCGCGTGGATGGTGAGCGCGCGCGTGGCCGGATCGACCAGGTAAATCGTGTGTTCCATGTAGTCGGCCAGATACATCTGGCCACGGCTGCCGAAGCGGATGCCGTTGGCGATGCTGGTGCCGGGCAGGGTCAGCCACACTTCGCCGCTGCCATCGGGACGCACCTTGCCGATGGTTTGCTGGCGCGCAAAGTTGACGGCGTAGATATTGCCATCCGCATCCACGGCCGGGCCTTCGATGCCCTTGGTAAAGGAATGCGCGGGCGTGAAGGTGGTGGTGAGAAACAGCGCTTCGTGCGCGGGCGGGCTGGCGCAGGCGGACAGATTGGCCAGCGCGGTGGCCAGCACGGCGGCGCGCAGCGACGGCAGGGCGAATCGGGAATGAGGCATCAAGGTTCTCTGTATGGCAACGGTGGCGTATGTTACCCGACGCGCGCCGACCGGGGCGCCAGTCTATGCCGCCACGACCACCAGATCGGGGAAGTCGTCCTGCCAGCCGGCCCATGCGTCCTGCAGGTGCGCGTGCATGCCGGCCCGGTCTTGCACCAGATCAAAGGCGTCGGCGCTGGCGAGCAGAAAATGGGCGATGGCGCGCAGGGTGGCCGGGTCGGCCTGGATGGTCACGTCGGAGCAGGGCAGCGCTTGGTCCGAAGGCGTGTCTTGCAGATAGCAGTGCAGCGATAAATGTGGGGTCATGAGCTTCGGTGGTTGATGTAGGCGCCCAGCATGGCGTGTGCGTTCAGTGCGGCGCGGGCCGCGCAGCGTCGAACAACAGCGCCAGCGCAAGCTTGCTGGCGCGTATGGACAGAACCAGCTCCGAGCCCGATGAATACATCGCCTGCGCGTCGCAGTTGACGGCCTCGTCAGCTTCGTCGGGCGGCACGATGCGCGGCGAAAGCAGTCCGATGCTTTCGGTCTCTGGCGCGAACAGCATCTTCTCGTAATTTCGCTGTGAGAACTTGACGATCTTGCCGCGCTTGTTGCCGTAGCGCTCGACGGATTCGCCGATGTGCGCGAACCAGGCAAACAGCTGTGCGCTGGCCGCGGCGGGATTGAAGGGGCTATTGTTCTTGAGTTCGCCGACGAGGAAATGGTATTGGTCCATTGGCAATGCGGGGAAGGGTTGCGACAGGCGCATTTTTGCACGGAATGCAATATGTTGCCAATGCGTGCGCGTGACTATTCCGTCAGGCGGCCTGATCGATAAGTAAGCTAATGCTATCATTTCATAAGGAAAATAGAGTATCGTGCTCAGCTAGAAAGTAATACACCGTATGCAGCAATAGAGCTGGCGTGCGCGGCGAGGTCTGAGTGAACGCCGCGGAACGAAGAGTTGTCCTTGAGGCCGGCCCCCACAGGCCGCACACCGTCACCATGCACCACACAGCACTCTCGCCGGATCCTGAGGATGCGCCAGCCCAGCAGTTGCCCTCCGAGCAAAATCTGCAGGCCTTGCATCACCGCGAAGTCAAACTGCTGCGCGAGACGATCAATCAACTGTTGATCATGGCCAAGATGCAGTTGCAGGAAAAGGATAAATCCGACGCCTTTGGGCTGTTGATCATGCAGTTGCGCGAAGCCAATCAAAACCTGGTGCTGGCGACGTTTGGCGCGCAGGATATGCAGGCGTCCGCCGAAGCGACAACCGTGCGCCAGACAGAATTTCTGGCCATGCTTGCGCATGAGTTACGCAATCCCTTGCAGCCGCTGGCGATGGCCAATGATTTGCTGGCCAAGAAGGTCGACCTCGATCCCCAGCTGGCGCACGTGCATGACGTGATCGGCCGCCAGGTGGCGCATATGGCGCGCCTGATCGACGACTTGCTCGACGCTTCGCGCGTCAGCAGCGGGAAGATCACCTTGCAGCTGGCGCCCATCCTGCTGAGCGACATCATCGCCAGTGCCGTGGAAGTCGGCCAGGCCAGCATCAGCCAACGCCAGCAAGTGCTGAGCGTGAGCATGCCGAAGGAAGCCCTGGTGATCGAAGGGGACCTGGTGCGCCTGACGCAGGTGTTTGCCAACCTGCTCATCAATGCCAGCAAATTTACGCACGAGTTTGGCCACATCGATATCGTCGTCAGGCGCCACGATGATCTGGTGGAAATTGCCGTCAGCGACGATGGCGCCGGCATCGCCCTCGATATCCAGCCCTTCATCTTCGACTTGTTTACCCAGGGCTTCCGTTCGCTGGAACGGGCGCAGGGTGGCCTGGGCATCGGCCTGTCGCTGGTGCGCATTATTACCCAGCTGCATGGCGGCACCGTGGATGTCTTCAGCGCCGGGGTTGGCTTTGGCAGCCAGTTTGTCTTGCAGCTGCCCCTGTCGTCGCTGGCGCCGCCATCGCAGGACATGCAGGCGGCACCTGCGGCGTGCGCACTGCCACGCCGCATATTGCTGATCGAGGATAATGCCGATGCGGCGGAAATGCTGGCGCTGCTGCTGACGCAGGACGGTCACCATGTCGACGTGCGCAACGACGGCCCCAGCGGCTTGCGCGCCGCGCTCGATGCGCCCTACGATGTGATCGTGTGCGATATCGGCTTGCCGGGCATGGATGGCTTCCAGGTCATCAGTTCGGCACGCGCGGCCTTGCCGGCGCCGCTGCCGTGCTTTGTCGCCGCGTCGGGTTACAGCCAGCTTGGCGAGTTCGACCGCGCTGGCCAGGCAGGGTTTGACCACTACCTGGTAAAGCCCATCAATATCGACGCTTTGTCGAAAATAATCACGGCAACGGTTCCTCACTGATGGGGCGGAAATGGTCGCCTTGACCGACATCGTCATGCCGTGCCACATCGAGCTCGAAGGCCAGTTCAAGCGCATGGGATCGGTGGTGACGGTGCGCGGCCTGGACGCATGCTGTTGGTGACGGTTGAGTTGAGGCGTATGATGGAAGTGCGGCCATGCCGACGGCGATGGCTGTACCCAAGGGGACGGATGATGCGTCTTCTGGGTTTCCCAGCTGATCAAGAGGAGATATGATGGACAAACCCGAATTCATCCTGGCCGCGAAAGCCATGGAAACGCTGGAGATGTATCAAACGTTTTATGGTCACTCCAGCGAATACCAGGCGCACCAGCAAGAAGTGCTGAAACTGCTGCGCCACAAGGGCGCCTCCCTGCTGGTGTCGGAACATGGCCCGGCGAAGTTTTTGCTGGCATTTGCCGATGCGCTGGAAGTGGCCAGCTTGCCGGGCGAGTATGTGCCGCTGAGCCGCAGATAAGGCGACCCCGGCCCGGCAGGCTAGGGCGCGCGGCTAGCCGCCGTTCGCTCCGTCGTTCAGCGATACCCTGGGTAGCCGCACGGTAAATATCGTGCCGCTTTCCAGGCTCGACTCGGCGCCGATGGTGCCGCCGTGCGCGCTGGCGATTTCACGCGCGATAAACAGACCCAGGCCGATACTGGTGGCGTTGGGTGCCTTGTGATCGTCGGAAATGGCCAGCTGTACCAGGGGATCGAAAATGCTCTTCAGCGAGGCTTCCGGGATCTGACGGCCGAAATTCTTCACTTGCACCACGGCCGTATCGGCGTCGCCGCAGGCCGTGATGCTCACCGGCTGGTCGTCGGTGCGATATTGCGCAGCATTGTTGAGCAAATTGGAAAACAGCTGGGCCAGGCGGGCCGCATCGAAGTCGCCGATCATCTCGCCCGTAGTACTTAGTTCAAACTTGCACTGCGGGTGAGCGGCTGAGGCATCCTCGACGGCTGTCTTGCAGATTTCCCCCAGGTCGCCCAGGCTGGGCGAAATGGGCATGCGTCCCCCCAGTTGCGTCCTGGCAAATTCCAGCAGATCGTTGACCATGGTTGTCATGGTGGCCGCGCTGCGGGCAACCCGTGCCCCGATCTGCACCGTGGAAGCCGAGGTCGCGCTCGGCCGGCTCAGCAGCGCACCGGCCATCGTCATCGTGCTCAGCGGACTGCGCAAATCGTGGCTGAGGATGGCGAGAAAGGTATTGCGGGTGCGGTCGCTCTGCTGCGAGTAGCGTATCGCCGATTCCTGCAGCGCCTGGTCTATCGCTTCATTGAAGCGCAAGATGTCGTCCGTCGCCGTTTTCGTCGTCACCGACACCTGTGCCATCCACAGGCGCAGAACGCTGGCCCGCATCGCGCGAAATTCCGCCGTCAGTTGCGGCAGCGTAAAGCCAATCTGCTGGCGCAGCGAGCCATGCGTGGCCGCTGCCGTTTCCTTGCCCGCTATTTCCGATACGCCCGTGGTCGATTTCTTTTTCCGCTGCGCCGCGTTCTCGATGACATCCATGTCGCGCACGATGGTTTCCAGCATCTGCTTTGCATGATCGCGTAATTCGGCTTTCGAGATGGTGGCACCAGGAATGGGAAGCGACCTGGCGAAGAGTTCCCACTCTTCCAGGATCGGCTCCAGATGGCCGGTAATAAAGCGCGATAGTTTCACTGTGGACCAATGCGGTGATGGAAGAGGCGCCAGTGTACGCTGTTGAGGTGAGGGATGGGGGATTGGGTTCTGCTACGGGGGAGGGCATCTGCGTATGCCCCGGCAATTCAAGACCAGGTAAGGGTATTGACTTGGTAATGCACTCGCATTACCATATGAGCATCCCTTTTAACCGGAGAGCATCATGTCCGCTAACCACGACATCGAATCCACGCTGACCGACCGCTACCAGACCACTGTGCCGGAAACCGTGCGTCGCGCCTTGCGGTTGGGCAAGCGGGACAAGATCCACTACGCCGTTCGCCCGAATGGCGAAGTGGTCATGACGCGCGCCGACGCTTCTGCAGGCAATGACCCGGTGCTGGGGCAGTTCCTGGGCTTCCTGGCACGCGACCTCGCCAGCCATCCGGAACGTCTGATGGCTGTGGATGCTACCCTCGTCCAGCGCCTGCGATCGCTGGTAGGTGATATCGAAGTCGAGCTCGATGCTGCGTTGCCGGCAGACGATGAATGAGCACAGACCAGACTGCGCCGCTGGTCATTCACGGATGGACAGTCTTTGTCCATCCTCTATTCCTTGCGCAGATTGAGGCGCTGGTTCTGCAGCTCGAGTCGCTCAAGCAGAAGGATCCGGTTGGCTACGTGAAGAAGAACGCCAGCAAGCGGCTGGCCGCTATCACGAAGTTGGCGTTCGATGTCATTCCACAAGATCCCACACGCCCCGAGTATCGGCAAGGCGGTACTCTCGGCGATGCGCATAAACACTGGTTCCGGGCCAAGTTTTTCCAGCAATACAGACTGTTCTTCCGCTATCACGCAGCTGCCAGGGTACTCGTGTTTGCATGGGTTAATGACGACGACAGCAAGCGTGCCTATGAGAGCAGCGACGACGCTTACCGGGTGTTCCGCAAGATGCTGGAGGGAGGGTGCCCGCCCGATGATTGGGATATGCTGCTGGCGGAAGCACGGCTGGAGGACGCGCGCCTGCGGAGCCTGTTTGCAGGCACTGGGGAGTAGTGCAGGATTGGCTGAGCTAAGGCCCCGGTCACCCCAGGCGATCTAGCAAATCGATCCCGCAATGCTTTTGCCACTGCGCAGGTTAAAGCCGAAGTGGCACCTATAGCCGTCATGATCCCGGACGCAGGAAACATTTTCCTTGTCGCGCTGCCGATAGCCTTTCTCCAAACTGCAGCGCTCTTTCGAGTCCGGCCCCATGGAGTCAAACATGTCCTTGGCCACGGTCCCCGTGACCATGAAAGAAATCTTGCGGTCATGCGGTGTGGGCGGCTGTTGCTCGCCCAAGGTATTTGAATACATCAGATAAGAACCCTTGAAAGGTTTGTATTCGCCCCAGTCGCTGTCGCTAGCCGCATAAGCCAGTGAAAACAGGGTGAAGGCGCCCCACGCCAGAGCCCACTGTTTTTTCATGTCAAGCTCTCAGTTCCAGATGAAAGTGATGGTCGTGATTTTTGAATGGCGTCACGAATGGAATGCCGGTATCGTTAAACAGCACCCGGCGTACACTGGCATGGGCGCGAAAAAGTGCGATGAGCTTTGCCGTCGCGGCTTGATCGTAGTCTTTGTCATACCAATAAACAGGGAGTTGAAGGCCGTCCTTGCGCAGTGGACGAATGTCTACCTCCAGGCCGGATTTGTGCGTTGAGTGTTCCCCATACGCAGTGCCGTTAGCCAGACTGATGTTGCCGATGCCAAATTTTCGTGTATCGATCGCTTGCCATTCGCGCTCTACATACAGCAGTGCCATCATCATGTTTGGATGCGCGTACTGGCCCGCCCCCCTGCCGGGAGTGCCATAGACGTAATACCCGGCACCTTCCGGAGCCTGGGGCAGGATAAAAAAACCGCGCTTATCCCTGGCCTGAACTTCAAGCATGGTCGACTCCGCTAGGCGCAACGGTGTGGGAGCTGGCATTGTTTCGCATTCCGTTCCATCTGGGATTGCGCTTCCGCAAACAATTGCGGGCTGGAACAGGATTCACCGCCGCCATGGCGGAAAGAACACGTTGCCCGGCCAGTGTCGCGGTAGCTTTTTTATATCTTTTGTGACGATGTGTGAATATGTCGCTGCCTATTTGGTGCACACTTCACTGGATATCAAACCGGGAGTTAATCCATGACCAGGTCACGCAGCTTGCCGTCACGCCTGTTGGGAGCTGGCTACCGGGAATTCTCCTTGTTGCCGCTGGCCATTTCATTTGTCGTGCTGGTGTGCCTGTCGCTGCTGGCGCTCCAGCTATGGATGACCTTGCGCGCGCGGGAAGTGCAGCTCAATGAAGCGGCGCGGGAAAGCGCCAATCTGGCGCAATCCGTTGCGCAGCATGCTTATGACACCATCAAGGACGCCGATACGGTGCTGGTCGGACTGGTGGAACGGGTGGAGACAGATGGTGTCTCCGACCTTGAGCTGGAGCGTATCCATAAATTGCTGGTCACCCGTGTCGGCGAGCTGCCGCAGCTGCACGGCATCTTTATTTATGCCAAGGATGGCAGCTGGCTGGTGAACTCTCAGAAAACGCTGTTGAGCAATCTGAATAATTCCGATCGAGATTATTTCAAATACCATCGAACGCATGATGACCGGGGGCCTTATGTCGGCCCGCCCGTGCGCAGCAAATCGACCGGGGACTGGATCGTCACGGTATCGCGGCGGATCAATATGCCTGACGGCAGTTTCGGCGGCGTGGTGCTGGCGACCATCGACATGCATTATTTCAGGCAGTTTTACGAACGTTTTGCGATAGGCGAAAAAGGCGCCATTTTCATTGCAAATGGAGCGGGCATTCTTTTGTTGCGGCGGCCGTTCGATGAGAGCTTGCTGGGACGCGATATTTCGCAGTTCCCGGTGTTTCATGATTATTTACCCAAAAGTCCGGTTGGCACGGCCGTGATCCGGTCGCGCGTCGATGGCGTGACGCGTATCAATAGCTACCGCAGAGTCGAGGAATACCCGCTGGTGGTCTCTGCCGCGTTGTCACAGGATGAAGTGCTCGCTTCGTGGCGTCTCGATACGTTGATGCAAAACGCCGTGGGCGGCGTACTGGTACTGCTGATTGCCTTCATCGGATACCGCGTGGTGCGGCAAATCGATTTGCGGGTCAAGAGCGAGGCGGGACTGGTCGCGGCGCGCAACGAGCTGGAATTGATCAATGAAACCCTGGCCCGCCTTGCCAACCAGGATGGATTGACGGGGCTGGCGAACCGGCGCCATTTCGATCAGGCACTGCTTGCCGAGTTCAGCCGTGGACAGCGTGAAAAAAGCGCTCTGGGACTGGTCTTGATCGATGTCGACTTCTTCAAGCAATACAACGATATCTATGGCCATGTGGCCGGTGACGAGTGCCTGAGAAAAATTGGCAAGGTGGTGGCCTACAGCATGCGCAGACCGGGCGACCTTGCCGCGCGCTATGGTGGCGAGGAGCTGGTCATTTTATTGCCCGGTACGGATCTGCAGGGCGCGTTGGCGGTGGCGGAAGGCGTTCGCCATGCCGTGCAGTCGCTGGGAATCGAGCATCGGGGCAATCCTCTTGGCGTGGTGACGGTCAGCGTCGGCGTGGCGGCGTTTACGCCAGTGCATCTGGAAAATCAGGCAGTGGAATTGATTGAGCTCGCTGATAAGGCCTTGTACAAGGCCAAGGCAGCCGGGAGAAATCAGGTCTGTTATGCGTCTGCATGCGAAAGTGCCGAGCAGCTTGCGGCTGTTTTTGCGTTTCGATAGCGATTTTTGAATGTAGAGGGTCACCGTCAGCTTGGTGCTGCGTCCTGAGTGGCGCGTGCGCCAGCCTCGTCCATGTAGAATCGGCAAGATCCGGATCGACGTATCCGCCCCTTCATTGCGGAGTACGCTTGAGCGTGACACAAACATTGCAAACCTGGCTGCTGGCCTGGCGGGAAGCTTTCACGTGCATTGGCCTGGGACTGCGCGATGCGCGTCATGCGGGCTTGTGGTGGCGCTCCGCGCTGTGGTGCATGGCGGTCGTGGCGCTGTGGCTGGGACTGTATGGCTGCTTCGGTCGTTTTTTTGTCGAGCTGAGCGCCATGCTGGCGCTGGTGTCCGTCACGGGCTTGCTGGGTCTGGGCGTGATGGATGGCGTCGGGACACTCGCCAACGGGCCTGCCACGCTCTCGCAGATGGGCAATATCGCCGGCAGCCTGGGCAGCGCCGCCAAGGCCCTGCTGTCGATCGGCCAGATCGCCCTGGCGCTGCTGGCGCTGGCTGCTTTTTTCTATGTGATGGTCTTTATCGTCGGCGCCATCGGCACGGCGCGCTTGCCGCTGCGCTGGTTGTTGCTGGAGCGCGCCAAGGCTGTGGCGGCGCGCCGCTATGTTGCGTGGCAAGCGCCGGCCGGCCTGGATGCATCCACCGCGCGCCCCGCCTGGCGCAAGCGCCTGTTGCTGCTGCTTTCCCTGTTAATTCCCGTGTGGGCGATGTGCGTGCTGATCTCGTACTTGCTGGCCTGGAATGTGCAAATGATCTACGGCGCGGCGGCCGCAGAGGTGCTCAGCATGGAACAAGAAACGGCGTTGCGCCGCGAGCAGCACCCGGCGATCCTTGCGCTGGGTCTGCTGTTGTGTTTGCTGATGCTCATACCGGTCCTCAATTTATTGTTGCCAGCCGTGCTGTGCAGCAGCGTTTGTCACTTGCAGCGCCGCGGCTGGCGCGCAACGGGCACATCAATCCAAGTGGAGTGAACAAGGAGTGAATATGAGTGAACCCGCAAGACGCGCCACCCTGGAGCGCGCGATTGAAATCGCCGCCGCCACCCATGCCGGCCAGACGGACAAGGGCGGCGCGCCGTACATACTCCACCCCTTGCGCGTCATGCTGCGCGTCGCTCCCGGCGTCCAGCAGATTGTCGCCGTGCTGCATGACGTGGTGGAAGACAGCGACGGCAAAGTCACCTTCGACGACCTGGTGCGCGAAGGATTTTCCCAGGAAGTCATCGACGGTGTGCGCGCCGTGACCAAGGTCGAGGGCGAGTCGTATGAGGATTTCATCGCCCGCGCGGCCCTCGATCCGGTGGGCAAGGCCGTCAAGCTGGCGGATCTGGCGGAAAACAGCGATTTGTCGAGGATAGGGGCGCCGACGCAGAAGGATCTGGAGAGGATAGAGAAATATCGGAGGGCGATCAAGCAACTGATATCGCAGCAGTAATTCTTGCGTGCTGAATTGTGTACGAATGGCAGGCTTGCCCCCGGGGTCACCGGCTACGAGCAAGAGCCTTACGGATGGCCTGCTCGACGGGACAGTCTATGAGCGCCAGGATGATGACCACGATAGCGGTAACAATCAGTCCCTCCAGTAAATCAGGACCGGGGAAAAGTTGCTGATTGGCGATGGCCTCAGGCACTGTTGCACGCTTCCAGAGAAGGAGCACCAGGGCGGTGCCGGCGGCGAGCAGCATCGCCGCTCGACGCTGCTGCAAGCGGGCCATCTGCCCCATCAGCAGCAGCGCGATACCCCATGCAAAAGGATAGAAGCCGTGGTCGAACAAGATCATGTGCTCATCGTAGTAGGCGCCGGTGTACCAGGCAAAACGGGAGAAGCCGAAAAGGCCATAAGCGACGAGGGCCACGGCCAGAACGAGGAAACTGGAGGACAGGAGGCGGGCAATTTTCATGGTTTGGATTTCTGTGGCAATGCATCGAGATCGCGCCACCATGGCTTGTCGGTTACCCTTGCGCATGATTTCACCGGCCGTGAAAGGTCATGTTTCCGCAATTAATAAATATAGCATATTTACTAATTTCCATATTGGGTTGGTGCCCGGCCACAGGAAAAACCGCCTGCGGTGCAAGAGCTGGCCAGAGGAATCGGGGAGGGTTGCGACCACCGATTGAATCCGCAGCCACAAGCGCTTACTTACTCACTCACTCACTCACTCACTCACTCGTGCGTGCAAGAAAAATGGAAGATAAAATAATGCTCTTGTGGAAGATTCAATCAGCTATTCAGCAGATTCAGTCTCTGGCAGCGAAAGGCTGGCCGCCTGGACAATCTATCCTGCGACAACCAGGTTGGTGCGAAGGATTTGTGTCCGGATGTCCTTGCGACCCAGCGCCAGGGCCGCTGTCCATGGGATTGATTGCCACTCGTGAACTCGACATGCACGGCGACAAGGCCGATCTCGCATTGTTGATCAACGATATCCAGGACGCTGTGAATTCACTTCATTGATCCGCCTACTTCGGTAGTTCTATGACCGCTTCGGGGCGTAAGCGGACGGGGCCGATTACCGCTCTGAATCGCCATCAGTAGCTTAAGATCGCGATTCTCAGCGCGGGAATTTATACCGTACCAGAAGGGTAGGTCCTTTGCCGCCGGATGGCGCCAGCAGTATCTCGTCACCCGGCTGCATCTCTTCATACATTACCGTGCAACAGGTCGGCATCGAGTGGCCGCGCGCGGGATAAACGCCAACGTCGGTGTGCAGGGTCGCAGCGCGTACGTCCACGTCGGTCTTGCCGGCCTTTCCTGCTTCCTGCAGCAGCTTGCGCAGTGCGGTGACGAAGTCCCCTTTGCTGAGTCTGGCAGGTGCCTGGTTTGCTTGCGGGCGAGCGGTTGCGTCGTTTTTCATGGTGTTTTCCTTCAGTGAGTACATTCCCGGCACTATATCATTGGCCCCTGACACAGAGCGAGGGGCAGGTCCGGCATTTGCATACAGCCTGAGCCGCTAAGCTTGTCGTTAGGAAAAACCGCCTGCGGCGCAAAACTTGGCCAGAAGAATCGGAGGGGGTTGCGCTTGCAAGCGCAACCCGGTTTTGCGGCGCCGAGCTGCGCTCGCCGAAGGCCCCGCAAAACCCCCGCGCCCGTACCGGACGCGGATTCAATGCCCGCGCGCTGCATGCATGGAATAAATAAAAAGGGCCTCCCCGCCAAAACGGGGAAGCCCTTTTATTTATTCAGTGGTGGAGACGGCGGGAATCGAACCCGCGTCCGCAAGCACTCCACAGACAGTTCTACATACTTAGCACTATCATTTAATTTAACTCAGCCAGCACGGATGTGCACGTTATGGGCAAGCGAGTTACCTATTATTTAGTCGGACGCTAAGTAACCCAGCATCAGACGAGTCCCTGTAAATGACTCTAGAGCTTTTAACGGCCCACCCCAGGGACGAGGTGTTCTAGAGCTAACAGCAATTAAGCTGCCAGTGCGTACGAGTTATCGTTTGCAGTTAAGTTTTTTCAGGTTGTATTTACGAGGTAGCCCGCCCTCGGTATGCCCTGCGCTGCTTTGCAACCCACGTCGAAACCAGGTCGTCCCCACAGAACCTTCATTGTAGCGCAATCTTCACACTCTTGCATGATGCATTCGTTTGTTGGCGCGCCAGATCAAGAGGAGGCCGATTTATGCCGCCAGCTGTCGCGCCTGCGCCGCCTTCACCACGCCAGTCACCAGTTCGAGCAGGGCCAGCGGCGTGTCCAGCAGGTGGTCGGCTTTCCAGTGTTGTGGCTCGACGGGGCCGCAGTAGCCCCAGGCGCAGGCGACCGTGCGCATGCCGGCGGCGCGGCCTGCCTGGATGTCGCGCAGGTCATCGCCCACGTACCAGCAGTCTTGCGGCGCCAGCTCCAGGCGGCGCGCCGCTTCCAGCAGGGGGGCGGGGTGCGGTTTCGGGTGCGCCATGGTGTCGCCCGAGATCACGCAGCCGGCGCCGCCCAGGCCGATCTGGCCCACCAGCGGGTCGGTGAAGCGGGAAGCCTTGTTGGTGACCACGCCCCAGGCCAGGCCCAGTGCTTGCAGGCCATCGAGCATGGCGGGGATGCCGTCGAATAAACGGCTTTCCACGGCCAGGGCCGCTTCGTAATTGTTCAGGAAGCCGTCTTTCAGGGCTTCGTAGCCGCTTTCGCCAGGTTGCACGCCATACGACGCGCCTATCATGCCGCGCGCGCCGGCCGAGGCGGTGGGGCGCAGGATGTCATACGGGGTCGGCGCCAGGCCGGCGCGCGCGCGCAGCAGATTGATGGCCGCCGCCAGGTCGGGCGCGGTGTCGGCCAGGGTGCCGTCGAGGTCGAACAGGATGGCGCGCGGGGCTGGCAGATGGTCTGTGATCATGGCGGGCAAAAGGTGTCAAGTAAGAATGAAAAATGGCGGCCGCAGCCGCCTTGTATTGTGCGTGATGGTTACAGCGGCCGGGTGCAGGCCACCAGATAATTGACGCTGGTATCGCTATTAAGTGAGTAAATCTTGGTCAGCGGATTGTAGCCCATGCCGCGCATGCTGTTGACGTCCAGGCCGGCGTTGCGCGCGTATTGCGACAGTTCGGATGGGGTGATGAATTTGTCATAGTCGTGCGTGCCTTTCGGCAGCAGGCGCAGCAGGTACTCGGCGCCCAGGATGGCGAACAGGTACGCTTTCGGGTTGCGGTTCAGGGTCGACAGGAAGATGTGGCCGCCCGGCTTGACCAGCGTGGCGCAGGCTTTCACGATGGCGGCGGGGTCCGGCACGTGCTCGAGCATTTCCATGCAGGTCACGACGTCGTACTGGCCCGGCTCTTCCTCGGCCATGGCTTCGGCGGCGATCAGCTTGTAGCGTACCTTGGCGCCCGACTCCAGGCTGTGCAGGTCGGCCACTTTCAGGGCCTTGTCGGACAGGTCGATGCCCGTCACGTCGGCGCCCTTGCGGGCCATCGATTCGGCCAGGATGCCGCCGCCGCAGCCGATGTCGATCACGCGCTTGCCGGCCAGCGGCACTTTCGCGTTGATCCATTCCAGGCGCAGGGGGTTAATTTCGTGCAAGGGACGAAACTCGGAAGTGGGGTCCCACCAGCGGTGGGCCAGCTCACTGAATTTTTGGATTTCGAGAGGGTCGGCGTTCATAGGTCGAATAATAGCGGCAATTTTACAATCGGGCAGCCACGGACGAAAAAAAACCCCGCCTTGGCGGGGTTTTTCATGCTGTCCTTGACTTGCGCGATGACTTGCGGCAAGTCCAGGGGCTCAGCTATTACTTGTTGCGGGTACCAACAACTTCGATTTCCACGCGACGGTTTTTCGCACGGCCTTCGGCAGTTTTGTTATCAGCAACAGGTTGTTTCTCGCCTTTGCCTTCGGTGTACACGCGGTTGCTTTCAACGCCTTTGGTGACCAGGTAGGCTTTGACAGCATCAGCACGACGTACCGACAGTTTTTGGTTGTAAGCATCGGTGCCGACGGAGTCAGTGTGACCCACAGCGATGATGACTTCCAGGTTGATGCCGCCCAGTTGTGCGGTCAGCTCGTCCAGCTTGGCTTTGCCTTCTGGCTTCAGCGTAGCTTTGTCGAAATCGAAGAATGCATCAGCAGCGAAGCTGACTTTTTCCGAGGTAGGAGCCACAACGACTGGTACTGGTACGACAACGACTGGTGCCGGTGCTGGTACGACTGGCGCTGGTGGAGCCACGCATTTGCCGTCTTGCAGGGTTTCTGGCTCTACGCACAGTGGCACGTCGCAACCTGGCACTGCGTCAGCAGGTGTCCAGTAGCCGGTGCGCCAGCACAGACCGAATGGATCGCGCACGATCACGCCGCGGGCATCTTGCACGTAAGCGCTTTTCGGGCTTGGTGCTTTGATGTCAGTGGTAACTGGCGCGAATGGTGGGGAGGTTGGGGTTTGGGCCGAAGCCGAGCCAGCAATCACTGCGGATGCAGCGAAAAACAGCGTTACAAATTTATTCATTCTTTTTTCCTTTCGGGGGGTGATATCCGCAGAACAACACTGCGCTACTGGTGCTACGTGCCAAGATTTTATCATGTAGACCATATGCGCTCGTTTCAGATTGCGAAACTAGCAATTAACTTCCCAGTCATTTTGCCACACGCATCAGGGGCACACGACGGTGGTTAAATCAAAGCTTGCCCGATTTTAGACCGCGCGTTGTTTTTGCGCAACGAAAATGCCCATTTGTAACGCATCTGTAACAATTGATCGTTTTTTTTGCCACTTTGAAGGGCAGGCGTATTGAACTGATATTGCCATTGTGCATTATCGGCCGGCCGGCGTGCGTGGCCCTGGTGCAATCTGACAATATTGTCGGCATGGCCAATTTGTACAGGTAGCTGGGCGCGCATGCTAAAATCGTGTGCTTGACTGTCAAGAGTGTCGAGCAAATGCCCACGGCGGCACTGCATGGCCAGGACGTACCCCTGTGGTACGCGTACTGACCGTGCCGCCAGCCCGCCGATTTGCTCGGGCACTCTGCGACATGGAAGCCGGGCCGGGCCAGCAGCGCGCGGTGCGGCGTCCACGACGACAGCCACCCAGGATATGCAGTATTGCGTCATACATTGCGTAACAGATAAGTTAACCACAGCCTGAGATCAGTCGAACCGCCAATGGATCAATTCGCAAAAGAAACAATTCCTATTTCCCTCGAAGAAGAGATGCGCAAGAGCTACCTCGATTACGCCATGAGCGTGATCGTCGGTCGCGCCTTGCCCGATGCGCGTGATGGCTTGAAGCCAGTGCACCGCCGCGTCTTGTTCGCGATGCATGAAATGAATAACGTGTGGAACCGCCCTTACGTCAAGTGCGCCCGCGTGGTCGGCGAAACCATGGGTAAGTACCATCCCCACGGCGATGCCTCGATCTACGACACACTGGTGCGCATGGCGCAAGATTTTTCGCTGCGCTACATGCTCGTCGATGGCCAGGGCAACTTCGGTTCCGTCGACGGCGATGGCGCCGCGGCGATGCGTTACACCGAGTGCCGCCTGGACAAGATCGCCGGCGAGCTGCTGGCCGATATCGACAAGGACACCGTCGACTTCCAGCCCAACTACGATGGCAAGGAAAAGGAACCGACGGTCTTGCCGACGCGTATCCCTAACCTGCTGATCAATGGCTCGTCCGGCATCGCCGTCGGCATGGCGACGAACATTCCGCCACATAACATCACCGAAGTCATCGACGGCGCGCTGTATGTGTTGCGCAACCCGGAATGCACGATCGATGAATTGATCGAGATCATTCCCGCCCCCGATTTCCCGACCGCCGGCATCATCTATGGCGTATCGGGCGTGCGCGACGGCTACCGCACGGGCCGCGGCCGCGTGGTCATGCGCGCCAAGACCCACTTCGAAGAATACGGCAAGGATGGCGGCCGCATCGCCATCATCGTCGACGAGCTGCCATTCCAGGTCAACAAGAAATCCTTGCTGGAACGCATCGCCGAAAACGTGCGCGACAAGAAGCTCGACGGCATTTCCGACATTCGCGACGAATCCGACAAGTCGGGCATGCGCGTGGTGATCGAGCTGAAACGGGGCGAAGTGCCGGAAGTGGTGCTGAACAACCTGTACAAGCAGACCCAGTTGCAAGACACCTTCGGCATGAACATGGTGGCCCTGGTCGATGGCCAGCCGAAGCTGCTGAACCTCAAGCAGATGCTGCAATGCTTCCTGTCGCACCGCCGCGAAGTGGTCACGCGCCGTACCGTGTTCGAACTGCGCAAGGCGCGCGAACGCGGTCACGTGCTCGAAGGTCTGGCTGTCGCGCTGGCCAATATCGATGACTTCATCGCCATCATCAAGGCCGCGCCGACGCCGCCGATCGCCAAGGTCGAGCTGATGGCCAAGGCCTGGGATTCGTCCGTCGTGCGCGAAATGCTGGCCCGCACGGGCGACGGCACGACGCCAGGCGGCATCGATGCCTACCGTCCGGAAAACCTGCCGAAGCACTACGGCATGCAGACCGATGGCCTGTACAAGCTGTCGGACGACCAGGCGCAGGAAATTTTGCAGATGCGCCTGCAGCGCCTGACCGGCCTGGAACAGGACAAGATCGTCAACGAGTACAAGGACGTGATGGAACATATCGCCGACTTGCTCGACATCCTGGCCAAGCCGGAACGCGTCACCGTCATCATCACCGATGAAATGACGGCGGCGAAGAACGAATACGGCGCCGGCAACAAGGACGTGCGCCGCTCGCAGATCGAGTTGAACGCGACCGACCTGGAAACGGAAGACCTGATCACGCCGCAGGACATGGTCGTGACCCTGTCGCACACCGGTTACATGAAGGCGCAGCCGATTTCCGAATACCGCGCGCAGAAGCGCGGCGGACGCGGCAAGCAGGCCATGGCGACCAAAGAGGAAGACTGGATCGACCAGCTGTTCATCGCCAATACACACGACTACATCCTGTGCTTCTCGGATCGTGGCCGCATGTACTGGCTGAAGGTGTGGGAAGTGCCGCAAGGCTCGCGCAATTCGCGCGGCAAGCCGATCGTCAACATGTTCCCGCTGCAGGACAACGAAAAGATCACCGTGATCCTGCCGCTGTCGGGCGAGAACCGCACGTTCCCGGAAGACCATTACGTGTTCATGTCGACCAGCCTCGGCACCGTCAAGAAAACGCCGCTGAAGGATTTCAGCAATCCACGCAAGGCCGGCATCATCGCGGTCGACCTGGACGACGGCGACTTCCTGATCGGCGCGGCGCTGACCGACGGCCAGCACGACGTGATGCTGTTCTCCGATTCGGGCAAGGCAGTGCGCTTCGACGAAAACGATGTGCGTCCGATGGGCCGCACGGCGCGCGGCGTGCGCGGCATGAACCTGGAAGAAGGCCAGCACGTGATCGCCCTGCTGGTGGCCGAGAACGAGCAGCAGTCGGTGCTGACGGCCACGGAAAACGGCTACGGCAAGCGCACGCCGATCACCGAGTACACGCGCCATGGCCGTGGCACGAAAGGCATGATCGCCATCCAGACCAGCGAGCGCAACGGTAAAGTGGTTGCCGCGACCCTGGTCGATACCAGCGATGAAATCATGCTGATCACCACCGGTGGCGTATTGATCCGCACCCGCGTGTCGGAAATCCGCGAGATGGGCCGCGCGACGCAGGGCGTGACCCTGATCGCCGTGGAAGACGGCACCAAGCTGTCCGGCCTGCAGCGCGTGGTGGAAACGGATATCGACGAAGTCGAGCTGACGACGGAGGCGGACGCCGCGCCTGCGCCGGCAGCGGCTGAACCAGCCGATCCTGTCGATCCGGCCCAGCCGGAGTAAGATGATTGGGGCTCTTTCGGGAGCCCCAATTGCTATTGGCGCACCAGTTGTTAGGCCCGTAGGTCGGCTTAGCCCAAAGGGCGTAAGCCGACAAGCCTCCCGGCCGCAGTCCATTTACCCTTCATTCAACATCCCGCATGCCATGAGAAAAATCGTCGCCACCTTCTTCGCCGCGTTTTCGCTGGCCTTCCTTGCCACGCTGCCGGCCCTGGCCCAGATCGCGCAAGTCACGCCCGCGCGCCAGGCCGC
>NZ_LT607483.1:388758-425070 GCF_900095235.1 Janthinobacterium sp. UMAB-60
TGCTCGACGCGATGCAGTTCCCGCAACTGACGCGCAGCATCTTCGACCAGATGCTGCAATCGGTGCCTGCCATGATTCGCCAGTCGGCGCAGCAGCAAATCAGCAGCAACCCGAAGCTGGACGAGCAGCGCAAGGCGCGCGCGCTGGCCAGCGCCGAGGAGGAAATCCCCGTCGCCATCGCCACCCTGACGCAGGTGCTGGCCGACCCGACCCTGATCGACGAGTTGAGCGCCGAAATGGTGCCCTTGTACGCGCGCTTTTACACGGTGCAGGAAGTCGAGCAGCTGACGGCCTTCTACAAGACGCCGCTGGGCCGCAAGATGCTGGCCACCATGCCGCAACTGTCGGCCGAGTCGATGGCCATCAGCCAGCGCGTGCTGATCCCGCGCGTGAATGCCGTGCTTGACCAGGTCATGCGGGCGGCCACGCAGTCGCCCCAATAAGATTCCCATTTTGCCAAGGACCGTATCGTGACCCATATCTACAATTTTTCAGCCGGCCCCGCCGTCCTGCCCAAGGAAGTGCTGGCGCAAGCGGCCGCCGAAATGCTCGATTGGCATGGCAGTGGCATGTCGGTGATGGAAATGAGCCACCGTGGTCCCGAATTCATCTCCATCTACAAACAGGCGGTAGCCGACCTGCGCGAACTGCTGGCCGTGCCCGAGAACTACAAGATCCTGTTCCTGCAGGGTGGTGGCCTGGGCGAGAACGCCGTCATCCCCATGAACCTGGTGGGCCTGGCCGCGCGGCAGCCGGCCACCATCGACTTCGTGCATACGGGCTCGTGGTCGGGCAAATCGATCCAGGAAGCGGCAAAATATGCCAACGTCAACGTGGCCGCATCGTCCAAGGCCACCCGTTTCACGGGTGTGCCGCCGGTCGCCGAGTGGAAGCTGACGCCGGGCGCCGCCTACCTGCACATCTGCACCAATGAAACCATCGACGGCGTGGAATTCCAGCAGGCGCCAGACGTGCCGGCAGGGACCACCATCGTGGCCGACATGTCCTCGCACATTTTGTCGCGCGTGATCGACGTGTCGCAATACGGCGTGATCTTCGGCGGCGCGCAAAAGAATATCGGTCCGGCCGGCCTGACCCTGGTCATCGTGCGCGAAGACTTGCTGGGCAAGGCGCTGCCGATCTGCCCGTCCGCTTTCGACTGGACCATCGTGGCCGAACATGAGTCGATGTACAACACGCCGCCCACCTACGGCATCTATATCGCCGGCCTGGTTTTCCAGTGGCTCAAACGCCAAGGTGGCGTGGCGGCCATGGAACAGCGTAATATTGACAAAGCGGCGCTGCTGTACGCGGCGCTCGATGCGGACGACTTCTACCAGAACCGGGTCGAACCGGCATACCGCTCGCGCATGACCATCCCGTTCTATTTGCGCGATGAAAGTTTGAACGACGCATTCCTGGCCGGCGCGAAACAGCGCGGCCTGCTGCAACTGAAGGGCCACAAGTCCGTCGGCGGCATGCGTGCATCGATCTATAACGCGATGCCGATCGAGGGCGTGCAAGCCTTAGTGAATTATCTGAACGAGTTTGCCGGACGCTGAGTCGCCTAGACGACCGCGCCGGCCCGCCGCCGGCGCAGGCCGCGCGGCCATGATTGAAGTACAGCTGACGAAACAAACAACCATGACCGATAAATTGAAACCGCTGCGCGAACAGATCGATGCGATCGACGCGCAAATCCTCGAATTGCTGAATCGCCGCGCGCAAATCGCCCAGCAGGTGGGCCACGTGAAGGCCGAGACGCAGGCGCCCGTGTTCCGTCCCGAGCGCGAAGCGCAAGTGCTGCGCGGCGTGGCCGAGCGCAATCCCGGCCCCATGGGCGACCGCGAAGTGCAGACCATCTTCCGCGAAATCATGTCGTCCTGCCGCTCGCTGGAAAAGCGCGTCACCGTGGCGTATCTTGGCCCGGCCGGCACCTTCAGCGAACAGGCCGTGTACCAGCAGTTCGGCAGCGCCGTCGAAGGCTTGCCGTGCGCGTCCATCGACGAAGTGTTCCGCTCCGCCGAGGCGGGAACGGCGGACTTTGGCGTCGTGCCGATCGAGAATTCCTCGGAAGGCGCCGTCAACCGCACCCTGGACATGATGCTGCAGACCAGTCTCATCATCAGCGGTGAAGTCGCCATTGCCGTGCACCACAGCCTGATGACGAAGAGCGGCAACATGGATGGCGTCACGGCCATTTGCGCGCATTCGCAGGCGCTGGCGCAGTGCCAGGTGTGGCTTAACCAGAATTATCCGCACGTCGAGCGTCGCGCCGTGGCCTCGAACGCCGAGGCGGCGCGCCTGGCCGGCGAAGATGGCACGGTGGCGGCCATTGCCAGCGAGCTGGCGGGCGCGCAGTACAAGCTGGGCGTGGTCAAGGGCCATATCCAGGACGACCCGCACAACCGCACGCGCTTCGCCGTCGTGGGCACCTTGCAGACGGCGCCGTCGGGCAAGGACCAGACCTCGCTGGTGCTGGCCGTGCCGAACAAGGCTGGCGCCGTGTACCAGTTGCTCGCGCCCCTGGCGAAACACGGCGTGTCGATGACGCGCTTCGAGTCGCGCCCGGCGCGCATGGGCAGCTGGGAGTATTATTTCTATGTCGATGTGGAAGGCCATGTGCACGACGCCGCCGTCGCCCAGGCGCTGGCCGAGCTGCAGAGCAATGCGGCGTTTTTCAAGGTGCTGGGGTCGTATCCGGTCAGTCTGTGACGCCGACGGTGGTGTCGGATTACGGCCTGCGGCCTAATCCGACCTACAATAAGCCGTAGCTTGGGTTAGCGCAGCGTAACCCAACAACAGCCACCAGCCTAATCATTCACCAACTTTTAAAGAACACCATGTCTAAAAATATCGGTCCAGAATACGTCCGCGCCATCGCCCCTTACCAGAGCGGCAAACCGATCGCGGAAGTCGCGCGCGAATTCGGCCTCGACGAGGCAGCCATCGTCAAGCTGGCGTCGAATGAAAACCCGTACGGCATGCCGGAATCGGCGAAGCAGGCGATGATCGCCGCCATCGATGACCTGGGCCGCTACCCGGACGCCAACGGCTTCGACTTGAAAGCGGTGCTGTCCAAGCGCTACGACGTGCCGGCCGACTGGATCACCCTGGGCAACGGCAGCAACGATATCCTGGAAATCGCCGCGCACGCGTTCGTGCAGCATGGTCAATCCGTCGTCTACTCGCAGTATTCGTTTGCCGTGTACGCGCTGGCCACGCAAGGCCTGGGCGCGCGCCACCTCGTCGTGCCGGCGCAAGCCTACGGCCATGACCTCGACGCCATGGTGGCGGCGATTGCCGACGACACGCGCTTGATCTTCATCGCCAACCCGAACAACCCGACCGGCACTTTCCTGACGGCCGCGCAGCTGGAAGCCTTCCTCAAGAAAGTACCGGCGCACGTCGTCGTCGTGCTGGATGAAGCCTACAACGAATTCCTGTCGGCCGACGAGCAGTACGAATCGACGGCGTGGGTACGCCAGTATCCGAACCTGGTGGTCTCGCGCACCCTGTCGAAGGCCTACGGCCTGGCCGGCCTGCGCATCGGCTTCGCCATCGCCCAGCCGGTGCTGACTGACCTGATGAACCGCATCCGCCAGCCGTTCAATGTCAACTCGCTGGCGCAGGCTGCGGCGATTGCTGCCCTGAACGACAAGGCATTCCTCGAGCAAAGCGCGCGCAACAACGCGGCCGGCTACCAGCAGTTCACCGAAGCGTTCACGCAACTGGGCCTGGAATTCGTGCCGTCGCACGGCAATTTCGTGCTGGTGAAAGTGGGCGACGATGACGAAGCGGGCGCGCGAGTCAACCTGGCGCTGCTCCAGCAGGGCGTGATCGTGCGTCCCGTCGGCAGCTACGGCTTGCCGCAATGGCTGCGCATTTCCATCGGCCTGCCGCAGGAAAACGCCATCTTCATCGCCGCGCTGACGAAAGCGCTGGCCTGACAATATGACGACGCCTGCACTGAAAAAAGTCGTCATCTTCGGCGTAGGCCTGATCGGCGGCTCGTTCGCGCGCGCCTTGAAACACGCGGGCGCGGTCGCCACGGTGGTCGGCATGGGCCGCTCGCCGGCCTCGATGGCGCGCGCGCTCGAACTGGGCATCATCGACGAAATCGGCGGCGACATGGCCGATGCCTTGCTTGGCGCCGACCTGGTGCTGGTCGCCGCGCCCGTGGCGCAGACGGGCGCCATCCTGGCGTCCATCGCGCCGCATCTGCAACCCGGCACCATCGTCACCGACGCGGGCAGCACGAAAAGCGACGTGGTGGCGGCCGCGCGCGCGGCGCTCGGTGGCAAGGTGGCGCAATTCGTGCCCGGCCACCCGATCGCGGGACGCGAGACGAATGGTCCCGATGCGGCCATCATCGATCTGTATCAAGGCAAGAAAGTGGTGCTCACGCCGCTGGCGGAAAATTGTGCCGCCGACGTGGAACGCGTGGCGGCCGCGTGGCGCGCGTGCGGCGCCATCCTGCATACCTTGACACCCGAAGAGCATGACAAGGTGTTTGCCGCCGTCAGCCATCTGCCGCATTTGCTGGCCTTTGCGCTGGTCGACGACATCGCCAACAAGCCGCACGCGGGCCTGCTGTTTCAATATGCGGCCAGCGGCTTTCGCGACTTTACGCGCATCGCCGGCTCATCGCCGGAAATGTGGCGCGACATCAGCCTGGCCAACCAGCCGGCGCTGCTGCACGAACTGGACGCCTACCTGGCGCAGTTGACAACCTTGCGCGCGCACCTGGCCGCGAATGACGGCGCCGCCATCGAGGGCGTGTATGCGAACGCCCAGCACGCGCGCCAGCAATGGATCGAGGCGATTGAAACGGCGGAAATGCCGGCCGCGCCCACACGATAAATACTCAAGGATTCCAGCATGACCCAGACCAAGCACTACCCCCACCATATCGATTTGAAGCCGGTGATGCATGCCGAAGGCACGGTGCGTTTGCCCGGCTCGAAAAGCATTTCCAACCGCGTGCTGCTGCTGGCCGCGCTGGCCAGGGGCACGACGAAGATCATCGATTTGCTCGCCTCCGACGACACCTTCGTCATGCTGACTGCCCTGACGTCGCTGGGCGTCAAATGGACGCAGGATGAATTGACGGGGGACCCTGCCACAGCGCACCAGGTGCATCACGTGGAAGGCTGCGGCGGCGTGTTCCCGCACCACGCGGCGGACCTGTTCATGGGCAACGCCGGCACGGCGATCCGCCCGCTGACGGCGGCGCTGGCCGTGATCGGCGGCGACTACACGCTGCATGGCGTGTCGCGCATGCACGAGCGCCCGATCGGCGACCTGGTCGACGCGCTCAACGCCGTCGGCACGCAGATCGAGTACACGGGCGAGCAGGGCTTCCCGCCGCTGCGCATCCGCCGCGGCCACATCCACGCGCAGCGCATCGCCGTGCGCGGCAACGTGTCGAGCCAGTTTTTGACGGCCCTGTTGATGGTGGCGCCGCTGATGGCGCGCGATCACGCTGTCACCATCGATGTCACGGGCGAATTGATCTCCAAGCCGTACATCGAGATTACCCTGAACCTGATGCGCCGTTTCGGCGTGACGGTCGAGCATGACGGCTGGCAGTCGTTCACCGTGCAGCCGGGCCAGCACTATCAAAGCCCTGGCACGATCCACGTCGAAGGCGACGCGTCGTCGGCCTCGTATTTCCTGGCGGCCGGCGCCATCGGTGGCGGTCCCGTGCGCGTGGAAGGCGTGGGGCGCGACAGCATCCAGGGCGACGTGCGCTTCGTCGAAGCCTTGCAGCAAATGGGCGCCACCATCACCATGGGCGAGAACTGGATCGAGGCGCGCTCGAACGGCGTGCTGAAAGCCGTCGACATGGACTTTAATCACATCCCCGACGCGGCCATGACGATCGCCGTGGCGGCCCTGTACGCGGACGGCACCTCGACCTTGCGCAACATCGCCAGTTGGAGGGTGAAGGAAACGGACCGCCTGACCGCCATGGCAACAGAATTGCGCAAGCTGGGCGCGGAAGTGGAAGAGGGTGCCGACTACCTGCGCGTGACGCCACCGGCCTCAATCGCCGCAGCGACCATCGACACGTATGACGACCACCGCATGGCCATGTGCTTCTCGCTCGCCTCGCTCGATGGCGCCGCCCGCCGCGGCAACGCCATGCGCATCAACGACCCGAAATGCGTGGCCAAGACCTTCCCCGAGTATTTCGCCGCGTTTGCGGGGATTGCCAAAGATACCTTGATTTAATTGATTGTTTAATACTATGTCAACCTCCAACATCCCAGTCATCGCCATCGACGGCCCCACCGCTTCCGGCAAGGGCACGGTGGCCCATCGCGTGGCCGACAAGCTGGGTTTCCATTACCTGGACTCGGGCGCGCTGTACCGTCTCACGGCCTTGAGCGCGCTGCGTCGCGGCACGGACTTGCGCGACGAGCACGCGCTGGCCAAGCTGGCCGAGCATCTGCCCTGCCATTTCGCGGGCGGCGAGATCCTGCTGGCGCAGGAAAACGTCACCGAGCAGATCCGTGCCGAAGAAGTGGGCAACACGGCGTCGAAAATTGCCGTATTGCCAACGGTGCGCCATGCGCTGGTGGGCTTGCAGCTGGGTTTTCGCAAGACGCCTGGCCTGGTGGCCGACGGGCGCGACATGGGCACGGTGATCTTTCCGCATGCCCAATTGAAGGTGTTCCTGACCGCCAGTGTCGAGGCGCGCGCGCAACGGCGCTACAAGCAATTGATAGACAAGGGTTTTTCTGCTAAGATGGAAGACCTTCTGATGGATTTGCAGGCGCGGGACGAACGTGATACTCACCGTGCGATTGCGCCGCTGGTCCCCGCGGAAGGGGCGCATGTCCTCGATACGTCGGAAATGACGGCAGATGTTGCCGTAGAAACCGTGTTGAAATGGTATGCAGCTGCAGCAAAATAGCGTGTTGTTGTGCTATGTGGTGCCCGTTGACGGCTCCTGGCCTGTCCGGGTGTGTCAAAAACCTAACCCAGTTTAAGTCGCGTCGTGCGATCTCTGCTGGATAACCTGTGTGAACCCTATGTCTACTGTTACAACTAACGAATCTACCGGTATGGAAAGTTTTGCTGCGCTCTTCGAGGAATCGTTGTCGCGTCAAGATATGCGCTCCGGCGAAGTTATTTCCGCTGAAGTCGTGCGCCTCGACCACAATTTCGTGATCGTGAACGCTGGCCTCAAATCCGAAGCATTCATCCCTGTCGAAGAATTCAAGAACGACCACGGCGAACTGGAAGTCAAAGTTGGCGACTTCGTTTCCGTGGCGATCGAATCGCTGGAAAATGGTTTCGGCGATACCATCCTGTCGCGCGATAAAGCCAAGCGTCTGGCTTCGTGGCTGGCTCTGGAAAAAGCGATGGAATCGGGCGAAATCGTCGTCGGTACCGTCAATGGTAAAGTCAAAGGCGGTCTGACCGTGTTGACCAACGGCATCCGCGCATTCCTGCCGGGCTCGCTGGTTGATACCCGTCCTGTCAAAGACACCACCCCATTCGAAGGCAAAACCCTCGAATTCAAAGTGATCAAGCTGGATCGCAAGCGTAACAACGTGGTTCTGTCCCGCCGCGCCGTCATCGAAGCTTCGATGGGCGAAGAGCGTCAGAAACTGATGGAAACGCTGAAAGAAGGCACGGTCGTGACCGGCGTCGTCAAAAATATCACCGACTACGGCGCGTTCGTGGATCTGGGCGGTATCGATGGCTTGCTGCACATCACCGACCTGGCATGGCGCCGTGTACGTCACCCGTCGGAAGTCCTGACGGTTGGCCAGGAAATCACCGCCAAAGTCCTGAAATACGATCAAGAGAAAAACCGTGTTTCGCTGGGCGTGAAACAACTGGGCGACGATCCTTGGACCGGTCTGTCCCGTCGTTACCCACAAAGCACCCGTCTGTTCGGTAAAGTAACGAACCTGACCGACTACGGCGCGTTCGTTGAAGTGGAACAGGGTATCGAAGGTCTGGTACACGTTTCCGAAATGGACTGGACGAACAAAAACGTTGCTCCTAACAAAGTTGTCCAACTGGGCGACGAAGTAGAAGTGATGGTTCTGGAAATCGACGAAGAGCGTCGTCGTATCTCGCTGGGTATGAAACAGTGCAAAGCCAACCCTTGGGATGACTTTGGCGTTACCCACAAGAAGGGCGATAAAGTCCGCGGCGCGATCAAATCGATCACCGACTTCGGCGTGTTCATCGGCCTGGCCGGCAACATCGACGGTCTGGTGCACCTGTCCGACCTGTCCTGGACCGAAACCGGCGAAGAAGCCGTGCGTCGCTTCAAGAAAGGTGACGAACTGGAAGCCATCGTTCTGGCCATCGACGTTGAGCGCGAGCGCGTTTCCCTGGGCGTCAAGCAACTGGAAGGTGACCCATTCAACAACTTCGCAGCCATGAACGACAAAGGCTCGCTGGTAACCGGCACCGTTAAATCGGTTGAGCCTAAAGGCGCCGTGATCCAACTGTCCGAAGAAGTTGAAGGCTACCTGCGCGCTTCCGAAATCTCGCGCGACCGCGTTGAAGATGCTGGTACGCACCTGAAAGTCGGCGATACCGTCGAAGCCATGGTGTTGAACATCGACCGCAAAGCCCGTGGTATCCAACTGTCGATCAAAGCGAAAGACAACGTGGAAACCCAGGAAGCCATGCAGAAGATGGCAGCTACCGACAACAACGCAGCTTCGGGCACCACCAGCCTGGGCGCCTTGTTGAAAGCTAAGTTCGATAACAAGAACTAAGACTGCGGATACGGCAGATGACAAAGTCCGAGCTGATCAACCGCCTCGCTGAGCGTTATTCTCAGCTGGTGGCGAAAGATGCGGAGTATGCCGTCAAGACCATTCTCGATGCGATGACCAACGCCCTGGCGACCGGTCAGCGTATCGAGATCCGCGGTTTTGGCAGTTTTGCCCTGAACAGCAGGCCCCCGCGTATCGGCCGCAACCCGAAATCCGGCGACAAAGTGATGGTTCCTGAAAAACGGGTGCCTCACTTCAAACCGGGCAAACAGTTGCGCGAGCGGGTGGACGCGATGGTCGGACAACCGATCATCGAGGATTAATCGTCTGCTGGAAGGCGGAAAATAAAGAGCGGCGTCCTTGGATGCCGCTTTTTTTTGTTAATATGCCGTAGAGCACTAATCAAAGCTGCTGCGCGTTGCGCTTTGCGGCCTGCGATGCTCACCGTACTCAAGTACGGTTGCGCTTCTTGGCCACAACTCACTGCCGCTCGCTACGGTTTGATCAGCACTCTACGTTTGTGCCATGTGGCACGGGCATTTTTTTGTTCTTTCTGGACCTATCGATGAAAATCATCTCCACCATCGTTGGCTGTGTTCTTTTCGTCCTGTTCTTCAGCTTTGCGCTGAAGAATGCGCAGGTTGTCGACCTGCATGTTTTCCTCAATTATGAAATTCGCGGCCCCCTGGTCCTGATGCTGCTGGGCTTTTTTGTCGCCGGCGCCAGCCTGGGCGTATTGGCCCTGACGCCGACCGTGTTCCGTCACCGCCGCGAAGCGAGCAAGCAAAAAACTACCATTGCCGCGCTGCAAACCGTTGGCGTGCCCAGCAATGTCCAGCCGCAACCGGACAGCGTGAGCGCGCAGTAAGCGGCGCCGTCGCTCCTATCTCTCTTACTCGAATAAAAACAATCGCATGGATTTTGAACTCTGGTGGCTCTTGGGTATCCCGGTGTTTTTCGCGCTGGGCTGGATTGCCGCGCGTGTGGACATTCATCAACTGGTGTCCGAATCGCGCAGCCTGCCGCGCAATTACTTCAAGGGCTTGAATTTCCTGCTCAATGAGCAGCACGACAAGGCCATCGATGCCTTCATCGAAGTCGTCAAGCTGGACCCGGAATCGGCCGATATGCACTTTGCGCTGGGCAACCTGTTCCGCCGCCGCGGCGAAACGGAGCGCGCCATCCGCGTGCACCAGAATTTGCTGGCGCGCCCGGACTTGCCGCTGGAGCAGCAGGGCCATGCCGCCTACGAGCTGGGCATGGATTACCTGAAGGCGGGCTTGCTGGACCGGGCCGAGGAAACCTTCAACAGCCTGATCGACACGCAATATGCGGCCCAGGCGCGCCGTGCGCTGCTGGAAATTTACCAGCGCGAAAAGGAATGGCCGCGCGCCATCGAAGCGGCCGTGGGCTTGCAGGAATCGGGCGCCGGTGCGCGCCAGAAGGAAATCGCCCAGTTCTATTGCGAACTGGCGCATGACGCGCTGGTGCACATGAAGCCGGACGAAGCCATGCCGCTGCTGGAAAAAGCCCTGCAGACGGACCGCAAGAGCGTGCGCGCCACCATCCTGACGGGCGACGTGCTGCTGGCGCGCGGCGACGTGGAAGGCGCGCTGACCACCTGGCGCCGCGTGGAGCAGCAAAGCGTGCCGCACGTGGCCCTGGTGGCGCAGCGCCTGATGGATGGCTACACCAAGGTGGGCCGCGCGCAGGAAGGCGTCAACCTGCTGCGTTCCTACCTGGAAGAGGCGTCGTCGATCGACTTGATCGAGGTCGTCTTCAAGGCCGTGATCGAACTCGACGGCGTGGAAGCGGCGAAGCAGCTGGTCAGCGCCGAGCTGCGCCGCACGCCGACCCTGCTGGGCCTGGATAAACTGCTGGAAGCGCGCATGATGGATGCGCCGGCCGCCATCTGGTCCGAGCTGTCGATGGTGAAAAACCTCGTGCACGGCTACACGCAGAAGCTGGCCCGCTACCAGTGCAGCCATTGCGGCTTCAAGGCACGCCAGTTTTACTGGCACTGCCCGGGCTGCAACAAGTGGGAAACCTACCCGCCGCGCCGCACGGAAGAGCTCAACGTCATGAATTAACCCGACACGCCACCTTGCCCCCGTGCAACGTGGCGTGTACTTGTTTGCAGCATCTATATTTACAAATACGTTTACAAATACGGCACAACCATGAAAATCACCATTATCGGCACGGGCTATGTGGGCCTCGTGACGGGCGCCTGCCTGGCGGAGCTGGGCAACGACGTTTTTTGCCTCGACCTGGACGCACAGAAGGTCGCCTTGCTCAACAGCGGCGGCATCCCCATCCATGAACCGGGGCTGGAAGAAGTCGTGGCGCGCAACCGCGCCGCCGGCCGCATGACCTTTTCCACCGATGTCGAGGCAGCCGCCGCGCACGGCGTGATGCAATTCATCGCCGTCGGCACGCCGCCCGATGAAGACGGCTCGGCCGACCTGCAATACGTGCTGGCGGCCGCGCGCGGCATCGGCAAGTACATGACGGACTTCAAGGTCATCGTCGACAAGTCCACCGTGCCCGTCGGCACGGCTGAAAAAGTACGCGCCGCCATCCAGGGCGAACTGGACGCGCGCGGCGTGGCCGCCACGTTCTCGGTGGCGTCGAACCCGGAATTTCTCAAGGAAGGCGCGGCCGTCGAAGATTTCATGCGCCCGGACCGCATCGTCATCGGCGTCGATGCCACGCCGGACGGCGAGCGCGCGCGCGAATTGCTGAAAATCCTGTACGCGCCGTTCAACCGCAACCACGAGCGCACCCACTGGATGGACGTGCGCTCGGCCGAATTCACGAAGTATGCGGCGAACGCCATGCTGGCCACGCGTATTTCCTTCATGAATGAACTGGCGAACCTGGCCGACAAGGTGGGCGTCGATATCGAAGCCGTGCGCCACGGCATCGGTTCCGACCCGCGCATCGGCCACAGCTTCCTGTACGCAGGCTGCGGCTATGGCGGTTCCTGCTTCCCGAAAGACGTGCAGGCGCTCGAGCGCACGGCGCGCGGCTATGGGCAGGAGTTGCTGATCCTGCGTGCCGTCGAAGCCGTCAATGACAGGCAGAAGATGGTGCTGGGCGGCAAAGTGGTCACTCGCTTCGGCGCAGATCTGACGGGCCGGCATTTCGCCGTCTGGGGACTGGCCTTCAAGCCGAACACGGATGACATGCGCGAAGCGTCGGCCCGCGTGCTGCTGGCGGACCTGCTGGCGCGCGGCGCCACGGTGGCCGTGTATGACCCCGTCGCCATGCCCGAGGCACGCCGCGTGCTGCAACTGGACTTGACGCCGGAGCAGTTCGCCAGGGTGCGCTTTGCCGACAGTCCGAAGGATGCGCTGCAGGACGCCGATGCGCTGGTCATCGTGACCGAATGGAAAGCCTTCCGCAGTCCCGATTTCGAACAGGTCAAGGCACGCCTGAAGCAAGCCGTGATCTTTGACGGACGCAACCTGTTCGAGCCGGCCGTCATGGCCGAGGCGGGCATCGAATACCACGGCATCGGCCGCTCGATCCTGACACGCGCATGAGCGCCCACGGGGTGGCAGCCTTGACGGCGCCGGCCGCGCTGGCCCAGGTGCGCATGCTGGTGGTGGGCGATGTGATGCTGGACCGTTACTGGTTCGGCGATGTCAGCCGTATTTCGCCGGAAGCACCGGTGCCCATCGTGCGTATCGAAAAGCGCGAAGAGCGCCTGGGCGGCGCGGCCAACGTGGCGCGCAACGCGGCCGCGCTGGGAGCGAAGACGGGCTTGCTGGGCGTGGTCGGCGACGACGAGGCCGGCAGCCAGGTCGAGCGTCTGCTCGAAGGGGACGGCATCCACAGCTATCTGCAGCGCGACGCGGCCATTTCCACCATCATCAAGCTGCGCGTGATCGGCCGCCAGCAGCAAATGCTGCGCATCGACTTCGAGGATGCACCGAGCGATACGGTGCTGCGCGACAAGCTGGCGCAGTTTAATGCCCTCTTGCCGCATTACGACGTGGTGATTTTGTCGGACTACGCCAAGGGCAGCCTGGTGAACGTGGCCGAGATGATCAAGGCGGCGAGAACGGCCGGCAAGATCGTCATGGTCGACCCGAAAGGCGATGACTTCCGCCGCTATGCGGGAGCGTCAGTGCTCACTCCGAATAAATCGGAACTGCGCCGCGTGGTTGGCAACTGGAGCACGGAAGAGCAATTGACGGAACGCGCGCAGCAGATGCGCGCGCAGCTGGGCCTGGACGCCTTGCTGCTGACCCGTTCCGAAGAGGGCATGAGCCTGTACACGGCCGATGAGGTGCTGCACATGCCGACCGATGCGCGCGAAGTATTCGACGTCTCGGGCGCGGGCGACACGGTGATCGCCACCATGGCGGCCATGCTGGGCGCCGGCATGGGCCTGGGCGACGCCGTGCGTACGGCCAACCGGGCCGGCGGCATCGTCGTCGGCAAGCTGGGCACGGCCACCGTCACCCGCGAAGAGCTGTTCCCGCAATAAATATGCGGCTGTAGTCCGCATTTTGCCTGCGCCGGGCGTTTGATCTGGCGCAGGTTTTCCCGTCCTTCCGCTGTCCCGTCTTGTCAACCATATCACGTCACAGCCGTTAAAGCCCTTGAGGCGCTGTTCCTCCCTTGCGTTCGAGTCATCTTGAAACCACACCACGGAGAGATACCCATGTTCAAAAAAATACTGCTGGCCATCGTCACCCTGATCGCGACGATGGGTTTTGCCTTTGCCCAGGTCGATGTCAACAAGGCGGATCAGGCGGCACTCGACAGCGTCAAGGGCATCGGCCCCGTCACGTCGAAAGCCATCGTCGACGAGCGCACCAAGGGCGGCGCCTTCAAGGATTGGGCCGATTTCGAAAGCCGCGTGAAGGGTATCGGTCCGAAAAGTTCCGTGAAACTGTCGGAAGCGGGCTTGCAGGTGAATGGCCAGGCCAAGTCCGGCGCACCAGCGGCGCCCGCCCCGGCGGCGAAAGCTGCCCCGGTAAAAAAGGAAGCTGCTGTGAAGGAAGTTGCAGCGAAAGAAGCCGCACCGAAGCCGGCTGCTGCGACCGACACCGCTGCGGCGCCAGCCAAGACAGCCGCTGAGACGAAAAAAGAAGCTGCTGCTGCCAAGAAAGAAGCGAAGGCTGCCGCCGCTGCCGCGAAGAAAGAAGCGAAGCTGGCTGCAGCCGATGCGAAGAAGGCTGAAGCCGAGAAAAAGTAAGCGTGTTGCTGTAACGCGTGTTGCGTGGTGGTGCCGCGCAGCACGAGAAGAAAACCCCGCGTGGTACCGGCCGCGCGGGGTTTTTTTTATGCGCCGCCACTTTGCCTTGCCGATGCGCCTACAGTTGCGACTCGATCGGCAGCCAGTGCATCACGGACACCAGCATGCGGCGCCAGAAGCCTGACTCCGGATCGTGCGTCCACACCTTGGCTGGCTGCTCGGTGGCGTCGGACCAGCGCAGGGCGCCGTTGTCGAGGAACAGGCGGTAGCTGGTGTCGCCCGAGGTCGAATGCAGGAACAGCGCGCGCATGTCGGACCCCAGCGCGGCATCGTTGAACAGCACGCCCATTTCCGTGTTCAGCTGGGCCGAGCGGGGATCGAGGTTGAAGGAGCCGACGAAGCCCCGCTGGCCATCGACCACCACGGCCTTGGTATGCAGGCTGGCACGGCTCGAACCCATCAGGCTGATGCGCTTGCGGTGCAGGGTCTTCAATTCATACAGGTCGATGCCGCCGCCCAGCAGCGCTTCGCGATAGCGCGCATAGCCCGCATGCACGAGGGCCACGTCGGTGGCGGCCAGCGAGTTGGTCAGTACACTGACCTTGACGCCGGCGGCGACCTTGTCGGCCAGGCTCTGCGTCAGCGCCGCGCCGGGCACGAAGTAGGGCGAAGTCAGCAGCGCTTCTTCGCGCGCCTCGGTCAGCAAGGGCAGCAAGCTGTGCATCAGCCAGTGCTCGCTGCGCTGCAAACTGGCCACGGGCGCGGCTTTTTCCGGCGGGTCCGACAGCACTTGCACCTGCGCGCTCCAGTGCAGCCGCAGCCGGCCATCGAGGTGGGCCTGCAGCTGGCCCGCATCAGTCAGTTGCCGCAGGTACGGCGAAGCGCCCAGTTCACCCGCGAGCGCGTCGAGGCGGGCGCGCACAGCCTGCAGTTCCGGCGCACCCGCGTTCTTGCCAGTGTGCAAGGCGCCGATGGGGATGACGGCGCGGCTGTTCCAGAAGCGGTCGAAGATGTCGCTCGTCTGCTGCACGGCGGGGCCCACCAGCAGTAAGTCGGCATCCTGGAAATTAACTTGCTCGGCGGCATCAAAATATTCATCGCCGATATTGCGCCCGCCGACCAGGGCCACCCTGCCATCGACGATCCAGGCCTTGTTGTGCATGCGCCGGTTCAGGCTGACGGCGCGCAAGGCCATTTCCACGGCGCGCAACCAGACGCCGTCGCGGTTGCGGCCCGGATTGAAGATGCGCACGTCGATCAGCGGATGGCTGTCGAGCGCGAGGATGGCGGCGTCCTGGCCGCGCGCATTGATATCGTCAAGCAACACGCGCACGCGCACGCCGCGGTCGGCCGCGCGCAGCAGTTCGCGCACCAGCAGGCGGCCCGTGACGTCGTTATGCCAGATGTAGTACTGCAGGTCGATGCTGCGGCCCGCTTCGCGCGCGCTCAGGGCGCGCAGGGCGAACGCTTCCAGGTTGTCGTCGATCAGGGCCGTGCCGCTCTGTTCCGGGCGTTGCGCCAGTTGCGGCGCCAGCACACGGTCGAGCAGGGTGGCGTCGGCCGCCACGGGCAAGGCCGTACCCGGTGCTCCCAGCGACCGTTCGGCGAAGCGCCCGTAGCTGTACAGCGCGGCGATGCTGAGCCCGGCAAACAGGGTGGCCAGCAGCAGCAATTTGACGAGCATGCGGCGCACCGTCAGCGGACCGCACGCAGGCTGCGGCGTGCGGGTGGGAGGGTGGTCTGGCGCATGCGGGTGTCTTTCTTGAGCGGGACGGGAAGTGGCCGATTGTAGCAGTTTCTACAATGCACGATTTTCGGCCTGGAACATCCTTGCCTGCCGTCAAAAATGCGAGAATGGCCAGCTCAATCAATCATCGGGGGATGCAGGCATGGTACGGATTTTGACGGGAATGACGGCAGCCATGCTGTCGGCTAGTGTGGCGGCGGCGCCGGGCGCCGAACCGGCGCAGCCGCAGATCGAACGTGTCGTGGCGCAGATATCGCCGCAGCGCATCGAGGCGCATGTGCGCAAGCTGGTCAGTTTCCAGACGCGCCACACCATGTCCGATACCGTGTCCGACACGCGCGGCATCGGCGCGGCCAGGCGCTGGATCAAGGCGGAGCTGGAGCGCTGCGGCGCGCAGGCGGGCGGCCGCCTGCAGGTGGCGTTCGACAGCCATATCGCGCCCGTGTCGAAGCGCATCGCGCGGCCGACGGAAATCGTCAACGTGGTGGCGACCCTGCCGGGCAGCCAGCCGCAGTCGGCCGGGCGCATCTATGTCGTCAGCGGCCACTATGATACGCGCGCCACGGACGTGATGGATGCGCAGGGCGACGCGCCCGGCGCCAACGACGACGCCTCGGGCACGGCGGCCGTGATCGAGATGGCGTGCGCGATGGCGCGCTACCAGTTCGACGCCACGCTCGTCTTCATGGCGGTGGCGGCCGAGGAACAGGGGCTATTGGGTTCCGGCCACTGGGCGCAGCAGGCGAAGCTGAACAAGCTCAATATCGCCGGCATGCTCAATAACGACATCATCGGCAGTTCGCGCGCCGACGACGGCACCGTCGACGGTGGCCAGGTGCGTTTGTTTGCCGAGGGCATTCCCGCCGTGAAGGAAATGAGCGATGGCGTGCGCGCCCTGGTGGCGACGGGCGGCGAAAACGATTCCCTCTCGCGCCAGCTGGCGCGCCATGTAAAACAGGTGGGCGAGCGCTATGTGCCCGGTTTCAAGGTCAACGTCATTCAGCGCGCCGACCGCTATCTGCGCGGCGGCGACCATATGCCGTTTCTGGCGCAAGGGTATGCGGCGCTGCGTTTCACGGAGCCGAACGAGGATTTTACCCACCAGCATCAGGATGTGCGCGTGGAAAATGGCGTGCAGTATGGCGACCTGCCGCAATTCGTCGATTATGACTACGTGGCAAAAGTGGCGCGCGTGAATGCGGCGGCCTTGGCCTCGCTGGCCCTGGCGCCGGCCGCGCCAGCCGGCGTGCAAGTGCGCACGGCGCAGCTGGAAAACGCCACGACCTTGCTATGGCAGCCGAACACGGAACCGGACCTGGCCGGCTACCGCATCGTCTGGCGCGCCACCACGGCAGACCAGTGGCAGGGCGCGCAGGACGTGGGCAATGTCACCGAGGCCAAGGTCAAGCTGTCGAAAGACAACTATTTCTTTGGCGTCCAGGCCATCGATCGCGACGGAAATGTCAGCGTGGCAACATACCCCATGCCCTTGCGCTAGACGTTGTTGACGGGCAGGCGGGCCAGAAAACCGTGGATCTGGGAAACGACTGCCGCGCCTTCGCCGACGGCGGCGGCCACGCGCTTGGTCGAGCCGGCGCGCACGTCGCCAATGGCGAACACGCCCGGCACGCTCGTTTCCAGCGCGGCCCGGTCCGGCAAGGCCGCTCGATACTCGGCGTGGCCATGGCCATGGGCGCGGCATGCCGCGCGCGTGACGTCGAAGCCCGTGCGAATAAAACCCTGTTCGTCGACGGCGACGGCGCAGTCATGCAGCCAGTCCGTGTTCGGATCGGCGCCCACAAAAAGAAACACGCGGCGCACGGCGCAGTCGCACTCTTCACCCGTCTGCTTGTTGCGCCAGCGGGCGCCCGTCAAGCCATCGTCGTCGCCTTCCAGGGCGATGATTTCCGTGTGCGTGTGCAAGGTGATGTTGGGCGTGGCGGCGATGCGCTCGATCAGGTAGCTCGACATGCTGGCCGCCAGCCCTGCGCCGCGGATCACCATGTGGACTTTGGCCGCATGGCCGGAGAGAAACACGGCCGCCTGGCCGGCCGAGTTGCCGCCGCCGACTAAAATGATCTCTTCCTGCCTGCACAGCTTGGCTTCGATGGGCGAGGCCCAGTAATACACGCCCCGTCCTTCATATGTTTTCAGGTTGGCCAGCGAGGGGCGGCGGTAGCGCGCGCCGCAGGACAGCACCACCGTGCGGGCGCGCACTTGCGTGCCGTCGCACAGGGTGACGCGCAGGGGCCAGGTGTCGCACAGCAGGCTGGCGGCGCTGGCCGGGGTGGCGATCTCGACGCCGAACTTTTGCGCCTGCACATAGGCGCGTCCCGCCAGCGCCCGGCCGGATATGCCGGTGGGAAAGCCCAGATAGTTCTCAATGCGCGCGCTGGCGCCCGCCTGGCCGCCATACGCGCGCTGTTCCAGTGCCAGCACCGATAGCCCTTCGGACGCCGCATACACGGCCGTGGCCAGGCCGGCGGGGCCGGCACCCACGACCAGCACGTCGAAGATCTTGTCGCCGGACAAATCGGGCAGCATGCCCAGGCAGCGCCCCAGTTCCGCATTGCCGGGATTCTTCATGACCTTGCCATCGGGACAGACGACCAAGGGCCATTCCTGCGGCGTGGGCTGGTAGCGCTGGGCCAGCGCGGCGGCGGCCGCATCGCTGGCCGGATCGAGCACCGTGTGCGGGTGGCCATTGCTCGATAGAAAACTTTGCAGATGAAACAGATTGCCATTGCCGCGCGGTCCCACCAGCACGGGGCCGCCCGAATTCGATTCGATCAGGGCCACGCGGCGCAGGATCAGGGCGCGCACGATGCGTTCGCCCATCTCCGCTTCCGCCACGATCAGCGCGCGCAAGGATTCGGAACTGATGTCGAGCAATTCCACCTCGCCCACGGCGCTGCCGTTGACGAGGGTGGGGCGGCCGGACAATTGCGCCACCTCGGCAATGAAGTGGCCGACGCCCACTTCGCGCAGCTGCGACGCCTGCCCCAGCACCTCGTGGCGCGTGATGCTGACGCGTCCGGACAGTATCACCAGCATGCCGAAGCTGCTGCTGCCCGCCTCGAACAGGGTGGCGCCATCGGCAAAGCGCCGCCGTGTGCCATAGCGCTGCAAGCGCTGCAGTTCGAGCGCATTGAAGACGGGCGAGATCTGGTGGCTGCGGCCCTGCAAGTCGAGCGTGGCGAACTGGACGGGATCGTCCTGCGTGGTTTCGGGAATGAATTCGGGTGTGCTGCTGCTCATGACTGATCCATTGATTGAATAAGCAAATTACTAAAATAACTAACCGCCACGAGTCTAGCGCATGCGCGCGCGGCCCGCTGGCGCAGCGCACGCGGCGACCCTGGCAGGGCGCAAAGCCAGGAAGCATGCGGACTGGCGCGCGGGTGGCCACGGTTGGGGCAGCCTGTCGGGGCGGCGGCTTTTAGCCATACGCCGTCCAGCATCTCATATTAGAATGGGTCTTTGTTGAAATTACTCAAACAGACACGATGGCTTACAAGACACTTGAAGATACGATAGGCAATACCCCGCTGGTGCAACTGACGCGCTTGCCGGGCGCCGATGCGATTGCGCGCAACAACGTCATCCTCGGCAAGCTGGAAGGCAACAACCCGGCCGGCTCTGTGAAGGACCGCGCCGCCATGTCCATGCTCAAGCGCGCTGAAGAGCGCGGCGTCATCAAGCCAGGCGATACCCTGATCGAGGCTACCAGCGGTAATACGGGCATCGCGCTGGCCATGGCCGCCGCCTTGCGCGGCTACAAGATGCTGCTCTTGATGCCAGACAATCTCAGCGTGGAGCGCCGCCAGAGCATGGCCGCCTACGGCGCCGACATCCTGCTCACGCCGAAGACGGGCGGCATGGAATATGCGCGCGACCTGGCCGAGCAGATGCAGAAGGATGGCCGTGGCATCATCCTCGACCAGTTCGCCAACGAAGACAATTCGCGCGCCCACTACGAAAGCACGGGACCGGAAATCTGGCGCGATACGCATGGCCAGGTCACGCATTTTGTCAGCGCCATGGGCACGACGGGCACCATCATGGGCGTGTCGCGCTACTTGAAGGAACAGAATCCCGCCATCCAGATTATCGGCGCACAGCCCGAAGATGGATCGCAGATTCCCGGCATCCGCAAGTGGCCGGAAGCGTACTTGCCGAAAATTTACGACAAGTCGCGCGTGGACCAGGTGGAATACGTGAGCCAGGGCGTGGCCGAGCGCATGGCGCGCAGCCTGGCGGCGGAAGAGGGCTTGTTCTGCGGTATCTCGGCGGCCGGCGCGTGCGAAATCGCGCTGCGCATCTCGCAAACGGTGGAAAACGCGACGATCGTGTTCGTCGTCTGCGACCGTGGCGACCGTTACTTGTCCACCGGCGTATTCCCAGCCTGATTGTTCAATTTTAAAATGGAAATTCGGGTCGGCCAGGACGGCCTGAAAATTACCCCCTCCCCATGGCGGGGAGGGAAAACCTGCGAAACTGGCAGGATCAGCCTTGTGGCGTTTCGCCTTCTTTTGGCTTGAATTGCTTGTCGCTGATGCGGAATTTGTTACGACGGTCACCCATCAGGTAACGCAGGTCGCGGATGCTCAGGTCGCTGACTTCGTGCATGCGGATCAACAGCGATGCGCCGACCGGCAGGCGGTGGTGGCGGATTTTGCTGATGACCGGTGGCGCCACTTCCAGCGCGCGGGACAGTGCTGCGTCGTTTTTCAGGCGCAGGTTTTCGATCAGGGTATCGAGCAATCTGTTTGGGTTGTATTGAAGCAGATCGTCGGAGTCCGAATCGCTGTTCATATCAATGCCGACTTGGTTTGTCATGATGTTAATGTTCCTTCTGTAGTTGCACTGCAAAGTAAAAAACACTCGGAGCTCGCTCTTGCTGCGTTCATGTTCATTCTTTACTAAAAGGAACGAATTCACACACGGTACGATCCGGGATACAGTTTTTCATGATATATACACAATTGTACAGCAGGATTCCATTTCAGACCGGAAAGCTCTGTAATCTTGCTTTGGATAAAATGGGTGTTGTCACGTTGCAACACCTATTTATTCTTTATTATGCTCTATGATAGAACAAAAATTGTACTTTGACAAAAGTTAAGTATAAAACCATTTCTGTATTCCGTGCCGCACAAAGGCTGGCGAGCGAGGCTGGCACATGTTATCGGCCCCACCATAGACCTGTTTGCTGGTCGCTTCAACATCGCTTACGCTTTCTTACAAGTAATATTATAACTTTACACCGACTTTCGGTTAGCGTGCGCGCACTTGGCTGATGGCCTTGCCCAAGTCGATCACTGACATGGCATAAAAATAACTTCTGTTGTACTGAGTTATAGCAAAGAAGTTATTGGTTGCCAAGTGATACTCAGTTGCTTCTGAACCATTTTGCAGATCGATCAGGCCGTACAACATGTTCTGGGGCGTGGCTGCGACCGTACTCACGCCCGCTTCCTGCAACTCTTCCAGCCGGTACTTGGCTTGCAAGCCCTGGCCGATGAACTTTTCCCAGGCGTGGCTGGACGAGACGGTGACGCGATACGTGCTGATGGCCGGGTCATCGCGCCGCCAGCCGTGTTCGACGAGGAAATGCGCCACGCTGCCGATGGCGTCGGCCGTGGAGTTGCGCAAGTCGATATGACTATCGCCATCGAAGTCCACCGCATATTTCATGATGCTGCTCGGCATGAACTGGGGCAGGCCGATGGCGCCCGCATATGAGCCGAGCAGGGTCAAGGGATCGATGCCATCCTTGCGTGCGTACAGCAGCGCATTTTCCAGTTCGCCCTTGAAAAATTCCATGCGCGCGGCGCGCGTCGGGCTTTCCGGATAGGAAAACGCCAGGGTCGTCAGCGCGTCGAGCACGCGGAAACGGCCCGTGTTGCGTCCGTACACGGTTTCCACGCCGATGATGCCGACGATGATTTCAGCCGGCACGCCATATTCGCGTTCGGCGCGCGCCAGCGCTTGCGCGTTCTCTTCCCAGAATTTCACACCCGCATTGATACGCACCGGCTCGATGAAGCGGGCGCTGTACGCTTGCCAGTTCTTCGGCTTGCCTGGCGGCGCCGGTTTCATCAGCTGCACGGTCGACTCGACATAACGCACCTTGCCGATCAGGGTATCGAGCTCGGCGCGGTCAAAACCATGCTTGGCCGACATCTCGTCGAGGAAGGCGCGTACTTCTTTCCAGTTGGCATAGTCGACAAACTCGCCTTCGAAGTCGAATTTTGCCGGTGCTTTTTTGGCCGTCGCCTTGGCGGGCGGCGCCTTGGCCGCGCGCACGGCACGGGCGCGATCAGCAGCGGAAATGTTGCTGTTTTCGCCAGCGTGCGCGGTGGCCAGGCACAGGGGAAGGGAGAGGAGCAGGGACAGGGCGGAGGTTTTGATCGGTAACAAGGAGCGTCTCATCGGCATTGGGTTAACAGGTGGCGCAAGCTGCGCCGCGCGCGGGATTGTTCGTCTGGGTTGGCATTACCATACTTCATCGTGGCATAGATTGCCAGAAACTGTGCGATGGCGGCGTGCGCCTTGGGTGTGGCCTTGCCTGCGGCCAGCCGTGCAGCATAACCGTGCGGCCCTTCATGCGGCGCACGGCTGTAGCCGCGACGCGCCTGCTGGCGGCAAAACTGCAGGTACAGGGCGTCGAGCGGATCGCCTTGCCGCGCCTGCCGCCACCAGACCAGTGCGCCGACTACGGCGGACAGCAGGGCCAGCACGGCGCAAGCGAGTGCCAGGGTCGTCGCCGGCAGGTTTTTCAAGCGATCGAGCATGGCGCGCTGGCGTTGCGGCGTGGTGTCGAGCACCCAGTTGCTCCAGGCCTGCTCGGCTTGCTGCCATTGCTGGCGCCACGCGGCAAGCGCCCCTGTCGCGCCGCCATCGAGGCCGGCCAGGGCGCGCCAGGCCGTCAGCGGCGACGCGGCCGCTGGCAGGGCGGCATCGAGGTTGCGCTCCGTGCGCAGGGGCGCGACGGCGCTGGTGGGGTCGATGCGTACCCAGCCCCGGCCTGCCAGCCACACTTCGCTCCAGGCATGGGCGTCGGACTGGCGCACGCTCAAGCTGTTGTCCGTATCGTTGCGCAGTCCGCCCTGGTAACCGGTGACGACGCGCGCGGGGATGCCCATGGCGCGCATCAGCACGACAAAGCTGCCCGCGTAATGTTCGCAAAAGCCCGCTTGTGTTGTAAACAGGAAGTCGTCGACGCCATGCTTGCCCAGCAGCGGCGGCTGCAGGGTGTAGCGGAATGGCGCGCGGCGGAAGTGCTCCAGCACGGCAGCGATGGCGTCGGCGGGCGCCAGCGCGTGCGCGCCGCTGCCGCGCAGTGCGCGGGCCCAGGCGATGCTGCGCGGGTTGCTGCCAGCAGGCAAGGCCAGCCATGGCTGCTGCTGGGCCAAAGGCAGCTTGGCCTGCAGCCGGTAGCGCGCTTGGGAACTGACGCGGTAATGCACGGTCGAAGTAATGGGCTGTATGGTCAGCACTTCCAGCGCGGACGAGACGACATACGGATTGCCGGGCAGACGCTCGATGCTGCGCGGCACATCGAGCGCGAAGATGCGCCGCTGGCCGCTCGCTGGCAAGGTCACTGCATAGTGGCTGGGCGGCCCTTCCAGCGCGATGTCGATGCGGCTGTCGCTGGCAGGCGCGCGTCCCTTCGCGCCCCGGCGCGTCCAGGTGGCGCCGTCGTAGTCGCCCAGCACCACGCCGCGCCAGTACAGCTGGTCTTGCGGCGGGAGCGGCGTGGAAAAGCGGGCCGTGAAGACGGGTTCGCTTGACAGGGCCAGCGAGGCGATGGCGCCCGGCTGCATGCTGTCGGACAAGCCCGTGCGCGCTTGCGCGCCCTCATGCTGCGCGCCCCACAGGGGGCCGTCGGGGCGCGGTACGGCAAGAAACAGTACGGCCGCCAGGGGAAGGGCCAGCGCCAGCATGCGCCCCAGCAAGCCCAGCCTTTGCGCCAGGCGCGGCTGCACGGCGCCGTACTGGGCCGACAGCAGGGCCGCCAGCAGCACGAGGACGGTGGCCAGCATCCAGGCGGCGCCGAGGATTCCTTGCGTATGGAAAAAGTTCGCCAGCAGCAAAAAGAAACTGAGGAAGACGAGCACGAAGATATCGCGCCGGCCATGCATTTCCAGCGACTTCAAGGCCAGCAGCAGGGCCAGCAGGGCCACGCCGGGATCGCGTCCCAGCACGGTGCCATAGCTGGCGTACACGCCGGCGATGCCCAGCAGGGCCAGCGGCGCCAGCACGGCGAGCGACGGCTGGCGTCGGCCCCGCACGGTAATGACGGCGCTCCACAGCAGCGGTGCGGCTGTCGCTACCGACAACCATGGGGGCAGGTGCAGCGCGTGCGGCGCCAGCACCATGGCGGCGGCCAGCAGCAACAGCACAATGTCGGCCTTCTCGCGTGGCAAGCCGCTCAGCCAGGCTTTCATGGCGCCGTCCGGTCTTGTGGCAGATCATGCAGGGCCAGCGCGCGCAGGCAGGCGTCGCGCTGGCTGGCGCCCAGGGCGGGCGTTAGCGTTAGCGCGCCCAGGCGCAAGCCATACGGCAAGCCCGTGCGTTCCGCCTGCAGTACCCAGGCGGTCAGGCGCGACAGGCGTGCTTCCGGCGCCAGCGCGTGCAGGGTGGCGTGCTCAAGCATGATGCTGCCACGGGACGCGCCCGCCGGCGCGTCGGCGCCAGGCTGGAATTGCTTGCTGAATAAATGCTCGCCATCATGGCGGGCGATCTGGCGCCAGGCCAGGCGCTGCAAGGGGTCGCCCGAATGGTAGGCGCGCACGCCGGCCAGTTCCAGGGTGCCATCGGGCGAGTCTGGCCAGCCTGGCTGCCGTTCCTGCTGTATTGTGCCGGCCAGCCAGGGCAGCGGCGGCGCATCCTGTTCTGGCTGCGGATACACGAGCACGCGCGCGTCGGGCTGCCAGTGGCACCATGCCACAAACAGGCCCAGCGGAAAACTGCCGGACAGGCATACGGCTGGCGCGTTGAGCCAACCACGTTGCGGGGCCGGCATGCCGATGCTGATGGCCGTTTCGCCGTGGGCGGCGATATCGGCCAGGCCGGGCGCCGCCGACGCGCCGCTCGCCGCCAGGCCGATCGCATGGCGCGGGCGGCTGCTGCGGTTGATCAGGTGCAAGGTGAACAAGGCGTGGCTGCCCGCAAACACGGGCTTGCCCGGCGTGGCGGCCAAGGCCAGGCCCGCCAGGTTGCGGCTTGTAAACAGCATGTCGGCGATGGCGCAGGCGGCCGCGAAATACGTGAGCGCATAGCCCAGGCCCAGGCGGTAATTGACGGCGGCGATCCACAGCGCCAGCAGCAGCGCGGCAAACGCCAGGCCCGCGCGCGAGGGACGGATGTGCACGCGCTGCGCGCCCAGCCAGGGGCGTGCCGGCAGCCATGGAATCGTGCGCCAGCGCATGCCGCTCAGACGGGGATGCTCAACAGCAGATGCCGCAGCAGCGCGCGGCTGTCCGTGGACCCTTGTGCCGCATGCAGGCGGTGGGCGCAGACGGGCAGCAGCACGGCTTGCACATCGTCGGGCGTGACGTGGTCGCGTCCGGCCAGGGCGGCCCAGGCGCGCGCCGCCTGCAGCAGGGCCAGCGCGGCGCGCGGGCTGAGGCCGTCGGCAAACACGCCGGGCGCGCGCGTGGCGTGCACGAGGGTCAGCACGTAGTCGACGACGGCGGGCGAGGCGTGGATGGCGCGCAGGCCCGCTTGCGCCTGCAGCAATTCTTCCGCATTCATGACGGCAGGCAAGGTTTGCAGCATGGCGCGGCGGTCGGCGCCCAGCAGCAGCGCCCGTTCGGCGGCCGCATCGGGGTAGCCCAGGGTGACGCACATGAGAAAGCGGTCGAGCTGCGATTCGGGCAGGGGGAAGGTACCCAGCTGATGCGCGCAGTTTTGCGTGGCGATGACGAAAAACGGCCGCGGCAGCGCGTGCGTGACGCCATCGAGTGTCACTTGCCGCTCTTCCATCGCTTCCAGCAAGCCCGATTGCGTCTTCGGCGTGGCGCGGTTGATCTCGTCGGCCAGCAGTACCTGCGTGAACAGGGGGCCTGGATGAAAAATGAAACTGGCGCTGGCGCGGTCATACACGCTCATGCCGGCCACGTCGGCGGGCAGCAGGTCGCTGGTAAATTGCTGGCGCTTCCATTGCAGGCCCAGCGAGATGGCCAGCGCATGCGCCAGCGTGGTCTTGCCCACACCGGGCACGTCTTCGATCAGCAGGTGGCCGCCCGCCAGCACGCAGGCGAGGGTCTGGCGGATCTGCAATTGTTTGCCGACGAGAACTTCGCCGATTTGCTGTGCGGCCTGGTGTATTTTTGAAAACATGTTATTTCTATCACAGTGCAAGGGATTATTTAATTTACAATCGCTTTGGCCAGGTCAAACGGCGCCGCCCGCCAGCTGCGCGCTCGTGGTAGATTAGAGTGACGGCAAAGGCGGCAAGGGCGGCGCAGACCAGCCAGTGATTTTATGCGAGAACGCGCAGGGCGAACAGGACTGCCATGCAGTGTTCCCGGAGAATGGACAGAGACAGAGGTAACCAGTACAGCGCATGAGCACAGCCATTTATACCCATCCCGATTGTCAGCGCCATGAAATGGGCGACTGGCACCCTGAATCGCCGGCCCGCTTGCAGGCCATTAACGATCAATTGATCCTCGCGCATATCAGCGACCTGGTCGAGCACCGCGACGGCGTGCGTGCGCAATTGTCCGACATCGAGCGCAACCACAGTGCCACGGCCATCGGCCTGGTGCGCGACAATGTGCCGTCCGAGGGCGACTACTATCCGCTCGACGGCGACACCTTGCTCAACGCGCACAGCTACGAGGCCGCCCTGGCGGCGGCAGGCTCGGCCGTGACTGCCACGGACGCCGTCATCGATGGCGAGATCAGCAACGCCTTTTGCGCGATCCGACCGCCCGGCCACCATGCGCGGCCCAGCGAGCCCATGGGTTTCTGCCTGTTCAACAATGTCGCCATCGCCGCCAAGCATGCGCTCGACGTGCGCGGCCTTGACAGAGTCGCCATCGTCGACTTTGACGTGCATCATGGCAATGGCACGGCCGAATCCGTGGCAAACGATCCACGCATCCTGATGGTGAGTTTTTTCCAGCACCCGTTTTATCCGTACAGCGATGTCGAGTCCTATACGGATACGCGCGTCAACGTGCCCGTGCCGGCCCGCTCGAAGGGCGATGCCGTGCGCCAGCTGGTGCTCGACCACTGGCTGCCGGCACTGCACCGGCAGCAGCCGCAGATGATTTTCATTTCCGCCGGTTTCGATGCCCACCGCGAAGACGATGTGGGCGGCATGGGCCTGGTGGAGGCTGACTACACGTGGCTGACGCAGCAAATGATGGCCGTGGCGAATCAGTATGGCAAGGGCCGCATCGTCAGCTGCCTCGAAGGGGGCTACAACCTGTCGTCGCTGGGCCGCAGCGTGGCGGCGCATGTGAAGGCGCTGGCGGAGCTGTAACGGCGCAGCGAACTACAGCAAGCTGGGACGGCTGCTGGAATTGGTGTGGCGGTGGGTCTGGTAGTCGAGCGCGTCGCCGGCCATGAAGCGGCGCCAGGCTTGCGTGTAGACGAGCGATGATTTCTCCGCGTCGAAGCTGTCGAGCTGGAGCATGTCGCGGTGGTGCTTGATTTCATTGACCAATTGGTCATACAGCATTTGCAAGCCATAGCTGTCGGCGCTCTGGCGTTTCAGGCGCTCTTCCAGCTGCGCCACTTGGCCCTGCAACTGCCGGCATTCCCTCTTCCAGTCATTGCGCGGCATGCGCTTGGGCGCCATGCCAGTGTGTTCCATCATCATATCGACCTATCCCCATCGCGTATCTCCCTGCACCTGGCGGAGCCAGCCTGGAAATAATTGCTTTTCATTTAAGAGGCGATATTAGAGCATACTTTTTTATTGCTTGCAGTAAATATAAAAATCCTTGTAGAAATATTTGACCCGGCTTCCCGGGTGCGTATCACTCGCGCTGCGTTGCCTTCAAGGGTGCAGCGGGGGCGGCTCCGGCCATGTGGCCGTCGTCGGCGTAAGTGATGGTCAGCAGGGTGTCGTCTTCCCAGCTCTGGTCATGCAGCGGCGGCACGTAGCGCTGGCGGTCTTGCGTGACGCGGATGTCCAGCGTGCGCTCGCCCGAGCGCGCCTGCACGGCGGCGAGGCTGCGCGGCACGGGATACAGCACGTGGATCAGCGACGAGTGGCACGGTCCGCCCGCCAGGCGGAACAGGTTGCGCCGCATAAACGGCAGCTGGTCCTGTTCGACGGCCCAGCGGATTTCGCATTCCAGGCGCAAGTCGCCCAGGCGGCGCACGTTCGCGGGCAGTCCCGGCGTATGGATGTCGGCGCGCCAGCGCAGGGTGTCGCGCTTCTTGTTGCTGACCAGGTCGGCATTCGCATCGTAGGCCGTCTTGTCGCGCGTCAAGGTGAAGCCGCCATCGGCCGCCAGGGGTACGGGGATCGACAGGTTGTCGGCCGACAGGTGCAAGGTCACGCCATCGAGCCTGGCCTGGGGCGTGGCGGGAACCAGCATGAAGCGCAGTGGCGCGCCCGGCGCCAGGCGCTGGTGGTCGGCATACGCGTCGAGTCCCTTGAGCATGGTGCGGTAGGGGCGCAAGTCAGGATCGCGCGTGCCTTGCACGTCGACAACCTGCTGCATTTCCTGGCTGGCCGTGTCGCCAGGCGCCGCCGTTTGTTCCTGGGCCATGGCGGGCAGCAGGCAGGCGCAGAGGGGGGCGAGGAGGAGGAAACGGGGAAGATGCATGGAATGCGTATCAGGTTAAGCGTGCAATGGGGAAGCCGGCCACGCTGGACGGACTGCAGATATTATCATTCAAGTAACTGCCAAATTATCACCAATTGTCTCGTTCGCGTCGCACGGCTGGCGCTGGCGGCGGAAAATGGGACGTCGTGGCGGCAACCACGTAAAATAGCGGATTGACTGAACGAACTGAAGGCAAGAGCATGGCGATACAATGGTACCCAGGACACATGAACGCGGCCCGCAAGAAAGCGGCCGAGACCATGGAGAACACCGACCTGGTGATTGAAGTGGTGGACGCGCGTCTGCCGGCAGCCAGCTGCAATCCCATGGTGGACGAGTTGCGCCTGTTCCGCCAGCGCCCTTGCCTGAAGATCCTCAACAAGACCGACCTGGCCGATCCGGCCGCCACGGCCGCCTGGGTGGCGTATTTCAATGCCCAGGAAGGCGTGACCGCGTACGCGATGACGACCAAGAAGCCGGGCGACGTGGCGCGCATCCCTGACCTGGCCAAGTCCCTGGCGCCGCACCGCGGCGTGCCGACGAAACCGCTGCGCATCATGATCATGGGCATCCCCAACGTGGGCAAGTCGACCCTGATGAACGCGCTGCTGAAAAAGCGCGTGGCCAAGGTGGGCGACGAACCGGCCGTCACAAAAATGCAGCAAAAGCTGTACCTGGACAAGAACACCATCCTCGTCGATACGCCCGGCATGCTGTGGCCGAAGATCGCCATCCCCAGCGACGGCCTGATGCTGGCGGCCAGCCATGCCATCGGCTCGAACGCGCTGATCGAAGAAGAAGTGGCCGTGTTCCTGGCCGAGGAATTGCTCAAACGCTATCCGGACTTGCTGACGGCCCGCTATGGCACCAAGATTGGTGAAGTCGACGCCATCGGCGTGGTCGAAGGCATTGCCGCCAAGCGCGGCTTCCGCATCAAGGGCGGCGACTACGATTTCGAGAAAGCGTCGCATACCCTGCTGCTCGACTACCGCAGCGGCATCCTCGGTCGTATCTCGCTGGAAACGCCGGATACGCGCGCGGCCCTGCTGGCACAGCACGCGGCCGAGATGGCGGAAAAAGCGGCCATAGCGGCAGCGATTGCCGCTGAAAAGGCGAAAAATGCGGCGCGCGGCAAGCGCGGCACCTGATTCAAGTTATATCCATGCAAAAAGCGCCGCGACATTGCTGTCGCGGCGCTTTTTTTATGCGGTGGCGGATTATCCGAATTTGAAACTGGTGACCGCCAGCGCCCCAAAAAAATCCTCTTCGTGGTACACCACGTGCGCCGCTTCCTGCTCGGCCGCACCGAGCGCCACCATCAGCGGCAGCAGATGGTCTTCCTGCGGATGGGCCTGGCGCGCGCCCGGTGCCTGGTCCCAGGCCAGCAACTGTTGCAGCCGTTGTGCCGGCGGCAAGGCCATCGTCTGGCGCAGCCAGGCGTCGAACTGGTGCGAAGCGACGGCGCCCGCCTGGCCGAACTGGCGCAGGTTGTGATAACTGAGGCCACTGCCCAGTATCAGCACGCCTTGCCGGCGCAGGCCGGCCAGCGCGCGGCCCACCTCGACGTGCGTGAGCGGGTCGTAGCCGTGTTTCAGCGACAGCTGCACCAGCGGCACGTCCGCTTGCGGGTAGATGGGGAACAGGGCGCTGAAGGTGCCGTGGTCGAAACCGCGCTCGTGGTCCAGGCGCGCCGGGTGGCCGGCCGCGTCGAGCAACTGTTTTACCTGCGCCGCCAGCTCCGGCGCGCCCGGTGCCGGGTACTGAATTTGATACGTGTGCGGCGGAAAGCCCGAATAATCGTAGATCATGCCCGGCCTGGGGCTGGCCGAAACGAGGAACTGCGGCCCTTCCCAGTGCGCCGTGACGACCAGCACGGCTTTCGGGCGCGCGCCGATCTGGCGCGGGATATCCTGCAATGATGCTTCCAGCACGTCGTAGCGGCCGCCGAACTGGTCTTTCATGAACGGCCACGGGCCGCCGCCGTGCGACAGGAAGTAAGTAGGGAAGGTGTGCTCTTGCATGGCGGCTCCGGAGTGGAATGACTGATGCTATCGATGATAGTCATGCGCGGTCAGTTGATCAAGATCGCTATTATTGATATATCATTTCCATTTTGTTGATGATGGGATGGTCATGGATACCTTGCGCAGCATGCGCGTGTTTCGCGCCGTGGTGGAACTGGACAGCTTCGTGCGCGCCAGCGAGCGCCTCGATCTGTCGCCGGCCATGGTCAGCAAGCACGTGATGCACCTGGAGCGCCACCTGGGCGCGCGCTTGCTGAACCGCAGCAGCCGCCATCTGAGCCTGACGGAAATCGGCAAGGTGTATTTTGAACAGTGCCGCGACATGCTCGACAATCTCGATGAAGTGGAAGCGACCGTGGGCCGCACGACGGTGGTGCCGCGCGGCATGTTGCGCCTGAGCGCGCCCGTCTGGTTCGCCAACGCCATCTTTACGCGCACCCTGGTGGCTTACCGCGAGCGCTTCCCGGAAGTGACGTTTGACATCGACTTGAGTGGCAGGGTGGTCAATCTGGTGGAAGAGGGTTTCGACCTGGCCCTGCGCGTCAGCCAGGCACCGTCGCCGAGCCTGATCGCGCGCCCCATCGGCAGCATCGCCTTTCACCTGGTGGCCGCGCCCGCCTACCTGGCGCGCGCGGGCCAGCCGGTGGCGCCGCAGGATCTGGCGCAACACGCCATGATCAGCTATTCGCTGTTGTCAAATGGCAATGAATTGACGTTTGACGGCCCGCAGGGGCACGAGACGGTGAAGTTTACGCCCGTGCTGCAATGTAATAACGAAAGCCTGCTGCATGCGGCCGCGCTCGACGGCATGGGCATCGCCCTGCTGCCGTCGTGGCAAACGGATGCGGACCTGGCGGCGGGGCGGCTGGTGCGTCTCTTCGACGATTTCAAGCTGGCGGGCGGCAGCGTGTACGCCGTCTACACGAGCCGCCGCTACCTGTCCTCGAAAGTGCGCACCTTCATCGACTTCCTGGCCGATGAAGGGCGCCTGGGCAGCTGACGGCCCCGGCGCCACGCGCCGTGCGTATAATGATTCGCTTTTGCCATCCTCCTGCTACCGTGCGTTCGCGCCCCGGTAGCGCACCCAGCTTGCCGCCATGATGCCTGCCCCTTTCGCCCTGACCATCGCCACGCGCACCTTGCTGCTGTGCGCCATGGTCATGCCTGCGTACGCGCAGGATGGCGTGGATGGTGGCGCGGCCGGAGTCACGCATGGCGACCTGTCCGCCGAGCTGGCGCAGGGCGGCCAGCACAGCGTGCGCGGTGCCCTGTCGCGCGACCACGGCGGCATGTCGCTCGATGTGGCCATCGATGAGTTGCGCAATGGTAATTACCGCGATGGCAGCGTGTTTCACCAGCGCGGCTTCAACGGTGGCGCGGAATGGAAGCTGCGCCAAGGCCGTTTTGGCTTCAGCGCCGACCAGCTGAACCAGGACACCCGCTATCCCGCGCCCGAGGCGCCGTTCCTGGCCTTGCTGGCGGCCCGTCCGGAAGACCTGTACCGCTATGAAGTGCGGCGCGCCAGCGCCTTCGTGCAGCGCTACGTGGGCAATGTCGAGCTGGGCGTGGAGCTGTCGCAGCGGGAAAAGCGCGCCACAGCCCAGTATGCGGGCGAGGATGGCAGCAGCGAATCGCGGTACAGCAGCCGCCGCCGGCAACTGGCGCCCCGCGTGCGCCATTACGGCAAGGTGGGCGGCGTGGGCACGGATACGGAAGTGGGCCTGGACCTGATGCAGTGGGAGCGGCGTTCGGGCCGCGATGGCGATGGACGGCGCCGGCAGTATTCGCGCGCGCTGCTGCTGCGCGAAGAGCTGGCGTTTGGCGGCATATATGCGCCGCGTCTGCTGCTGGGCTTGCGGCATGAACAGTTCCAGCTCGATCCGGCCGACATGCCCGCCGGCGGCAGCGACTGGGAAAACCAGAACGCCTGGGACGTGCAGGGCAGTTTGCAGCTGCGCCCGCAACTGAGCGTGTACGCCAAGGCCGCGCGCAGCTACCGCATCGATGACGATGGCTATACCCGCGCCGGCTACCGTCCGCTGGCGGGACAGCTGCGGCGCGAAACGGAAGTGGGCGCCACCTTCGGCGACGCGGCGCGCAGCGCTTCCGTGCGCGTGTTCAGCGAGCGCCTGAGCAACCAGATCGTCTTCGACCAGAACCTGGGCCAGCTGGGCTTTGCGGGCAACCTCGACCCCTCGCGCCGCGACGGCATCGCCATCGAGGCCAGCATGGCGCTGGCGCGCGACTGGCGCCTTGACGCTCAGCTGCGGCAAGTGCATGCGCGCTATGACGACTACACTTACGACGGCCCGGACATCGCCCTCGTGCCCAAGACCCTGGCCAGCCTGCGCCTGTACTGGACGGGGCAGGCCGGCGCGAGTGCCGACGTGGGCGTGCTATGGCAGCGCGCCCTGCGCTATGGCCCCGATTTCGCCAGCAGCTGCCTGGCGCAAGTGCCCGCATTCGCCACCGTGGACGGGCGCTACGTGCGCAAGCTGGGCGCCTGGGAGCTGGAACTGGCCGGCAGCAACCTGGCCAACCGCCGCCATTACGGCGATGCGCCTGGTTGCCATTCCAGCATTTACCTCAACGATGCGCGCCAGCTGCGCGTGTCGGCGCGCTACCATTTCTGAGAAAGAGGCGCAGCGGGGCTTAAATGCGGCTTAAGCGGGCGCAAAGCGGGGCGATAAACTCGGCTTTTTTCCGCCCGGGCTGCATCGATCGGCGCAAAAAGTGGTAATCTCGCCCCGTTCACGACCACTTTATGAAGAAGGATTATTATGCGTTTTCTGCGTTTCTTGCGTCCCCTGCTTGCCGCCGTCACCCTGGTGGCGGCCACCGGCGGCGCCATGGCGGCCGATACCGGCTTTACCACGCTCCCGACGCCAGTGCGCACGGACACGGGCAAGAAGGTGGAAGTGGTCGAGTACTTCATGTATTCCTGCCCGCACTGCTACGCGCTCGATCCGCTGATGCACGACTGGGTCAAGAAACAGGGCGACAAGATCGCCTTCCGCCGCATCCACCTGGCCTTCTCCGGCCCGAAAGACCCGCAGGCGCACGCGTATGCCACGCTGGAAGCGATGGGCCAGCTGGACCAGTTCCATGACAAGATCTTCCGTGCCATCCACGTCGAGCGCAACCGCCTGAACCGCGATGACGCCATCCTCGACTTGCTGGTCAAGAACGGCATCGACAAGGCGAAATACCTGGACATGTTCAATTCGTTCGGCGTGCAGACCAAGCTGAAACGCAACGAGCAGCTGATCGTCGCCAGCAAGATCGACAGCGCGCCGACCATCGTCATCGACGGCCGCTTCGTCACGTCGCCGTCGCAATTGTCGCGTCCGGGCCAATCCGAGCCGCAGACCCAGGCGGCGACCCTGCGCGTGATGGATGAACTGGTGGCGCGCACGCTGAAAGAGCGCGCACCCGCGCCAGCGAAGAAGTAAGCGGAGAGCGCCATGAAACAGCTGCCCTGGACCTTGTGCGTACTGGCCCTCGCCCTCGTGGCGTGGCTGGCGCTTGCCGTCGTCAACGTGGAAAACCAGCGCAATGCGCTGGTGACCAAGGCTTGCGTGGACCCCGCGTTCAAGAACGAGGTCGACGCGAAATGCCTGGCGTCCGTGCAGTCGCGCGAACACTGGTGGCAGCATCTGACCTACGCCATGACGCATTTCAGGCCTTAGCCGAATGCTTGAAGAACCCGCCGCGCGCGGGTTTTTTTTCGTGTGCGTATGATGAAGCCACAACCATCCTGGAGGAACGATGAAGGAAGTGATCTTGATTACCGGCAGCAGCCGCGGCATCGGCGCGGCGACTGCACAGCTGGCGGCGCGCCAGGGCTATGCCGTCTGCGTCAACTATGTGCGCGATGCGCGGGCGGCCGAAGACTTGTGCGCGCGCATCATCGCTGGCGGCGGCGAAGCGATTGCCGTGCAGGCTGACGTGGGCGACGCAGTGGACGTGGAACGGCTGTTCGGCGAAGTCGATGCGCGCCTGGGCACGCTCACGGCGTTGGTCAACAATGTGGGCGTACTGGAGCAGAAATGCCGGCTGGCCGACATTTCCGTGCAGCGCCTGGAACGCGTGTTGCGCACCAACGTGATCAGTTATTTCCTGTGCTGCCAGCAGGCCGTGCGGCGCATGTCGACGGCGAACGGAGGCCAGGGCGGGCGCATCGTGAATGTCTCGTCGGTGGCCGCGCGCATCGGTTCCCCGGGCGAATACATCGACTATGCGGCCTCGAAAGGCGCCGTCGATACCTTGACCCTCGGGCTGGCGAAGGAAGTGGCGGCCGAAGGCATCCGGGTCAATGGCGTGCGGCCCGGCATCATCTATACGGACATCCACGCGTCTGGCGGCGAACCGGGACGGGTGGCGCGCCTGGCGTCCGGCGTGCCGATGCAGCGCGGCGGCGAGCCGGAAGAAATCGCCGACGCCATCCTGTACCTGCTGGGGCCGGGCGCGACGTATGTGACGGGCAGCATTCTCGACGTGGCGGGCGGGCGCTAAAGGTTACGCTTTGACTGGCGCGGCCTTGGCCGGCGCCGAATGGGGCGTGATCACCACGGTGCAGGTGGTGCCGGCCACCAGAACCTGGTTCCTGTCCTGCTCGTCGATGTGGATGCGCACGGGCACGCGCTGCGCCAGGCGCACCCAGTTGAAGGTGGGATTGACGTCGGCCAGCAGTTCGCGGCCCGTGGTGGCGTCGCGGTCGGTGATGCCGCGCGCGATGCTCTCGATGTGGCCATGCAGGGTGCCGCCGCTCATCAGATTCATTTCCGCCTTGTCGTCCTGCGCCAGCATGCCCAGCTTGGTCTCTTCAAAGTAGCCGACGACGTAATACGAGGCGCTGTCGATGACGGCCAGCTTGGGGGCGCCGACGGCGGCGAAATCGCCCTTGTGCACGTTCAGGTTCGTCACGTAGCCGCTGACGGGGGCGCGCACGGTGGTGCGTTCCAGGTTCAGTTGCGCCAGCGCGCGCGCGGCGACGGCGGCCTGCACTTGCGACGAGGCCGAGCTGGCGGCGTAGGCCGCGCTTTCGCGGCTTTCCGTCGAGATGATGCTGGCGTCAAGGCCTGCGCGGCGCTGCGCTTCCTTGCCGCGGCGGCCCATTTCCGTTTTTTGCGCGGCCAGCACGGCGTCGGCCTGCGCCAGCGCGCTGGCATAGCGCTCCTTGTCGACGACGAACAGCACATCGCCTTTTTGCACCACCTGGTTGTCGCGCACCAGCACGTCCGTGACGGTGCCGGCCACGTCGGCGCTGATGTTGACGATGTCGGCCTTGATGCGGCCGTCGCGCGTCCACGGCGACTCCATGTAGCGGTCCCAGACAGTCTTGCCTATCCACAGGGCGGCAGCCAGGAGCAGCACGGTGATTGCATAGCGGGTCAGTTTGCTTACCATGTCGGCAGCCTTTCCTTGATTGGGTTGAACATTTTTTTTATTCGAAGGTTATTTGTACAGCGATAAAGCCAGCGCGCCGAAGATGGCGATGAAGATGCACAGCCGCGCCAGCGACGGGTGCCACACCATGCGGTACACGCCCAGCCAGCCCAGCACGCGGTCGAGCAGGGTTTGCAGGCCGATGCTGAGGATGAACAGGGGCAGCAGGGTAGGAATCAGAATTCCGAACAGGGCGAATTCACGCGGCATGGTGGTCTCCGGCGCCAGGCGCCATATGGTCGAGCAATGAGGTGTAGATCGAATGCAGGTCGGCCAATGCCGTCTGCAGGCGGGCGCTGCGTTCGGCTGTCGCATCGGCTTGCGTTTG
>NZ_LT607483.1:425135-461969 GCF_900095235.1 Janthinobacterium sp. UMAB-60
CGCGTGCGCAGCCAGCCGGCGATGTGCTCCACGCACTGCTGCAGCGCGTGGCGCGTGGCGCCCGGGCGGGCGGTCGCGATCAGTTCGCGCAGTTCGATCACGGAGTGGCCGATTTCCAGCAGGGTCAGGGCCTGGCGCACGACGGCGCGCGTGGCCTCGCCCGGCGCCGGTCCGGCCGCCGCATTGAGCTGGCTGAGCAAGTCGCGCACGCGGTTGTCGAAACGATGCTTGACTCTTCGCGCGGGCGCCGTGCACGCATGCAGCGCTTCGCGCCACAGGGCGCGGCCGATGTGGTCCTTGTGGCCCATCGTGTGCTCGGGCAGCAGCACGGCAAACACGAGGGCGGCCAGCATCAGGCCGACGATCAGCGCCATGCCCGTGTTCAAAAAGGCCGCGCCATCGACATGCATCACGTTCGTCGGCGCCATCTGCGTGATGAAGGTCGACACGCCCAGGCCCACGCCCAGCTTGGCGGGATTGGTCATCAGATACAGGCCGACGGCGAGGAACGGCGCAAAACTCAGTACCAGCATGGGGAAGCCGTCGCCGTGCACCAGCACGAAATACACGCAGACGAGCGATAGCGGCATGGCGATCAAAAAGCCCGTCAGCACTTGCCGGATCATCATGATGGGGCGCGGCGAGGACGAGGCCAGCGCGCAGAACACGGCCGCCATCAGCATCGCCGTGCTGGCGTAGGGCCAGGCCAGGAAGTAGGCGCCCAGCGCCAGCAGGGCCAGGCTGATGGCCGCGCGCGCGCCGCTGGCGATGACCAGCGCGGGCGGCGTCTTCGGCGCATACGCCTGCGGCGTGCTGACGTCGAGCGGCGTGTCATGCACGAGGCTGAAATACACTTCGTGAAAGCGGCTCATGTCGCGCGCGAAGCGCTCGAGCAACTCGCAGACGGTGTCGAAGTCGATGCGCTGCGCATGCACGATGGTCGCGCTATCGATGTCCGCGCGCGCCAGCGCCAGCGCCGCTTGCAGGTGCCGCTGCATGGTGTCGAGCGAGTCTTGCGAAGGCGTCGCTTGCAGCGCCTCGGCGACGATGGCGTACAGGGGCGCGCATGCCTGCATGACCTGGGTTTCGCCATCGCGCTGCAGGCGGTCGAACAGGCGGTGAAAGGTATAGAAGGTGGTCAGCGCCGTCATGAAGGTGGCGTTGAAGGCGTGCAGTTTGCGGTTTTGCGCGCGCACGTGACCCACTTTGCTGGTCACTTCGAACAGCGCGGCCGAGCGGCCCAGTTCCAGCGCCGCCACGTCGGCGGCAAACTGCAAATGCGTCAGTTCCACCTGCGCCGGCGTGAGCTTTTGCTGCAGCACGTCATGGCAAAAGGTGAGGAACTTGCCATAGCGCGCCTGCACCGAGCGCATCACCTGCGTGCCCTGGTGGCGCGGCAGCAGCACGCTGGAGACGACGGCCGAGCAGATGATGCCCAGGCCCACTTCGGCCACGCGCGTGACGGCCAGCGAGAACACCTGCATCGGCTGCTCGATGGCGGGCAGCACGATCATGCAGGCCGTGTAGCCGGCCAGCACGTACACATACGATTGCGCGTTGCGGTGCAGGGCCGAGCCGCTCGTGCACAGGCCCACCCACAGGGCCAGGCCGGCGAACAGCAGCACGGGCTGCTGCGGGAACAGGCCGATCAGGGTCAGCGCGGCCAGGCAGCCGAGCAGGGTGCCGCACAGGCGGTAAAAACTTTTTTCCAGCACCATGCCGCTGCTGGGCAGGGCCAGGATGATGGTGGTGGTCATCGCCGTGCTGGGCGAGTCGAGTCCCAGGCGGTAGGCCAGCCACAGCGCGCAGAACGCGGCGATGAGGGTCTTGCCGACGTAGATCCAGCGTTCGCCTTCCGTCGTGCGCCAGTCCTGCAGCGCCAGCGCCAGCCAGTGGGCCGCCCGGCTCAGGGGGCCATATGTAGGTGTTGTGGCTGGCGTCATCGATAGGCTATCAGTTCTGGTTGTTGAGATTATTCAGGTTGCGCAACTGGCGCACGTACAGCTTGTCGAGCACTTGCAGCTCTTCTTCCGTAAAACCCTCGTACAGGGCCGAGGTTTCCTGGTACACGTCGGGCAGCGCCGTTTCGATCAGGGCGCGGCCCTTGTCGGTCAGCGAGATCATCACCGAGCGGCGGTCGCCGGGGCGCGTGCCGCGGTGGATCAGGCCCCGCGTTTCCAGGTCGTTGCAGACGCGCGTCAGGTTGGCCGGCTTTTCATGGCACGCCATGCCCAGGGTGCAGGCGTTCGAGGTTTCGTCGTCCGTGCCGTACAGCACGGCCAGCACCATGTAGCTGGCATCGACCAGGTCGTGCTTTTTCAGCGCGGCATTGGTCAAGTCCTTCATGCCTTTTTGAATGTGGTACGTCATGCGCAACAGGCGCATCAGTTCCATGGGGAAGCCTGGCATGCGCGTGCGGATGTTTTGCAGCCGCTTGGAGGTGGCGTCAAAAGCGGTCATGGCATATTCCTTCATGTGTGAATAAAGTTCCGATTGTATCTTGTTGAGCTAGTGCAATACCAGGATTGCAAGCCTAGATGCCGCCTCCTAATGCATTCATCAAGGAAACGTACAGATCGAGTTCGCGCGCTCCATTTTGCGCCTGCTGCTGTTCTTCCGCCAGCAGCGCCACTTGCGTGTTGAGCATGGCGATGGCGTCGCTCATGCCCGCCTTGTAGGCCTTTTCCGCCAGGTCGCGCGCGCGCTGCGCCGTGGCCAGCGCCTGCACGGTCAACTGGTGCTGTTTGGCCAGCGACTGGGCGCGGGTGACGGCGTTGGCCACGTCCGACATGGCGTTGATGACGGTGGCGTTGTACTGTTCCACGGCGCCGTCGTACACGGCCGTCTGGCTGCCCAGCTGGGCGCGCAAACGGGCGCCGGCAAAGATGGGCAGGCTCAGCGCGGGCGAGATGCCGCGGATGTCCGAGTTGGCATCCAGAAAATGGCTGAAACCGAAGGCCTGGAAGCCGGCAAAGGCCACCAGGTTGACGTTCGGGTAGAACTCGGCCTTGGCGGCGTCGATGCGCTGTGCCGCCGCTTCGACTCGCCAGCGCTGGGCGGCGATGTCGGGACGGCGGCCGATCAGGTCGGCCGGCAGGGCGGCGGGAATGGCCAGCGGCTGGTCCAGGCGCAGCACGGGGCGCGTGAGCGCCGCACCGGCGGCCGGACCCTTGCCCGCCAGCGCGGCCAGCTGGTTGCGCAGCAGGGCCAGCGACTCGGCCGACTGTTCCAGCTGGCGGCGTCCCGCCGGCAAGGTGGTTTCGATCTGCGCCACGTCAATATCGGTGCCGATGCCGGCCGCCTTGCGCTGGCGCGTGATGTCGAGGATGCGGGCGCGCTGCGCCAGGCTGCGTTCGATCACGTCCTGCAGCTGGAATTCATACGACAGCTGGATGTAGGTGCGCACCAGCGCCGTTTCCAGGGCCAGGCGGGCCATCTGCGATTCGGCCGACGCCAGTTGCACGTCGCCCAGGGCGGCGGACAGGGCGGCGCGGTTGCGGCCCCACAGGTCCAGGTCGTACGAGGCCGTGACGGTGGCCTGGTTGCGCCAGGCGTAATTGCCGGCCAGCGGCGCTGGCGTGCTGCCGTGCTGCGAATACAGTTCGCGGTTGATGGAGACGGATGCGTCGGCCTGCGGGCGGGTCTTGTCTTCCGCCGCGCCGGCCAGCGCCTCGGCCTGGCGCACGCGCGCCTGGGCGCCGCGCAGGGTGGGACTGTCGGCCAGCGCCTGCTCCATCAGGCGGTTCAACTGGGGATCGTGCAAGTCTTGCCACCATTGCGCGCGCGGCCATTGTATGGCGGCGCTGGCGGCGGCATCCATGGCCTGGCTGGCCTGCAGTTTGTTGGCGTCGAGCATGGCCGATTGCGGCGCGATATGGCCCATGTCGGCGCAAGCGCTCAAGGCAAGGATCAGACTGGCGGCAAGCAAACGGCGGTGCAGGGACATGCAGGGACTCCGGGAGAGATATGTTGGGGGGGGCTGCTGGGGTATCACAGCTCGCCGCGGTGAGCTTCGGGAGTGGCCCGAGTGCTGCGCCGCAACTGAGATGTTTTGCTGATTGACTGAAACCGGCTGACTGGTTTCTTATTTCACGACGTGCTTGGTGGTTTGCGCGACATCAAAGTCCGCTTCCGTTTGCGGGATCAGGCCAGCCTTGCGGGCGGCGTAGAACTCGGCCATGACTTGCTCGCGCGTCACCTTGCTGGCGGCGGTGGCCGGCATTTTCGGGTAGTCGACTTCGCTGGTGGCGATTTCGCCGGCGTTGCGGGCACGGACGTATTCGGCCGTGACGTCGGCGCGTGTGAGTTGCTGGCTGGCAGCGGCAGGCACGGCGCTTTGGGCGAAAGCCGAGGTGGCGGTGGTGATGGCAAACAATGCTGCGATGAGTGATTTGGCTTGCATGATAAGACTCCAATATGTGCATGATGGCTGGGTGGATGGGCCGGATCGCCACGTACCGGTCGGTTCGGTGGCAAGGCGCTGGTGGGCGCCGTGCCGCCGATGAAGCAATTTCTGGATGAGAAGATGCTTACTTGAATTAACTATAGCAATGAATAGTACATTTGTGAAGTACTTTCTGAAAATAGTTGTGCGATGCCGCATTTCCCTCGGGGAAAATGCCGTGCAGGCGTGCGCCGCTGGTCAGGCCAGGGGAGTAAGCTGGTTTTTTTGTTAACGGGAGTCAGCCATGAGCAGCAGCACACTCGATCCGGACAATTTGCCCGTCACGCCCGACCGCGTGCTGGGCAGCGGCCATGGCAAGGGAGCGCTGGGGCCCAGCGACAGTTCCGACAGCGGCAGCGACATGCAGGGCGTGCCTGGCCAGGATGCGGAAGAGCTCGATAACGACAGCGATGCGGCCGGCACGGGCGAGCGGGCCGGCGTGGAGCCGCACACCGCGTCACCCGATGGCGGCGACATCGATGTCGACCATGTGGAAAGCCTGGCGCCCGTGCCGCCGGCAGAGGAGGGCGAAGGGGAATTGCCGCCACGAATTACCGCCCCTCCTGCGCCATCAGCGTAAAATGCAGGCAAGGCGGCGTGCGCGCCGCCATGGCCAGCCGGCCGGCACAGGATAGGATGTCAGAGGATGCAAACGCAGATGTCGGAAGAGAAAGAAAAAGACGTGATGTCGATGTACCGCGAGACGCGGCCGCGCGAGTTTTTTGGCGAAAAAAGTAATACCAATCACCTGGCCTGGAGTGTGTTGGTGGTGTTGCTGGCGCTGGCGTTCTGGCTCGTCGTGGCCCTGGCGGCGGCGGAGAACCAGCGCTATGCGCTGGAAACGAAGGCGTGCCAGGATCGCGTCTTCCCTGCGGAAATCGACACGTCTTGCCTGAAGCAGGTCAAGTCGCGCGATCACTGGTGGCAGCATGTGGGCCATGCACTGGTGCGCATGGGCGCCTGAGCCGGGCGTGAGCTGGCCGCCGCCGCGGCGATAGGGTTGATAGGGTGATGGAGCGATAGTGCGGGAGGTGCCATGCCACGCGATCACTCGCGCGAGCAGCCGCAATGGCTGCTGGCGCGCCACAGTGCCTTGACGGCGCGCCAGTTGCTGCGCGCCTATGGTTTGCTATGCCTGTTTTCTCTGGTCATTGCCGCCGCCTTTGCGCTGCGCGGTCTCTGGATCATTCCCGTCTTTTCGTTCGCCGAACTGGGCCTGGTGGCCATCGCCTTGCTGCATTACCTGCGCCATGCGCGCGACTATGAGCACATCGCCCTGCGCGACGGCGAGCTGATCATCGAACAGGTCAGCGCCGGCCACTGCCGGCGCCACCACTTTTCTCCGTGGCGCACGCGCATCGCTATGCCGCAAGGGCCGCGCCAGTTGATACACATCAAGGATAGCGGCGCTGGCGGCGCGCAGGTGGACGTGGGCGTGTACGCCACGCCCGAACGGCGCCGGCAGGTGGCGCAGGAATTGCTGGCCCTGCTGCCACCGCCCATGTCGCCGCCAGCGCCACTTTGAACGCCTTACACGGCCCGCGACGGGCCTTCCCACAGATTGATATGGCCTTCGCGCGCCTGTATGTCGATGGCGGCCAGCTCGTCGGCCGTGAACGACAATTGCTGCAGCGCTGCCACGTTTTCGCGGATTTGCGCGCTGCTGCTCGCGCCGATCAGGGTCGAGGTGACGCGCGGATCGCGCAGCACCCAGGCCAGCGCCATTTGCGCCAGCGTTTGCCCCCGCTGCGCGGCGATCTGGTTCAGCGCACGCACGCGGGCCAGGTTTTCCGCGCTCAGGTGTTTTTGCAGCAGCGAGCCGCCGCCAGGGCGGTTGACGCGCGCATCCTGCGGCACGCCGTCCAGGTATTTGTCGCTGAGCAGCCCCTGCGCCAGCGCCGTGAACGTGATGCAGCCCATGCCTTGCTCTTGCAGGGTATCGAGCAAGCCGTCTTCCTCGATCCAGCGGTTGAGCATGTTGTAGGCCGGCTGGTGGATCAGACACGGCACTTTCCACTCTTTCAGCAGGGCGGCCGCCTCGGCCGTCTTTTGCGGCGAATACGACGACAGGCCCACGTACAGGGCCTTGCCCTGCTGCACGGCGGTGGCCAGCGCGCCCATGGTTTCTTCCAGCGGCGTGTCGGCGTCGTAGCGGTGCGAGTAAAAGATGTCGACGTAATCGAGGCCCAGGCGCCGCAAGCTCTGGTCCAGGCTGGCCAGCACGTATTTGCGCGAGCCACCGCCCTGGCCGTACGGACCGGGCCACATGTCCCAGCCCGCCTTGGTGGAAATGATCAGTTCATCGCGGTACGGTAAAAAATCGTCGCGCAGCAATTTGCCGAAATTGCTTTCCGCGCTGCCATACGGCGGGCCGTAGTTATTCGCCAGGTCGAAATGCGTGATGCCCAGGTCAAACGCGGTGCGCAGCATGTCGCGCTGCGACGCCAGATTGTTGCTGTCGCCGAAGTTGTGCCAGAGGCCCAGCGACAGCAGCGGCAGTTTCAACCCGCTGCGCCCGCATGTGCGGTATTGCATGCTGTCGTAGCGGTTCTCGGCGGCGTGGTAGGTCATGGCATCTCCTTGTCAATGAATCGCCTATTTTGGCGCAAAATCAAGGTGTGCGTGCGTGCGCCTTGCGCGCGGCGGGACGCGCCTTACAATGGGCGTTCAGGAATCTCGCAAGGAGCGGACATGGAAATCGAATTGAAATTGTTGCTGGCGCCGCAAGACGTGCCCCGTCTGCGCGCCCACCCGCTGCTGGCGCAGACTGCGCAAGGTGAGGTGCAGGTGCTGCAGATGCACGATATCTATGTCGATACGCCCGATTTGCAGCTATGCCGCCACCATGCCGGCTTGCGCGTGCGCCAGGTGGACGGACACTGGGTGCAAACCCTGAAGGCGGGCGGCACGGTCAACGGCGGCTTGCACAGCCGCCACGAATGGGAGGGCGACGTGCCGGGGCCGCGGCCGGATCTCGCCGCGCTCGACTCGGCCATCGGCCGCAAGCAGCCGATCCGCGCGCTGCTGCGCCAGGACACTGTTCGCGACGCCTTGCAGCCCGTGTTTACCACGCGCATCGAGCGCACCGTATGGCAGCTGCGCACGCCACAGGGCGACCAGATCGAATGCGTGCTGGACCAGGGTGTCATTGAAAGCGGTGCGGACGGTGCCGATGGTGCCATACGCAGCGTGCCCGTCAGCGAGATCGAACTGGAATTGAAGCAAGGGCAAGCCGCCAGCCTGTTCGACGTGGCGCTGGCGCTGCTGCAGGAAGTGCCGCTGCAGCTGGGCCACATGAGCAAGGCGGAACGCGGTTACCGTCTCGCGGCGTCGCAGCCTCTGCAGGCGGTCAAGGCGCAGCCGCTGGCGCTGGACGCGGCGATGTCGGTGGAGCAGGTGTTCCTGGCCATCACCGGCAATTGCCTGGAGCAAGTCAGCGGCAACCAGGATGGCGTGGCGGCGGGCGAGGATGTGGAAAGCGTGCACCAGATGCGCGTGGGACTGCGCCGTCTGCGTTCGGCGCTGGGCATGTTCAAGTCCCTGCTGGCGCTGCCGGATGCCCTGAAGGGCGAACTCGACTGGCTGAGCGGCGCGTTGGGCGAGGCGCGCGACTGGGATGTGCTCGCTGGCAATACCCTGGCGCGGCTCGATGGCGAGGCGCAGGCCGATGCGGCGGCGCTGGCCGAGGCGGCGCACGCGCAGGCGCGCCTCAAGCACCAACAAGCGGCCCAGGCCGTTACCTCGGCGCGCTACACGGCTTGCATGCTGGGTGTGCAGCGCTGGCTGCAGGCGCGCGCCTGGCGCGACGGTTGCTCCATGCGCCAATTGCGGCGCCTGGACGCGCGCGTGTCGCCGTTTGCCCGTGCTACCCTGCGCAAGGACCAGCGCCGCCTGATGAAGCGCGGCAAGCGCCTGCTGCATGCCACGCCGCAGCAGCGCCACCAGGTGCGCATCGCCGCCAAGAAGACGCGGTATGCGACGGAATTTTTTGCCTCGCTGTTTGCGGGCCGGGCCGTGAAGCCCTATGTGGGGCGGCTGTCGGCGTTGCAGGATGAACTGGGCTGGCTCAACGATGTGCAGGTGGCCGACCGGCTGCTGCTGCAATTGCCCGAAGTTCAGACTGGCCAGGCCGACCAGGCCAACCAGTCCGCCCAGGACGGGCTGCGGCTGCACGCGGCCTTCATCCGCGGCTATCTGGCGGCGCGCGCGCAGGCGGAAGGCAGCGATGGCCGCATGCACAAGGCCTGGCGGCGCTTCAAGGCGGCCCGCTTGCCGGCCTGAGCCTGGTCTAGGCCAGCGGGCGTTGCAACTGGCGCTCGAGGATGGCCAGCGGCGACTTGTAGGGCGCGGCCATGGCGCGCACGGGCAGCAGCCAGGTTTGCTCCAGCGCATGCTGTCCCCGCAGGGCCGCGTGCGATACCGCGTCGCTGAAGACGATCCATGTCTGGCCCGGCGCGAACGCATGCGTTTGCTGCTCCACCTGCGCCTGGTAATTGAGATCGGCCTTCATGGCGTCGTGCAGCTGCAGCATGTAGTGATCGTAGGCCGTGCGCCGCGACTTCGTGATGCGCAGCCATTGCAGCAGCGCCGCCAGCACGGGTTGCGGACGCTTCGCGACGGGTAAGAAATGCCGCGCCACCTGCTCGAATGGCGCGCCCAGTTTCCACACGCGGGGAGCGTCGCGCGGGTGGATGTTGGTGAAGACGCGCAGGATGCGCCGGCCTTGCGTGGGTGCGGAGGGAAAGCTGTCGACATGCAGGCGCGTATCGTCCTTGCGCCAGGAGGTCGCCCGGCCGGCGATTTCCACGGGGCGAAAGCTGCCCTTGCCTTGCTGCAGATGGGGAGCATAGCCAGGCAGCAAGCCGGCCAGCAAGCGCTGCGTGTGCCCCGCATAGCGCTGCATCAGCGCGGCCAGCAGGGACGCATCGCAGGCATCGCCGTGGCCGCGCACGCCACGCGCCGCTTCCCAGCTGATGTTCTTGGCGCTGCTGGCGCTACCCACAGCGCCGTCGAGCAGGGCATGCTCGTCCTGTTGCAGGGGAAAGCCCAGAGCGGGCAGCAGCACGATTTGCCCGTCTTCGAGTGCCTGCAGCGCCGCCGCCTGCTGCGCCGCGCTGCCGCTGGCGTCCCAGTGGCGCAGGGGAATGTCGATGAGTTTGCTCATGGCGCAAACGGGAAAGAAATCGGAGCGGTCAGTATGGGTGCCTGCCGCCCGCTTGCGTTTGCGCTGGCGCAGACTTACATCACAGTTTGCTGTTCTGGCAGCCGCCACTCACGCATTCGCGCACGCGGTCTTGCAGGAATTGCGCGCGTTCGATGGTGGTCCGGGTGGCGCAATCGAGGTTGACATAGAAGTCCGATGCTTCGCGTTTGGAGCAGTTCTGGTTGCGGTTGCTGATCCACGCCAGCTGGCCCGATTTCAGCTTTTGCTTGCCGCCGGCATCGAGCTGGGAGCTCAGTTTTTTGTAGTTGGCGTTGAGTTCCTTGTCCGCTTCCTGGTACACCTTGTTCAGGCAATACAGGCCGTCGAAGTCGTTGCGCGGCGTGTCGCAGGCCGAGTTGGCGAAGGCGGAACCGGAGGCAAGGACGAGCAGGGCAAGCATGATTTTTTTCATTGTTTTCTTTCAGCAAGGGATGGCGGCGAGGCTGGCCGGCAAGCACGGGAGTGCGCTTGCGTATCTTATAACATCGCGCATGCGGATCTTGTTCGTCTGACCAGTGTGTGCTGCCCGCATGTACTTTCTGCTGAGACATAAAAAAAGCCCACGCTCGCAAGCGCAGGCTTTCTTCCAAGACACGTCACTGCGGCGCAGGCGTGTCCGGTTTACGTTGTCAGGAACCGCTTACGCGAAGTTCTTGGCAACGAATTCCCAGTTGACCAGGCCCCAGAACGTTTCCACGTACTTGGCGCGCAGGTTGCGGTAGTCGATGTAGTAAGCGTGTTCCCAGACGTCGCAGGTCAGCAGCGGCTTGTCGCCGGTGGTCAAAGGGCAGCCGGCGTTCGAGGTGTTGACGATGTCGACGGAACCGTCGGCTTTTTGCACCAGCCAGGTCCAGCCCGAACCGAAGTTGCCCACGCACGACTTGGTGAATTCTTCCTTGAACTTGTCGAACGACGACCATTTGGCGTTGATCGCGTCAGCCACGGCACCGGTAGGAGCGCCACCGCCGGCCGGCTTCATGCCGTTCCAGTAGAAGGTGTGGTTCCATACTTGCGCTGCATTGTTGAAGATGCCGCCCGACGATTTCTTGATGATGTCTTCCAGCGACAGGTTCTCGAACTCGGTACCCTTGATCAGGTTGTTCAAGTTGGTGACATACGCCTGGTGATGCTTGGCATAGTGGTATTCCAGGGTTTCTTTCGAAATATGCGGCGCCAGAGCGTCCATTTCATACGGCAGTGGTGGCAGAGTATGTTCCATGTGATGTCCCTTTATGGTGAGTGTTCGGAGTCTTCCGGCCTGGGCCGGAGGGTTGAGCCTTGCGTGCTTGAACCAAGCATTCTTGCTGAACGAGCCACTATTGTAAAGCGGATGCGCCATTGCTGCAGATTCCCACACGCGTCGCGGATGTCGTTGGCGTAGTGATTCTCGTTTAGCTTGAATCGGGTGGAAAAGTTCCCATCCGCAAGCCTTACCGGATGCGCCGCGTGGTTTCCCTGACGATCAGTTCCAGCGGCGGAATGGCCGCCTGCACGGCTTCGTTATTGATCAGTCCCAGCAGCGCTTCGGTGGCGATGCGGCCGATGTCGTACAGGGGCTGGTGGATGGTCGTCAGCGGCGGCGTCGTGTAGGACGAGCCGGGCAAGTCATCGAAACCGACGAGCGAGATGTCGTCGGGCACGCGGATGCCCTTGCGGTACAAACACAGGCGCACGCCGTAGGCGGACAGGTCGTTGGCGGCGAAGACGGCGCTGAATTGCTGCTGCGTATCAAATAAATGGTTCATGGCCAGCATCCCGCTGGCTTCGTGGAAATCACCTTCCACCATCAGCTTCGGATCGATGGCGATGTCCGCTTCGCGCAGCGCGCGCTGGTAGCCGGTCAGCCGTTCGGCCGCATCCGTGTTGTTGGCGGGGCCGGCAACAAACGCGATGCGGCGGTGGCCCAGTTCCACCAGGTGGCGCACGGCCAGGTAGGCACCGTATTCGTTGTCGAGCTTGAAGCCGATGGCGTTTTTCGTCGCCAGCAGGCGGCCCGTCGAGACGATGGGCCGTTGCTGCGAAAAATCGAGCACGCTCTGGTCCGAGATGCGCCCGGACAGCAGGATGATGCCGTCGACCTTCCTCGCCAGCAACAGGCGGATGCGGTCGGCCTCTTCCTGCGCATTCCAGTGCCCGCTGACGATCACGGACGCGTAGCCCGTGTCTTTCAAGCCATCGTCCACGCCGCGCAGGCTTTCGTCGAAGAAGGGGCTGGAAATATCCTGCACCACGATGCCGATGGTCATCGAGCGTCCCTTCTTCAAGCCTTGCGCCATCTGGTTCGGCGCAAATTTCATGTGCGCAATCGCCGCCAACACGGCGTCGCGCTTGTCGTCGGACACCCTGGCCGTGCCGTTCAGGATGCGCGAGACTGTGCTGGGCGACACGCCGGCCTGACGGGCCACGTCGAGCAGGGTGGAGGGGGGAGCAGCGTGGGCGCTATCGTTCAAGGTGATTCCTGGGTATCAAGATGGCTGGTTGTCAGTGCTCTGAAAACCTTTTCATCGAAAGGTTACCATAAATGCCCACGGGCCCGTAGGTCGGGTTAGCCCTGCGGGCGTAACCCGACATATTGTTGGCCGTGCACGTCGGATTACGCGCTTGCGCGCTAACCCGACCTACGCTTGAAAACGTTTTCACAAAAAACAACGGCGGCTCAAATGACGAATTTTTGCACTTTTTCATAGGAGAACCCGCGCCACGGCGTGCAGTTTTCCACGCCACCCTCAATAAAAATGACAACTTTTTCGGTTGACTTGATTTTCTTTGCGGTGTTAAATGGACACATGTTGTGAAAACGTTTTCAAGATAGAAGACGCTCAATAAACGGAGATGAAATAATGAAGTCAAGCATCCTTGGCGCCGCCCCCCTGGCCGCGCTGACCCTGGCCGCTGGCGTGGCCGCCGCCCCTGTCGCGCCGCCTTTGCCGGCGCTGGCCCCGGCGACCATCACTGTCGCCTCGTTCCCCGACCTGGACCGCGCCGTCAAGACGGCCTTGCCCCTGTGGGAAAAGCTGTATCCGCAAGTAAAGGTCAAGCTGGTCAGCCTGCAGATCGACGACCACCATAACTCGATGACGACGGCGCTGGCGGCCGGCGCGCGCCTGCCCGACGTGATGGCCATCGACTTCCGCTACGTGGGCAGCTTCGCCGAGTCGAAGGGCATGGAAGACTTGCTGCAGCCGCCTTACGGGGCAGGGCAGTACCGCGCCCGGTTCGTGCCGTTCACCTTCGTCCAGGCCACCAGTTCGCGCGGCACCCTGGGCGCCATGCCGGCCGATCTGGGGCCGGGCACCCTGTTTTACCGCAAGGACTTGATGGACAAGGCGGGCATCAAGGAAAGCGATCTGACGGCTTCGTGGGAGTCCTACATCGCCGCCGGCAAGAAGCTCAAGGCGGCAACGGGCACCTATCTGCTGGCCGGCGCCAGCGACCTGGCCGACATCGTTATCCGCGCCAATTTGAAAGATGGCGAAGGCATTTACTTTGGCGACAAGGGGCAGGTGCTGGTCGACTCGCCCCGTTTCGTCAAGGCGTTCGAACTGGCCAAGGCGGCCAGGATCGCTGGCATCGATGCGCGCACCGTGGCCTGGACGGGCGAGTGGGCCGAAGGTTTTAAACGCGACAAGGTGGCCAGCCAGATGATGGGTTCCTGGCTCAGCGGCCACCTGGCCAAGTGGCTGGCGCCGGCTTCCTCCGGCCAGTGGCGCGCGGCGAACCTGCCGGCCGGCGCGCTGGCGTCGTACGGCGGCTCCTTCTACGGCATCCCGAAAAAGGCCGCGAATAAACCCCAGGCCTGGGAATTCATCAAGTTCATGACCGTGAACAAGGATATCCAGCTGCACTCGCTGAAAGAGATCGGCGCCTTCCCTGCATTGACGGCGGCGTATGCGGACCCGATGATGGACGAGCCGCAAGCGTACTTCGGCGGCCAGAAGACGCGCCTGCTGGCGCGCGACACGGCGGCGAAGATTCCCGTCATCCGCGTCGACAAGTTCGACGCCGTGGCGCGCGACATCGTCAACATGGAACTGGAAAGCGTGCTGGCGCAAAACAAGGATATCAAGACGGCGCTGGCCGACGCCAAGGCCCTGATCACCCACCGCGCGCGGCGCTAGGAAGCGGCATGAATACGACCATGCAATGCGCCGAAACCGGGTCCATCCCGGCGCGGCCCGCCAAAAAACGCTTCAACATGAAACAGTGGGCGCCGTATATTTTCATCAGCCCCTTCTTCATCCTGTTCGCCGTCTTCAGCCTGTTCCCGCTGCTGTTTTCCATCTATTTGTCGTTCAACCAGTGGGAAGCGGCCAGCGGCGTGGAAGCCATGCAGTGGGTGGGGCTGGACAACTACAAGTATGCCTTGAGCGACCCGTGGTTTTTGCGCTCGCTGGGCAATACCGTCTGGCTGGCACTGGCCTCGGGCGTGCCGCAGCACCTGGTGGCCATCCCGCTGGCGGCCTTCATCCACAACAGCTTCAAGCGCTCGCGCAACCTGGTGATCGGCATTTACTTTTTACCGTTCATCACCTCCAGCGTGGCTATCGCCATGGTCTTCAACACCCTGTTCTCGCGCGACTATGGCCAGATCAATGTGCTGATCCAATGGTGCGCCGGCCTGCCGCTAATAGGCGGCTTGTTCCCCGCCGAATCGATCGACTGGCTGGGCAGCTCGCTGTTCATCAAGCCGGCCGTCGCCTTCGTCATCTTCTGGCGCTACCTGGGCTGGAACCTGGTGCTGTACCTGTCCGCGCTGCAGGTCATCCCCAAGGATTTATATGAAGCGGCCACCATCGACGGCGCCTCGAAACGCCAGCAATTCTGGTACATCACCCTGCCGCAGCTGCGCCCCATGATCTATCTGGCCGTGACACTCACCATCATGGGCAATCTGCAGCTGTTCGAGGAACCGTTCGTGCTGGTGGCCGAATCGAGCGGCGTGAGCCAGTCGGTGATGACGACGGCCATCTTCGTGTACAAGACGGCGTTTTCCTCGGGTGACTTCGGCACGGCATCGGCCATTTCCTGGCTGCTGTTCCTCATCATCGCCAGCACCACCTGGGTGAACAACCGCATCTTCAGCCGCAACGAGCGTAGGGAGGCAAAATGAAAACTACCCGCTGGACGGCCTATGCCATGGTGGCCATCGGCGCCCTGATCATGGTCGCGCCGTTCTACTTCATGTTCGTCTTCGCCACGCACACGAGCGCCGAGATCTACAGCCTGCCGCCGCCGCGCTGGTTCGGCACGGCCCTGCTGCACAACCTGGAATTGCTGCAGGAGCGCCTGCCGTTCTGGCGCAATATCGGCATCAGCCTGTACGTGGCCCTGATGACCACGGCCCTGACCTTGTTCTTTTGCTCGCTGGGCGGCTATGCGTTCGCCATGTACGAGTTCCGCTTCAAGCGGCCCCTGTTCACCCTGGTGATGGCGTCGATGATCATCCCGTCCTTCATGAACATGATTCCCACCTTCATGCTGATGGATTTCCTCGGATGGCTGGACCAGCCGCGCGCCCTGTACGTGCCGGGAGCGGCCGGCGCGCTGGGTATTTTCCTCATGCGCCAGTACATCGGCACGGCCATTCCGAGGGACTTGATCGAGGCGGCGCGCATCGACGGCTGCGGTGAATTCGCCATCTACTGGAGAGTCGTGCTGCCGCTGATCGGTCCCGCCATGGGTACCCTGGGCCTGATCACCTTCATCAACTCGTGGAACAATTTCATCACGCCGCTGGTCGTCATGCGCTCGGTCGAGAACTACACGATCCCGCTGGCCCTGCGCAGCATGCAGGCGCCGAACAACACGGAGTGGGGCGCGCTGATGACGGGCGCCGCGATTGCCGTGCTGCCGCTGCTGCTGATGTTTTTTGTCGCCTCGAAGCGCCTCATCGAAGGCTTGACCCAGGGCGCCGTCAAAGGCTGATCCACACATTTATCTCAACCCCTCACACTGACATGACCACCATGCATAACGACGATACTGACATTAACTTTCCCGCCACCTTCACCTGGGGCGTGGCCACCAGCGCTTACCAGATCGAGGGCGCCGCCGCCATCGACGGCCGCGGCCCGTCCATCTGGGACACCTTCAGCCACACGGACGGCAAGATCATCGATGGCAGCAATGGCGACGTGGCCTGCGACCACTATCACCGCTACGTCGAGGACGTGGAGCTGATCGCCAGCCTGGGCGTGAACGCCTACCGTTTTTCCATGTCCTGGTCGAGGGTGCAACCGACGGGTTCCGGCGCCTGGAACGAGGCCGGCTTCGACTTTTATGCGCGCCTGCTCGACGCGCTGGCCGCCAAGGGACTCGATGCCCATCTGACCCTGTACCACTGGGACTTGCCGCAAGCCTTGCAGGACGAGGGCGGCTGGCTCAATCGCGCCACCTGCTACCACTTCGCCGTCTACGCGGCCGAGGTGGCGCGCCGCTTCGGCCACCAGGTCGCCAGCATCGCCACGCACAATGAACCGTGGTGCACGGCCGTGCTGGGCCACGGCACGGGCCAGTTCGCGCCCGGCATGGCCGATCCGGCCGCCGCCGTGCAAGTGTCGCACCACTTGCTGCTGTCGCACGGCCTGGCCATGCAGGCGATGCGCGCCGTGAATGTGCCGGCGAAACTGGGCATCGTGCTCAATCAATGGACGGCCACGCCGGCCACCGACAGCGCGCAAGACCGCGAGCTGGCCGAACTCGAATATGCGCGTTCGGTGCAGTGGTATATGGACGCCATCTTCAAGGGTCGCTACCCGGCGCTGGCCCTGAAACACCCAGATGCTTCTGCTTTGGCTATCTTTGAAAACGATTTCATAGATATCAAGCAGCCCATCGATTTCCTCGGCGTGAACTACTACACGCGTGCTTTCATGAGCGCCGAGACGCCGCCGCGCAAGCCCGAATGCAAGCTCGGTGTCAACGACATGGGCTGGGAAACCTATCCGCAAGGCTTGACGGAGCTGCTGGTGGGCCTGCACCGCGAATACCGGCTGCCGCCCGTCTACATCACGGAAAACGGCATGGCCGTCGCCGACAAGCCCGTCGACGGCAAGATCCACGACGAGCCGCGCATCGAATATGTGCAGCTGCATCTGGACGCCTTGCGCGCCGTGATCGCGCAGGGCATCGACGTGCGCGGTTATTTCTATTGGAGCCTGATGGACAACTTCGAGTGGAACTCGGGCTACGCCAAGCGCTTCGGCATGCTGTACGTCGATTACGCCACGCAGCAGCGCAGCTTCAAGGACAGCGCCCTGTGGTACCGCGATTTTATTATCGCCCAGCGTGCGTCCCATGCCGTTGCCCTGGTCGGGGAGCACTGAGATGGCCGCCATTTCCCTGCGCGGCATCCGCAAGACCTACGGCGACGGCCCGGAAATCGTCAAGGGCCTGGACCTCGATATCCATGACGGCGAATTCATGGTCTTCGTGGGACCGTCCGGCTGCGGCAAGTCGACCCTGCTGCGCATGATCGCGGGACTGGAAGACATCAGCGCGGGCCAGCTGCGCATCGGCGACCTGCTGGCCAACGACGTGGCGCCGGCCGAACGGGGCATCGCCATGGTCTTCCAGAGCTACGCCCTGTATCCGCACATGACGGCGCGCGACAACATGGGCTTTGCCTTGAAACTGGCCGGCAAGCCGGAGGCTGAAGTGCGCGCCGCCGTCGGCAAGGTGGCGGAGATTTTGCAGATCACGCACCTGCTCGACCGCAAACCCAAGGCCTTGTCGGGCGGCGAGCGCCAGCGCGTGGCCATCGGCCGCTCCATCGTGCGCCAGCCCAAGGTGTTTTTGTTTGACGAGCCGCTGTCCAACCTCGACGCCTCGCTGCGCGTGCAGACGCGCATCGAGCTGGCCAAGCTGCACCAGGAACTGGGCACCACCATGATCTATGTCACCCACGACCAGGTCGAAGCCATGACCCTCGGCGACCGGGTCGCCGTCTTCCACGGCGGCCACCTGGAGCAGGTGGGCGCGCCTTTGGCCCTGTACCGCCATCCGGCCAGCCAGTTCGTGGCCGGCTTCATCGGCGCGCTGCGCATGAACTTTTTGCCGTGCGCCGCCGTCCCGGCCCTGGCTGGCCAGCTCGGCGGCGCGGCGGGCATGCTGGTCGGCATACGCCCGGAGCACCTGCGCCTGGTGCCGCACAGCGAGGGCTATGGCGCCACGGTCACCCTGATCGAGCAGTTGGGCGATGCGCAAATCATTCACGCGACGCTCGACAGTCGCATCGACGGCGGCCCGCACGCGGTGGCCATCAAGCTGCACGGCGAGGCGCGCCATGCGCTGGCGCAGGGCAGCGCCATCGGCTTCGCACCTGAAGAAGGCCATGCCTTTTTATTCGACACGGCCGGGCGCGCCGTGGCTACCCATAGACCCCGCACGGAGGCGACATGACTTCAGATTGACACCCAAAAAATGTGCAGCAATAGCCAAAGAGCTATGTGATCATCATTCAACCAGCGGTACAGGAGACAACAACAATGCAGCAGCTCAAACGCAACACCATCGCCCTCAGCCTGGCGCATGCGACCTTCGCCCAGTTCATTTTGCTGGGCAGCGGCGCCGCGCTGGCACAGGACACAGCAGCCACTGACGCGGCAAAACCGGCCGCCGAGCAGATGGACCGCATCGTCGTCACGGCCACGCGCCGCAACACCTTCGTGCAGGAGACGCCGCTGGCCGTCACCGCCTTCAACCAGGACACCCTGCAAAACAATCAAGTGAAAGATCTGGCCTCGCTGGCCACCATGGTGCCCAGCCTCGTCGTCGAGCAGCATGGCGATTCGGGCGGCGTGCACGTCTACATGCGCGGCGTCGGCTCGGCCAATCACACGGAGCTGGGCGACCCGGCCGTCGCCTTCTATGTCGACGGCGTGTATTCGCCGCGGCCCCAGGGCGCCACGGCGCTGATGTATGACTTGAGTCACGTCGAGGTGGCGCGTGGTCCGCAAGGCACGCTGAATGGCCGCAATTCGACGGCGGGCGCCGTCAACCTCGTGTCGGCCGCGCCGAGCACGGCCAAGTTCATGGGCTCGGCCGGCATCACGGTGGGCGACTACCGCCATTTGCAGACGCAGGGCATGCTCAATATTCCGTTTTCCGATGACGTGGCGCTGCGCATCGCCGCCATCAAGGACAGCCATGACGGCACGGTGGATTTCCGCCGCGGCTCGAACGTCATGCCGGGCACGGCCAAGTATGGCGCCGGCGACCAGATGGGCGTGCGCGCCTCCTTGCTGTGGAAGTTCACGCCGCAGCTGCGCGGCACCTTCATCGCCGATTACTTCCTCGACCAGGGCGCGGGCAACGTCTACCTGGCGGCCGAACCGAAGCCGGGCGAGAAGCTGCGCTCGGCCCTGATCGACACGCCGGGCACGCTGGACCAGTCGATATTGACCTACAAGGGCAAGCTCAATTACAAGCCGACGGAGGCGCTGGACTTCACTTACCTGGGCAGCTGGAGCCGCTACAAGCGCCAGAACAGCAACGATGCCGATGCGGGCTTGTTCCCCGGCTTCAAGTCGGAAAACCGCACCGACTGGGCGCAGTTCGACAGCTATTCGCACGAGCTGCAGGCCCGTTCGGACGACGATGCGCCGTTCCAGTGGGTGGCCGGCCTGTTCCTCTTCAATGAAAAGAACAAGGTGCGCTTCGATATCGACCGCAGCCAGATTTCGCAGGCGGCCGTGCAGCAGGATATCGCCAACGGCGCCGTGATCTTCGTGCAGCCCACCGTGGGCCAGTATGCCTCGGCCATGTCCTTCATCCAGGGCGACCGCCAGCTCAAATCAAAGGCCGTGTTCGGCCAGGTCAGCCAGCAAGTCACCGATCAAATCAAGCTGACGGCCGGCGCGCGCTACACGCAGGACCATAAATTCGATATCGGCGGCCAGAACTGGGCCTGCCCGAACTGGCCCGCGAACACGCCGCTGGGCACCACGGTCCTCACTGCCGACCAGCTGCGCCAGCTGGTCACGCCCGGCACGGGCCTGGCCAATACGCACAATATCGGACCAGGCGGTGCCATCACGGCCGCCGCCTGCGGCAATACGCCGGGCGACAATACGGCCGACCTGAAATACGGCCAGGCCACCTGGCTGGGCCGCATCGAGTACAAGCTGCGCCCCGACATTTTGCTGTTCGGTTCCGTGACGACGGGCTTCCATTCGCCGGCCATCGGCGACGGCGGCGCCACCACCAAGCCGGAAAAGCTGACCAGCTATGAAATCGGCTTCAAGTCGGACTTGCTGAACCGCGAATTGACGCTGAACCTCGATGCCTTCCTGATGAAGTACAAGGACAAGCTCGAATCGCAGGTGGTCAACAGCGTGCTGGCCAACTTCAATGCGGCCGGCGCCACCGTCAAGGGCCTGGAAGCGGAATGGGTGTGGCGGCCAACGAAGGTCGACCGCCTGACTGGCAACGCCACCTGGCTGAAAGCCGTGTACGATGATTTCATGTCGTGCGACGTCGATGCGGCGCGCGCGAATGGCCAGTCCTGCGGCTCGACGGCGCCTCTGGTGAACGTGGGCGGCAGCACCATGAAGCATGCGCCGAAGTTTTCCACGACCGTCCAGTACGAGCATGATTTCGCCGTCGCCGGCGGCCAGCTGACGCCGCGCGCCTCGGTGCACTATGAAACCATGTCGTACGTGGGCGCGGGCGCGTTCAACGGCGACGTGCCGGGCCACGCGGGCGTCAAGCGCCAGGAAGCCTACACGACCCTGGACCTGAGCCTGCGCTTCCAGCCGGCCAACAAGGCGTACACGGTGGAAGCGTTCGTGCAGAACGCCACGGACAAGGCGGTCAAGCTGGACGTCAATGAAATCTGCACGGACGTGGGCATGCCATGCCAGCCGACGCAGCAGATCTACGGCGCCTTCTACAACGCGCCGCGCACGGTGGGCGCGCGCGTGTCGATGAAGTTCTGATGTTGTTAACCCCAACGGCAAAAGAGCCGGGGTCGGACCCTGAGGGTCCGACCCCGGGGTTTGCTTCTGGGGTTACATAAACAGTATTTGGCAGCTCTCAGTAGTATGTTTTGGCCGGGTGACGACACCCGGCCTTTTTTATTCCAAAGTGGCTTGCACGCTGGCGATGCCGATCTGCGCGCTGCCTTCGGCCAGGCGCACGTTGACGTTCTGGCGCGCCTGCAGCTGCGCCGGCGAGCGCACGATGTTTCCCTTTTCGTCGCACAAAATCGCGTAGCCGCGTTCCAGCGTGCGCTGGGGATTCAACAGTTCCAGTTGCGCCGCCAGGCCGTCGAGGCGGTGGCGCCGCTGCGTCACCAGCTGCGCCATGGCCGCGCCGCCGCGCCGCTGCATTTCCACCAGGCGGGCGCGTGGCGCCGTGACGTCGGGCCGCAAGGCCGCCCAGCGGTTGCGCAGGCGTTCGAGCGCGTACTGCGACTGGCTGAGGGGCGCGCGCGCCGCATGCGTCATGGCCGTGGACAGGGCCAGCAGCTGCAAGCGCTGCTGTTGCAGCTGCGCCTTCGGGTTGAGCAGGCGGCGGCTGTGGCGGTCCAGCGTCTGCGCCGCATCGTCGAGGCGGCGGCGCATGGCGCGGCGCAGGTCGGTCGCGTCGGCGCGCAGGGAGGCCAGCCAGTCGGCGCGCGGCGTGGCCGCCAGTTCGGCCGCCGCCGTCGGCGTGGCCGCGCGCAGGTCGGCCGCGAAGTCGGCGATGGTGAAATCCGTTTCGTGGCCCACGCCGCTGATCACGGGCATGGAGCAGTCGGCGATCGCATGCGCCACGCCTTCATCGTTGAATGACCATAAATCCTCGATGCTGCCGCCGCCACGGCACACCAGCAGCACGTCGCACTCGGCCCTTGTGGATGCCGTGCGGATGGCGTGCGCGATTTTTTCCGGCGCCTGCTGGCCCTGCACGGGCGTCGGATACAGGATGATGCCCACGTGCGGCGCGCGGCGCTTGAGCGCGATCAGGACGTCGCGCAGGGCGGCCGCTTGCGGGCTGGTGACGATGCCGATGCTGCGCGCGAACATGGGGATGGCGCGCTTGCGTTCCTGGTCGAACAGGCCCTGCGCCGCCAGTTTTTCTTTCAGGCGCTGGAACGCTTCATACAGGGCGCCCACGCCGGCGCGGCGGATGGCTTCCACATTGATCTGGTAATCGCCGCGCGCGCCGTACAGGGTGACGAGGGCGCGCACCTCGACCTTGTCGCCTTCGCGCGGCGTGAAGCCGGCAAACTGGGCACGGCCGCGGAACATCACGGCGCGCACCTGGGCGCCATCGTCTTTCAAGGTGAAGTACCAGTGGCCGGAGGCGGCGCGCGTGAAGTTGGAAATCTCGCCGGCGATCCAGGTCAGGGGAAACGAGCGTTCGAGCAGGCGCGCGACGGCCTGGTTCAGGGCGCTGACGGTCAGCACGGGCGGGGCGGCAAAGCCGCTGTCAGTCGGGGAGTCGTTCATCATCAGGCAAGGGGAAAGAAGCAAGCTGTCCACATATTATCGGCGAGGTCATGCTTATGTCATATATCGCGCAAAACAACAAGTTCTATTTCTAAGTATTTGATTTCATGCAGAATTCCCGTATGCCTGATTTGCGTGCACAGGGAAAAAAACCTTTAATATCAAGCACATCAGTGCAGCCCCTGTCACTTACGCACAAAGTTATCCACAGAAAGTGTGCGGAACTTTTTGCCTTGGACAATTGTTGCCGGACAGGCCCCTTTCGGTAAAAGAAAATGCCTTGCCACATTTTTGCGCACGGAAATAAAGTACATAGGAATCAAGCGCTTAGTATCGCATGCATGGCCTTGCGCACAATCTTATCCACAAAAAATGTGCAGAACTCGGAGCCGGCGCGTGAATGATCCGCTGAAACGGCCATGGCATGGCTTGCCTGAATTTTGCGCAGCATAAAAATAACCATATAAATCAAGGGTGTAGCATCAAGGTGTACGCCTTGCTCACAATCTTATCCACAGAATGTGTGCAAAACTGCATAAACCGTTTCGTGGTTTGTCCGGGTTTTCCACTGCATGCACAGGCAGCATCGCTGCCTTATTTTTAAGCATTGAAAAAAACTCCTTTTAAATCAAGGGTCTTGCATGGAGTCAATCGGCTTGCTCACAATCTTATCCACACTTTATGTGTGGAACTGCATTCTCGGTGGAAAAGTATTGTTTGACGATGGTTTTTGGCATGAAAACCTCCGTTTTTCACGCCCTGCTATATTTTTATGCAGGGAAATAAAAACGATATAAATCAAGGTACTTGGCGTCTATTCTTGCGCTTGCGCACAATCTTGTCCACAGATTGTGTGCAGAACTTTGACGCTTGCAATGCCACTTGTTTAGCTCTGCCTGCCACTTTTTTACGCATTGAATTAATATCCTTTAAAATCAATGGCTTAATTGAATTCCTCGGCTTTGCACACAATCTTGTCCACAGTAAATGTGCAGAACTCTGTAACTATTAATTTATTGACATTGACTACTGTCGATAAGCTGCTATGCCTGTATTTTGCGCAGCATGATAATTGTCATGTAAATCAATGACTTGCGTTCTTGACTTCATGCTTGCTCACAATCTTATCCACACAAAGTGTGCAAAACTGTGCGCTGGCCGCGCCCGCTCGCCGCGCGGTGTGGACAAGTACGCATGCAAGCGCCACTTGCCGCCGGCGCGGCAACGCGCTACATTGCGCCATTCCTGCGCGGACGTACCATCGGTCTTCGGCGCTCGGTACAATACAGGCTGTTCGGATAATTCACCGCCTTCCCTTTACCAGGAGTTTCTTTTGCTCGCTATATTTCAAGCCGCCGGCTGGCCCATCTGGCTGTTGTTGATCGCTTCCATCGTCGCCCTGGCCCTGATCGTCGAGCGCCTGCTGTATTTGCGACGCGCCAAGATCCTGCCCCGCAAGCTGTTCGATGAAGTGGTACAGGTGTATCGCAGCGGCAAGATTACGCCGGACACGGTGGCCAAGCTGGAAGACAATTCGCCGCTGGGCGTGGTGCTGGCCGCCGCCCTGCGCAACGTCGACGCGCCGCGCGAGGTGATGAAGGAATCGATCGAAGAGGCGGGCAGCGGCGTGGCCCACACGCTGGAACGTTTCCTGACGACCCTGGGCACCATCGCCACCCTGGCGCCGTTGATGGGCCTGTTCGGCACGGTGATCGGCATGATCGAGATTTTTGCTTCACCGGGCGCCACCGCGTCGAACTCGGCGCTGTCGCACGGTATTTCCGTCGCCTTGTATAACACAGCGTTTGGCCTGGCCATCGCCATGCCGGCCCTGATCTTCTACCGCCATTTCCGCGCCCTCGTCGACAGCTTCGTTATTGACATGGAGCAGCAAGCGGTCAAGTTCGTCGATATCGTCCACAGTGGCCGCCAATGAACTTCCGCAAAGGCAAGGGGCGGGAAGACCCCGAAATCAACCTGATCCCGTTCATCGACGTATTGCTGGTGATCCTGATTTTCCTGATGGTCAGTACCACCTACAGCAAGTTTACGGAGCTGCAGATCACCTTGCCGACGGCCGACGCCGAGCAAGCCAAGGACAAGCCGCAGCAGATCGACGTCACCATCGATGCCAAGGGTAACTACACGGTCAACCGCGAACCCGTCTCGTTCCGCGACGTGGCCGGCCTGGCCGATGCCCTGCAAAACGCGGCCAAGGCGGCCAACGGCGGCAAGGCGCCCGCGCAGACGCCCGTGGTGGTGGTCAACGCCGACCAGTTCGCGATGCACCAGATGGTCGTCCACGTGATGGAAGCGGCGCGCCTGGCCGGCTATGAAAAGCTGACGTTTGCGGCGCAAGCCGGTGGCAGCAAGTAGGTCGGCTTAGCCGGAACGGCGTAAGCCGACAAAGCCGCAGCCGAGCATGTCGGATTACGCTGCGCCTGACGGCGCAGCTAATCCGACCTACACTATTTTTACGTCTTCCTTCATGCCCACTTCCTCCCCCGCCAAACTTGAAACCACATTGACCCGTGCCTGGCTGACGCGCGGCCCGCTGGCGTGCGCGCTGTGGCCCGTCTCGCTGCTGTTCGGCGCCCTGAGCGCCGTGCGGCGCGGCCTGTACCGCGCAAACATCCTGAAATCGGCGCGCCTGCCCGTGCCCGTCGTCGTCGTCGGCAACATCTTTATCGGCGGCACGGGCAAGACGCCGCTGACGATCTGGCTGGTGCAAGCCTTGCGCGATGCGGGCATGCGCCCGGGCGTCATTTCGCGCGGCCATGGCAGCGCCGACCGGCTGCCGCGCGCCGTCACCGCCACCTCCACGCCGCGGCAGGTGGGCGACGAGCCGCTGCTGATCTTCCAGCGCGGCGGCTGCCCCGTGATGGTGGGGCGCGACCGCGCGCAAGCGGGCAGGGCGCTGCTGGCCGCGCATCCGGACGTCGACGTGCTGGTCACGGATGACGGCTTGCAGCATTACGCCTTGCAGCGCGACGTGGAAATCGTGCTGTTCGACGGCCGCGGCGCGGGCAACGGCTGGCTGCTGCCGGCGGGACCTTTGCGCGAATCGCCGCGCCGCCGGCGCGATGTGACGGTGATCAATGCGCCCGCGCTGGCGCCGGATCTCGTGGCCAGGGTCGCGCCACAGGGCTCTCTGGTGGTGCAGATGCTGCTGGCCGGTGGCGTGGCCGAACGCATGGCGAACCGCGGCGAAAGCATGCCGCTTGAAACCCTGGCGGCCAGCGGCCAGCGCATCGTGGCGGCGGCCGGCATCGGCAATCCGCAGCGTTTCTTTGCCATGCTGCGCGGGGCCGGATTGGACTTCACGGAGCTGCCGCTGCCCGACCATCACGACTTTCTCGACCAGCCATTTGCTGCACTCGACACGGATGTGATCTTGATCACCGAGAAGGATGCAGTAAAATGTGCGCAAATTGAACATCTCAAAGATGACCCGAGACTGTGGGTCGTCCCCGTCAGTGCGCGCATCGATAGCGCGCTGGCCCAACAAATTGTGGAGAAATGTCGTGGACGCTCGACTGCTTGATATCCTGGTCTGCCCTGTTTGCAAGGGTCCGCTTGAACACGATAAGAAGGCGCAGGAACTGATTTGCCGCGCCGACCGCCTGGCCTATCCGATCCGCGATGGCATCCCCATCATGTGGGCGGACGAAGCGCGCACCCTGCAAGACGCAGTGGAATAACGATGGCGTTCATCGTCATCATCCCGGCCCGTCTGGCCTCGACGCGCCTGCCGGGCAAGCCGCTGGCCGACCTGGGCGGCAAGCCCATGGTGGTGCGCGTGGCCGAGCAGGCAGCCCTGTCTGGCGCCGCGCGCGTCATCGTCGCCACCGACCATGACGCCATCCGCGATGCCTGCGCCGCGCATGGCGTGGAAGTGTGCATGACGCGCAGCGATCATCCGTCGGGCACGGACCGCATCGCCGAAGTGGCGCGCACGCTCGCTTTGCCGCCGGACGCCGTCGTCGTCAACCTGCAGGGCGACGAACCCCTGATCGATCCGTCCCTGCTGGCCGCCTGCGCGGCACAGATCAGCAGTACCGTTCCCATGGCCACGTGTGCGCATCCGCTGCACGATGTGCTTGAGGCCTTCAACCCGAATGTCGTCAAGGTGGTGCTGGACAAGAATGGCCGCGCCTTGTATTTTTCGCGCGCCACGATTCCGTGGCACCGCGACGGCTTCGCGCAGTCGAAAGACAGCTTGCCGGCCGGCTACGTGCCGCTGCGCCATATCGGCCTGTATGCGTACAGCAATGCGTTTTTGCAAACGTATCCCACGCTCTCCGCTTCGCCGCTGGAGGCGATCGAGGCGCTGGAGCAGTTGCGCGTGCTGTGGCATGGCTATGCCATCGCCGTGCACGTCACGGACTCGGCGCCGGCCGCCGGCGTCGACACGCCGGAAGATCTTGCCAGGGTACAGTCCCACTACGGCGCCCTGTAGGCATTACCCGCAAAACGGCAGGCGTGCAAATATAATTTGTGCGCCTGCAGTAAAAACCACATTTTGAAACGTCCGTCTCGCTAATTGCTGGCTTTGATCAATCAGGGCATAGCAATTCGATAGCAAACTGGCGCTCCGGGGATTTTTTGTGGTAAGTTTCGTAGGGAAAGATAGCCATAGCAACATCATCTAAAAAAAATAATTACACATACCACCATCCAAAATCTGTTTTTTAGGAACTTTCAATGCGTCTGATACTTTTAGGAGCACCCGGTGCCGGCAAGGGCACCCAAGCTAACTTCATCAAAGAAAAATACAACATTCCACAAATCTCCACGGGCGACATGCTGCGCGCGGCGATCAAGGAAGGCACGGAACTGGGCCTGGCAGCGAAAAAAGTCATGGATGCGGGCGGCCTCGTGTCGGACGACATCATGATCGGCCTGGTCAAGAACCGCCTGCAGGAAGCCGATTGCGCCAATGGCTACCTGTTCGACGGCTTTCCGCGCACCATCGCGCAAGCGGACGCCATGAAAGATGCCGGCATCAATGTCGACTACGTACTGGAAATCGACGTGCCTGACGCTTCGATCATCGAGCGCATGGACGGCCGCCGCAGCCACCCGGGTTCGGGCCGTGTCTACCACGTCAAGTTCAATCCACCGAAGGTCGACGGCGTCGATGACATCACGGGCGAACCGCTGATCCAGCGCGACGACGACAAGGCGGAAACCGTCAAGAAGCGCCTGGATGTGTACCACAACCAGACCAAGGTCTTGCTCGGTTACTACAATGACTGGGCCAAGTCCGGCCTGCCGGGCGCGCCGAAATACCGCCGCATCGCCGGCGTCGGTCCGGTCGAGCAAATCCGCGACAGCGCCTTTGCCGCCCTGGCGGAATAAGCAGTTTTTAAAAGCGGACCTGAGTGTCCGCTTTTTTTCTGCCCGCTTTTCAGGCAGACTGCCAGCATGGCTGGATGCATAACGTTTTCGTGGTTCAGGTTTTTTGCAGGTCGTGTTTTCCTGGCTGCGCGTGCCTACCCGGTGCGGTCTGCAGCTGTTGGCAATGACGTCGGATAAAAACAGAAGGGGACGATATGGCAGCCAGTTTGTGGTTTGCGGTAGCCTGCGGCGTGGTCGCAGTCATTTACGGTTTGGTGTCGCGTAGCTGGATCCTGCGCCAGGATCCCGGCAATGCGCGCATGCAGGAAATCGCCCTGGCCATCCAGCAGGGCGCGGCCGCCTACCTGGCGCGCCAGTACCGCACCATCGCCATCGTCGGCGTGGTGCTGCTGATCGCCATCTATGCGCTGCTTGGCCTGCATACGGCGCTGGGCTTTTTGATCGGCGCCGTGCTCTCGGGCGCCTGCGGCTTCATCGGCATGAATGTCTCGGTGCGGGCCAATGTGCGCACGGCGCAGGCGGCCACCCTGGGCATCAACCAGGCCTTGAACGTGGCTTTCAAGGGCGGCGCGATCACCGGCATGCTGGTGGTCGGACTGGGCCTGCTGGGCGTGACCCTGTTCTACTGGCTGCTGGTGACGACGGGCGCGCCCGGCCTGACCCAGCATGACCTGATCAAGCCGCTGATCGGCCTGGCCTTCGGCGCCTCGCTCATTTCCATCTTCGCGCGGCTGGGCGGCGGCATCTTTACCAAGGGCGCCGACGTGGGCGCGGACCTGGTGGGCAAGGTCGAGGCGGGCATCCCCGAGGACGACCCGCGCAATCCTGCCGTCATCGCCGACAACGTGGGCGACAACGTGGGCGACTGCGCCGGCATGGCGGCCGACCTGTTCGAAACCTATGTCGTGACCCTGATCGCCACCATGCTGCTGGGCGCGCTGCTGATGGCAGAGGCCAGCAGCACGGCCATCATCTATCCGCTGCTGCTGGGCGCCGTTTCCATCCTCGCGTCCATCGTCGGCTGCTCGATGGTGAAAACCAAGCCAGGCGCGAAGATCATGTCGGCCCTGTACACGGGCCTGTGGTGGGCCGCCGGGCTGTCGCTGGTGGGCTTTGCCGTGGTGACGTGGCTGCTGTGGCCGGACGACGCCATGCGCTACAAGATGCTGGGCGCCACCGTCGTCGGCATCGTGCTCACGGGCCTGATGGTGTACATCACCGAGTACTACACGGGCACGGATTTCAAGCCCGTGCGCCACATCGCCGAAGCGTCGACGACGGGCCACGGCACGAATATCATCGCTGGCCTGGGCGTGTCGATGAAGTCCACCGCGTATCCGGTGCTGGCCGTCTGCGTCGCCATCCTCGTCTCGTATCAATTGGCCGGTCTGTACGGCATTGCGATCGCCGCCACGGCCATGCTGTCGATGGCGGGCATCATCGTCGCGCTCGATGCGTATGGCCCCATCACCGATAACGCGGGCGGCATCGCGGAAATGTCGGGCCTGCCCGACTCCGTGCGCGCCATCACCGACCCTTTGGATGCCGTCGGCAACACCACCAAGGCCGTCACCAAGGGCTACGCCATCGGTTCGGCCGGGCTGGCCGCGCTGGTGCTGTTTGCCGACTACACGCATGCGCTCGAATCCGTGGGCCAGCACATCACGTTCGACCTGTCGAACCCCATGGTCATCGTCGGCCTGTTCATCGGCGGCCTGATACCGTATCTGTTCGGCGCCATGGCGATGGAAGCCGTGGGCCGCGCGGCCGGTGCCGTGGTGGTGGAAGTGCGCCGGCAGTTCCGCGACATCAAGGGCATCATGGAAGGCACGGCGCGGCCCGAATACGACAAGGCCGTCGACATGCTGACGGCGTCGGCCATCCGCGAAATGATCGTGCCGTCCCTGTTGCCGGTGGTGGTGCCCATCGTCGTCGGCATGCTGCTGGGGCCGGCGGCGCTGGGTGGCCTCTTGATGGGAACCATCGTCACGGGCCTGTTCGTGGCCATTTCCATGACCACGGGCGGCGGCGCCTGGGACAATGCGAAGAAATACATCGAGGATGGCCACTTCGGCGGCAAGGGTTCCGACGCGCACAAGGCGGCCGTCACGGGTGACACGGTGGGCGACCCGTACAAGGATACGGCCGGTCCGGCCGTGAACCCCTTGATCAAGATCATCAATATCGTGGCCCTGCTGCTGGTGCCGCTGCTGCCGGCCACGGGCTGGCTGGCGGTCAAGGCGCCGGCGCCCATCCACGCGCCCGTGCCGCCCATCCTGGCGCCGGCGACACCCGTGCAAAGCTTGCCCGCGCAATAAGAGGGTGCGGTTCCTGCAGCCCCGTGGCCCGTGCCGCGGGGCTGTTTGCATTGTGTCAAATGAAACTTTCCTGCTGTCCATATCCTCGGCGTATCAAAGGTGAGCAATTGTTACGGCGCCTTTGCTTGTGCCGGCCCGCTGTCAATAATGGAATGAGCGTCACAGTTGGGCAGGCAAGGCGGGAGGATGTCATGGACAGCATCAGCAGGAAGGGCGGCGCGCTGGCGGCGCTCTTGGTATTGGCGGTCACGGCGGGAGTGGCTCAGGCGGCGCCGGGCCGGCATGGCGGCTTTCACGGCGGCCACGGCCACTTCCATGGTCGTTCGCACGTGGGCGTCTGGGTGGGATATCCCTGGTGGTATGGCTATCCTTATCCGTATGGACGCACGGTGGTCGTGCAGGCGCCGCCCGTCGTGCCTCCCGTTTACATCGAGCAGGGCGGCGAGCCGACGGCGCAGATGTGGTACTACTGCGCGAGACCGCAGGGCTACTATCCCTATGTGAAAAATTGCAGTACGGCATGGCGTGCCGTGCTGCCGACCAGCGTGCGCTGACGGGGAGATGAACGTGAACACGAGAGTGTGGATGGGGCGTGCCGGCCTGTTGGCGCCCCTGTTGCTGGCCGCCTGCACGGTGCTGCCGGAAGGGCCGTCGGCCCTGGCCTTGCCCGGCACGGGCAAGAGCCTCGAGCAATTCCGCGTCGATGACGGCCGTTGCCGCGGCTATGCGCAGGCGCAGCTGGCCGGCAAGGGCGCGGCCGAGAGTTCCTCGCATGGCATGCAGCGCAGCTACGATGACTCTTATCAGCAATGCATGTATGCGAGCGGCCACAAGGTGCCCGTCGCGGGGCAGATGCTCAGCGGCGTGCCAGCGAACGCCGCCACGCCGCCGGCCGATACGCCGCCGCCCCGTTACTAGCCGCTTAGAAGCGCGAGGTCAGGCCGACGAACATGCGGCGTCCCGGCACGTAGTAGTCGACCAGGCCATCGGCCATCGGACCCTTCTTGAACAGGTTTTGCACGCCGCCGCGCACGGTCCATTGCGGTGTGACCTTGTACGACACGACGGTGTCGACGATGGTGTAGGCCTTGTCGGCCAGCTTGCCCGCATCGAGTTCCTTGCCCGTGTACTGGGCCGACACTTCGCCGAACAGCTGGTCGTTGACTTGCCAGCCCAGCGCCGAGTACCACGACAGTTTCGGCGTGGACAGCAGGTTGGCGCCCGTGGTCAGGTTTTTCGCTTCCGCCATGTAGGTGACGTTGTTACGCCAGTTCAGGTTTTTCGTCAGCGGGATGGTGGCCGTCGCTTCCAGGCCGCTGGTGCGCGCCTTCTGGATATTCGTCATCTTGGTCCACCAGCGCTGTTGGTAAAAGCCCAGCGGCGCGTAGTCGATCTTGTTCTTGAAGTCCGTGTGGAAGTACGTCAGGCCCACGTCCCAGCCATGCTGTTCCCACGCCACGCCGATTTCGCCTGCCGTGCTCGTTTCCGGTTTCAAGTCCGCATTGCCGGCCATGTAGCAGGAGCCGGTGACGTAGCCCAGCGGTTTCAGGCTGCCGCAACCGCGTCCGCCCGAGTTGGTGGCTGCCGCCGGCGAGTTTTCCTTCAGGCTCGGGGCGCGGAAGCCTTGCGAGACGCCGCCCTTGATGGTCCAGGCGGGGGCGGGGTGGTACACCAGGTACAGGCGAGGGCTGTAGTGGTTGCCGAACTTGCTGTGGTGGTCGAGGCGCAGGCCGGCCGTGGCCGTCAAGTCTTCGCGCAGGAACAGCTGATCTTCCGCAAACAGGGCCGAGGTGGTGCCGGACAAGGTCGCGCCACTCACGGTGTTGCCCAGGTAATCGGTGGGCACGGTGCCGATGGTATTCGTGTTCGTCAGTTCCTGGTGCTTCCACTGGCCACCCATCACCAGCATTTGCTCGATGCCGCCCCAGCCGAGCCGTTTTTCCAGACTGGCATCGAGCGTGCTGTCCTTGGATTTTGCTACCGTGCCGACGTCCTGGTTATCGAAGTCGTTGTGATACAGGTTGACCGTGGTCTTGCCGAAGTCCCAGCGGCCTTCGTAGCCGAGGCTGACGCTCTTGCGTATCAGCTTGCTGGCGCCCCAGCTGTAGACCAGCGGCTCGCCATCCGCATCATGCGCGCTCGAATTGCTCGCTTCCTGCCTGCCATAGCTGGCGTCCAGCGACAGGTTCTGTTTCTTGTCCAGCGCCCAGGTCAGCTGACCCGAGACAGTCTGGTTGCGTTCGCCGCCCATGGCGCCCGCTTTGTCGAAGGATTTTTCATCGGGATTCTGGCGCGTCTGGCTCACGCCCAGGCGCATGCCGACCGTGTCCGACAGGGGGCCGGCCAGGTTCAAGCCCAGCTGGTGTGCCGTGCCGCGGTCGCTGTCCTGCGGTTGCGTGTAGTTGGCCGTGGCCGAGCCGTTCCACTTGCCCGGCACCTTGCGCGTGATGATGTTGATCACGCCGCCCATGGCGTCCGAGCCGTACAGCGAGGACATGGGACCACGCACCACTTCGATGCGCTCGATCATGTCGGGCGAGATCCAGTTCAAGTCCTGGCGGCCCAGGTCGGGACGGTAAGCCGTGTCGGCCGAGCTGCCCACGCGCTTGCCATCGACCAGAATCAGAGTGTACTTGTCGGGCAAGCCGCGCAGCTTGATCTTCGACGCCTCGCCTTCGGGGCCGGTCCCGCCCGTCACGCCGGGGATGCGGCGCAGCAGGGTGTTCAGGTCATACACGGGCTGGCGCTCGATTTCCTCGCGCGTGATGACGCTGATGCTGGCCGGCGCATCCTTGATGTCGATGGCCGTGCCCGATGCGGTGACGACCACCGTGTTCATGGTGGGATCGGCGGCCACAGTGCCTTCGGCCCAGGCGCTGCTGACGGCCAGCGACAGCAGGCAGGGCAGGAGCAGGGTGGCGGAATGCATGGGGCGGACGGGACGGGCGACGGGGGCTAAGAAGGTTGCGAAGGCGGGACTGCGCTGGGTCATGGTGAACTTTCCGGATGTTGTTATTTCCTGGCTGCCTTCCGGGTGGCTCGGGTATAAATGAATGAAAAGAGAATAAACTGCGCTCGAATTCCGTTAATGAGAATAAGAATCGTTCTTATTGTAATGCCATACTGGCAAGAAGGAAAGTGCTGAAAGGAAATAAAACACTGTTGCAGCATGTGCATGGCATCTGGCGCCGTGTGTGCCAATAATGAAAGCGGTAAGATCAATGCTTGGGGAGGTGGCATGAAGACGATGATAAAAACCATACCGGCGCTGGCCTGCGCCTTGCTGTTCGCTGGCGGCCATGCCTGGGCGCAGGAGCCGGCGGCGCCGGCCGAGTCCTTGCCCGTGTGCCAGCTCGACCCGCACGACAGCGGCAAGCTGGCCGTGGAACCTTGCCGCCCGGCGCCGCCCGTGCAGCCGCGCCGTTCCGTGGCGCAGGTAATCGGCCGCATGCCCGTGCAGCGCACGGCGCCACCCGTCGTGCCCATGGCACCCCCGCCGCCCGGCCCGGCCATGCCGATGCCGCGCGCGCCGCAGCCCATCGGTGCCTGCGACACGGGCGGTTGCCGCGACGCGTCCGGCGCGCGTTACAACGGCGCGGGCAATGCCACGCTCGATGCCAACGGCCGCATCTGCCACCGCAACGGCGCTTTCATGCAGTGTTTTTAGCCTTGCCATTGGCTGCGGCTGCAAGTTTTCGCTCGGTGAGCTCAAAAATGGCTACAATTGTCGCCGACATTACGTTTACGTAAACGTAATAGCGTAATAATGGCATCGTGCATCAACCATCGGGCGCCGGGAACACGGCCCTTATCACTCAGGAGATTTCATGCAGATTCAGGACAATGTATTCATCATCACGGGCGGCGCATCGGGTTTGGGCGCCGCCACGGCGCGCATGCTGACGGCCGCTGGCGGCAAGGTCGTGCTGGCCGATGTGCAGACGGAGGCGGGCCAGGCGCTGGCCGCTGAACTGAACGGCGTGTTCGTGCAGTGCGATGTCACGTCGGAAGAAGACGGCATGGCCGTGGTGGCGGCGGCAGGCAAGCTGGGTACTCTGCGCGGCCTGGTCAACTGCGCCGGCGTGGCGCCGGCCGTGAAGACCGTGGGCAAGGATGGCCCGCATCCGCTGGCGCTGTTCCAGAAAGTCGTCAACATCAACCTGGTGGGCACCTTCAATATGTGCCGCCTGGCGGCCGATGCCATGGCGAAACAGGATGCGACGGCTGAAGGCGAGCGCGGCATCATCATCAACACGGCGTCCGTGGCGGCCTACGATGGCCAGATCGGCCAGGCGGCCTACGCTTCGTCGAAGGCGGCCGTGGTGGGACTGACCCTGCCGATGGCGCGCGACCTGTCGCGCAACGGCATCCGCGTCATGACGGTGGCGCCCGGCATCTTCGAGACGCCGATGTTGCTGGGCATGCCGGCTGAAGTGCAGGATGCGCTGGGCAAGATGGTGCCGTTCCCATCGCGCCTGGGCAAGCCCGGCGAATACGCGCAGCTGGTGAAAGCCATCGTGGAAAACGTCATGCTCAATGGCGAAACGATACGTTTGGATGGCGCGATCCGCATGCAGCCGAAATAAGCGCGGCGCGATTTGATGTAGGATACCCCCGTATGGGGCGTACAGCCTTGCTCGGCTGTGCGCCCTTTTTTTATCGGAGAATCCATGATCACATTGAAGCCGCTGGCGCTGAGCCTGACCTTGCTGGGAGCTCTGGCTGCCCATCCTTCCTTTGCCGAAGTGCCGCAAAAGGCGCCGGAAATCGCCACCGCGTATGCGGAAAAAAGTGGTTGGGCGGCGCAGAAATTCATGGTCGCCGCCGCCAATCCGCTGGCCGCCGATGCCGGCTACCAGATGCTGAAAAAAGGCGGCAGCGCCATCGACGCGGCCATCGCCACGCAGCTGGTGCTGACCCTGGTCGAACCGCAATCGTCGGGCATCGGCGGCGGCGCCTTTTTGCTGTACTCCACGGCCAAGGGCGTGCAAGCGTTCGACGGGCGCGAAACGGCGCCCGCCGCCGCCGATGAACACTTGTTCCAGAACGCTGACGGCAGCCCCGTCTCGCGCGCCACGGGCGTGGTGGGCGGGCGTTCCGTGGGCGCGCCGGGCGTGCTGCGCATGCTGGAACTGGCGCACAAGGAACACGGCAAGCTGCCGTGGGCGACCCTGTTCGGCCCCGCCATCAAACTGGCGCACGGCGGCTTTCCCGTCAGCCAGCGCCTCAACGGCCTATTGAGCTGGGACCAGGCCCTGAAGCGCGACCCCGTCGCCGCCGTGTATTTCTATGACGGCGAAGGCAAGCCCTGGCCCGTCGGCCATGTGCTGAAAAACCCGCAGCTGGCGCGCACCCTGCGCGAGATCGCCCGCGGCGGCGCCGACGCGTTTTACAGCGGCCGCATCGCGCGCGACATCGCCGCCAAGGTGGCGTCGCACCCGAGCAATCCGGGCAAGCTGACGGCGCTTGATATCGCCAACTACCGCGCCAAGGTGCGCGAGCCTGTGTGCAGTGATTACAAGGCCTGGACCGTGTGCGGCATGCCGCCGCCATCGGCGGGTGGCATCGCCATCGCGCAGATGCTGGGCATCCTGGAAGTGAAGGATATCCGTCCATATGCGCCCGTCGACGGCGTGCTCGATGCGCAGGCGATCCATTTGTTTTCGGAAGCGGGGCGCCTGGCCTACGCGGACCGCAACCGCTACGTGGCCGACACGGATTTCGTGCCGCTGCCGGGCAACGGTATCGCCTCGATGCTCGATAAAACCTACCTGGCCCAGCGCGCCTCGCTGATCGGCGACAAATCCATGGTGAAAGCCTTGCCCGGCACGCCGCCCGGCATGCAGGTGGCGTGGGGCATGGATAACGCGCTGCAGCGCCCGTCGACGTCGCACCTGGTGGCGGTGGACGCTTTTGGCGGCGGCCTGTCGATGACCACCAGCGTGGAAGACGCGTTCGGCTCGCGCCAGATGGTCGACGGCTTTTTGCTGAATAACCAGCTGACGGATTTCTCGTTCGATTCGCGCGATGCCGACGGTCCCATCGCCAACCGCGTCGAGGCGGGCAAGCGTCCGCGCAGCGCCATGTCGCCCACCCTCGTGTTCGAGAAGGGCACGCACAAGCTGGTGCTGGCGACGGGTTCGCCCGGTGGCTCGTCCATCATCAATTATGTCGCCAAGGTGCTCGTCGGCACCATGGACTGGGGCTTGAACGTGCAGCAGGCGATCATCCTGCCGAACTTCGGCAGCCGCAATGGCCCGACGGAGCTGGAAAAGGGCCGCGCGCCTGCCGCGCAAGTCGAGGCGCTGCAAGCGATGGGCCATGAGGTGCGCGTCATCGAACAGAATTCCGGCCTGCAGGGCATCATGCGCCTGAATGCGCATGGCAAGGATTTCTGGTTTGGCGGGGCTGATCCACGCCGTGAAGGCATGGTCAGAGGTGACTAATCTTTTCCACAAAGCATCAAGACCCTGCTAATCTGCCGGCATGGGAATGCAAAATAAAACAGGCTTGATACTCACGGGAGGGGGCGCCCGTGCCGCCTACCAGGTGGGCGTGCTGCAGGCGATTTCGGCGATATTGTGGGAAGCGGGCTGGGCGCCGGCGCGCAACCCGTTCGACATCATCTGCGGCACCTCGGCCGGGGCCATCAACGCCACGGCGCTGGCTTGCCGGGCCGACAATTTCGGCGAAGGCGTGCAAAAGCTGCTCGACGTGTGGCAGCATATCGAGGTCGAGCAAGTGTATCGCGCCGATTCGCTGGGCGTGATCCGTTCGGGCGCGCGCTGGCTGTCGCTGCTGTCGTTTGGCTGGCTGCTGCGCCAGTGGCATGCCTCGCCGCCCAACTCCCTGCTCGACAATACCCCGCTGGTCAGCCTGCTGCACCGCATGCTCGACCTGCCGCGCCTGGACGCGGCGCTGGCCGATGGGCTGCTGCATGCGCTGGCCGTGACGGCGTCGTCGTATTCGGGCAGCCGCCACATGACGTTTTACCAGACGGCCGCCGAGATCGCGCCGTGGGTGCGCACGCAGCGGCTGGCCTTGCAAGACCAGATCGGCGTGGAACACTTGCTT